>DATHKR010000026.1:0-13899 GCA_035489015.1 Kofleriaceae bacterium | reverse complement strand
CGATCGGATCACCCGCTGCTACGGTCGCCACCTCCTGGAGGTGGGCCGGCGGGTGTGCGGCGACGGCGAGAGCGCGCGCGACGCGGTGCAGGACGCGCTCCTGGCCGCCGGCCAGCACCTGGACGACTTCCGCGCCGACGGCTCGGTCGAGGGCTGGCTGGTGCGGATGGTGGCCAACGCGTGCCGCACGCGCCGGCGCGGGCGCAAGAACCAGGCGGCGTGGAACGGCCCGCTGGACGAGCAGCTGGCCGCCTCCGGGGCGATCGGGCCGGACGACGCCGCGGCGCACGCCGAGCTGGCCGACGCGCTGGTCGCGGCGCTGGTCGAGCTGGCGCCGGCCGATCGCGCGGTGGTGCTGCTGACTCAGGTCGACGGCTGGTCCGGACCGGAGGTGGCGCGCGCCCTCGAGATCAGCCCCGAGGCTCTGCGCGCCCGGCTGGCCCGGGCGCGGCGGCGCCTGCGCGAGCGGCTGGCGCCGGTATGGGCCGACTGGTCGGACGATCGAGCCGATTCCCCGGATCGATAGGATCGATCGCCCGGCCCTCGCGCCGGCGGCCGCTTGCGGCCGCCTTTCGGCAATGACAACCTCGCGCGATGCCTCGAGTCGGACAGATCGCGCAGCTTTGGCGGTTCCCGGTCAAGTCGATGGCCGGCGAGCGGCTCGAGCGGGCCGAGGTGGGCGAGCTGGGCGTGGTCGGCGACCGGCTGTGGGCGGTGCGCGACGAGGAACGCGGCCACATCACCGGCGGCAAGCGGCTGCCCTCGCTGATGGCATGCTCGGCTCGATTCCTGGCCGAGCCGACCGCCGACGCGGTGGACGATCGAGTTCCGCCGGTCGCGATCACGCTGCCCGACGGCGCCGAGCTGGTCAGCGACCAGCCGGACGCGAGCGCGCGGCTGTCCGCGTTCCTCGGCCGGCGAGTGACGCTGTGCCCGCGCCGGCCGGCCGACCAGCGCGCCCACTACCGCGGCCCGCGCGCCACCGCGGCCGACATGCGCCTGCAGTTCGGGCTTGGGCCCGACGATCCGATGCCGGACTTCTCGATGTTCCCGACCGCGATGCTGGTCGAGCTGGCCCGCTACGCGACCCCGCCCGGCACCTACCTCGATGCCTACGCGCTGCATGTCCTCACCAGCGCCAGCCTGGCCGAGCTCGGCCGGCTCGCCCCCGCCGCCGACATCGCGCCGCTCCGCTTCCGGCCCAACCTGCTCGTCGACAGCGAGGAGACCGGCTTCGTCGAGAACGGCTGGTGCGGCGGCGCGCTCCGGGCAGGCGACCTGGTCGGCCGGGTCGAGATCCCGACCGTGCGCTGCTCGATGGTCACGCGCGAGCAGCCGGGGCTGGGCGCGGACCCGTCGGTGCTGAAGGCCCTGGTCGATCACACCCGGCGCTGCGCCGGCGTGTACGCGCGGGTCGAGCAGGCGGGCGCGGTGCGGGTCGGCGACGCGGTCGAGCTCGAGCCGGCCACGCCGACCCGGGTCGGCGGGTGGATGCGCTCGGGCGCGCGCTCGCTCCGCCGCCTCGCGCTGCGCGCCACCGCCGCGGTGCTCCCCGAGGAGTGACCGGCGATCACTCGCCGATCGTCGGCGGCGATCCGCGGAACCGGGCCGCCTCCTCGCCGCGCGCGTCGGCGAGGTCGGCCCGCCAGCGGAAGCGGTGGGCGAGCGGGGCGGGCAGGGCGCCTTCCGCCGCGTCGGCGACCAGCTCGCCGAGCACCGGGCCGAACTTGAAGGCGTGGCCGGAGCCGCCGGTCGCGACCACGACGCCGGGGCGGTCCGGGTCGCGCGCGATCCAGAAGTGGCCGTCGGCGGTGTCGCCGTACACGCACAACCGCCGCCCGGCGATCGGCGCGCCGGCCAGGTCGGGCAGGGCGTCGCCGAGGAAGCCGCGCAGCGCGGCCTCGTCGGCCGCCGGCACCACGCGCTCGGCGCGGTTCATGTCGACCGCCACGCCGGGCCCGTGGTTGGCGACCTTGACCAGCCCGTCGCGCGTGGCCGGAAAGCCGTAGTAGCCGGTGCGCGCGATGTCGGCGCAGAAGACCGGGAAGCGATCCGACGCGTACCGGGCCGGGTCGGCCGGGCGCAGGTGAAAGACCGGCTGGCCCGACGGGCGCAGCGCGCCGGCCAGCGCCGGGCAGACGAGGGCCGCCCACGCCCCCGACGCGATCACGACCAGCTCACCCGGCACCACCGAGCCGTCGTCGAGGACCAGCCCGGCCGCGCGCCCGCCGCGCTCCTCGATCGCGCGCGCCGCGCACCCGCCGGCCACCGCGATCCCGGCCGCCTGCGCCTGGTCGACCAGCTGCGCGACCACCGCGCCGGACTCGACCCAGCCGCCCTGCGGGTTGACGTAGCCGTCGGTGAACGCGCCCGGGCGAAAGGCGGGAAACCGACGCGCGATCTCGCCGGCGTCGACTCGCGTGCACGAGTGGCCGCGAGCGGCCAGGAGCGCGAGGCTGTCGTGCTCGAACCCGCCCGGCTCCATCGGCCCCCGGGTCAGGAAGGCGACCCCGGTCTCGTGGAACAGCGGGGCGGTCCAGCCCCGGTTCCACCGCCGCCAGCCGTCGAGCGCGCGCTCGGCCAGCGCCGTGTACGCCTCGTCGGCGCCGTAGTCGAGCCGCACCACCTTGCTGATGTCGGTCGATTCGGCGAGCGGGTGGGGCAGGGGACCCGGGTCGACCAGCGTCACGTCGTGGCCGCGCCGGCCGAGCTCGATCGCCGTGGTGACGCCGAAGATGCCCCCGCCTGCGACGACCGCGCGCATCGCGCGACTATATATCGCGGCGCCGGCGCTCAGCCGCGGTCGTAGGAAAACTCCATCACCCAGTTGACCTCCCAGGTCGCGCCGCCGTCGGTGGAGAACGCCTGCTCCCAGCGGGCCGCGTCCGGCGGGAGGTCGCTCCAGAGGAAGCGGACCTTGATCGGCTTGCCCGCGAACGTCTCGTCGCCGTGGAACAGGCCGCGGCCGTTCTCGAACCGGCCGACCATCGGCGGCTGCAGCTCCACGGATCGATCGTCGGCCCAGTAGATCGACCACAGGCGGGTGCGCGGGTCGAACAGGCGCAGCGTCATGCCGATGACTGGCCCGCCCGGGAAGTCGGGCGCGGTGAAGCTGTCGATGTTGCCCAGGCCGCCCAGGATGAGGTGCGCGTCCTGGAGGGCTTCGAACTCCAGCCACTCGGTGCAGCCCTCGAGCCGGCGGGCCAGGCGCCGGTTGCGGATCCGGCCCCGCCTCATGTGGAAGTCGAAGTCCCTGCGTCCGTCGCTGTCCGTGCTCATGCCGGTGATCATGCCCCCGGATAGCCCGGCCGGCGCGATCGACCTAGAGCCACAGCTCGCCGCGCCGACCGGTCCAGCGCCGATCGACGCGGATGCGGAGCCCGGCGCTCAGGCGGGCGGGATCTGCAGCCGGTGGAGCAGCTCGCCGTCGCCGCCGTGCCAGCTCGCCTCCATCACCCCGTCGGTGCCGCCGATCTGCAGGCGCCCGAACGAGAGATAGCCGTCCGAGGGCGGCGGGTTCTGCACCGGCGGCGCGCGCTGGAAGAGGACGCTGGGGCCGAAGGTCGGGTCGAGCGGATTGGGGCCGAACCCGCCGGCGTGGAGCGGCCCCGCCACCAGCTCGTGGAACGGCGTGAACGGGCCGAACCGGGCCGCCTCCGGCCGATAGATGTGAGCGGCGGCGTAGTGGACGTCGGCGGTGACGAAGAGGATGTTGGCGATCCGGCGCTCGTGCACGGTGCGGAGCAGGCGCGCGATCTCCAGCTCGCGCCCGGCGGCAGGACCGGGGTCACCCTGGGCGAACGCCTCGATCGCGCGCTCGTCCGGCACCACCAGCCCGATCGGCAGGTCACACGCGATCACCTTCCACAGCGCGCGCGAGGCGGTGAGCTCGCCCTCGAGCCAGTCGAGCTGCGCGTCGCCGAGAAGCGCGGTGGTCGGGCCGGGCGCGCGCTCGGTATCCGGCCCGTTGGGCGAGCGGTAGCTGCGCCCGTCGAGCAGGAAGACGTCGAGCAGCGGGCCGCGCGCGATGCGGCGGTGGAAGCGGCGCCCGGCCCGCACGCCGGCCCCGAACGGCACGTACTCGAACATCGCGCGGCGGGCCAGCCCGGCCAGGTCCGCCTCGGCCCGCACCGACCGGTAGCGCGGATCGCCGGCGGTGGATCCGCCCGCGAACCAGTTGTTGCGCACCTCGTGGTCGTCCCACTGCGCGGCGATCGGCGTGGCCGCGGCGAAGCGGCGAAAGGCCGCTTCCTCGAGGTTGTAGGCGAAGTTGCCGCGGAAGTCGGCCAGCGTCTCGGCTGGGCGCGCCTTGGCCGGCACCACCTGGTTGCGCCACACCTTCCCGTCGGGCAGGCGCACCTCGGGCACCAGCGGATCGTCGGCGTAGATGAGGTCGCCCGAGCAGACGAACAGCTCCGGCTGGAGCCGCGCCATCGCGTCGAAGATGCGGTAGCCGCCCTGGTCCGGGTGGTGGCCCCAGCCCTGGCCGCACACGTCGCCCGACCAGATCAGGCCGGTGGTGACGCGCTCGCGCGGCGCGGTCGCCAGCGAGCCCTCGACCGCCTCGCCGGCCGCGCCGGATGGCCCGCGGAAGTAGCAGCGGTAGCGGACCCGCGCCCCGGCCGGCAAGCCGACCAGATCGGCCACCGCGCACAGGTCGGCCGCGGGATCGGCCAGCGCGCCGTCGACCCGGCGCGCCGCGGCGAAGCTGTCGCCGGTGGTCCACTCGACGACCAGGCGGCCGGGGCGGCTGGCCCGGCACCAGATCGCCGCGGCGTCGGCGGTCGCGTCGCCGGACTGCACGCCGAGGACCGGGTGCGGCGCCGGGCTCGGGCCGCGCGCGCGGCCGCGGCCGGTCGTCCCGCACGCGGCGACCGCGCCGAGGCCGCCGACCAGGAAGTGGCGCCGGGTGAGCATCGCGCGAGCATACTCGGGCCCGCGCGCGCGTGGTCATGCGGGGCGGAGGGCCGTCGCGCGGCCGGCAGCTGATACGCTGTGCCCATCGCGAGCCCCAGGGTCAGACGCGCGGGTGCGGTCGGCTCGCTGTTCGTGCCGCTCGACCGCGGCTCGGCCGAGAGTCTGCAGGAGCAGATCTGCGCCGGGCTGCGCCAGCTGGTCTCGTCCGGCGCGCTCGGCCCCGGCACCCGGCTGCCGTCGACCCGCGCGCTGGCCGCGGAGCTCGACGTCTCGCGCACCACCGCGGTCGCCGCGCTCCTCCAGCTGGTCGAGGAGGGCTACCTGGTCGCGCGCGAGCGCTCCGGCACCTTCGTGGCTGCCGACGCGGCCGAGGCGACCCGGCCGGAGGGCCGTCGTCCGTCGCCGGCCGCCCCCGCCGCCCCGACCGCGACCTCGCCGCTCACCCTGTCTCGCCGCGGCGACGAGCTGGCCCGCGCGGCCACCGCGCTGCACAGCCACGATCGGCGCCCGCGCGCCTTCCGGGTCGGGCGGCCGGCGCTCGACGCCTTCCCGGTGCGCGAGTGGAGCCGCATCCTGGCCCGCCGCGCCGCCCGGGTCACCATCGCGCAGCTCGACTACGGCGAGCCCTCGCCCGAGCTGTGCGCCGCCATCGCCGAGCTGGTCTCGTCGGCCCGCGGCATGCGCGTGCGGACCGAGCAGGTGCTGCTGTTCGCCGGCGGCCAGCGCGCCCTCGAGTTCGCGGTGACCGCGGTGCTCGACCCGGGCGAGGAGGCCTGGATGGAGGACCCGGGCTACCCGGGCGCGCGCAACGTGCTCGGCGCGTCCGGCGCGCGCATCACCTCGGTGCCGGTCGACGACCAGGGCATGATCGTCGCCGCCGGCGAGGCGGCCGCGCCGCGCGCGCGGCTGGTGTTCGTCACCCCGTCGTGCCAGTTCCCGCTCGGCGTGACCATGAGCGACTCGCGCCGGCGCGAGCTCCTGGCCTGGGCCGAGCGGGCCGGCGCGTGCGTGGTCGAGGACGACTACGACGCGGAGTTCCGCCACGAGGGGGCCCAGCTCGCCCCGCTGGCCGCGCTCGACCCGGACCGCGTGCTCTACACCGGCTCGTTCAGCCGCACCATGTTCCCGGCCATCCGGCTCGGCTACCTCATCGCGCCGGTCGGGATGGTCGAGCGGCTGCGCGCGGCCCAGGCGGTGCTCGAGGACCAGCTGCCGTGGCTGTTCCAGGTCGCCCTGGCCGACTTCATCGCCGAGGGTCACTTCGCCCGCCACCTGCGCCGCATGCGAGTCCTCTACCGCGCGCGGCGCGAGGCGGTCCTGGCCGCCGCGCTCGCCGCTGGCGATCGGATGCGCGTGCGCCCGTCCAGCTCCGGGCTTCACCTCATCGCCGATCTGCCGGCCGGGGTGGACGGGGCGGCGGTGGCGGCCGCGGCGGCCCGGCGCGGGGTCGAGGCGGCCCCGCTGTCGCTGTTTCACGCCGACCCGCGCCCGCGCGCCGCGCTGGTCCTCGGCTTCGGCGCGGTCGACGCGGCCAGCGCGCGCGCCGCCATGGACGAGCTCGCCGCGGCGATCGACCAGGCCGGCTCGTGATACAGACGACCGGATGCGCCCGCAGACCCGCGCCGAGGCCACCTCCTACGCCGAGACCTCGCTCCACGCCGACGTGATGGCCTTCCTGGCCGCCCTGGAGGCCCGCAACGACCCGCGGCTCCACCTCACCTCGTTCGGCACCAGCCCCGGTGGCCGCGCCATGCCGCTGGTGGTGTTGTCGGCGCACCGGGTGACCACGCCGGCGGAGGCGCGCGCGCGCGGCCTGCCGGTCGTCCTCATCATCAACGGGATCCACGCCGGCGAGGTCGAGGGCAAGGAGGCCAGCCTCATGCTCCTCGGCGATATCCTCGACGGCGCCCACGCCGACCTGGTCGCCAACCTGACCCTGGTCGTGGTGCCGCTGTTCAACCCGGACGGCAACGACGCCGTCGATCCGGCCAACCGCGCGCTCCGCCTGCCGACCCTGCAGGGCCAGATCGGCCCGGCCCTGGTCGGGACCCGGGTCAACGCGTCCGGCATCAACCTCAACCGCGACTACATGCGCCACGCCGCGGCCGAGATGCGCCTGCTGCAGTCGAAGGTGATGCAGGTCTGGGAGCCCGACCTCACCATCGACACGCACGCGACCAACGGCTCGGTCCATCGGTTCGCGATGACCTGCGACGTCCCCCACACGGTCGACAGCGGCCGGCCCGAGCCGATCGCGTTCATGCGCGAGCGGATGATGCCGGCGGTCACGCGGGCCATCGAGGACAACCATCAGCTGCTGGCCGGCTGGTACGGCAACTTCGTCGAGGACGAGCGCTCGCTCGACGCCCGCCGCGAGGCCGATCCGGCCGCGCCGGTCAGCGAGGGCTGGATGACCTATCCCCATCACCCGCGGTTCGGCGGCAACTACCGCGGCCTCACCGGCCGGCTCGATCTCCTGCTCGAGTGCTACTCGTACCTGGCCTTCCCCGAGCGGGTGCGGACCACATACGCCACCCTGCTCGAGGCGCTGACCTACGTGGCCGCGCACCCCGGCGACGTCGTCGAGGTGGTCGCCGCCAGCCGCACCCCGCGCGAGCGGATCGCGGTGCGCTACCGGCTCGACGCGTTCGACCAGCCGATCGAGATCGCCACCCGCACGCCGCGCACCCTGGATGGCGCGCCGTCGACCGTGCGGATCCGCCACTTCGCCCGCTTCGTCGGCACCACGGTGGTCGATCGCCCGGCCGCCTACGTCGTCCCGGCCGCGGTCGCCGCCCACCTGGCCGGACACGGCCTCGCCAGCGAGGCCGCCGACGGTGAGCGAGAGGTCGAGGTCGCGACCGTGACCGGGTTCGGCCGCGAGGGCGGGCGCAAGATCCTCGAGGCCGCCGAGGTCGGCGATCTCGAGGTCGAGTGGCGCCGGGAGGTCCGCGCGCTCCCCGCCGGCGCCCGCCTGATCCGCACCGACCATCCGCTCGGCGCGGTCGCGGTCTACCTGTGCGAGCCGGAGAGCGACGACGGCGCGATCGAGAACGGCCTGGTCCCGGCGCCGCAGGCCGGCGATCGGTTCCCGATCTGGCGGGTCCCGGTCGCATGATCCACCGCATTCGCGGAATACGCGGCCGCTGTCGCGCGTTGCGGCCCCACATGACTCGCCTCACGCTCGTCGGACTGCTCGCGGCTGCATGCGCGCGCTCGACCCCGCCATCGGCTCCCGCGGCCGCGCCCGCCGCTCCGGTCGCCGCGCCAGACTCGCCGCGGCGCTCGCCGATCGCGCTCACGTACCTGGGCGTGGCCGGCTGGCAGATCGACGCCGGCGCCATCACCATCCTGGCCGACCCGTACTTCTCGCGTCCGGACGTGGACGGCGTGATGGTCCCCGACGCGGCGGCGATCGCCGCCCGGGCGCCCGCACGAGCCGATCTCATCGTGATCGGACACTCCCACGTCGATCACCTGCTCGACGCGCCCGCGGTGGCCCGGCGGACCGGCGCCCAGATCATGGGCAGCGTCAGCACCGCCCGGGTGGCCCGGGCCAGCGGCCTCGCCGACGACCGAATCATCCCGGTCCAGGGCGGCGAGGACTACGCCTTTGCCGCCGGCTACTCGGTGCGCGTCATGCGCTCGCTCCACTCCGCGCTCGGCGGCAAGCACGTCGCCGCCGGCGTCGAGATCCCGGCCGGCGTCCACCTGCCGATGCGCTTCGCCGACTACACCGACGGGGGCGCGTACGCCTACCTGGTCCGGGTCGCCGGCCACCAGGTGTTCGTGCTCTCCACCGCCAACTTCATCGAGCGAGAGATCGAGGGGCTGCGCCCGGACATCGCCATCGTCGCGACCGGCCTGCGCCAGGAGATCCACGACTACACCTGCCGGCTCATGCGCGCGCTCGGCAACCCGCCGCTGGTCTACACCAACCACTTCGACGACTGGCACGGCGCGCCGGTGGACGCGCCCCCCGACGACGATCTGCGCGCGTTCGTCGCCGAGGTGGCGCGCTGCTCGCCCGCCACCCGGGTCGTCATCCCGAAGCACTTCGAGCGGATGACGGTCCCCTGATCAGATCGGCGCCGGCGCGCCCGGATCGGTCAGGAACCGGGCCAGCTTGCGATAGAACGAGCGGTGGTTGAACCCGAGCGCGGTGGTGCCGAAGAGCTGGCCGACCTCGTCCAGGTGGTCGGCCGGCACCGAGCCGAGGTAGGTGCCGTGCCGCGCGCTGGTCACCGTCACCAGCCCGTCGTTGGCGCCGGTCGGCGCCAGGATGAAGTACCCGACCAGGAGCAGCGGATCGCACACGTCCTTGGTGAACGGGTTGGCGAACGGGTTGGTCTGGGTGACCCCGCCCACCGAGTAGTAGGCGACCTGCGGGTCGTCCGGGTTCTCCGGGTTGAACGTCCCGACCGCGTACTCCTCGGTCAGCTGATAGAGCTGGGCGATCACGTCCTGCTCGCTTCCGACCACGCCGCCGACCAGGAGGTCGATGAGGAAGCCAATCACCTCCTCGGCCGGCCCGGGCACCAGGCCGAGCCCGACGTCGGCCACCCGCGAGCCCTGGTGCGGCGTCGCGATCGTGGTCAGCGACGCGACCCGGTCGCCGTAGCCGAGCGACGAGATGAGGAAGCGCGCGTCGAGCCCGCCCTGCGAGTGGGCGATGAGGTGGACGCGCGGCGCGCCGGTGGCGGCGAGGATCTCGTCGATCTGCTCCGCCAGCTCCTCGGCGCGCACGTCGATGGTCTGGAGCGGATCCACCTCGGTGGTGAACACGACCTGACCGTCGTCCTCGAGCGTGTCGGCGACGTCGAAGTAGTACTCGAGCGGCCCTATCTGATCGAAGCCGGCCGCGCCGTGGAGGAGCACGATCGGCAGCGGCTGGCGCGCCACCTCGGCGCTGCTCTTGCCGGTGTCCGATTCGCCGGTCGCGTCGGCGCATGCGATGAGGAAACCGAGGGAGAGAACGACGGCTGGGCCGCGCAGGGCGTTTCGCATCGACGCGCATCCTAGGATCCTGGCTCGCGTGGTCAGGACAGTTTTTCGTCTCCTTCGTGATTTCGGTGGGACAGTGTGCTCGCCCGGTTCTCCCTGTCCTACACGTCCAGCCGGTCGCAGCGGGACGTCCTATAGTCGCGGCCATGTCGAAGCCTCGCGCCGCGCGCGCTCTCGTCGGCTCGCTCGCCCTCCTCGTCGCCGCCGGCTGCGGTGGCGAGCGAGCACCTGGTCCGGCCGGCCCGTCCGCGGCCGGGTCGAGCTCCTCGATCGCCATCGTCGGCGTCACCGTGATCCATCCCGGCCGAGACGGCGCCGCCGCCCAGGAGCGCGATCGGACCGTGCTGGTGCAGGGCGACCGCATCACCGCGGTCGGCCCGGCCGCGTCCACCCCGCCGCCGGCTGGCGCCCGGGTGATCGACGGGCGCGGGCGCTGGCTCATCCCCGGCCTCATCGACTCGCACGTCCACTTCTTCCAGTCGGGCAACCCGTTCACCCGGCCCGACGCCGCCGACTTCACCAGCGCGGTCCCCTACGCCGACGAGGTCGCCCGCAACAAGGCGCGCCTGCCGGCCACGTTCAAGGTGTGGCTCGCCTCCGGCGTGACCAGCGTGCTCGACTGCGGCGGCCCGATGTGGAACTTCGACATGCGCGATCAGGCGCGCCGCACCGCCGCCGCGCCGCGGGTGGAGGTGGCCGGTCCGCTGGTGTCACTCATCGATCGCCCGCCGCTCGCCCTCGACGATCCGCCGATCATCAAGGTGACCAGCCCGGAGGAGGCCCGCGCCCTGGTCGCGCGCGAGCTGCCCCGCCACCCCGACTTCATCAAGATGTGGTTCATCCACCTGCCGACCGGCGACCTGGTCGCCGAGGAGGCGATCGCGCGCGCCGCCGCCGAGGCCGCCCACGCGGCCGGCCTGCGCTTCCTGGTCCACGCGACCGAGCTCGAGGTCGCCAAGGCGGCCCTGCGGGCCGGCGCCGACATCCTGGTCCACTCGGTGTTCGATCGCCCGGTCGACGACGAGTTCATCGCCCTGGCCGCCAAGCGGCGCGCGATCCTGATCCCGACCCTTTGGGTCACGGCCGGCTACGCGGCGGTGCTGGGCCGCACGTTCGAGCCGACCGAGGAGGAGCGCCGGCTGGCCGATCCGGAGATCCTGGCCGCGATGAGCAAGGTGCCGCACACGATCCCGGAGCGCGCGTCGCGCACCGTGCCGGCCGCGGCGATGGAGAGCCTGCCGCGCCTGTGGGCCGCCGGCATCACGGTCGCGCTCGGCACCGACGCCGGCAACATCGGCACGCTGCACGGCCCGTCGGTCTTTCGCGAGGCGCGCCTGATGGTGCAGGCCGGGTTGACCCCGGCCCAGGTCCTGCGCTCCGCCACCGTCAACGGCGCGCGCGCGCTCGGTCTCGAGGACCAGCTCGGCGACGTCGCGGTCGGCAAGCGCGCCGACCTGGTCCTGCTCGACGCCGATCCGCTGCTGTCGGTGGACAACCTGTCGCGCGCGCGGGTGGTGGTCCGCGCCGGCCAGGTGTTCGACCCGGCCCAGCTCATGACCTCGATCCGCTGACGCGCCGGCGGCGCGCTATGCTCTGCGGATGAAGCTGTACGCCATCCGCGGCTGCCCGTTCGCCTGGCGCTCTCGCATCGCCCTCGAGGAGAAGAGCATCCCCTTCGAGCTGGTGCTCTACGAGGCTGGCCGCCGTCCGCCGGAGCTCGACGCGGCCAGCCCCGACGCGAAGTCGCCGACCCTGTTCGACGGCGCGGTCGCGGTCTGGGAGTCGCTGATCGTGAACGAGTACCTGGAGGACCGCTATCACGAGAAGCCGCTCCTGCCGTCGGATCCGGTCGGGCGCGCCCGCGTGCGGCTCGCCATCCACGCGGTCGAGAAGAAGCTGATGTCGCGCCACACTGCCCTGGTCAAGGAGGCCTTCCTCAAGGCGCCCGAGGAGCGCGACGACGCCGCGGTCGAGGAGGCGCGCCGGCAGTGGCGTGAGGCGCTCGCGCTGTTCGACGCGAAGCTGGCCGGCCGTGAGTTCCTGGCCGGCGACCGCTTCTCGCTGGCCGACGTCGCCATGTACCCGCCGATCCCGACCGCCAGGCACATCGCCGGCGAGGAGGTGCCGGCCGAGCTCGGCAACCTGCGCGCCTGGCTGGACCGGATGTCGGCGCGACCGGCGATGCATCCGATCGAGCCACCGCAGCGCTGACCGACCAGGCGCGGATCCGGCGGAGGGCGCCGATCGGTGCACGCGCCGATCCATTCATCGGGCCAGCCATCTGGCCCGTGGCGTGCAAAAGGGCTGCTCCAGACGACAAGGAGAAGCCGATGACGACCCGCGCCACCTCTGGACTAGTCAATTCGCTGGCAGTTCCCCTCGCGCTCTGTCTTGCCGCTGGCTGTGCCATGGAGGGAGAGGACGACTTCATGAGCGGAGACGAGCCCGGCATGGGCTCGGACCAGGCGAGCGGGGATGAGACAGTTGCCGGCGAGGTGAGCGCTGATGAGACAGTGACGGCTGAAGCCGGCGTCGACAGCGGGACCGAGGAAGACAGCTTGACGCCGCTCCTCACCGTCAATTTCGAGAGCTACGCCGGCGGCGCGCTCGGCTCTCCCTGGACGCTGTTGCCGGCCAGCAACCTCACCGACACCCGCGCCAGCATCGAGAGCACCGGCGACCACGGCAAGGTGCTCCTGCTGCAGGGCAGCTCGGCGTTGAGCGACTACCTGATCGCGAAGCTGTCGTCGTCGGTGTCGGGCGACATCGTCGCCACCGTCGATGTCAAGGCCGACTCCGGGGCCTCCTTCGTGTGGAGCCTCAACGGCCAGGGGGCCAGCGTGTACGGTCGCCGTATCCGCCTGCAGCGGTGGCCGGGATCCTCGACCCTGGTCGCGACGGCCGTGCCGAGCGGCGACACCAGCTGTGGGTCGCTGTCATCCGGCCGCTGGAACAAGGTCCAGCTGGTGATGCACACCAACCGCAGCCCGCACACCTTCGACGTCCGCATCAACGGGGCGGCGACCGCGTGCAAGGGGCTCGCGACCGAGCTGGGCGCGCCGTTCACCAGCGTCCAGATCATGGATGCGTCCAACGCGAGCTGGGGCGGGAACGTCCGCTTCGACAACATCTCGCTGGCGCGACCCTAGCTGGTCGGATGTCGGTGTGCGCGCGCGCCCGGGTGCGCACGCCGGCACGCTCAAGAACACTGATTCCCGGCCGAAGCTCTCCTGAGGGGGTATTCGCCGGATGAGGACACGTACGCTCGCGGTTGCGCTCGGTCTCGTGGTCGCTGGATGCGGCGCGGGGGGAGCGGGTGGAGATGGAGACGACGACGACGTCGCTGGCGATGATGGCGACGATGTCGGTCCAGGTCCGGACGACGGGGATGGGGCCGGCGACGACGGAGTCGACGACGGCTCGGGCGACGGCCCGGGCGCGGACAGCTTCCAGGTCCAGGGTCAGGTCGCGGCTCGAGCCGCGACCGCCGGCTCGCTCGCCCGCCCGGTGCCAGGCATCGAGCCGCGCGTCATCGACCACGTCGTGGCCGTCGCGCCATCCAGCCAGCAGCTCCGGGCCTACTCGGAGGTCGCCGCCGACGGCAGCTTCTCGCTCGACATCGACACCGCGCACCCGTGGGTGCTGGTGTTCGTCGACTCCAGCCGGGTCGGCGCCGACATGATCGCCGGCGTGCTCGGCGCCGGCACCCTCGACACGCTGACCCCGATCGCCAGCGGCGGCGTCGATCTCGGCCAGGTCACCGTCGACGAGTCGGGCGCGGCCCAGGCCGGCGTCCCCTACGACGAGCTGCTCGCCGCGCTCGGCCTCGATCAGGCAGCCGCCGAGTTCGTCGGGGCGCTCGACGACGTCTGCCTGCGCTACGTCAACCCGGACATGGACGGCGACGGGATCCTCGACGTCCTGCAGCCGGATGGCCACCGCTTCCTGCTCGACTTCCACGTCCAGCGCGCGATGCTG
>DATHKR010000025.1:0-2666 GCA_035489015.1 Kofleriaceae bacterium | reverse complement strand
ACCGCCGCCGCCACCACCGCGGCCATCCTCGGCGTGCTCTTCTCGACCAGCTCGAACGTGC
Source organism: Kofleriaceae bacterium (assembly GCA_035489015.1). GTDB lineage: Bacteria > Myxococcota_A > Polyangia > Haliangiales > Haliangiaceae > DATFRY01. The sequence continues at coordinate 2,605 of DATHKR010000025.1, read as the reverse complement.
TCCTCGGCGTGGGCGTGCCGCTCGACGCCGTCGGGACCGACTCCGATCCGGGCCCATCCGACCGGCGCTCGAAGCGCGCCAGCAAGAAGACCGACGACGGCGAGGAGGAAGCCGACGACCCGGATCCGCCGGAACCGGTCGACGCGACCAAGCTGGTGCCCTGGGTCCAGCTGCCCACCAACACGCCTCCCTAATCGCCGGCCCCGCGCGGGTGAATCGATACCGGGTTGTGCGCCAGCGCCAGCGCGCGACAATCGGCCGGTCGCGCGGTGAAGGGGAGGCGAGATGCGGAGGCTCTGGATCGTGTTCGGCGTCGTTCTATCGGCCTCGTTCGCCGTGCTGCTGTGGGTCGGCGTGCGGATCTACCAGATGGCGCCGCCGGTCCCTGACCGGGTGGTGGCAGAGACCGGCCAGGTGGTGTTCGAGCGCGGCGACGTGCGCGCCGGCCAGTCGGTGTGGCGCGCGCTGGGTGGCATGGAGGTCGGGTCGGTGTGGGGGCACGGCTCCTACGTCGCGCCGGACTGGACCGCCGAGTGGCTCCACCGCGAGGCGCTCGCGGTGCTCGAGGTCTGGGCCCAGGCCGAGCACGGCCGGACCTACGAGCTCCTGTCCGACGAGGAGCAGGGCGGCCTGCGCGCCCGACTGGCCACCGAGTACCGCCTCAACACCTACGACGAGTCGACCGGCACGATCACCATCTCGGAGGCGCGCGCTCGCGCCGTCCTCGAGGTCGCCGAGCACATCGCGCGCGTGTTCCGCGACGGTCGCGACGATTACGCCATCCCGCCGGCCGCCGTCGGCGGCGAGCGCGATCAGCGCCAGCTGGCCGCGTTCTTCTTCTGGACCGCGTGGGCGGCGGCCACCGCGCGCCCGGGCCAGGACATCACGTACACCAGCAACTGGCCGCACGAGCCGCTCATCGGCAACCGGCCCACCGCCGACGCGGTGGTGTGGACCGGCGTCAGCATCCTCATGCTCCTGGGCGGCATCGGCCTCATGGGGTTCTGGCATGCCGCGCGCAAACCGGAGGAGCGGGTCGAGCTGCCGGAGACCGATCCGCTGCTCGGCAGCACGCCCACGCCGTCCCAGCTCGCGACGCTGAAGTACTTCTGGGTGGTGGGCGGCCTCATTCTGGCCCAGGTCCTCCTCGGCGTCATCACCGCGCACTACGGCGTCGAGGGCGGCGCGTTCTACGGCATCCCGCTGGCCAGGGTCCTGCCCTACGCGGTGAGCCGCACCTGGCACGTCCAGCTCGGCATCTTCTGGATCGCCACCGCGTGGCTCGGGGCCGGCCTGGTCATCGCGCCGGCGGTCGGCGGTGAGCCGCCCGGTCAGCGCCTCCTGGTCAACGTCCTCTTCGCCGCGCTCCTCGCGGTCGTGGTCGGCTCGATGGCCGGCGAGTGGCTGAGCGTGCGCGGCGAGCTCGGCACCGGCGACGCGTGGTGGTACTTCGGCCACAGCGGCTACGAGTACATCGACCTCGGCCGCGCGTTCCAGCTCGCCCTCATGGTCGGGCTGTTCCTGTGGGCGTTCCTGGTCGCGCGCGCGCTCCGCCCGGCGCTGGCCCGGCGCGACGAGCGGCGCCCGCTCCTCATCCTCTTGCTCATCTCCACCCTCGCCATCGCCGGCTTCTATCTCGCCGCGCTGGGCGCCGGCCGCGAGACCAACCTGGCCGTCGCCGAGTACTGGCGGTGGTGGGTGGTCCACCTGTGGGTCGAGGGCTTCTTCGAGGTGTTCGCCACGGTGGTCATCGCGTTCCTGTTCACTCGGCTCGGCCTGGTCGGCCCGGCCGCGGCCGGGCGGGCCGCGGTGCTGGCCGCGACCATCTTCCTGGCCGGCGGCATCATCGGCACGCTCCACCACCTCTACTTCTCCGGCACCCCGACCGCGGTGCTCGCCCTCGGCGCCACGTTCAGCGCACTCGAGGTGGTCCCGCTGGTCTTCCTCGGCAAGGACGCGTGGGACAGCTGGCGCCTGGGCGGCCGGACCTCGTGGATCCGCGCCTATCGCTGGCCGATCCACTTCTTCGTCGGCGTCGCGTTCTGGAACCTGGTCGGCGCCGGGCTGTTCGGCTTCATGATCAACCCGCCGATCGCGCTCTACTACATGCAGGGGCTCAACACCACCGCGGTGCACGGCCACACCGCCCTGTTCGGAGTCTACGGCCTGCTCGGCATGGGGCTCATCCTGTTCGCCGTGCGCGCGATCCGACCCGACGGCGTGCTGCCCGACCGGCTGCTCGGCTTCGCCTTCTGGGCCATCAACGGCGGGCTGGCCGCCATGGTGCTGATCAGCGTCCTGCCGGTCGGCCTGCTGCAGACCTGGGCCTCGGTCGAGTACGGGTACTGGTACGCGCGCAGCGCCGAGTTCCTGCACAGCGGCCCGATGGGGACCCTGCGCTGGCTGCGCGTCTTCGGCGACACCGTGTTCGCTGCCGGCGCGTTCGCGTTCGTGGTCGCGGTCGTGCGCGCCACCCTCAGCGGGCGGCGCGGCGGCTGAACTGAGGGGCCCGGATGATGGCCAGCACCATGCTCTTCAGGGTCGATCCGGACTCCTCGACGTCGCCGCGGATCGCGTCCTGGTTGCAGCCGTCGAGGCCGTAGGA
>DATHKR010000024.1:0-2530 GCA_035489015.1 Kofleriaceae bacterium | reverse complement strand
ACCCGACGAGGGGAATCCCCCCGCACTGCGGCGGGTTCGAAAGGAACACCCCGTCGAGGCACAGCCGCGGCCCGACTCCTTCCTTGTCGAGCACCAGCCCGCTTGCCTCGTACTGCTTCGCGACCGTGGGCGGCAGCTCGCCCGCGAGCGGCTTCTTCGGCGCGTCGGGGCCGGGCGCGACTCCGGCCTTCTGTGATTGACAGGCGACGAGCACGACGGCCAGGAGTGGCGAGCGAAGCGAGCGCATCAATCTTGAATTACCACTCCGGCCACGTGGGCGCGAGCGCAGAGCGGGGAGCCGCCGGCCGGCCCCGCCGCGGCGGCTGGTCCGCATCTTGGCCCAGCTCCACAACGACATCGGCCAGTACGAGCGCCTGGCGGTCGCGCTGCGCGAGGAGCTCGGCGGCACCTGAGCCGCTACTTCCTGCGCAGGGACTCGCCCTCGATGCCCATCACGACGTGGCGCAGGGCGGCGCGGCCCTCGACCTCCACGCGTGGCTGCTTCCGTGGGCCGGGCGGGACATCGAGGGCGGCGTCGATCGCGGCCGGGATGCGCTTCTCGTAGTCGAGCCAGATCCGGGCGTCGCCGCGGCAATCGAACGCGCGGCAGGGGGCCGGGCGCTCCTGGTACACGCCGCAGCCGTGGCCGTCGGGATCGTTGTGGACACAGTAGCCGTCCGGCCGGCGCAGGTTCCAGTAGGGCCGGCCGTAGTCCCAGCGCACGTGGCCGCCGTCGAGATCCTGGGTCGACAGCCGGAACGGGAGCGTGCAGCAGCGCGCCTTGCAGATCGGCAAGAGCTCGGCGCACGGCACGGGCGGGACCGCGACCGCGTACTTGTCCCGCTGGTGATCCGACAGCTCGATGCGCAGCGGCGCGGCGGCCTCGTCCGCCACCCGCGCCTCCCGGACCTGGTCGGACAGCGTCTCGAGCACCGACTGCTTTCGGATGGCGCCGCGCTCGTCGACCTCGCGGGTGAGCGCGACCACCTGTGCGCCGAGCTGGAGCAGCTCGTCTCGCATCGTGCTCACGAGGTGGTTGAGCAGGCGGAAGCCGCGGTCCACCTCCTCGCGCCTGACGGGATCGTCGTCCATACCTGAGTCTAGCGGTCGTCGCCGGCCGGTGCCTCGGCCGGCATCCGGCTCGGCTTGGTCGCGACGTACCAGACCGCGATGGCCATGAGCGTGACGATGGCGGCGACCACGGGCCAGGGCGCCTGGCGCACGAAGATGGTGTAGGCCAGGCTGGCTGCCATCATCGTCCAGGCGGTGATCTTGGCCCGCCACGGGACGACTCGATGGCTGCGCCACCGCTGCAGGGGCGGTCCGAAACGCGGGTGGAAGAGCAGCCAGCGGTGCAGCCGCTCGGAGCTGCCGGAGAAGGCCCACACCGCCAGGATGAGGAACGGCGTGGTCGGGATGAGCGGCAGGAGCACGCCGATCCCGCCGAGCGCGGTGAAGAGGAGGCCGAGCGCGAGGAGCAGGTAGCGCCTGGCCGCCGAGACAGGTGCACCGGCCCCCGACCCGGATCCCGGCCCCGAGGTGGAAGACATGCCCCGCAGGATAGCGCTGGTTCAGGCCCCCTCGATGAGCCCCATCCGTTCGAGGGTGCCGAGCTCGCCCTCGATCCAGTCGCCGCACCCGGCGTCCCGCTCTGAGGTGTGAAACAGGCGAAACAGAAGACCCCGCCCCGGCGGGAGGCGGTCGTCGGCGTGATCTTCGATCTGATGGGCACTCCTTGCACACCATCGGCGTGGACATGGCGGACGTGGAGGTTCTCCGCGAGGTAGACGCGGGCGGACGTCACCAGTGGAGGAGGGTGACGCCGACCGCGGGGACGTCGCGGGCGAGCTGGTCCAGCTGCGCGGCGCGAGCGCGGGCGGTGGCGGCGGTGGCGGCGTCGGTGCGGCGGTCGAACAGCTCGGCGAGCAGCCGATAGAAGCCCGGCTGGAGGCCGAGCGCGACGCTGTCGGTGCTCGCCGCGACGGCGTGGTCGCCGAGCAGGAGCGCCTCCGCCTCGTCGAGGCGATCCTGACGGAGGAGCAGCGCGCCCAGGTGCAGGATCGGGCCGGCGTGGACGCCGTGGATCGTCAGCGCGTGGCAGAAGGCGGCCTCGGCCTCGGCGGGTCGGCCGGCGGCGGCCTCGACGCACCCGAGGATGTCCTGGAAGTGGGCGTTCTGCTCGTGCTCGCGCCCGGCGACCCGCGCGGCGGCGGCGGCGACGTCGCCGGTGAACCAGTGGTAGAGGGCGATGTTCCAGTGGTGGACCGGCTGGCCGAGGCGGATGCAGGCCTCGAGCACCGGGACGGCCCGCTCGCGTCGCGCGTGGACGTAGGCGAGGCCGATCCAGCCGAGGGAAGGGCCCGCTCATGAACAAGTCGGTCGTTCTCGTGGTCGAGCCGCCCGGATGGCAAGGAGCGGCGAGAACCGGCGCGGAACGTACTCGACGTACTTGAGCACCGGAAGCGCAGCCGCGACGCCGCCAGCCGGGATGGATCGGCCGCGAGAACGACCGACTTGTTCATCCGCGGGC
>DATHKR010000023.1:0-6821 GCA_035489015.1 Kofleriaceae bacterium | reverse complement strand
GACGTGCTCGACGGCTCGGCCCGGTGCTCGGCCCAGTGCGCGACCTCGCCGGCTCGCCCGCGGTGGACGTGCTCGACGGCTCGGCCCGGTGCTCGGCCCAGTGCGCGACATCGCCGGCTCGGCCCCGTGCGCGACCTCATGCCCAACCTCGCCGGCTCCCCCGCGCTCGCCCGCGCTCGACGGCGCGCCACTCCGGCAAGGGCCGACACGATTTCCCCTCCTACCCGAGCTGCATGAGCTCGAAGTCGGGGCCGCCGTCTCCGTCGGGCCTGGTCAGCTCGGCGTAGAGCTCGGCCAGGTGTTCCTGGGACCAGCCGAGCAGGATGCCGTCGCCGCGGTAGTAGAGCTGGGCGGCGGTGGCCTCGATGCGGACGATGCTGCCGGTGCCCTGGTCGCAGGTGAGCTCGAGGCGCCACGCGGCGGTGGTGACCTGGCTCTCGCGGCGGCGCACGAGGACTCTCTCGAGCGGGGTGGTCTCGAGCCGGGTCAACCCGAGGATCTGCTTGCCGGGCTCGTCGCTCATCAGAGGGTGCGGAAGCGGTCCTTGATCTCTCGCTCGAGCGCCGGGAACTTGGGATCGAGCTCGAGGTCGGTGCGCCAGGCCATTCCTCGCTCCACCATGTTGTAGCTGTCCTGGATGTGGGCGCCAGGGATCGGCTTGCCGTCGGGGGCGCGATCGCGGCCGAGCATGAGCAGGGTGTCGCTGACCAGCATGGCGGCGCGGATGTCGTGAGTGACGATGATGACGGTGTTGAGCTCGTCCATGTGGGCCACCTCGACGATGAGCTTGATCACGTCGTCGAGGGCGGCCGGGTCGAGGCCGGAGAACGGCTCGTCCATGAGCAGCAGGGTCTTCTGGTGGACGAGCTGCTGGGCGATCGCGACCCGCTGGCGCTGGCCACCGGACAGCTGGGCCGGGTAGTAGCTGCCGCGGTCGGCCAGGCCGAACCGCTCGAGCAGGTGGCTGGACTTGTCCCTGGCCTCGCCTCGCGCCATGCCGTTGGCGACGCCCGCCGTGACCAGGTTGCCCATCACGGTCCGGTGGCGGAGGAGGATGTAGTTCTGGAACACGACGCCGACGGTGCCGGACGCGATCGGCTGGCTCTTGGGCCCGAGCACGACTCCCGTGTCGGGCCGATCGAGGCCGGCGATGAGGCGGAGCAGGCGGGTCTTGCCGACGCCGGACGGACCGAGCAGCGCGACCAGCTGGCCGGTGACCTTGCCGGGGCGAACCCGGTCGCGCACGTCGAACGTGAGCTTGGCGAGCACCTGGTGGTTGCCGAGGCGCTCCGATACATCGCGGACCTCGAGGAGGACGTCGCCGTCGGCCATCAGCGCCTCACTCTCTCCAGCTCGGCGTACGGGCAGATCACCCGGCCGACCAGGCCGATCGCGTAGTCGAGCACCAGGCCGACCACCAGGATGACGAGCAGGATGGCGTAGACCTCGGCCAGCCTGAAATGCTTGTTCTGGTTGAGGATGAGCGCGCCCAGGCCGCCCTCGGCGCGCGAGATGCCCTCGACCATCGTGATGAGCGCCCAGCCGATGGCCAGGTTCTGCCGCATGATCTCGAGCGCCTTGTCGAGCGTCCCGCGGATGACGACCTCCCACAGGATGCGGAGCTCGCCGGCGCCCAGCACGCGCATGTGATCGAACTGCTCGCGCGGGATGTCCATGACCACCTGAGCCATGCTGGTCACGAAGAACGTGGTCATGCCGAAGGTGAGCATGGCGACCTTGAGGTCGTGGCCGCCGCCGAAGAAGAGCGTGAAGGGGACCACCAGCCCGGTCAGGCCGAGGAAGCGCAGCTTGGACACCGCCTCGACCACCGGGCGGAGCGCCGCGATCACCGTCGCGTACGACAGGATGAGCGAGATGATGACGGTGCGCAGGAGCGCGTCGGCGATGAGGCCGAGCGTGGTGAACAGCTCCGGCCCCATCCCGTGCTGCCACCACATCGAGCCGAGCGCCGACCAGACCTCGCCCGGCTTGGGCAGGGTCGCGAACGGCACCGCCAGCCACAGGAGGAACGCGATCGCGATCCAGAAGGCGACCAGCGCGAGCGCCACCCGGCGGTCGACCTGGCGGTTGGGCAGGAGCGCGTTCTTGACGGCGACGGGGACGGCCATTTCGCGCGGCTACTTCGCGGTGCCGAGGACGATCTCGACCCGGCGATTCTTCGAGCGACCCTCCGCGGTCGAGTTGGGCTGGAGCGGCTGGGTCTGGCCGTGCGCGAACACCACCACGCGCCCCTGCGGGAAGCTCGACGGGGCCTGCTGCTCGAGCCAGGTCTTCACCGCAAACGCGCGCTCCTCCGACAGCGCCTGGTTGCGGTCGAGGCCGCCCTGGTTGTCGGTGTGGCCGTGGATCTCGACCAGCGTGCCGCTGGCGATGACCAGGTCCCTCATCAGCTCGTCGAGCTGCTTCTGGGCCGACGCGGTGAACTTCGCGCTGCCGGTGCCGAACTGGATGTCCCACGCCTTGCGGCTCACCACCTCCTGCACCTTGGAGCCGGCCGCAAACTTCGGCAGATCGGCCTCGGTCTTCGGCGCCTCCGGCTCCTTGGCCAGCGCGGCGATGTAGGAGGTGTCGAGGATCTGGGCGACGGGGTAGAAGGTCGGCATGAGGTCCGGGTATTGCGACTTCACCACGTTGCCGAACACGGTGTAGGTGGCGGCGAACGCGTTGGTCGAGCCCTTGGCCATGCCGAACAGCTCCAGGTTGTCGGCCAGGTTGTTGACCGCCGAACCGCCCAGCTCGACCTCGAGGCCCTGCTTGTCCTTGACGTTCTGGATCTTGAAGTACTTCTCCCAGTAGGCGGCGTCGTTCTCGCCGTAGGCGACCGCGCTGATCTCGGCGGCGCGGCGCAGCGCCGCCTCGTCCTTCTTGATCTGGTCGCCGCCCTCGAAGATGGCGGCCAGCATCCCCTCGACGATCGGGCGATTGGCGGCCATCCACTTCTTGTTGCCGATGATGACGTTCGGCATCTGCGACCGGTACTCCTTGGTCGACACGATCGAGACCAGGCCGCCCTTCTTCTCGGCGACGGTCACGTCTCCCGGGGTCCAGGTCACCACGGCGTCGATGCAGTGCTTCTCGACCTTGCCGGTCTTGATGTTCTTCAGATCGGCGCAGTAGCCGGACACGTACTTCTGGGCCGCGTCGATGTAGTCGGACGCTGCGTGCCAGTTGAGCGCGTCGGGGTCGTAGACGGTGTCGTCCGGGTTGTTCGGGATCTTGTTGTCGCCGAGCCACTTGAGGGCGATGTTCCAGTCGCCGTCGCGCAGGTACCCGGCCACCAGGCCGCCGCGGGCCTTCTGCGGGTCCTTCTTCCACTCCGGCGGGCCCATGAACTTGTCCTCGCCGCGGCTGTAGCCGGCCGACCCGACGATCGTGGCGGTGTAGTCCGGTCCCAGCTTGACCAGGCGATCGTTGATGCCCTTCAGGAAGGCGGCCGAGCCGTCACCCATGATGGCGACGAAGTGCGCGCCCTTGTCCGGGTTCTTGCTGCCGCCCTTCAGCCCCTCACCGAAGGAGAGGAGCAGGCTCTGCATGGTGTCGACGTTGTCCTCGCGGATGAGCTTGAGGTTGACGCCGTGCTTGCACATGAGGCTGCCGTCGGCCGCCTGCTTGCCCCCCGTCGCCAGCATCATCCCCATCTGGGAGTTCCAGGCCCAGTGGTAGAAGCGGACCTCCGGCTTGTCGGGGCAACCGGCGGTGGTCGACACCGGCTGGCTGGGTGGTGCGGTGCCCTCGTCCGGAAGATCGGCCCTTGGTGGCACGTTCGACGTCTGGACGCCCTTCTTCTTCGGCATCAACCGGTCGCGGTTGAGATAGAAGCCGGTGCCGACCGCGCCGAGCACCACCACGGTGATCAACGCCTTGGACAGAGGAGTGAGCTTCGACATGTTGCCTTGCCTCCCAGGAACGCCTCCACCCACAACGCTGGAAGCAGGCGGCATCATTTCCAGTTCACCTCGCCCCGTCAAGTCCGCGTGGTATCTTGACAAAGCCGCCCTGTGACACGCCCCCCGCCCAAGAAGAGCCTGGTCCACCGCGCGTTCGCGAACCAGTACAACTACATTCTCCTGGCCGGCGCGGGGCTGTTCGCGCTGGCGACGTTTTCCTGGCTGCCGCTCCTGGTCGGGGCCGGCCTGGAGACGCTGTGGCTGGCCCTCGGCGCCGACACCTCGCTGTTCCGCCGCTGGGTCTCGATCCAGGACAGCAAGGAGGAGCGCCGCGCGGTCGAGGAGCGCGCCGCCGCCGCGCTGGCCGCGCTCGACCCGCACTACGTGGTGCGCTTCCGCGAGCTGGAGGCGCTGGGCGGCGAGATCAGCCAGATGGCCGAGGAGAACCCGAGCCTGGAGACCAGCCTCATCCAGGACGAGATGAACAAGCTGGGCCGCCTGCTCCACTCGTTCCTCCAGATGGGGCTGGTCCACCAGCGCCTCGCCCACTACATCGGCGAGAACAGCGAGACCGAGATCCAGCGCGACATCAAGCAGTACGAGCGAGCTCTGGCGGTCGAGAAGGACCGCGAGGTGCAGGCCAGCCTGCGCCAGAGCCTGGCCCTCGCCGAGAAGCGGATGCAGCAGCACGCGAAGATCACGTCGGCCTTCAAGATGGTCAGCCTCAAGATGGACATCCTCGAGAAGGCGTTCCGCTACCTGCGGTCCCACATCCTCGGCATCGGCAAGCGCGAGGAGCTGAGCGCGGAGATCGACGAGCTCATCCTCGGGGTCGAGTCGGTCGAGGAGCTCGAGGCAGAGACCAGCCCGCTCATGGACGAGCTGGGCGGCGCACGCGCGGCGAGGGCGGTGGCGGCAGCGCGCCCGGTGAAGCTGCGCTGACGGAGGAGACGCGATGCTCGACCTCATCCCCGAGCCGAAGCGCGAGCCGGTCCTGGCCGCGCTGCGAGCTTCGTTCGACACGGACGTCATCGATCACATCGAGCCGCTCGGCGGTGGGCTGTCCGCGGCCTCGGTGTACCGGGTCGTGGTGGTGGGTCGCCCGTACCTGCTGCGGCTCGTCACCCGCGTGAATGCGTTCAACGATCCGGCCCGCCACTTCGCGTGCATGACGATCGCGGCCCGCGCCGGCCTGGCCCCGGCGGTCCACTACACCGACGCCGCCGAGGCGATCGCGATCACCGACTTCATCGACTGCAAGCCGTTCGCCGCGCTCGAGCGCCCGCGACTCGCGTTGCTGGCCGATCTCGCGGCGGCCGTGCGGACGCTGCAGGCGACCGCCCCGTTCCCGCCGCTGTTCACCTACCTCGACGCGGTCGACGGGGTCATCGCGGAGGTGAAGGCCAGAGGTCTCCTGCCCGCGGCGGCGAGCGAGGTGTTCGAGCGCTACGCCGCCCTGTCCGCCGCCTATCCACGCGACCCGAGCGAGCTGGTCTCCAGCCACAACGACATCAACCCCGGCAACTGTCTGTGGGATGGACAGCGCCTGTGGCTGGTCGACTGGGAGGCCGCCTTCCTCAACGATCCCTACGTGGACCCCGCCTGCATCTGCAACTTCTTCGCTGCGACCGCCGACGACGAGCAGAGCTTCCTCACCGCGTACTTCGGCGGACCGCCGACCGACCATCAGGACGCCCGCATCCACCTCATGCGCCAGGTCTGCCACATGTTCTTCGCCGTGGTCCTGCTGCGGATGGCAAGCGCGGCCCTGCCCGCGTGGTCCGTGCCGGCGGAAGCGCTGCTGGCGGCGCCCCTCCGCGACCTCCGGCGCCGGACGGCAGAGCTGCTGACCAGCCCCGAGGGCCAGATCGAGCTCGCGATGTCCCTCCTCGGCGAGATCGGGGCGAATACCCGAGCGCCTCGCTTCACCGAGGCGCTCAGGATCGTGAACAGGCGCTGAGCGCCTCCGCTCAGGTGCAGGTCGCGGCGTCGGAGCAGCAGTCGCCGCTGGCGGCGCAGTCCGGGTCGCAGTAGCAGCCGAACGGCGCCACGCCGTCGCAGCTCTCGGTGGCGGCGCAGCCGCAGTCGGCCGGGCAGGTGGTGTCGTTCTCGGTGCCGTCGCAGACGCCGTCGCCGCACGGGTCGCCGCCCTCGCGGGTGACGCCGTAGGGCCGGTAGCGGCCGGTCATGCGGCCGAGCCTGCCGCGCTGGCCGCCGGTGAACTCGTTCATGCAGGAGTCGTCGGTGTAGTCCATGAAGTTGCGGATCGGATCGCGGCCCGGATCGTCCTTGCAGGTGTCGCGCTTGGTCGGGCAGCCGAAGGCCTCCGACTTCTCGGCCGGCGTGTCGGACACACCGTCCTTGTCGGCGCACTCGCCCTGGAACGTGTGATAGAGGCCGAGCCAGTGCCCGGTCTCGTGCACCAGGGTGTCGCCCAGGTGATACGGCTTGTGGCTCCCGCCGGGCAGCGTCGTGTAGTCCATGACGATGCCGTCCTGCTTGCCCTTCCGGCCCGCTTCCCAGGGGAAGACCGCCCAGCCGAGCGCGTCCTTGGTGCCGGTGGTGTAGACGTTGAGGGTGGAGAGGTGGCCGCTGTGCAGGCTGTCCTTGGCGCGGGTCTCCTCGGCGGAGTCCATCGTCATCTTGTACCAGGCGCCGTTGGTGGTCCGCGTGATCGACCGGAGCCGGAACCGGAACGAGGTGCGCTTGTAGGCCGCGTTCATCACGTTGATCTGGCGGACCAGCTGCGCGCGCGGCACGTCGCCGGCCTTGCTCTTCGAGCGGATCACGTGAAAGGCGACGTCCATGGTGCGACGGCTGCTCGCGGTGGCGACGGCGCCGCGGGCTGCCTCGCGCCGGTCGGCCGCCTCGATGGCGACCCGGGCCGACGCCGCGGGCGGCCGCGAGATGCAG
>DATHKR010000022.1:0-12799 GCA_035489015.1 Kofleriaceae bacterium | reverse complement strand
GCGCAGGAGGCGAAGGAGATGATCGCCCGCTTCGATCGCCGGTACGCCAGGGTGCGCGAGTTCCAGGACGAGCAGCTGCGCCTCGCTCGCGAGCGGGGCCACATCGTGACCATCGCCGGGCGCCGATGGCCCATCGGTGGGCTCGAGTCCCTCGACCCGCACGACCGCTCGTATGCCGAGCGTCTCGCCCGCCGCGCGACGCACGAGGGCTCGGTCGCCGACGTCGCCCGCCGCGCTCTGCTCGAGGCCGACCGCGCGCTGCGCGGCGCCGGCCTGAGCGCCGTCCCGGTCCACGAGATCGTCGATGAGGTGCTGTTCCAGGTGCCCCAGGCGGAGCTGGAGGTGGCCGCCCGGACGGCCGTCCAGGCCATGCTCCACGCCTACGAGCTCGAGGTGCCCCTGGTCGTGGGCGTCGAAGCGGGTCCGAACTGGGCAGACCTCGAGCCGGTGCGGCTGGAATAGATCCGCCGCCGACGGCGAGGTGGCGACGATCTCCTGCCGGATGGCCTCACGCGGCCTCAGCGGCTGGCGCGCTAGCGGATGTCGTCGACGTTCACGCCGAGTCGCTCGGCGTAGAGGCCGAGGGTGCGCTGCCAGGCCGGGCGGGCCTGGGTCCGCTCGTAGTAGGCCTTGATCTGCGGATACGGCTCCATCACGCCGTTCTTGCGGATGCCGCGCAGGACGCATGACATCATGATGTCGGCCGCCGTGAAATCGCCGCAGGCGATCCACTCGCGGCCGTCGAGGTGGCGCTCGAGGTGAACGAGCCAGCGGTCGGCGAGCTTGCGCACCTCCGCCTTGACCTTGTGGGCGGCGTTGCCGCTGTCGAAGATCTCGATGACATCCATGCACACCAGGGTCGGCTCGACGGTGCTGACCGCGGCGAAGCACCACTGGACGACGCGGGTGCGGCCCTGGACGTCGCCCGGGATCAGCTTGCCGGCCTTCTCGGCCAGGTAGAGCACCACCGCCGCCGACTCGGCCACGATGAAGCCGTCGTCGTCGATCACCGGCACCTGATGGAAGGGGCTGATCCGGCTGTAGGCGTCGCCGTCGAGCTCGCCGCCGGTGTGGTCGAGCGCGTGGACTCGATACGGCAGGCCGGTCTCCTCGAGCGCCCACTGCGCCCGAAGGTCCTTCGTCTCGCCGTGCCCCTCCCGAAAGATACGTCCGAAGCCATAGAGGGTGATCATCTCGTTCTCCGATCGGCGGCCGGATCCACCGGCCAACGCCGGAGAGTGCCACACCGCGGACGGCCTCGCCCGCCGTCATCGGCGGGACCGCCGAGACGCAGGAGATGCTCGACTTCTGCGGGGCCCACGGATCACTTCGGACGTCGAGACGATGCAGATCGATGCGATCAGCGACGCTCACGCGCGCATGCTCGAGAGCGACGTCAAGTCTCATCGCCTCGAAAGGAGAAGTAGTCATGAAAGAGGTCATCGTCGTCATCGGACCCGGCCAGATCGGCCAGGCGATCGCGCGCCGGGTTGGCGTCGGAAAGCACGTCCTCCTGGCGGACCTGCGACAGGGCAACGCCGAAGAGGCGGCCGAGGTCATGGCGAACGCTGGTTACGAGGTGAGCGTCGCCACGGTCGACGCAGCCTCGCGCGAGGCCGTGCACGCGCTCGTCGAGACGGCGACGGCCCTGGGCGACGTGGCCGGGCTGATCCACGCGGCAGGTGTCTCCCCGACGCAGGCTTCTCCGGCGACGATCCTCAGGGTCGATCTGTATGGCACGGCGGTCGTGCTCGAAGAGTTCGGCAATGTGATCGCCCGTGGTGGCGCCGGCGTCGTCATCGCATCCCAGTCCGGGCATCGCCTTCCTCCGCTCACGGTCGCACAGAACAAGGCGCTGGCCACGACCGCCACGGAAGAGCTGCTCGGTCTTCCCTTCCTCCAGCCTGACCAGGTCGCGGACTCCCTTCACGCGTATCAGATCTCGAAGCGCGGGAACTCGCTGCGAGTGATGGCGGAGGCGGTTCGTTGGGGCAAGCGTGGTGCGCGCATCAACACGATCAGCCCGGGCATCATCATGACCCCGCTCGCCAGGGACGAACTGACCGGGCCGCGCGGTGAAGGGTACCGACGCATGATCGACGTCTCTGCTGCCGGGCGCGCCGGTACTCCCGACGAGGTGGCGACGGTCGGCGCGCTCCTCATGGGTCCGGACGGTGGCTTCATCACCGGCAGCGACTTCCTCATGGATGGCGGAGTGACCGCCGCCTACTGGTACGGCGATCTCGCTCCGAGATGAGGCACCGCGGCGTCGTACGCGAGCGCGGGGTGTCACGACTTGTGAGCGCAGGGCCTGTGGAAAGCTCAGCCGCGGTGGCGCAGGGCGTCGACAATCAGCGAGAAGAGGAGGGCCCACATGGTCATCGTGGCGGGACACATCACGGTCGAAGCAACGAGCAACGCGCGGCAATGCTCTCGGCGTCGGTGACCGAGTACGACATCGCCGACGTGCGGCCCTTGTTCGGGGAAGGCCCAGCAGAAAAACGGTAGGACGGACCGTTCCGCGACCGAACGACGACCAGACCCGCGAGAAGGGAACCGCGACCATGAAGCTGACGACCACCACGTTCGTCTCCGTCGACGGAGTGATGCAGGGGATCGGCGGGCCAGACGAGGACCGCAGCGGTGGATTCGAGCGCGGTGGATGGACCACGCCGCTCTTCGACAAGAAGGCCGAGACGTTCCTGAACCAGGTCTTCAGTCGCGCCGACGCGTTCCTGTTCGGCCGGCGGACCTTCGAGATCTTTGCCGGCTCCTGGGGAGCAATGGCAGATCCGGGCGCCAATCCCGTCGCCGTGGCGTTGAACACGATGCCGAAGTACGTGGCATCGACCACACTCACAGACCCGGAGTGGGCGGACACGACCGTGCTCTCCAGTGACGTCGCGGCCGCCGTCGGCAAGCTGAAAGCCAGGCCGGGACGCGAGCTGCAGGTGCACGGAAGCCGCACCCTGGTCCGGTGGCTGCTCGACAACGACCTCGTCGACGAGATCAACTTGCTCATCTTCCCCGTGGTCGTCGGCCAGGGCATGCGGCTGTTCCCCGACAGTGGCCGGGACACAGCGCTCGAGCTGGTCGAATCGCAGGCCACCCCGGGCGGGGTGACGATCCAGGTCTACCGACCCACCGGGCGCCCGCAGTACGGAACGTCCACGGTCGACATGAAGCACGTGAAGTAGATAGCTCATCGAGCTGCGATGAAGTTCAAGGAGCTCGACCCCGTCGTTCTCGATCGGGACCTGCCAGAAGAGGGGCTCCGACGGGGCGACCTCGGCGCCGTCGTACACGTCCATGAACCAGACCACCTCGAGGTCGAGTTCGTCACCGCGTCGGGACGAACCCAGGCGCTGGTGACTCTCGAGGAGACCGACGTTCGGGCCGTACGAGACGACGATCTCGTCGCGGTTCGCACGGTCGGTCGACGGTCTTGAGCGCCGACGAGCGGCGTGACTTAGTATCAGGGTCATGACGAGTCGTCTTCGCGTCGGTGTTCTGTTCGGAGGGCGATCCGCCGAGCACGAGGTGTCGATCCTGTCGGCGCGCAACGTGGTCGATGCGCTGGATCCGGACCGCTATGAACCCGTCCTCGTCGGCATCGACCCGGCGGGCCGCTGGTCGCTGCAGTCGCGGGCGGTCCTTGGCGCGGCGCAGGATGCGTTGCTGGTCCGGCTGAACCCGGCCGCTCCGTCGGTGGTGCTCGAACCGACGCCGCGGGGACGGGAGCTGGCCGCCGCCGGCGGCGGACCTGGTGGCCTCGACCTCGACGTGGTCTTCCCGGTCCTTCACGGGCCGATGGGTGAGGACGGGACCGTGCAGGGGCTTCTCGAGCTGGCCGGCCTGCCGTACGTCGGGGCCGGCGTGCTCGGGTCGGCGGTCGGCATGGACAAGGATGTGATGAAGCGCCTGCTGCGCGATGCCGGTCTGCCGGTCGGTCGGTTCGTTGCGCTGCGGAAGAGCGACTTCCTGCGCGATCCGGGGCGCGCTTGCGAGCTCGCTGCCGGGCTCGGGTTTCCTCTCTTCACCAAGCCGGCCAACCTCGGGTCATCGGTCGGCATCAGCCGGGTTCCGGATCGGTCCGGTCTGGAGGCCGCGCTGGCCCACTCGTTCGAGTTCGATACCAAGGCGCTCGCCGAGGCGCGGATCGTCGGCCGCGAGATCGAATGCTCGGTTCTTGGTGGGGACGATCCGATCGCCTCGCTGCCCGGAGAGATCGTGGTCAGCCACGGCGACCAGTTCTATTCGTACGACGCAAAGTACCTGGACGAGCACGGCGCCGAGCTGTGCATCCCGGCGCAGCTCACGCCGGCCCAGGTCGCGGAGGTCCAGCGACTGGCCGTCGCTTCGTTCCAGGCGCTCGAGTGTCACGGCCTGGCCCGCGTGGACTTCTTTCTGCGCGAGGATGGCGCCTTCGTCGTGAACGAGATCAACACGCTTCCCGGTTTCACCGCGATCTCGATGTATCCCAAGCTGTGGGAGGCATCGGGGCTCGGCATGCGCGCGCTGGTCACGCGGCTCATCGAGCTGGCGCTGGAGCGCCACGGGCAGCGTCTCCTCTTGCGATCGTCGCGCGACCAGGCGAGATGACCTCTCGCTTGCGGCCGCGAAACCAGGCGGCGCGGCCAACTCTTCTGTGGACGGTGAAGCCCGGCACGCAGAAGATTGATGTCCGTGGCCCGCGAGCCGAAGGGGGAGGAGATCACCATGCGACCTGGACGATCCGGAGCAGTACTCGCCGCCGTGTGCGCTGTCGCGATCGCGGCATTCGCCTCCGGGTGTGCCGCTTCGCAGCAGAGCTCGACAGGTACGACGAAGGGCGCGACCGCCAGCGACGACATGGTCTGTGCCGCCGAGCCGGTGACCGGAAGCCACATCGTCGAGACGCGCTGCGAGAAGCGCAGCGACATCGAGGAGCGCCGTGCCGCCGACCGGGCCGCCATGGACAAGATGCTGATCAACGGCAACCGGCCGGTGACGAACGGGCAAGCCGCGGGGAATACCGGTAACCCCCAGTGACGGTGGTCGCCGGCCGGGCCGGGGAAGGGACGACCATGCGGGCCAGCGGATACCTCGTCGTCTCGGTCACCTTCGCGGCGGTGGCGCTGCTCGCGCTGGTGGTCATCGCGCGGCTCGGCCTCGAACAGCAGAGCCTGGCCTTCGTGATCGCCGCCATCGTCGCGTCGCAGGTGGGGGTCCTCCTCTGGCACCGGCGGTCACCGGGGTCGTCGCAGCGCTCGGTGAAGCTCGGGCTCGGGCTGGTGTTGCTGGCCACGGTGGTTCCGCTCGCGCTGGTGGTTCAGGTCGCGACGCGCCGTCGGTAGGCGCCGCCGCAAAGAAGCCGGCCGAACGCCTTCATGGTCCGGGCGACGCGCGGCTGCGGGTGGCGCTGGCCGGCTCGTCCTCCGAGGTCGCGGCCGGGGCCGATCCTCCGGGCCGGGCGCGCCGCCCGCTGGCCACGTACCTGGACACCAGGCTGATCGCGAACCAGAGGGCGATGAGGCCGAGTGGCCACGCGAGCGCCCGCGGCCAGAACCACGCGATCACCGCGATGCCGAGCAGCACCACCGCGCCGCCCACGAGGACGCCGCGCTCGCTGGTCTCGAGCACGCGCTGGTTGGAGATGGCGGCGCCGACGCTGTTGGCCAGGCGCATGGCGCCCGCGGCGGCGCGGCCGGAGCTGCCGGCGGCGCGAGAGCCAGGGCGTGGCCGCCGCGGTGCGCGCGCGCGGTCAGCGCGAGGGCGGCGGCGGGCGTGGAGCAGGATCTCGGTGGCGCCGCCGAGGTCGGCCTCGTACTGCGCCTCCATCCGGCGGGCGAACAGCTCGTCCTCGATCGCGACGTCGATCTCGCAGTTGCCCATCCAGCTGGCGAGGTTGAGGTTGCTCGACCCGACCCGCGCCCAGCGACCGTCGGTCACCGCGGTCTTGGCGTGGATCATGGTCCCGTTCCACTCGAACACCCGCACCCCCGCCTCGAGCAGCGGGCGATAGCCGACGCGAGAGAGGAATCCCACGGTCCGTATGTCGCTCGTACCGGGTATCAGCAGGCGGACATCCACGCCGTCGCGTGCCGCGGCCGAGAGCGCCTGCACGTACGACGCCGTGCCGACGAAGTAGGCGTCGGTCAGCCACACGGAGGTCTTCGCCATCGCCGCGATCATGTGATCGAGTCGGTAGATTCCGGCCGTGCTCGGCAGCGTCGCCACCACGCGCAGCGCGACGTCGCCAGCCGGAGCGGGAACCTCGTGCAGGACCGACAGGCTGGCCGGCAGCCCCTCGCCGAGGCGCGCCCAGTTGTCTGCGAACGCCACGGCCATGTCCCGCACCGCCGGCCCGCGTATCGCGACGCCGGTATCTCGCCAGGGGGCGATCCCACGCTCCGGGTTGCCGAGCCAGGTCTTGCTGACACAGACGCCGGAGATGAAGCCGACATCGGAGTCCACCACGAGCAGCTTGCGATGGTCGCGCGACAACCAGCCCAGCGGCCTGGTGAACCGGATCGGGTTGTAAGTCCGGACCTCGCCGCCCGCCGCGCGAAGAGGAGCCCAGAACCGATCACGGGACCCGCCAAGAGAGCCGAGCCAGTCGCGCACCACGCTGACGTGGACACCCGCCGACGCGCGCTCGCTGAGCGCGTCCCGGAACTCGCGCGCGAGCTCCTCGTCGAAGATGTAGTTCTCGAACAGCACCGATCTCTGCGCCGTGCGGATCGCCGCAAGCCAGGCGTCGAAGTTGGCTCGCCCATCGATCAAGAGCTCGACGGCGTTCCCCTCGATGAGCGGCGCCCCGGCGCTCCGGCTGAACACCTGCTCGGCAAGATGCCGGAGCGCTCCATGCCCCCTCGCGCGCGACGTCGAGCCGGCGCCACGCTCCGTGGCATGACGGGTGGGGGATCTCGGCACGGTGACTATCGTACGTGCAGCGGGACGACGGCGCCGCGAGGGGCGGCCAGGAGGCGAATCTCGACCATGTGGCCGACCACCGGCAAGTGAATCCACAGGGAGATGACCGGCAGGTTCGTGGCAGCCTCGAGGGCGTCGGCGTAGGCGGCGAGCTGGCCGGCGTATCGGGGCAGGCGGGCGAGGGCGGCGGCGGGGCTGCCGGGGAAGGTCTTGTGGTCGATCAGTGCCAGTCCGCCGGGGACCCGGGCGACGAGGTCGGCGGTTCCTGCGAGGACGGTGCCGGTGGGGAGGCGCATGGTGACCGGCCACTCGCGGTGGAGGCGGGTGGCGGCGAGGTGGTCATCGAGCCATCGGGTCAGGCGGGCGCCTGCCTCGGCCACGAGCTCCGGGGCGATGTGGGTCTGTAGCTGGTGGCTGGTCAGGAGGTTGGCGGCCAGGGTGACTCGCTCTGGATCGTCGAGCTCGGGGCGGTCGGCGGCGAGGAAGGCGTGGACGGCGTTGCCCAGGCGCTCCATGTCGGGGCTTCCTTGGATGGCGAGGCGGGGGCCGATCTCGATCGGGGGGCGGAGCTCGCAGGGGCGCGGGGCGACGGTCGATGGGGAGAGGCGCGCTGGTGGATACGGAATCGGTGGCGGGGGTCGGCCGATGGTGATCTGGCCGGGGCGGGGCGGGGCGGTGACTGGCGGGGCTGGATGGGCTGGTCTGACTCTCAGGGGGATGTTCTGGTCGGCCCAGTGAACGTGGCAGTCCTGGGGTTCGTCGATGCCGGGGTCGTTGATCAGGGCTGGATCGATCTTTTCGAGGGCTCCGAGGAGGCCGCTGGTGAGCTTGCCGGTGCTGGCGGCGAGGATCAGGCGGTCGCGTGCGCGGGTCCAGCCGACGTAGAGGAGGCGGAGGGCTTCGCGGTGGGCTCGGTCGACGAGGGCGGTGTAGGTCGGGCTTTGCTGGTGGGCTTCCTTGATCGGGCCTCCTTGATTGGCTGTCGTGTAGGGGTTGGGCCAGTAGCGGATCCAGCGGCCGGAGAGAGGGGCTTCGATGTCGAAGTCGCGGCCGTCGCTGACGACGTGGACTCCGTGGGCCTGCGGGTCTCTCACGGCCTCGAGGCCGTAGAGGATGGCTACGGGCCATTCGAGGCCCTTGGCCCGGTGCCAGGTGGAGATGGTGACTGCGTCCTGGTCGGTCTGGAGGGCCTGGCTGTCGGTCCGGGTCGTCGTCCAGCCCCATTCTTCGACGAGGTCGTCGAAGTGGCGGAGGAGGCCTGTCAGCGTGGGTGGGTCTCGGTTGGCCTCGGCCTCGGCCACGTAGGCACCGGCCTGGGCGCCGAGGGCGTCGAGGTTGGCCAGGCGCTGGGTCGCGTTGCCCCAGGCGGCGCATCGGGTCCGGAGATCGGTGGCGTCGATGATGGCTGCCAGGGCCGATGAGGGATCGAGGTCGGGTTGGTTGTTTCGGGCGGCCAGGATCGCCACGACGGCTGGCTCGGCTGCAAAGGCGTCGCGGCCGGGGGTGGCGAGGGCCTTGTCGACCAGCGCGTCGAGGTCGGTTGCGTAGGTGGTGAGGCGGGCGAGGATGGCGGCGGCGAGGGCGTCGCGGGGATCGATCCAGAGGCGGAGGGCCGCCAGGGTCAGCTGGCCCTCGGCGGTGGTGAGGAGGCCCATCCTCGGGACCACGGCGGGGATGTCGAGCTGGGCCAGGGCTTCGGCCACCGTCTGGCACTGCTCGTTGGTGCGGCAGAGGACGGCGATGTCGCCGGCGGTGGCGGGGCGTGGGATTCCGGTCTGGCGATCGCGGACCCTGGTTCCGTCGTGGAGGAGGTCGCGGACTCCGCTGGCGGCGCAGGCGGCCAGGGATGTCTTGCTGGCGCGGCCGGGAGGGATGAGCGGCCAGTGTTCGAGGATGGGGCCGAGTCCGGGCGGCTCGTCGACCAGGAAGGGGCTCAGGCGGGTTCGCTCTTCCGGCATGCCGTGGGCGGCAAAGGCGCGGGCGAAGATCTCGCTGGTCATGCTCACCAGCTCGGGGCGGCTCCGGTAGGAGGTGGAGAGGGTCTCCATGGTGCCGGTCCGGGCCACGGTCTCGACGGCCTCGAGGACGAGCTCGGGGTCGCTCGATGGCGAGGTGAGGGATTCGATGGCGGCATCCATGAGGGCCGGGTCGGTTCCCCGGAAGCCGTAGATGGCTTGCTTGGGATCGCCGACCCAGACGGACCGGGCGGCGAGGCCGGCCAGCTCGAGGAAGATGGCCAGCTGGAGGGGGCTGGTGTCCTGGAACTCGTCGACCAGGACGAGGTCGAGCTGGCCGTGGAGCGCGGCGCGGACGTCGGGGCGGCGGAGGAGATCGAGGGCGAGGGTCTCCTGATCGATGAAGTCGACCACGCCAGTGTCCCGCTTGTGGCGCTGGTAGGCGGCGAGGCCGTCGGCGGCGATCTGGAAGAGGAGGCGGGTGAGGCGGTGCATCTCGGCGCGCAGGCCGGGGTGGCCGAGGTGCGCGGCGGCGGCGGCCGCGACGGGCAATGCGTGGGGCGCGGACTTCCTGGTCGGGCGATCCTTCATCAGCCTGGCCCAGTCGCCCCAGCGGAGGCTGGCGCGCGCGTGGCTTCTTCTGCACGCGGACAGGAGCTCGACGTACTTGCGCGTTCCGACGGTGGTGTCTCCGGTGAGGTCGATCGCCCGGATGGCTCCATCGATCGCGGCGAGGAGCACCTGGTCGATGGCTCCGGCGTCTCCGGTGCAGGGGCCGAGGCATGCGTCCATGGTCTCGACCGAGCGTGTGGCGCAGGATCGGAGGTCGGCGGCGCCCAGGCCGTTGGCGCGGGCGGCCGCGATGAGATTGCCCACCTCGTGGTGCCAGTCGAGCTGGGAATCGAAGCGGCGGGGGAAGCGCTGGAGCTCGTCGGCGATGACGGGGTCGACGACCTCGGCGAGGGCGTGCTTCTGGATCACCTCGGCCGCCTTCTCGTCGAGGACTCGCAGGGTGGGGGAGAGGCCGAGCTCGAAGGCGAAGTCGGCGACGAGCGAGCCGCACACCGCGTTGACGGTGCCGATGCGGGCGGCGAGGAGCTGGTGGGCTTCTCGTCCGCGGCCGCTGGCCAGGAGGCGGGCTCTGGCTCGCTCGACCAGCTCGGCGGCGGCTTGCCTGGTGAAGGTGGTCGCCACGATTCCCTCGGGGCGGACGCGGCCGGTGCCGATGGCCTCGTCGAGCACCTCGGACAGGCGGGTGGTCTTTCCGGTGCCGGCGCTCGCCGTGATGATGCGGATGTTCACGGGCAGCCTCCCCGGCCGCACATCGCGGAGAGCTCGCAGTACCTGCAGCCCGGCTCGAGCGCGAGGTGTCCGTCGACCAGGCCGCTCTCGATCGCCTCGCTGGTGGCTCCGGGCGCGTGCAGCTCGCCTCGCTCGAGCTCGGCGGTGCGGATCGCGATCGCCGACAGGGCGCCCCGCCAGATGTCGTCGGCGCGGGCCTGGCCGGGGCTGGCGACGTCGGGGAGGGTGCTGCCGGGCTCGCCGAACAGCTCCTGGGTGCGGATGATGAAGTAGGCGATCGCCGGTCGTCGCTCGTCGGTGGCGAAGAGCTCGGCGTAGGCGGCCAGCTGCAGGGCGGTTCCGTTCGCCATGTGCGCGCGGTTGGTGGTCCGACCCCACTTGAGGTCGATGACCACGTCGGGATCCGAGAGGACCAGGTCCGCGGTCCCCGCCACATTCACGCCGGGAAAGGCGCGCTCGCCGGGCAGCTCGACGCCTCTCACGGTCGCGCCGGTGGTGGTGAGGAGCGCGCCCAGCCCGCGCGCGGTCTCGATGACGGCGTGGCGCAGCGCGCCGCGCTCGACCTGGTAACGGGGCAGCGCCAGGGTCTCGCACAGGCCGTCGAGGTCTCGATCGAGGATCGCCTCGGCGCGGGCGGCGGCGTCGGCGGCGGGCAGGGCGCCGGCCTCGAACACCCGGGCGAGGAGGTGATGGGCGAGGTTTCCGTCGAGGAGCGGACTCGGGGCGGCCGGTCCCGTCGACAGCCCCGCGCGCAGCGAACCCCGGTAGTGCAGGGCCCACTGGAGCGAGCAGCCGAGCAGGCGCTCGAGGCTCGACGGCGACTCTCGCTCGCGGAGCTGGATCGGGACGGCGACGGCGGCGCGCAGCGCGGCGGAGGGCAGGGCTCGGGCCGCGACCGTCTCGCGGCGTCCCTCGGCGGGGAACCGGAGCGTCCGGGCCTCGAGGAGGCGGGCCTGCTGCGGATCCTCCATCGCCGCGCTCAGCTCGTCCCAGAGCGGGTGGGGGAAGCTGGGCTCGCCGGTCGGGGCGGTCATCGGGCAGACCAGCACGAGCGCCTCGGTCGCCATGTCGAGCGGGCGGCGCCATCGCGCGGCCTCGGTCTCCATCTGGCCGCCGAGGTCGGGCGGGGGCACGCCGGCGGCGGCGAGCGCGGTCCGCTCGGCCTGCGACAGACGCACGCGGGCGGGGCCGCGCGCGCGATCGCGGGTGAAGCCCCACCACACGATCACGCGGGCCGGGCCGAGGACCGCGCCGGGAACGCGCACGCTCGCCAGCCCCGCCTGGCCGCCGGCCACGGCGCCGCCGCCGGCCAGCTCGTCGCAGAGGCGGCGCAGCTCGAGTCGGGTGACCGCGGCGGCACCGCGAGCGGCGAGCAGATGGCGCAGCGAGTCAGCCACGGCGATCGCGGCGGAGAGGCTGGGCTGGTCGTCGACTCGCCCGCGCGCCCAGGTCGCCACCGCCTCGAGACGACGAGACAGGTCGGAGATCGCGGCCCGGCCGTCGCGCGGCGTCGCCGGGGTGAGCAAGGTGTCCAGGCGTGCCGCGACCGCCGGCCGTCGGGCGTCGTCGAGCGACGCGATCGCGCTCGCCAGCGCGTCCCGCCACACCGGCGAGGCGCGGCCGGGGAAGCGGGCGAGGACCGCGGCCAGGGCGGTCGCCACGCCGCGTGGGATCGGCCCGGGATCGAGGCAGAGGAGCGCGTGCAGGTCGGACGGGTCCATCGGCTCGAAGGCGGCCTCGAGCGCGAGGCGGACGATCGCCACCGACGCGGGCGCGGCGATCACGCCGCCGAGTCGCGGCAGGCCGTGGCGGGCGAGCGCGGCGTCGAGCACCGCGTCGCCGCCGATGACGAGCACGCCGTCGAGCGAGGGCAGGGCGGCCAGGCTCACCGCCACCTCGTCGGCGGCGGCCAGCGATCCGTGGGCGCGCAGAAGGGTCAGGCGGCCGTCGCCGGTCGGCCGGAAGCGCGGGGCGGCGGACGGCGCGATCGCGGCGCGCGCGGCGCCGAGGTCGCCCGGCGCGCTCTCCGACGGCAGCGCGACCTGCTCGACCGCGACCCGCTGCGCCACCAGCGCGGCGAACAGCTCCCGCCACGCGGGCGCGAGCGAGGAGAGCGGCGACATGACCTGCACGGTCGCGACGTCGATCGTCCGCGACGCCAGCGCCGCGGTCACCGATGCCAGCCGGTCCGCGATGCCGGGCAGCGCGGGCGCGGTCGCCCTCCACAGCTCGTCCAGTCGCGGGCCGACCGGCTGGCCTCGCCATCCCCACAGCGCGAGCGTGTCGCGGTCGCGCAGCAGGCGCCGGCAGGTGCCGGTCTGGTCGGCCTCGAACGAGGCCTGCCACCACGCCCCCCGGTCGGTCGACGCCGCCAGGATCGCCGCGAGGTGACACACGCGCGCGGCCCGCGACGGCCAGGCGCCGCCGAGACCGAGCTCGAGCTCGAGGCGTCCGAGCAGGCCGAGCGATCCCAGCCAGGCCTCTCCCGCCGCGGCGGCGACGGCGCCGACCGGCCCCGGCCAGGCGCCTCCGTCGAGGTCGGGGTCGAACACGATCCTGAGTCCGTCTGCCCGGCTCGTCGCCACTCCTGGTCTTCGGCCCGTGCGAGCTCGTGGTTGAGCCCGGCG
>DATHKR010000021.1:0-32133 GCA_035489015.1 Kofleriaceae bacterium | reverse complement strand
AAACTGATCCACTTTGGCGGGCCGAAACTGATCCACCCGGGCACCAACGCCGACCGGGCTCGGGGGTGGATCCGTTTCGCGGCGCCGAATGGATCACTTTCGGTCCGCCGGGACCAGATCCGAAACCCCGCCCAGAATCATCCAGCAACACCGGTGGCGGTAGTCCGACATGGCGGGCGTCCAAGTCATCGCGATCATCGGAAGGCTCGCCGGCCGGGCCGGCCCGGCGGCGGCGGCGGCGGCGGCGGCGGCGGCCACGGCGGCCACGGCGGCCACGGCGGCCGCGGCGCGCGGCTCAGCTCACTCTCGATCAGGCTCGGAGGCCGGCCTCACCCCTCGCTCACGAATGTGCCGCGCCCGCCAGGCTCGCGATCCACGCGCACGGCCGATCCGAAACCCGCCCAGAATCATCCAGCAACGCCGGTGGCGGCCGTCCGACACGGGCGAGCGTCCATGTCATCGCGATCATCAGAAGGCACGCCGGCAGGGCCGGCCCGGCGGCGGCGGCGTCGGCGGCCACGGCGGCCACGGCGGCGGCCACGGCGGCCACGGCGGCCGCGGCGCGCGGCTCAGCTCACTCTCGATCAGGCTCGGAGCCTGCCGCGCCCGCGCTCACGAATGTGCCTCGCCGCCAGGCTCGCGATCCACGCGCACGGCCGATCCGAAACCCCGCCCAGAATCATCCAGCAACGTCGGTGGCGGCCGTCCGACATGGCGAGCGTCCATGTCATCGCGATCATCAGAAGGCTCGCCGGCCGGGCCGGCTCGGCGGCGGCGGCGGCGGCCACGGCCGCGGCGCGCGGCCCAGCTCACTCTCGATCAGGCTCGGAGGCCCACCGGGCGGGGCGGGTGGCGGCCCGGCGCGGGGCGACCGCGGGGGCGGACCAGGGTCGCGCACGAGACTCGCGAGCGGTTCGCGGCGCGCCTTCCTCAGCACGTCACGCTGCGGGTGGTCGACGGAGTCGGTTCGCTGCGCCGTCATCACCCGATGCGGATCGTGCGCGCGGCGATCCTCGCCGGTGGGCATCGCGCGGACTTCCGCGTGGTCGAGTTCAGCGTGCAGTCGAATCACCTGCATCTCATCGTCGAGGCTGGCGGCGCGGCTGGCTTGACCCGCGGGATGATCGGCCTCGAGGTTCGACTGGCCCGTCGGCTCAACCGCGCGCTCGGCCGCCGCGGCCGGCTGTTTGGCGACCGCTACCACGCGCGCTCTCTCCGGACGCCGACCGAGGTCCGGCACGCGCTCCGATACGTGATCCTCAACCACCGCCATCACGCCGCCCAGCACCGCGATCCATCCAGGTCGGCGCCAGCACGCGCACTGGATGCCTGCTCGAGCGGGATCTGGTTCGACGGGTGGACGACGCCGTTGCAGCCGCGCGAGGCGTGGCAGCGGGAGCTCCTGGCGGGACCTCGGCCGAACGCCCGGGCGACGGTCTGGCTGCTCACCATCGGCTGGCGTCGCCGCGGCTTGCTCGACCGCGGCGAGCTGCCGGGCCGAGCTTGAACGAACGCCTGCAGAGCGCGCTCGACGCCGTGGAGGAGGTGACACGCGCGCGGCTCGAGCGCCGCGGTCGCCCCGATCTCTAGGTGTAGAGCGTCCCCTCCTGCACGAAGCAGAGCTCGTTTCCCCACGGATCGGTGACGTAGAAGGAGCGCTCGCCCCAGGGGCGCTTGATCGGCTCGCCGGCGGGCTCGCCGTGGACCTTGAAGGGCGCCAGGGCGCCGAGCTCGGCCGCGCGGGCGTGGGCGGCGTCGAGGTCGTGGACGGCGAAGTAGAGCGACTTGGGGGCCGGGGTCGGCTTCAGGCCGCCGCCGGTCGGGTCGAGGACGGCGAGGATGACGCCGCCGCAGTCGAAGTAGTGGCGCGCGCCGGGGTGGCGCTTGCCTGGGATGGCGAGGAGCTTGGCGTAGAAGGCGGCGGCGTCGTCGACGCTGGCGACCTCGAGGGTGATGCGAAAGATCTTGGGGGTGTCGGTGGCCGCGGTGGGTGTCGTCATCGTGCTGTCCTCTTCGGTCGGTTGGTGGTGGGGCGGGATGCGGCGGCGAGCTCGCCGGTCGATCGCGGGCCGTCGGAGGTCCAGGTCATCGCGGGGTCGACCGGCTCGAGGTGGCGCAGCCAGCCGCCGACGGTGCGCTCGAGTCGCTCGCGGTTGAGCCGGTAGCAGCTGGTCCGGCCCTCGCGGCGGACGTCGATGAGGCCGGCCTTCACCAGCACCTGGAGGTGCCGGGTGGTGGTGGGCCAGCTGTGCTGGAAGCGGGCCGCCAGGTAGCCGGAGGGCAATTCGCCGCCGAGGTGGCCGAGTACCAGGAGGATGTGGCGGCGGGCCTCGTGTGCGATCGCCTGGAACACGACATCGACCTCCTCGAGGGGGATGGCCGCGGGGCTCTCGGGTGGCTTCCGGGGCACGTCGAGGACATTTAGCCTGGACGCTAATATTTAGCAAGCCGGCTAATCGACGATCGCGCGGCGGGAGATCCGGCCCGACCTGTAACCTTTCGGCCGCCCCGATCGTGGAAGGGGCATGCAATCGAAAAAAGACATCGTTGTCGGCGGAGGTCTGGGCGGGCTGGCGTGCGCGGCGCTGCTGGCGCGGGCCGGACGCCCGGTGGTCGTGTTCGAGAAGGCCGCGGCGGTCGGCGGGCGGGCCGCCTCGCAACAGGAGGCCGGGGCCTGGCTGAACCTGGGGCCTCACGCGCTCTACCGGGGCGGCGCCGGCCGCCGGGTGCTGACCGAGCTCGGGGTCGAGCCTGCCGGCGCGGTCCCGAATGGCTCGGGCTCGCTGGCTCTCGACGGAGAATCGGTCCACGCGCTTCCGGTCGGGCTGGTCTCGATGCTGTCGACCGGGCTGCTCCGGCTCGGCGAGAAGCTGGAGGTGGCTCGCGTGCTGCAGGGGCTCGGCTCGATCGATCCGGATCGGCTCGGCGGGCAGTCGGTCGAGGCCTGGATCGAGAGCGTCGTCAGCCGGCCCGGCGCCCGGCAGCTGCTTCGCGCGCTGGTGCGGGTGACGACCTACGTGAACGCGCCGGAGATCGCCGCGGCCGACGAGGCGGTCCGCCAGCTCCAGCTCGGGTTGTCGAGCGGCGTCACCTACGTCGACGGCGGCTGGCAGACGATCGCCGACTCGCTGCGCGCGTGCGCGGTGGCGGCCGGCGCCGAGGTCCACACCTCGACCCGGGTGGAGGCGGTCTCCCCCGGCGAGGTCAGGCTGGCCGGTGGGCAGACCGTCGCGGCCGGCGCGGTGGTGATCGCGGCCGGGCCGTCGGTGGCGGCGGCGCTGGTGCCGGACAGCCGGGCGCTGGCCGCGGCGGCGAGCGCGGCGGTGCCGGTGCGGGCCGCCTGCCTGGATCTGGCGCTGTCGGCGCTGCCCCGCCCGCGCGCGATCTTCTGCCTCGGCGTCGATCAGCCGCTCTACTACTCGGTCCACTCGGCCACCGCGCGGGTCGCACCGGACGGGGTCCACGTGGTGCACGCGGCGCGCTACCTGGCCCCGGGCGAGACGGCCGACGCGTCGTCGATCGAGGCGATGCTCGACCGGCTGCAGCCGGGCTGGCGGGCGCACGTGCTGGCCCGGCGGTTCCTCCCCCAGCTGGTCGTGGCAAGCGACCTCCACCAGGTCGGCCGGCCACATCCGGGCCCGGCGGTGGTGGACGCGCCCGGGGTGTTCGCGGTCGGCGAATGGGTCGGGCAGGGCGCCATGCTGGCGGATGCGTCGCTGGCCAGCGCAAAGGCCGCCGCTTCGTGCATCCTGGAGGAAGAGCGGGCGGCGCGGCCGCGACGGCCCGCCGCGGAGGAGCCCGCCCAGGCATGGGGCTAGACCAGGATGCAGCCAGCCGGATGGAGCCAGATCGATGACCGCTGAGCTCTCCGTCGACACGGCGTTTCGCGCGCACGGGCGGCTCCTGTGGGCGCTCTGCTACCGGATGACCGGCAGCGCGGCCGACGCCGACGATCTGGTGCAGGAGACGTTCGCGCGCGCGCTGGCCAGTCCGCCGCCCGACACGTCGTCGCCGATCCGGCCGTGGCTGGTGCGGGTGGCGATGAACCTGGCCCGCGATCACCTTCGCCGGCGCCGGCGCCGCCGCTACGAGGGACCGTGGCTGCCGGCGGCGATCGACACCGACGGCGGGGTCGTGGATGGATCGGCGGAGCTGGCCGCCGCGCACGAGCCAGCCCACACCGCCGCCCGCTACGACCTGCTCGAGAGCGTCACCCTCGCGTTCCTGCTCGCGCTCGAGGCGCTCAGCCCACCGCAGCGGGCGGTCCTGATCCTGCGTGACGTGCTCGACTACTCGGTGGCCGAGACCGCCGAGGCGCTGGCGCTGTCGCCGGCCAACGTCAAGACCACGCACCACCGCGCGCGCCGCGCGATGGAGGCGTACGACGCTCGCCGGTGCCGGCCGACCGCGGACCTGAACGCGCGCACCCGCGTCGCGCTGGAGCAGTTTCTGGGCGCGGTCGCGACCCAGGACACGGCCGCGATCGAGCGCCTGCTGGCGGCCGACGTGCGCGCGCTGTCCGACGGCGGCGGCGAGTTCCTGGCCGCGCGCGTGCC
The DNA here is from genome assembly GCA_035489015.1 of Kofleriaceae bacterium. Taxonomy (GTDB): domain Bacteria; phylum Myxococcota_A; class Polyangia; order Haliangiales; family Haliangiaceae; genus DATFRY01. The sequence continues at coordinate 27,577 of DATHKR010000021.1, read as the reverse complement.
GCTGCTCGGCCCACACCGGGTGGCGCACGCCTTTGCGCGCCTGGCCGCGAGGCGCGCGGACGCGGGGCCGCGCGTCGAGCTTCGATCGGTCAACGGCATGCCCGCGCTGGTGGTCGAGGACGCGCGTCCGCCGCGGCGCTGGGGGCCGCGCTGGATCCTTCAGGTCGAGATCGGCGACGACGGCCTCATCCGCGCGGTTCACTCGATCGTGGCGAGCGCGAAGATGGCGGCGCTGCGTCCGGTGTCGGCGGGGCCGGGCTGATCCGGTTGGTGGACAGCCACGAGCCGACCAGGATGAGCAGGAGCCCGATCGCCGCGCCCGGGCCGGGGCGCTCGTCGAGCACCGCCACGCCGACTGCGACCGCCACCACCGGGCAGATGTAGGTGACCACCAGGGCGCGTCCGGCGCCCACCTCGCGGATGAGCGAGCTGAACATGGTCAGCGCCAGCGCGGTGCAGACCAGCCCGAGCGCGGCGACCGCGAGCATCGCGGCCGGCGTCGGCATGGCGGTCGGCAGGTCGAACGCGGCGGCCGGGCTGAGCATGACCAGGGCCACCGCCAGGCTCGCGCCCATCGACGCGCGCGAGTCCAGGTCGGACAGGTGGCGCTTGAGCAGCATCGGGCCGACCGCGTAGCAGAACGCGGCGGCGAGCACCGCCGCGGCGCCCCACAGCTCGTCGGGGCGGCCGGCCACGTCGACGCCGACCAGCGCGGCCACTCCGGCCAGGCCGACCACCAGGCCGACCAGCCTGCGCCCGCCGGCCCGCTCGCTGGCGTCGAAGCGCAGCGCGAGCACGGCGACGAAGAGCGGCGCGGCGGCGATGAGGATCGCGGCGAGCGACGATTCGACGTGCCGCTCGCCGATCGCGATGAGCGGGAACGGGATCGCGATCTCCGCCGCGGCGAAGGCGACGAACCAGCGGGCGCGGCCGCGCAGGCCGCGCAGGGCACCGGCCCGCCAGGCAAGAGTGAGCAGCACGACCGCGGCGAGCGCCACGCGCACCCAGGCCAGGAAGGTGGGCGAGAAGCCGCCGTCGAGGGCGACCTTGATGAGGAAGTAGGGCGTGCCCCAGAGGACGGACACCACCGCGAACTTGATCCAGCCGCGCGGGGTCAACCCCGACTCCGGATCCACTCATCCGCCGACGCCCGTACCTCCATGGTCCCGGGTGACTGTAATGGAGCGAAGGCGCCCGGCCAGGACAGATCGAGGCGGATCGACGGGAACAGTCGCCGCCTCGGCCCGAGACGCGCATTCCGGCGCCGCACCGCCCGCCGCGCCGTGCCTTGACAGCGCCTCGCGCGGGCGCCGAAGCTCGGCGCGATGGTCTCGCGGCGCAGCTTCCTCCGCCTGGCAGGCGCGGCGCCGCTCGCGCTGGCCGGCTGCGCCCGCGCGGTCGGCTCCGGCGCGGTCGGCTCCGGCGCGGTCGGCTCAGGCTCGCGGGCCGGCGCGGCCGCCGGTCGCTTCTCCGCGCTGGCCGGCTTCTGCGACGGCGTGGCCCCGATCGGCGCCGCCGAGCGCGAGCAGCGCCAGGAGCGAGCCCGCACGCTCCTCCACGACGCCGGCTTTCTCGCCCTCATCGCCGAGGCCGGGCCGACCATGGGCTACTTCGCGGCGGGCCCGTGGCGGCGGAGCGAGCGCCCGCTGCTGCTGGTCCTCCCGGTCCAGGGCGCGCCGTTCTTCGTCGGCCCCGCGTTCGAGGAGGGGACCGCGCGCGAGAGCGTGGTCGAGCGCGGCGAGCTGCGCGTGTGGCAGGAGCACGAGGATCCGTACGCGATCGCCGTCGCCGGCCTGCGCGAGCGCGGCGCCGCGCGCGGCAGGATCGCGCTCGAGCCGACCACCCGCCTGTTCATCGCCGGAGGCCTCGGCCGCGCCGGTCACGGCCTCGCGTTCGAGGACGGCGCCACCGTGGTCGACGGCTGTCGCATGCGCAAGAGCACCGCCGAGCTCGCCATCCTTCGCCGCGCCAGCGAGGCGACCAAGGCGGCCCTTCGCGCGGTCTCCGCCGAGGTGTCGATCGGCATGGGCGAGGACGACCTCGAGGCGCTGGTCCACGGGGCCCAGGAGGCGGCCGGGCTGGGCTCGATCTGGTCGCTGGTCCTGTTCGGCCCCAGCGCGGCGTTCCCGCACGGGACCAAGCAGCGCCGCCGGCTGGCCGAGGGAGACCTCATCCTGGTCGACACCGGCGGCGATCTGCTCGGCTACCAGTCCGACATCACGCGCACCTGGGCCGCCGGCGCGGTCGACGGCGAGCGGCGGCGCGCGTTCGACACCGTCCTCGCCGCCCAGGACGCGGCCATGCAGGCCATCCGCCCGGGCGCGCGCTGCGCCGACGTGGACGCCGCCGCCCGCCGCGTCATCACCGGGCGCGGTTTCGGCGCCGGCTACCAGCGCTTCACCCACCGCCTCGGCCACGGCATCGGGCTCGAGGGACACGAGGCGCCCTACCTGGTGCGCGGAAACGACCTGGTCCTCGCGCCGGGCATGACGATGTCGAACGAGCCGGGCATCTACATCCCGGGCCGCTTCGGCATCCGCATCGAGGACATCGTCGCGGTCACCGAGGGCGGCGTCGAGGTCTTCGGTCCGCGCACCCGCTCGCTCGACGCGCCGTTCGGCTAGTACCTCGCCACAGGGGAGATGATGGGTTCCGATCGCCGAGGCGCCCCGATGGCAAGGCGCGAGGAGCGGAGTTGGGTGGCCCCCAATGACCGACGAGCAACGCCGCCAGCGGGGATGGATCGGCGATCCGAACCCATCATCTCCCCTGTGGCGAGGTACTGGTGGTCCTCTGGTAGGCTGCGGCATGATCGACGACGCCGAACGGCGCTGGCTCGATGAGGTCTACCGCCCCGACCTCCCGCAGCTGACCGCGCGCGCGGTGCTGACCGGGATGGTCCTCGGCGCGGTCATGTGCTGCTCCAACCTCTACATCGTCCTCAAGACCGGGTGGAGCGTGGGCGTGACAGTGACCGCCTGCATCGTGGCCTACGCGTTCTGGGCCACCATGCGCTCGCTCGGCGCGCGCGAGTTCACCATCCTCGAGAACAACACCATGGGGTCGGTCGCCTCGGCGGCCGGCTACATGACCGGCGGCGGCAACATGGCGGCGATCCCGGCCCTGTTCATGCTGACAGGGCTGCGCCCCGACGCGGTCTCGTCGATGCTGTGGCTGGCGGTCATCGCCACGCTGGGCGTGTTCACCGCCATCCCGATCAAGCGCCAGCTCATCAACAAGGAGCAGCTCGCGTTCCCGACCGGCACCGCCACCGGCGAGACGCTGCGCACGCTCCACGCCCACGGCGCGGAGGGCAAGCAGAAGGCGCGCCTGCTCGGCTGGTCGGCGCTGATCGGGGTCACCATCACCTGGCTTCGCGACGCCAAGGCGTGGTGGATGCCTTTCAACATCCCGTCGAAGATCAGCCTGCCGTTCACGATCCTCGGCGAGAGCGCGGTGAAGTGGACGCTCGCGTTCGAGGGCAGCCTGCTCCTGGTCGGGGCCGGCGCGCTCATGAGCTTCAAGACCGGCTGGTCGCTCCTGCTCGGCGCTGTCGTCACCTACGGCATCCTGGCCCCGATCATGGTCGAGCACGGCGCCATCGCGTCGGTGACCTACAAGGCGATCGTGCAGTGGTCGCTGTGGGGCGGCGCGGCGATTCTGCTGTCGTCCGGGCTGCTGTCGTTCGCGTTCCAGTGGCGGATGATCGCGCGCTCGTTCTCGCAGCTGGGCCAGCTGTTCCGGGCGCGGAGCGTGGCCACCGACGATCCGATGGACGCCGTCGAGTGCCCGCCGTCGTGGTTCCCGCTCGCCTACCTGGTGCTCGGCCCGGTGATCGTCTTCCTCATGTGGCGGCTGTTCGGCATCCCGATCTGGATGGGCGTGCTCTCGCTGCCACTCGCGGTGGTGATGGCGATGGTGGCGTCGCGGGTGACCGGCGAGACCGACACCACGCCGACCAAGGCGCTCGGCCCGGTCACCCAGGCCATCTACGGCGCCGCGGTGCCCGGCAACCTCACCGCCAACCTGATGGGCGCCAACGTGACCGGCGGGGTCGGGCTGCACGCCGCCGATCTGCTGACCGATCTGAAGTCGGCGTGGATGGTCGGCGCCAGCCCGCGCAAGCAGCTCTACGGCCAGCTGTTCGGCACCATCGCCGGCGCGGCGGCGGTCATCCCGGTCTTCAACCTGCTCATCCCCGACGCGTCGATGCTGGGCGGTGAGCAGTTCCCGGCCCCGTCGGCGCAGGTGTGGGCCGGCGTGTCGGAGGTGATGGTCAACGGGCCGTCGGCGCTCCACCCGACCGCCCGGATCACGGCGCTGGTCTTCGGCGCGCTCGGCATCCTCCTGGTGCTGCTCGAGCGGATGCTCCCCCGCCGCGGCCGCGCCTTCGTCCCATCCCCGTCCGGCATCGGCATCTCGATGATCGTCCCCGGATACAACTCGGTCTCGATGTTCATCGGCGCGCTGGTCGCCGAGATCCTCCGCCGCACGCGCCCGCAGCTGGCCGAGCGCGCGGTGCTGCCGGTCGCGTCCGGCTTCATCGCCGGGGAGAGCCTCATGGGGATCCTCGTCGCCGTGCTGGTCGCCGTCGGATTCCTGAGTCGCTGAACGACGCGCACACACACGCGCGCACGTGGGGTCGGACATCCCGCGCGTATTGAGTTGCCACCGGCCCGGCGCGGCGGGAACATGAAGATCGGTCGCACGAGTCGAATCGCGCGCCGCGGGCGATGTCGGAACGCTCAAAGATCACGGTGGCTCGCTTCTCCGCTGGCGTGGCGATCCGGGTCGAGGGACCCGGCACCATCGGCGAGAGCCCGCTCGTGCACGCCTTTGCCGAGGAGGTCCTGCGCGACCGCAGCCTGCGGGTCATCGTGAACGTCCGCGACTGCACGTACATGGACAGCACGTTCCTGGGCGGGCTCATCAGCCTGTTCCGCCGCCACGGCGCGACCGGCAAGCGCTTCGCCATCTTCGCGCCCGAGCCCCAGCGCACCGCGCTGTTCGGACAGAGCCGCCTCGACACCGTGCTGCCGTTCGTCGACAGCCTGCCGGTCGAGGCGGACGAGGGCATGCCGCTCGAGGCCCACGGGCCCGACTCCGCCGAGGATCTCACCCGCTACGTCATCGAGTGCCACCGCCGCCTGGCCGAGCTGGGGGGCCCCGACGCGCCCGACTTCGCGCACGTGGCCGACGCGCTCAGCTCGCAGCTCGACGGCCACCGTCGCCGGTAGCCGAGGGCGGCCCGAAGGGCCAACCGAAGGCATCCTTGCGGCCAGTCGGCGCGCCGAGCAGATCCGCCTCCGAGTCGAGGCCGCCCGCGCCCTGTTCAACTACGAGTGGCCGTCAACGTCCGCTAGCTCGAGGCCTGCTTGGGCATCGCGACCGCGCTGGCCGGCCGCGGCGTGGTCAAGGTCGAGCACCTGACCGAGGCGGTCCGCGGCGAGAAGCAGGTCGCGATCGGCAGCCACGACGTCGCGCCCACCTTCTCCCCCCAACGAGCAGTAGAAGCGCGACGAGCTCATGGAGCTTCTCCGCCAGCACTGCGGCAACATCAGTGCGGTCGCGCGCGCGGTCAGCAAGGAGGGCGTGCGGATCAACCGCTGGCTGCGCTGCTATCGGCTGGACCCGCACAACTTCCGGAGGTAGTTCAATTGCCACCCTCCACGGGATTGCCGACTGGATTGGGCGATTGACATGGACCCGCTTTATCTTTTCCTCGAAACCTGCCTCGACCTGGAGGCTCGACTAAACGAAGCAAAGCCATATTCACTAATCAGAGCCTCGGCTCTCCTGAGACAGCTACTACTAGACGGAACGCCCCTAATTCACCGAGCGAACCGGCAGTTCCGACTCAAACTTAAATTCTCGGTTAGAAGCCTTCTCACAATGCCCGATGGACTCCCCCAACCTGCAATCCAGTTTCTAGGCGATGCACTCGACGGGGGACTTGACATGGGGCGCGTGCCGGGATTTGAAATCAAGTCAATATCATTTGACCAATTCATCGCCCATCACGTAATGCAGATCAATGAAAACCGGTACTCAATCGGAGATGTTATAGGGTTCCTTGCAAATGTATGGGGGGGCGTCCATCTCAACGAACCACGCTCGCCGGCGGATACGCACCTGGTTACAGTCGATTCATCGATCGTCTTTGCGAGTCGAACGCCGCTGATGACAATAATCCACGCTATCGGCCAAGTCACTCTACGGACAATTCAGCCACTGAGGCCTCTTGTTCAGCAGTCGCTCGAGGCAGTCCCGCCTGCTAGCGCGATGTATCAGTTGGAAGAGGTGACTGGGAGCATCAACATCCCTGAGGGAGGAGAAAACGAATGAGCGGTCTTCTCCTACTAGGGATCGAGCGGCCAGCACCGCCGCACTGGCCCACGCCAGGAGGCGGTATTGTATTCTTGGGGATTCGACCACCGATCGATGTCGGGAACGTTAGATTGCTACCCAAGGCCACTGCCGGCATCTACGAGACGCCACTTCCGGACGACGTAGCCCCCTCTCCCGCGTTGATGCCTATCGAAATACCTGACCTTGCAGGATACCAAGCTGAGCCTGAAAAATGGAATACGGTTGGCGGTCTAATGGCTTGGAATCACGGAAATAATTGCCTTACCAATATCGCTTCATTTACGCATGAGGGCCGCCTCATTCTGTCAGCGTTCTTTGTGGGAAACGTCCTAGTGTTTGAACACGGTCTAAGTCGCATCGCACTTGACTTTCTTGATATGCCATTGGACTTGACCGGGGTCGTCCTACTCGGCTGGAACACGAATCAGCTCTCGATTCGTTTTGCGTACCGGGACCGGCAAGAAGTCATGCATCGCGGCCAACTCTTAGCGGGCTTTAAATAGCCAACACACAGCAGTCGGCGAGACGCCCACGGCTGGGTCGGCGGGTGTCGCCTTGGCGCCGCGCCCCGCCGGCGCAAGACCCCTCGGAAGCCTTCCCGTGCCCGGTTCACGAGAGGCTGCCGAACGTAAGGTCTCGTGCTACCCCGTCGTGACCTCGACTGATTCCATGGTCCGTTGGCCGGCTGACGATGGCCGACCAGGAAGGACCTATGTTCTCGCCTACCCCGTCGTGGACCTCGGGCTGATTCCGTGGTCCGTTGGCCGGCTGACCGTGCCCGACCAATTGCCGCCGCCCGTCAGCACGACCGACAGGGTGAGGCCGGCCCGCCGGCCGTGCCGGTCACTGAAGCGGCCAGGAACACGCCGCCGAGCGGCCGGAGGAAGCGACCGCGAAAATCGTCAGCGAGCGGAGCAGCGCCGAGGCGTGGCCGCTCCGGCAAAGCACATCCGGAGGAGTACGCCTCGAAGATCGCGTACGCGTTCCAGTCGAACCAATCCAGTGCGTTGCCGACCGAGGCGCCGAGGAGTCCGCCCGCCTCGCGTGGTCGTCCATGGCCCGGGGCTGGCTCGGCGCGCTCACCGGGCCGAAGGTACCCGGGCCGCGCGTCCGGGGTCGCCGCGAGCCGGTGGTCGCCGGGTCGGGCCCGGTGCGATAGTCCGGGGGCGATGTCCGCTGGGTCGCCCCTCGACGAGCTCCTCGAGCAGGCCGCGGCCGCTTGGCCGGGCGTCGCGGTGCCGCGCGCGGACTTCCTGGCCTACCTGGCCGAGCGCCTGCCGCCCGACCGGACGATCGAGGAGGCCGCGCCGTCGCTGCCCCTGGTCGACCTCCACCTGGCGTGCGCGTGCGCCCGGTCGGAGCCGGGCGCGATCGAGGCGTTCGACGCCGCGTACCGCGACGAGATCGACCGCGCCTTTGCCCGGGTGCGCCCGCGCGGGCTGACGGTCGACGACGCCCGCCAGGTGGTGCGCCAGAAGCTGTTCGTCGGGGCCGGCGAGCGCGGGCCGCGCATCGGCGACTACGCCGGCCGCGGCGCGCTGCGCGCGTGGGTGCGGATGACCGCGATCCGCACCCTCATCGACCTGGCCCGCGAGCACGGCGACCGGGCCCACGACGTCCCGCTCGACGACGTCCTGTCGTTCGAGGGGACCGGGGGCGACACGCCGGACCGGGCGCTCCTGGTCGGGCAGTGCCGGGCCGAGCTGCGCCCGGCGTTCGAGGAGGCGGTCGCCGAGCTCACGCCGCGCCAGCGCAACCTCCTCCGCCAGCACTTCCTGCACGCGCTCTCGATCGACCAGCTGGCCGGGCTGTACGGCGCGCACCGGTCGACCTGCGCCCGCTGGCTCGACGCCGCCCGCGAGAAGCTGGTGCGCGGCACGCGCCGGCGCCTGGCCGCGCGCCTGGGCGTGCCGCCCGGTGAGCTCGACGAGATCATGCAGCTGGTGGCCAGCCGGCTCGACATCACATTCCGCCGCGTGCTCGGGGACCCGATGAGCGCGGGCTGAGCGACCTCACTTCGATTCCTTGCCGCCGCCGCCGCCGCACCAGGGGCCGAGCGCCCGGTCGTCGGCCTGATCGCCGAGCTTCTTGATCGCGGCGGCCACCTCGGCCGCGGACAGGACCCCGTCGATGGTCTTCAGGCGGGTGAACTTCTTGTCGTCGTTCGAGCCGTTCGCCTCGTTGCGGGCCCAGTCCTCGGCGTAGGAGCTCGCCTTCTTGAGGAGCTCCTTGCAGTGCGCCACCCGGCCGGCCTTGCGGTGGGCCGCGGCGCGCTTCGTGTAGTGCGAGACCTGGTTGTAGCGGAGGACGGTCTGCGAGCCGTTGTTCTCGCAGCCGATCTTCGGATCCGACTCGCCGCACTCGCCGGTCGTGATCTTGGTCTTCTTGCTGTAGTGGCGCACGGTGGCGAACTTCTTCACGTACCCGTCACCGGTCTCCGACACGCGGAAGTCGCCCTGCATGACCAGCACCTCGCCGTGGCTCACCACGATGTCGCTCTTGATGGCCGCGGTCAGCGCGCGCGGCACCTTGCTCTTGCGCGGGAACTTCTTGCACGGGTAGGGGAACGCGTTGTCGGTGTGCACGCCGTCGAGCTCGAAGGAGCCGAACCCGCCGCCGCGCAGGCGGGGCGCCGCGAACTCCCACTCGTAGTAGCCGCACTGGGTGGCGCTGGTCCGCTCGAAGCGCTCGACCGGGTCGCGGTCCTCCAGCTCGAGCCGCTTGGCGGTCACCTCGGCCTCGCACAGCGCGAAGTCGATCGCGTGGTCGTGCGTCGACAGTCCGTCCCGGTCCTTGCCGACGTGGCGGATCGCCCGTGCGTCGACCTTGCGCGCGCGGGCCAGCTTCTTCTCGTACTCGGCGTAGGCGGTCTCGAGCTCGACCGCGCGGCCGGTGGAGTCGGTGGACAGGGTCGCCTTGGCGGCCTTGTTGCACGAGTGGAGGGCCTCGTCGACCGCGGTCAGGCCGTCGTCGCTCGCCTCGCGCGTGCGCGCGCCGTCCTTCATGATCTCGGCCGCGTGACCGCCGGCCTGGGCGGCGAAGCGGACGTCGAGCGCGCGGACTCGCTCGGCGAGCGGCTTTCGCTTCGAGCTCTCGCGCGCCGCGTCCTCGTCGAGGTGCCTGCGCGCCCGCTGCTGCGCGCTGCCGTAGCTCGCGAAGTCACCGGTCTCCAGCGCCTCCTCCATCTTGTCCACTTCCTCGGCGGCCTCGCGGATGTCGGACGGGTCGTCGTCGCTGACCTTCACGCGCGGGGCGCGCTTGCCGGACCGGCCGCCCGCCGCGTCGCCCACGTCGTCGGCGTCACCCGCGTCCCGGGCGTCTTCCTCGGCGTCGCCCGCGTCCTCGGCGAGCTTTCGCTTGCGGTCCGTCGCGGATTTGCTCGGCCGCTTGCCCGTGTCGGCGAGGTCGAGCGCGCCGGCGCAGCTCGACAGGAAAAGCACGGTCATACAGAGTCCGATCGAACGCAGCATGGACTGTCTCCTTCTCGCAGGGCGGGGGGAGGTCTCCCTGCAACTTGAACTGACGGAGGCGTCGCGGCCGGGTCGCACGAAATCGCACCCGCCCGGCGCGCGGGGGTCGTGTTAAGACCGGCCGACCGGTCGGTCACCGGGTCATGGAGTGCCCCGACGAACAGGACTTCCTCGACCTCGTCGAGGGACGCTGGACCGGGGACGGGGCGGCCGAGGCCGAGCGTCACCTCGACGAGTGCGCCCGGTGCAGCGCGCTGGTCGCCGGGTTCGCCGCGCTGTCGGTCACCCTGGGCGACGACCGCGGCGCGCCGCTCGCGCCGGGCGATCAGGTCGGCCGCTACGTCGTGGTGGACCGGCTCGGCGCCGGCGGCATGGGCCAGGTCCACGTCGCGCGCGACCCCGACCTCGACCGCCGGGTGGCGCTCAAGCTGGTCCGCGACGGCAAGGGCGAGCCGGGCGCGAGCGCGGCCCAGGCCCGGCTCCTGCGCGAGGCCCAGGCGATGGCGCGCCTGGCCCACCCGAACGTGGTCGCGATCCACGACGTCGGCACCCTGGGCGACCGCGTCTTCCTGGCCATGGAGCTGGTCGACGGCGTCACCCTGGGCGAGTGGCTGACCGCCGCGCCGCGCGAACCGGCCGCGATCATCGCCGTCTTCGTCCAGGCCGGTCGCGGCCTGGACGCCGCGCACGCCGCCGGCATCGTGCACCGCGACTTCAAGCCGGCCAACGTCCTCTGCGGCGACGACGGCCGGGTGCGGGTGACCGACTTCGGCCTGGCCCGCGCGCCGCGCGATCCGGCCCCGTCGCCGGATCTCTCTCTCTCGCCGACCGCGCTGGCTGCGCCGGCCACCGAGACGGGCGCGGTCCTGGGCACGCCGCTCTACATGGCGCCCGAGCAGCACCTCGGCGACGCGATCGACGCGCGCACCGATCAGTTCGCGTTCTGCGTCGCGCTGTACGAGGCGCTCCACCGCCAGCGCCCGTTCCGCGGCGCGACCGCCGACGAGCTGGCCCTCGAGGTGCTGGCCGGGCACCTGGTCCCGCCGCCCGCGTCCAGCCGGGTCCCCGACCGCGTGAGCCGCGCCATCGCGCGCGGCCTGGCGGTGGATCCGGCCGACCGTCACCCCTCGATGGACGCGCTCCTCGACCAGCTCACGCCGGCGCCGCGCCGCGCGCGCTGGATCGCCGCCGCGGCCCTGGCCACCGCCGGGCTGGTCGCCGCCGCGCTCGCCCTCGGCCGCGCCGCGCCGCCGGCGCCGTCGTGCGACGGAGGCGCCGCCTTCGCCGCGCGGGCCTGGGACGCGGCGCGCAGGGGCGCGATGCGGTCCGCCTTTGCCGCGTCGGGCTCGCCGCGGGCAGGCGCGATCGCGACCGAGGCCGCGGCGCTCCTCGATCGCCGGGCCGGCGAGCTGGCCCGGGTGCACGACGCGAGCTGCCGGGCCAGCCGCGTGACCGGCGAGCAGTCCGACGAGGTGCTCGGCCTGCGCGCGAGCTGCCTCGATCGCCAGCGCGAGGAGCTCGCCGCGCTGACCGGCCTGTTCGCGCGCGCCGACGCCGCGGTGGTCGCCCGCGCCCTCGGCGCGATCTACGACCTCCCGCCGGCCAGCGAGTGCGACGCGGCCCGGGTCCTGGCCGCCCGGGTCGCCGCGCCGCCCGCCGCCGCCGCCGCGCAGGTCGCCGACCTGCGGCGCGATCTGGCCGCCGCCGGCGCCCTCGGCCTGGCCGGCAAGTACCGCGAGAGCGTCGAGGCGGCCCGGCGGATCGCCGACGCCGCGCGCAAGATCGGCTACGGGCCCATCGAGGCCGGCGCGCTCCTCCGCCTCGGCAAGTCGGAGATCGCGGTCCACGACGCCCGCGCCGCCGAGGAAGCTCTGACCTCCGCGCTCTACGCCGCCACCCGCGCCGGCGTCGAGGCCACCGCGGCCGACGCCGCCCTGTCGCTCGCCTACCTGACCGGGATCGAGATGGGCCGGCAGGACGAGGGCGAGCGCTGGCTCGGGCAGGGCAAGGCGCTGGTCGAGCGCGCCGGCGCGCGCGGGCGCCTGGCCGCCGACGCGCTCCAGCTCGAGGGTCTGTTCGCGCGCGAGGCCGGCCGCTACAAGGACGCGCTGGCCGCCTTCCGCGCCGCGCAGGACGCCTACCGCGCCGCGCACGGCCCGGGTCATCCCAACGTCGGCCTCATGCAGAGCGCGGCCGGAACGATGATGGCCGAGCTGGGCGACCTCGAGGCCGCCCAGGCCGCGCACGAGCAGGCCCTCGCCACCCTCGAGGCCGCCTACGGCAAAGACGATCCCGACCTGGTCGTCCCGCTGGTCAACCTCGGCCAGGTCGTCGCGCGGCGAGGCGACACCCGCCAGGCCATCGCGCTCCACGAGCGGGCCATCGCGCTGGAGGAGGCGGCCACGAGCGTGGACAGCTTCGGCCTGGCCACGCCGCTCATGAACGCGGGCAGCGTCCTGGGCGACGCCGGCGACATGCCCGGCGCGCGCCGCTACTTCGAACGAGCGCTGCGGATCGCCGAGAAGGCGCACGGCCGCGATCACCCGGTCGCCCTGCGCGCGCTCGGCAACCTCGCCCTGACCCACGCCGCCGACGGCAACCTCGACCGCGCCGCCGCCCTCCTCGAGGAGCGGCTGGCCCGCACCGACCGCACCCTCGGCCGCGAGAGCCCCGCCCTGATCGACGTCCTCGTCAACCTCGCCCAGGTCCGCCAGCGCCAACGCCGCCACACCGACGCCCGCGCCCTCTACACCCGCGCCCTGTCGATCGGCGAGCGAGCGACCGGCCCCGACGACCCCCGCCTGATCGAGCTCCTCGGCGGCGTCGCCGCCACCTGGCGCGAGGCGAGGCGCCCGGCGCGAGCCATCGCCCCCCTGGAGCGCGCCCTCCGCATCGCCGAGCGAGCCAAGCTGCCCGCGTCCGATCGAGCCGCCGCCCAGCTCGCGCTCGCCGGCGCCCTGCGCGCCGCCCGGCGAGACCCTGCCCGCGCCCGCCGCCTCGCCGACCAGGCCGCCGCGCTCGCCGCGGACCGTCCACCCAGGCGCTGACGAGGCGACGCGGCGACCCGTCACGCGGCCTTGTACGACCGGAGCGGTCGCAGCCGCCGCACGATGCGCACCAGGTCGCGCTGGGCTCGCATGACCCGATCGATGTCCTTGTAGGCGCCGGGGGATCCGCCGTCGGCCGGCCCGCGCGCCGAGAACGCGATCTGCGCGCTACTCGATGATGTGGTCGAAGCCGTACGTGTGCGTGACCAGGTCGCCTGGCCGCCCCTGGAAGAACCAGAGGTTGCTCTCGAGGTCGGCCAGTACCGCCGCGTACCCGCGCGTGTGACCGAGTAGCTCGAGGTTCGACGACGTCACGTTGGAGTCGGGGTCCACGTTGAACCGATCGTAGGGGGGCGGCAGGCGCGGGATCCGGACCGGCGTTCCGTCGTTCGGCGCGACCAGGCGCCAGTAGTAGAGCTGCTCGGCCGGCTCCTGGATCACGACGGTCCCCTGCACGGCGGTGACGAGGCCGGGGCTGCTCTCGGTCCAGGTCCAGGTGGCGCTCGATCGCTGGAACACCGAGCCCTCCAGGGCGGCAGGGCTCACCGGGGCGAGGTCGGTGTTCGTCACGCCGTCGTGCTCCTCCCAGGCGGCGTAGTCGGTGATGTTGTCCCCCGGGCGATAGATCGTGGTCAGGGTGCGGCCGAGCAGGCCCAACCCGCGCAGATCGTGGAACGGGTCGGCCACCTCCACCGACCCGTCCACCGGCGTCAGGGTGTCGTGTTGCGAGCCCTCCTGCACGACCCCGTGCTCGCTGTAGACCCGGTAGAAGAGGGTGGCCTCGAAGGCGTCGGGGAAGCCAGTCACGCGGGTGTTCTGGACGAGGTCCTCGCGCAGCGGCCCCGTGACCTCGGCCGAGGCGCCGTCCTCGACCGGCATGGACGGGAGGAAGGCGCTGAACGCCCGGGGCTGCCCGTCCACGATGCCGCTCGCCAGCCAGACCACGTGGGTCTCGGGCTCGCAGAGCTCGATCGTGGCCGTCACGGTGGGCGTGGTCGAGTTCCTCCGACCGCATGCCGTCTCGATCCCGAACAGTTGCGGATTCTCGATCGAAGGGCCGGTGACGGTGATCGTGGCGCTGCGATCGAGGGTGTCGGCGCCGGAGTAGATGTCCGTGCCGGGCGGCACGTCGAGGTACGCCACCAGCGCCTGCTGCGAGGTCGGGATCCCGACGCCCATCTGGATGACCACCGTGCCGGGCGCGTCGTACATCGCCTGGGCTCTTCCGTTCTCGTCGGTGGACACGACGTCGATGACCGAGTCGTCGGAGCGCAGGAAGAACACCGTGGCCCCATCCCGCGGGTACGGCGACCACTCGACCGTCACGGTGACCAACCCAGGCCCCGCGGCATCGGGGGATCCCGCATCGGCCACGGCGGCGTCGAGATCACCGGCGGCGTCGAGGTCACCGGCGGCGTCCGGCGGGCTGGCGTCGGGGCGGCCGCCGTCGAGCCGACCTGCGTCGTCCTCTCCGCGGCTCGCGTCGACGACCGAGCCGTCGGCCAGCGCTCCGCCGCCACCCCCGTCGTCGTCGCCGCCGCATGCGAGGACGAGCGACACGACGACCAACCCCACCCGACCGGAACCCGTTCTCATGCCCCGAAGATAGCGGGGCTCCCGTCTGCCAGCCACGAGTTACCGCGAGCCAGGCGTTCGTTGCCGGCCCCGAAACGCGATCTCGAGGAATTGGGGATGTCTCGGTGGACACTTCGCGGTGAAGATGGGGATGGGGTTAGCGCGCCGCGCTGGGCGGCGACGAGCCAAGGGGGGGAACCATGTGGAGCTCGACGAAGTGGATGGTGGTGGTGGTGCTGGTCGCCGCATGCTCGCTGGAGGAGCCCGGGCCCGAGCTCGACGCGGAGGCGAGTCAGCTGGCGGTCAACGCGGTGACCCGGATCCACGTCAATGGCCGCTTCGCCTTCGTGCTGCTGAACGAAGGTGACGAGACCAACGGATCGCTCACCGCCTCGAAGGATCAGCTCGCCAACACCTCGGGGCTCGACTTCGGCTACGTCGAGCCTCACCCGACCGACCCGGACATCCTCGTCTTCATCCAGGGCGCGGGCCAGATCCCGAACGGCAGCTTCTCGATCAACGGGCAGGCGGCCGCGCTGCACGTGACGACGACGTTCCCGATCAGCCGGTGCGAGGTGAACCAGGTCACCGGCGAGATCATCGTCTGCGGCGACGGCGCGCCGATCACCTTCGATCTGAGCTGGGCGAACGACCACTTCGGCGACATCCAGGAGAAGACGAAGCGCAGGGAGGTGTTCGGTCCGGTCACGACGAAGTTCGAGGGCGAATTCAAGTCCAGGACTGCGGCCATCGACGGCACCTGGACCGGTCACACGGCCGACGGTCTGACCGGCAACTTGCTCCAGACCGTGAACACGACGATCACGCGCGAGATCACGGTGCAGACCAGCCCCTAGATGCCGTGGCGGATCTGCTCGTCGGCCGGAGCGTCGCCGTTCACTTCCCCTTCGGATCGAAGCTGAGCGCCGCCACCGCGAAGGCCTGCTTCCACTTCGGGTAGTCCTTCTCGCGGGTGGAGCCGGCCACCATGAAGATGAGGTCGCCGCGGCGGGACACCGTCACGCGGGTCAGCGTCTTGCCCAGCGTCGGGGACTCGATGCGGAGGAGCGCCTCCGCGATCTTGCGCCCGCTGTACTCGCCGCGCTGCCGCGTCACGATCTCGAACCTGGACTGCTCGGCGTAGACGGCCAGGAAGCGGTCGAGCGTGACCTTCTCGGGGACGCGGACGTAGCGGGCCTCGATGAGGACGGTCGCGTCGTTCTTCGGGCGGAACTCGCCCATCGGCAAGGGGGACTCGTTGTCGTGCGCGAGCTCCTGGCGGGTGACCGAGACCGGCTGGCTCTCGAAGGTCCGGGGGACGACGAGCTCGAAGTAGAACGTCGGATCGTTGTACGGCGTCACCCGCATGCGGGCGTAGTCGCTCTCGAGGACCTTGGGCGGGACGACGTTGTCGTGGGGGAGGAGATCCTCTTGCATGGCTGGCTTCGACTTGCCCGGCTTCGCGTCGGTGGGGCCGGGGAAGGCGAGCCACGTGGCCGACGCGACCGCGGCGATGAGGACGGCTTCGATGGACCGGAGGCGGGACATGGAGTGCCTTTCGATGACTCTAGCCGATCAGAAAACCACGTTGAGGGAGAGCTTGCCTCCCAGGCCGAGGCCGAGGGCGGCGTTGAACCCGGCCGACAGGCCGATGCGGCTCTTGCCGTCGTCTCCCTTGAAGAAGCCGGCGGTCGCCTCGCCGCCGATGTTGGCGCCGGCCGACGCGGAGCCGCTGCCGCCGATCTCGATGCCGAAGTCGGTGAAGGGGATCTTGAACGTCTTCTTGGCCTCGGCGGAGACCTCGGCGATGTTGGCGCCGAGCTCGCCCGACACGGTCGCGCCGACGACGTCCTTGCCGATGCCGACCCTGCCCTCGAGAGAGCCCTTCACGTCGAGGATGTCGACCTCGTGCGACTCCTCGATGCCGCCGGGGAGCGTGTGCTCGCCCTGGAGGTTCGCGACCGACGCCTTGCCCTCGACCTTGATGCCGGCCTCGACGCCGTCCTTGTTGGCGGCGGCGAACACGTTGCCGGGCGCCTTGCCGAAGCCGAAGGAGCCCCTCTCGCTGCCGCCGAAGAACTCCTTTTCGCCGAGCGCGCCCTCCTCGTCGAAGAGGGTCTTCTCGACCCGGCCCTCGACCTTCGGATCGGCGCCCTTCTTGCGCCTGTCCTTGGCCTGATCCGCGGCGCTCTTGGGCGGGGCGCCGCCGAAGCTCTTGTTGCCCGAGGTGGTCTTCGTCCTGTTGAAGCCGTCGACGCCGCCCTCGCCGCCGGCCTTGAGGCCGCTGCCCTCGTCCTCGGCGGCCGGATCCTCGGCGCCGGGCCGTGCGGGCTGGTTGCCGCCCGGCGCGGCCGGGTCGTCGCCGGGGACCACCTCGCTCGACTCGATCCCGTCGCCGGTGTCGCCCGGTCCCGGGGCGCCGTTCTGCCCGGGGATCGTGGCGTCGCCGCCGCCGTTCCCGCTGCCGTCGCCGTCGGCGCAGCGCGCCGCGCCCGGGGTCAGCGTGTTGATGGCGTCCCCGGCGCACGCCATCCTGTCGCTCACGTCGCCCGCAAAGGCGCGCACGGCGAAGAGCGCGCCCAGGGCGAGCGCGACCACCAGGATGAGCATCTCGACCAGGCCGACGCCGCGGCGATCCGCGGCGAGGCGGGCGAGGGGTCGCGGCCAGGAGTGTCGGGCGCCGGAGTGCCGCATCGTCCCCCCCTGAGAGCAATGGATGTGCCCTGCCCATGCCGATGTGGGTGCTGCGACGACGCCGGGTTACTCCGCCGGCGTCGGCCTGCGCGCGGCCCGCGCTGGTCTTCGAGCAAAGCCGGCTGGACTCGAAGACCAGCGCCGACTCATCGGCGAGGTGCGCGCGAGCTCGCCGTCGGAACGGCCCTCGATGCGGGCGCCGCCACGCTCACCAGCCGCCGGCGCCGCCGGTGGCGCACCCCACCTTTACCTCTCGGCGTGACCGGGCGTAGGCCCCGCCGATCGCACGAGGGCATCGAGCTGCGTCACGAGGGCGTCGAGCTTGTTCACGACGAACAGGTGCTCGACGTCGTCCTGGGTGACGACCCGAAGGCGAGTGCGCAGGCCCCCGTTGAAGAGACCGCCGGTGGGCGGCTTCTTGCCGACCGCGCGGATGGAGGAAAGCGGCGCGCGCCACACACGCTGGCCTAGCTTGCGTTCCAGCCGGGTCGGTCGGAACAGGAGCGTTCGGTCGGTGGCGATCAACCGGCCGCCGACGGCTCTCCACGCGGAGACGGAGAAGTTCGCCAGGGCGGTCAGCCGCTCCACCTCGCCCGACGGCGAGGACTCTTCCGGAACCCACCAGTCGAGGAACGCCATGGATGAGCTTGTAGCCCCACCGTGGCACCGTCGGCAAGTCCGCTCTGGACCCGCCTCGACGCCACTCCTCTTGAGCCGATCCGGCGCGGGGCCAGGTCCGCGCCGAGCTGGGCGCGTTCTCACCGCGGACGGGGGAGACGGGTTCCGCCGTCCGCGCCGACGCGGACGTCGTCGAGGCTCGGGATCGACGCGAACAGCGTGGCGATCGCGGCGTCGCTGATCGCGTTCGTGCGCACGGGGTGGACGGCGCCGTAGGCCAGAGCGAGGTGCTCGAGACTCTTCGCGAAGGGCGAGCGTGCGATCGCGAGCGCGCTCCGGTCCGTCAGATCGTTGTCGCTGAGGTCCAGGTAGCGCACGCTCGCGAGCCATGGCGCGGAGGCGATCGCGATCGCGCCGTCATCGCCGACTCCGGCGCCCCCGAGATCGAGCGTCTCGAGATTGGAGACGCCGGTCGACTCGGCAAGCGCGATCGCGCCCGCCGCACCGATCGGGTTCTGCACGTACCACGTGCCTCCCAGGTGGAGCTCGCGGAGCGAGCGAAACGAACCGGCCAGTGGCTCGAACCCTTCGCGGGTGACGTCGGACGCGAGGATCTCGAGGACCTCGAGCCGGGCACACAGCGGGGAAGCCGCGATCGCCCGGGCGCCCGCGTCACCGACGCGACCGTTGCCGAGCGGGGCACCGAAGCGAAGCACCCGTAGCGCGGGAAGGCGCTCGTGCGCCTCGGCGATCGCGATCGCCGCCGCCGTCGAGCACTCCGATCCGATGAGGATCGTCTCGAGCCTCTTCAGATGGGGCGACTCGAGGAGAAGCCTCAATCGGGCTCCCTCGTCGTTCTGGTCGCCGAGGGCGCCCTGACTCATGTCGAGCGTCACGAGGTGCGCGAGGTGCGGACAGGCCGCGAGTCTCCTCGCGGCGGCGAGCGTGTGGTCGGGCCACTGCTCCCAGCCGCCGTCGTAGGGATCGTCCTCGGCATCACCGAGCACGAGCGTATGAATCGGCGCCCAGCCAAGGATCTCGTCCGCGTGATCCGCCAGCGTGCAGGGCGGCACGCTGCGGATCGTATCGACGAGACCTCGACGAAACGACCAACCCTCCGCGTGCTCCGCGACGACCGGCCCGACGAATCGTTCGCCATGGAGGCTCTCGAGCTCGGTCGCCCGCGCCTTCTCCGCAGGCGTCGCCCGGTCCTGCGCGATCGCGATCCCGGTGCGGATGAACTCCGCCTGCTCGACGTCTCCCGCCTCTTCGAGCGCATCGGCGTAGACGAGCCGGAGGTCATCGTCCTCGGGGCGCGCTCGGATCGCGTCGAGGAGCTTCTGTCGCGCCGGAACCAACGGGCGGAGAGCTTACCCCGGCACGAGGGCCGCCAGGTGACCGCGCACGTGTCTAGGGGAGGTCGAGCGCGGCCTCGGGCAGCTCGATCGGCGCGAGCCGCGCTCGTCCTGCTTCCTGATCCCCCTCCAGCCAGAGGACGAACAGGGCGAAGTAGGCGGCCTGCACCGAGGAGAGGGGCCCGGTGAGCGGAAGGGCCGCGGTGGCGTCCCCGGGATCCCCGATCGACCCGGCGACCGGCACCGGGCGGAAGGCGTCGGCATGCCGTGTGGAGGTGGCGGCGATGGTGCCGCCGAGTGCGAGGGTCGCGATGAGTGCGTTCAGTCGTTTCACGGACGGGTCTCCTCGTGCGCGAGTGGCGGCTCGATCGAGGGAGCGGGTAGGCCTACCGTCCCAGGCGAGGTTCCTTACAACTGACGTGCCACCAATCTTCGACGCGGGTCCGGCGACTTCTCCTGCCCTGCAGTCGGCCGCGGCCTCGCGATCGAATCACGCCTGTACCGGTCGCCCCGAACCAGGGGTGATCACACGACGACCGCGCGTCGTCGGCGCGCGGGTCGCTGCTTCGCCTGTTTCACCGGCGGGGCGAGCACCGCGATGATCTGGTCGGTCCGCTACGGGATCGGCACGCCGCGGATCGACGCGTCGATCACCTCGATCGGGTGGGCGGTGCGGATCGCGCTGCCGCGCTCGCGCAGCAGCATCTGGATGTGGAGGGTGCAGCCCGGGTTGGCGCTGACCAGGACGTCGGGCGCGGCGGCGAGCACCGCGTCCACCTTGCGCAGGCCGATGGCGCGGGCGCTCTCCGGCTCGAGCAGGTTGTAGACCCCGGCGCTGCCGCAGCACTGCTCCGCGTCGGCCAGCGAGGTGAGCTCGACGCCGGGGATCGCGCCGAGCAGCTCGCGCGGCTGGGTGCGGATCTTCTGGGCGTGGAGCAGGTGGCAGGAGTCGTGGTAGGCGAGCTTGACCGGCAGCGGGTGGCGCGGCGCGACCGGGCCGAGCTCGACCAGGAGCTCGCTCACGTCCTTCACCCGGGCGGCGACCGCGGCGGCGCGCGCGGCCCAGGCCGGATCGGCGGCGAACAGGCGCGCCCAGTGCTTCATCGCGGATCCGCAGCCGGCCGCGTTGACCGCGATCGCGTCCACCTGGGCGCGCTCGAGCGACTCGATCGCGGCCCGGGCCAGGCGGCGGGCCTCGTCTTCGCGGCCGGAGTGCAGCGACAGCGCGCCGCAGCAGCCGAGGTCGGCCGGCACGATCACGTCGCAGCCCTCGGCGCGCAGGACGCGCAGGGTCGCCTGGTTGATGCCGGGGAAGTAGACCCGCTGCACGCAGCCGAGCAGGAGCGCGACCCGGGCCCGGCGCGGTCCGTCGGCGGTGACCGACTCGGGCAGCCGCGCGCGCACGTGATCCATGGACACCGGCGGCATCAGCGACTCGAGCGCGCGCAGCCGGCGCGGCAGCATTCGATCGAGGCGCAGGCGGTGGACCAGCCAGCGCAGGCCGCTCCTCGTGTAGAGGAGCTGGGCCACCAGCGCGAGCCGGAGCCGGCGCGGGTGGGGGAACAGCCAGAAGATGAGCGCACGGAACAGCCGGTCGGACAGCGCGCGGCGATGATCGCGTTCGACCTCGGCGCGGGTCTGCTCGATGAGCGCCTCGTAGTCCACGCCCGACGGGCACGCGGTGACGCAGCCCATGCAGCCCAGGCAGCGATCGAAGTGCATGACCAGCGGCGCGCGCAGCGTCTCGTCCCCCTCCGCCACCGCCTTCATCAGATAGATGCGCCCGCGCGGCGAGTCCATCTCCTCGCCCCAGGTCTGGTAGGTGGGGCAGGCGGGCAGGCAGAAGCCGCAGTGGACGCAGCGGTCGATGAGCTCGCGGTCCGGCATGTCTACAGACCTCCGACGAAGCGGCCCGGGTTGAGCCGGCCGTCCGGATCGAAGCGCTGCTTGAGCGCGGTCATGAGCGCGAACGCCGGCGGCGGTGGCCCCCACGGATCGATCGAGCGCAGCCCGGGCGGCGCGGCCTCGACCACCAGCGAGCCGCCGGCCGCGACCAGGCTGGCGCGCGCCACCGCCAGCGCCGCGGACGCCGCCGCCTCGTCGGCCACCTCGCCGCCGGCGAAGCCGATCCCGAGCGACGGGTACCAGGCGAACGAGCCGCCGGCGAGCGCGGCGAGCACCGGGGCCAACAGCGCGTCGACCTCGGCCAGGCGAGCCGGCAGCGCGGTCAGCTTCACCCGCAGCGGCCCGGCCACCCGCGCCTGGTCGTGCCGGCGCCGCGCCGCGGCGTCGTCGGCCACGATCTCGCACGACAGCCCGGCCGCGCGCGCGATCGCGCCCATGCGGGTCACCTGCTCGCGCACCCCGGCGGCGAAGCCGTCGAAGCGGATGCCCAGGTCGAAGCCGCCGCCGCCGCGCAGCGCCACCCCGCTGGACGGCTCGAGCTGAGCCTGGCGCGCGTCCGCCATCAGCGCCACCACCTGCGCCGCGGTCAGGCCGGCGCACATCGCGGTCGCGCTGGCCTCGGGGAGCGGATGCAGGCGGAAGGTGGCCTCGGCGATGAGCCCGAGCGTGCCGAGCGAGCCGCACAGGAGCTTGGGCAGGTCGAACCCGGCCACGTTCTTCACCACCTTGCCTCCGCCGCGGGCCAGCACCCCGTCGGCGCGGACCAGCGCGACGCCCAGGATGAGGTCGCGGATCGCCCCGTAGCGCGCGCGGCGCGGGCCGAACCCTCCCGTCGCGACCAGCCCGCCCAGGGTCGCGCGCTCGGGCAGCGGCGGATCGAGCGCCAGCATCTGGCCCTCCTGCCGCGCCACCGCCTGCACCTGGGCCAGCGTGACGCCGGCCTCGGCGATCAGCACCATGTCGGCCGGCGCGTACTCGAGGATGCGCGACATGCGCCCGGTCCGCACCACGGCGTCGAGCGCGGCCGGTGCGGATCCCAGCGCCAGCTCGGTGCCGCCGCCGATGAAGCCGATCCGGCCACCCTCGCGCGCCATCACCTCGGTGCACTCGTCGGCGTTGACCGGCTCGAACACCCGCTCGGGCACCGCGCCGGCCACGGCGTCGCGCACCTCACCGGGGCGCGAGGTGGTCGCCATCAGCCGCGCCCTGCCAGCCCGGCCAGCTCGGCGGTGTGGGCCACGTACGGGCCGGGTCGGTCGCCGCACAGGCGCGGGGTGGGGAAGACCTTGCCCGGGTTGAAGCGCGTCTCCGGGTCGAACGCGCAGCGCACCAGGTTCATGGTGGCCAGGTCGTCCTCGCTGAACATCTCCGCCATCGACGCGGCCTTGTCGGCCCCGACGCCGTGCTCGCCGGTGATCGATCCTCCCGCGCGCACGCACATGCGCAGGATCTCCGCGCCGGTCTCCTCGGCCAGCTGCTCCTGGCCCGGCACCGCCGCGTCGTAGAGGATGAGCGGGTGCAGGTTGCCGTCGCCGGCGTGGAACACGTTGGCGATGCGCAGCCCGCTGCGGGCCGAAAGCCCCTCGATCTCGAGCAGCACCCGGGCGATGTCGGAGCGCGGGATGACGCCGTCCTGCACCACGTAGTTGGGGCTGATGCGGCCCATGGCGGCGAACGCGCTCTTGCGCCCGCGCCACATCACGTCGCGCTCGGTCGGGTCGCGCGGGACGCGGACCTCGAGCGCGCCGGCCTCGCGCACCAGCCGGGTCGCCTCGGACGCGGTGTGCTCGACCTCGGCCGCGGTCCCGTCCACGTCCATGAGCAGCGCCGCGCCCACGTCGGGCCAGTCCACCCCGGTCGCGGCCACGATCGCGCGGATGGCCAGCCGGTCCATCATCTCGATGGCGGCCGGCACGATGCCGGCGGCGACGATGAGCGACACCGCCTGGCCGGCCTCGGAGGTGGACGGGAACGTGGCGAAGAAGGTGCGGGTGGCCTGCGGCGCGCGCAGGATGCGCAGCACCACCTCGGTGACCACCCCGAGCATGCCCTCGCTGCCGACCAGCGCCGAGCGGAGGTCGTAGCCGGTCGCGTCGAGCACCGGCCCGCCCAGCTGGACCACCGCGCCGTCGGCCAGCACCATCGTCGCGCCGAGCACGTGGTTGGTGGTGAACCCGTACTTGAGGCAGTGGGCGCCGCCCGAGTTCTCGGCCACGTTGCCGCCGATGGTGCAGACCTGCTGCGACGACGGATCCGGCGCGTAGTAGTAGCCGTGCGGCGCCAGCCGGCGCGAGATCTCGAGGTTGATGACGCCCGGCTCGACGCGCATCCACTGGTTGTCGAGATCGATCTCGAGGATGCGCTTCATCCGCGACAGCCCGAGCACGACGCAGCCGGGGACCGGCAGCGCCCCGCCCGACAGGCCGGTGCCCGAGCCGCGCGGCACGATCGGCAGCCCGGCCGCGCGGGCCAGCATCACCACCGCCACGACCTCGTCGGTCGACCTCGGCAACACGACCAGCCCCGGTCGCACCCGGAAGCCGGCCAGCGCGTCGCACTCGTAGGTGCGGAGGGCGGCCGGATCGGAGATGCAGCTCGACTCCCCGACCACCTCGGCGAAGCGGGCGACGAGCGCGCGCGGGAGCGGTCTGTCGGCGCCGGAGCTCTCCACCCGGGTCGATGGTATCACCGCGGTGGATGCGAGGGACGCGAAGCTCGCGCGGCGCGCACCGGCCGGCGCGGCCCACGCATCTCATCCCCGATCCGCTCGACGATCCGATCCGCTCGATCGCCAGAAGGAGGCGTCCTCATGCTGACCGACCACTACCGCGCCATGGCCCGCTACAACCGCTGGATGAACCGGCGCCTGTACGACGCCAGCGCCCGGCTCGACGACGAGCAGCGCAAGCGCGACGTCGGGGCGTTCTTCCGCTCGCTGCACGGGACGCTCAATCATCTGCTGGTGGCCGACCGGGTGTGGCTGGGCCGCCTGACCATGGATCCGGCGCGCGGCCAGTCGCTGGCCGCCGACGGGACGGTCATCGCGTTCACCGGCCTCGACCAGGAGCTGTACGCCGATTTCGACCAGCTCCGGCGCGAGCGGGAGAAGACCGACGACGACCTCACCGCGTGGATCGAGTCGCTGAGCGAGGCGGACGTCGCCGCGCCGCTCCAGTACCGCAACGTGGCCGGCAAGGCGTTCGCGAGCCCGCTGTGGCTCCCCGTGTCGCACGTCTTCAATCACCAGACCCACCACCGCGGACAGGTCACCGCGCTCCTCTTCCAGCTCGGGGTGGATCCGGGCGTGACCGACCTCATCCACATGCTCCGCACCGAAGGGGCTTGACCGGCGCCGCGCTGGACGATATATCTTTGACACATCTCGATCAGTCAAAGACCGTCACAACTGGTTGCGATAGGTCGAGATAGCTCAAAGAAATTCGCACACGCGATAGCAAAGGACTCGGAGATGCATCACTCGGACTGGAATCCCGACGATCGATGGAGCCGGTGGGCGGCAGGCCGCGGCGGTGGTCGCGGCGGCCGCGGGCGCGGCCCCGGCCACGGCCACGGCCCCCCCGGCTTCGGCGGCCCGCCGTTCGGCATGCCCCCCGGCCCGCCGTTCGGCGGCATGTTCATGCCGCGCTGGTTCCGCCGCGGCGGGCGCATGAAGCGCGGCGACGTCCGCGCCGGCATCCTCGCGCTCCTGGCCGAGCAGCCGTGCAACGGCTACCAGATCATGCAGGAGCTCGAGACCCGCAGCCGCGGCATGTGGCGGCCCAGCCCCGGATCGGTCTATCCGGCCCTGCAGCTGCTCGAGGACGAGGGGCTGATCCGCGCCGAGACCGGCGCCGGCGGCCGGGTCTTCGAGCTGACCGAGCGCGGGCGCAAGGTGGCCCGCGACGAGGGCGCGGCCGGGTCCGCCCCGTGGGAGTCGGCGGCCAGCGCGGCCGACGATCCGTCGCTGGAGCTGTTCGGTCTGGCCGGCCAGATCGGCGCGGCGGCCATGCAGGTGGTGCAGACCGGCAACCAGGCCCAGATCGCCGAGGCCCGCAAGAGCCTGATCTCGGCGCGGCGCGCGCTGTACCGCATCCTGGCGGAGGACGACCTGGCCGGCGACGAGTGAGGCGGTCGATCGCCCTCAAGGTGGCCGGCGGCCGGCGATCAGCTCGAGGAACCGGGTGCGGTGGCTGCGGCCGACCGGCAGGCGAACGCCGGTGCGCAGGACGACCTCCTGGTCGCCGTGGGTCAGGGCTCGCATCCCGGTGATCGCGTCCAGGTTCACGATCAGCCGGCGGTGGACGCGGGAGAAGTGGGCCGGGTCGAGCCGGGCCTCGAGCCGGACCAGCGCCTCGCGCAGGAGATGCTCGTCGGCCCCGGCGTGGATGGTCGCGTAGTTGTCGGCCGCCTCGATCCAGTCGATCGCCTCGACCGGCACGAAGCGGATGCGGTCGCCGGCGCGCACCATGATCCGGGTGAGCGGGCGGACGCTGGCGCGCGCGCGGGCCAGGGCGCGGCGGAGGCGGGTGCGGTCGAACGGCTTCAGAAGGTAGTCGAGCGCCTCCACCTCGAAGGCGCGCACGGCGTACTCGTCGTGGGCGGTCACGAACACGACCGCCATCGCCGCCGCGCCGACCTGGGCCAGGACGTCGAAGCCGGTGCCGGCCGGCATCTCGACGTCGAGGAAGACGACGTCGGGGTGGAGCTGGCGGATCGCGGCGACCGCCTCGGCGCCGCTGCCGCACTCGCCGACGACCTCGACGTCCGGCTCGGCGGCGAGGTACCCGCGCAGCTTGGCCCGGGCCAGCCGCTCGTCGTCGACGATGAGCACGCGCAGGGTCATGACCGCCCCCCGCGCGGCCGCTGCGGCACCCGGACCAGCGCGGCCAGCCCGCCGTCCGCGCCCGCCTCCAGCTCCAGGTAGCCTTCGGAGCCGTACATCTCGTCCAGCCGGGCGCGCGTGTTGGCCAGGCCGACCCCGCCGGTGACCTCGCCGCCGGTGACCTCGCCGCCGGCCGCCAGCCCGGGGCCGTGGTCGGCGACGCGGATGCGGACCGCGCCGCCCTCGAGCCAGGCCGCGATCTCGAGTCGACCTCCCTCGGGCCGCGGCGCCACCGCGTGGCGGATTGCGTTCTCGACCAGCGGCTGGAGCAGGAATGGCGGGACCAGCGCGGCGCTCGCGGCCGCCTCCACGTCGATGGTGACCCGCAGGCGCTCCTCGAACCGGATGCGCTCGATGTCGAGATACCTGTCGACCAGGTCGAGCTCCTCGCCGAGCGGGATCTCGCGGCGCGGGTCGCTGCGCAGGGTGAGGCGGAGCAGCTCGGAGAGCCGCGCGATCATCGCGTCGGCCGCCTCCGGGTCGGTGTACATGAGCGAGCTCACCGAGTTGAGCGCGTTGAAGAGAAAGTGCGGCTGGAGCTGGGCGCGCAGCGCGTCGACCCGCGCCTCGGCCAGCCGCGCTCGCAGCCCGGCCGCGCGCCACGCGGTCGCGGCCAGGAGGATGACCCAGTAGGTCGGGTAGCTCGAGTGAAAGTTGGTCTGGACGATCGCGGCGAGCCCGGGGGCCGGCGCGCCGCGCCACGCGGCCGCGACGCCGAGCGCGATCCAGACCACCGCGAGCTGGGCCAGGGTCGCGACGGCGCCGAGCGCGAGGTGAAGCGGGACGTGGCGCCGCCAGCCGTGCGCGTCGAGCGGGAAGCGGCGCGCGGCGGCGACCACCAGCGGGACCGCCGCGCCCCAGACCCAGTAGTGGACCAGGTTGACCGCGAGCGCCTTGCCCCACGAGCTGCGCACCGACGGTGGGTAGGCGAGCTGGACCTGGGTCGCGAAGTAGACGCCGGCCGCGGTGGAGACCAGCGCCACGACCAGCACGGTGAGCGCGCGGCGCGACATGCAGTGGCCATAGTGCTCCCGACCGGCGAGCGGTGCGGCGGGCTTCCCCCTCACCGCAGCTGGCGGAGCTTGTCGTCGATGCTCTTCTGGATCGGCGCGCGGCGGTCGGCGGGCAGGCTGCGGTCGGCGTCGAGCAGCTGTCGTGCCCGCCGGGTGTGGGTGAGCGCGCGGGCCCGGTCGCCGGAGGCCAGGTACGCATCGGCCAGGCTGTCGTGGGCGTTGGCCGAGCGCGGGTAGAGCCTGGCCAGCAGCTCGAACACCGGGATCGACTCGACCGGCTGGCCCGAGAGGAGGACGCCGTACGCCGCCATGGTGAGGTCGCGCTCGGCGACCCGAGGACCGCTGACCGGGCGGCCGGCGGGGCCCGCGCGCCGGCCCAGGTCGGCGACCACCGCGGCGGCCCCGCGATCGGCGATCTCGTTGAACAGCTCGGCGCGCGAGACGGTCGGCCGCTCGGCCGCGATCCGGGTGACGACCACCGACGCCGTGTTCGACGCGATGAGCGGCCGCCGGGCCCCGGCGCCGTGCCTGGCGCCCGCGAGGTGGGCGTCGAGGAAGGCGAGGGTGGCGCGGTTCCACACGTCGAAGGCGGTCCGCACCGAGCGCGCGCGGTCGGCGCGGCTGCCGACCAGCGTCATGGCCAGCCCGA
>DATHKR010000020.1:0-7327 GCA_035489015.1 Kofleriaceae bacterium | reverse complement strand
CCGGATCCGCACCATCGCGGCGGCGATCAATCACTCGGATCTCGAGATCCGCGCCGGCGCCTGGACGATCAGGCGGCGCGATCCGTTCCCGTACGTGCCCGGTCTCGAGGTGGTCGGCGAAGTGTCCGAGGTCGGCAGCGCCGTCACGAGCGTCCGGCCGGGCGAGCTCGCCATCACGATGATGCAGGGGCTCGGCGGCGTGCGCAGCCAGCGGCCGGGTGGGTATCAGGAGGTCGTGACCGTGGCGGCCGATGCCGTCGCCACGCTGCCGGCCGATCTCGATCCGCTGGTCGCGGCCGCATTCGGCCTTGCCGCGGTGACCGCGCATCAAGGGCTCGCGCAGCTCCAGGGCCGACGGATCGCGGTGACCGGCGCGGCCGGAGGTGTGGGCTCGCTCGCGACCGCGATCGCCGCGGCGCGCGGGGCGACCGTCACGGCGATCGCTCGACCGGGCAGCGAGGACTATCTGCGCTCACTCGGCGCGACCCAGGTCGTGACCGATCCGGCGACGCTCGCCCCGGGCTCGTTCGACGGCATCCTCGACTGCGTCGCGGGCCCGCTGTTCGAGGGGCTTTGCCGGTCGCTGGCCGACCGCGGCCGCCTGAGTGTCGTCGGCGCGATGGCGGGCGATCGCGCCGACTTCAGCGTCTGGGAGCTCCTGCGCGGCATCGCGCTCACCGGATATTCGTCGGAGTCACTCGATGGTCCGTCGCTGCGCGCCGCGATGGCGGACATCGTCGCGCTCCAGCGCACCGGCAAGCTCGCCGCTCCCGCCCACCGGACATTTCCGCTCGCGAGCGCGGCCGAGGCGCACGCGCTCATCGAAGCGCGCGGCGTCAAGGGTCGCGTGCTGCTGATCCCATAGCCGGCCTTCCTGCGCGTGGGGGCTTCAGCAGCCGCGCCTCACTTCAGGTCCCAGTCGCCCGTGTCCTCGACGTCGAGGGTGGCTGGACAGAACGGGTAGTAGGCGGGCCTCGGCTCGAGGTTCAGTGACTTCCTGCCCGGCTTCACGCAGCCGAGAAAGATCTGGAGCTTCGATCCCTTCTTCGTGAAGGAGGCAGGGTCGGCGACCCACTGCTCCTGGATCATCTCGACGTACTTGTTCGCCTCCACCTGCGCGCGCTTCCGGCCGGCGATGGTGTCCGGCTTGAGCTCGAAGACCTCACAGACGTTGCCGCGCAAGACGACGCAATCGATGCGCTTGTGGTTGTCGAGCGTCACTTCGCCCGACGTGGGGCAGTTCGCGTCCTGGTAGTCCTTGTGAGCGTCCTTGCCGATCTCCAACCTAGCGCGGAGCACCGGGTTGTTCGTCCCCCTGAGGATGCGGCTCTTCAGCGACTTGCCGATCGAGGTCATCTTCTTCCTCACATCGGTGGCCAGCTTGGGGTCCTTGAGGCTCGCCAGCAGCGCCAGGCCGTCGTGCTCGATGATCTTCCACTCCGCGGCGAGGCGGCGGACGACGTCGTTCACGACCTCCTCGATTCCGGAGAGCACGATGACATCGTCCGCGTCCTCGTCCGCTTCGCACAGCGCCTTGCGGATCGCCTCCTCTCCCTCCTCGTGCCAGGTCCGGATCACCCGGAGGCGCTCGATCCAGTTGTCGTAGTCCTCGCTCGCCTCGCCGGCGGCGTCGCGACCCGACTTTGTCGCGCGTTCGATGCCGAGCAGGATCGCCTTCACGTCCGGGTTGTCCTGGCCCGCCATGATCTTCGCGCAGGCGCCGTGGACCTTGCGGTTGGCATCCTGGTAGTAGCCGAAGATCGCGGCCGCCTGGATCCCGAGCTCCTCGTCGATCTTCCCCCACTCGTCGCTCCGGGCGCGAAAGCCCTTGAGCTGATCTGCGGTGCGATCGAGCGCCTTCAGGTGATCGTCGAACCTGTCGATCCCGCCGGTGACCATCTTCTTCAGGTCTTCGGCGTCGGCCTTGATCTTCTTGACCGCGTCGTGGACGGCGCGCGTCCGCGCGTCGCTCCCCTCCGTGCCCCTGGAGCTGGCCTTGTCGACGTCGTCCTCGATCGACTTCCGGAGCTTGGCCTCGGCATCGGCGCAGACCTTTGGCCCGGCGTCCTGTTCGTGCTGCCTCGCCTGCATGACGATGAGGTCCTTCATCGCCCCCTCGACCTGGCCGTGGACGTAGCGCCAGTCCTTGACGTTCTGCTCGCCCGTCCTGTCGTCCTTGGCGTTGTCCTCGTAGGAGTTGATCGTGCGCTCGATGTCGTCCATGAGGCCGTAGGCGGACTTCAGCGCGCTCCCGCCATTCTTGGTCGACGCCTTCTCCAGATCCTTGTCGACCTGATCGAGCTGCTTCACGAGCGTCTTCCGGTACTCCTCCATCTTCCTGGGATCGAGCGTGTCGCCTCGTGCCGCCGACGAGACCATGGCGAGAGCGGCGAGGACCATGATCGCCCTCGTCGCCGTCATCGCACACGCTCCGGGCTCGCGCCGTACCTCTTGGCCTTGGCGTTCTTGACGAACGGGAAGGCCTCTACGTTGAAGGGCATGCGCGGGGCGAAGTTCTTGATCTTTCCGTCCACGGCGAAGTCGTCCATGGCCACGTCCGCATCCATCGTGATCTCGCTCTTCGAGTTGCCGAAGAAGTCCACCTCCCCGGCGGGCTCCTCCTTCTTCTCCGGCGGCTTCCTCCCGTAGGAGACCGCCTTCATGTCGAGGACCGGGACGGTCAGGTCGGGATCGACGACGGCGTTTCCGCTGATGGTCCAGGAGAAGTCGTCGGCGGCCTCGTCCGGGGTGTACGACCCGTACACGGCGCTGTGGTTGAACTTCCCGACGATGGCGCCCTTGCCGTCACCCTTGCCGGCGAAGAGCGCGCCGTTCTGCCAGAAGAGGTTGCCCTTGATCGTGATCGGCGGCCCCCTCTTGTCGTCCCATTGCATGAAGATCGCGCCGCCGACGTTGTGCGCGAAGAGGTTGCCGGTGATCTCGACGACCTTCGCAGTCTCCCCGTTGCCGATCTCGAGGGCGCCCGGGTTCGATGTGGTGGCGTCCGGGTTGTAGGGGAAGTTCAGGATGAAGCTGTTCCCCTCGAAGACGTAGCGCTCCAGCGTGTACTTGCCGGTCGAGCCGCTCGCCTGCCAGCAGAAGACGTTGTTGAGGAACAGGTTGTTCCGGACAATGACCTCGGAGTGCTCGTCGGCGGCGCGGATGTGCGGTCCCCCGACCGCGTTGGCCGCGTTCATGAAGACGTTGTCGGCGACGACCAGGCGCCTGGTCGTGAGGTAGCCAAAGGCGATCATCGGATACGACGATGACGTCCCCTTGAGAAGGGAGTTGGTCTCGGCGTCGTAGTTGTTGCCCGGGGCGACATCGATGGCGAAGCCGCTGAAGACGAGCTCCTTCAGCGCGTGCTTCCTCCCCTCGAAGGTGACGATCGGCCCGCTGCGCGGCCTCGACGTGACGAGCACGGTCGGGTTGGTCATCGGCGCGCGCCTGGCAAACTTCGCGTCCCAGCCGCCCAGGATATGGAGCGTCGCGGCCGGGGTGATGACCTCGGGGAAGGTCCATTGCCCGACACCACCCTTGCCGACCTGCGTGCCGCCGGCGACCTTGATCGTGACCTTGCAGGTCTTGCACTCGCCGAGTTTCGCGGCGGCCAGGTCGAACGCCTTGAACAGCTTCCGCTCGGCGAGCACGGTCTTGCCGTTCGCGAGCCTGGTCGCCGCGCCTTCGGCGGGTGTGCCGGCCTGGGCGACGAGGATGGTCACGTCCTGGGCCCGGGCCAGCCCAGGCGCTGCCAGGATCCCGACGGCCAGAGCTGCCGACATCAGACGCAGCGCTTGTCTCATTCGCTCATCTCCTTGTTGTGGAGAGACCCTCCTAGCAGGCGGCGGACCAGGCCAGCTCGCGCCGGAACGACGCATCGCGAACGGATTTTTCCCGTGCGTCGGTCCCGATCTCGATGCTTGTTACCTGGCTTGCCGAACTGGCATGCCGATTCGGCAAGCCGGATCCGCACGCGCCCCCGCGGCAAGCTCCAGTCGAGGCGCATCGCGCCGGTGCCCGGTGGACGGGAAGATCCTCGGGGTCCCGCGTTGCACGGACATGAAACTACCAATCACGAAGCTGGCGGCCGCCCTCGTGCTCGCCGTCGCCTGTTCCGATCCACCGTCGCCCGGCGACGATCTCGACCCCGAAACGGAGGTGGCCCAGGGGCTGGAGGAAGGCATGAGCGCCGCCGAGGCCTCCAGCTGGCCGGGGGGCGTGGCGATGTGGATCGACCGCGGCTGCGAGGCGGCCACCTGCTCCGGCGGATCGCTCGCGGTCGAGATCGTGAGCCTGCGCCGTGACGACACCCAGGTCGCCGCGTGGCTGGCCGGCGACGGGCTCGACGGCCGGTCGGCCCGCATCCGGATCGACGGCCTGGAGAGCGGCACCTTCCGGCTCGGCGCCGGCGAGCGCCGCCGGTTCCAGATCGCGGCGGACGCGCTGCCGGTGCAGAGCGTCGGCACCCTGTCGAGCCTGCGCGCCGAGCTGTCGGTCGCCGACGGTCAGGTGACCTTCGCCTCGATCTCCGATCCGGTCACCATCGAGCACCAGCCCGGCTACAAGATCGCTCTCAGCTACGACGTCGGGGGCGCGCTGGAGCGCGGTGCGCGCCTCGATCCGGCGGTGCTCGTGCGCCCGGTCGGGCGGTTCTGGGACGGTCGAGCGATGGTCGACGTCGCCACCCTGCCGCCGGTCGGAGGCAAGGGCTATACCCTCGGCGGCGGAACCTCGGCCTACGACTTCGACACGACCGCGCCGGCACCGGACGTACCGCCCCCGCCGACCGGCACCCGCGTCTGCTTCGACCTGAAGGTCTCGTACGTCGACGCCGGCTTCGGCGAGGACTACGTCGACCTCCCGGCCAGCGGCGGCAGTCCCGCGGTGCAGAGCCTGAACGGGTCGTACATGCGGGCCTGGGTCTCGATCCCGTTCCAGGACGGCAAGCTCTGGGATGGCTACCTGAACAGCATCGGCTGCACGCCGCAGCTGACGCTCGCCGACGGCAACTACGTCCTCACAGTGAAGAGCGAGCTCCAGAAGCAGGTCGGCGCGACCTCGGCCAACGTCGCCCACCAGACCATCAAGCTCAAGTCGGGCGTGAACGAGGCGACCAAGACGTGGAACCGGTTCTTCGAGGTCACCGAGCCCGGGACCGTCGATGTCACGCCGACGACCTGGGACCGGACGCAGAACGTGGTCGGCGTGATCGCCCGGATGTACCTCGGGAGCGACAACTGGCTCACCGAGGGCACGGCGAACACGATCGTCGACCGCGGCTGCCCGGGCAACAACCCCTCCATCCCGGCGACCGACTCGTGTGCCGGCTACGACACCGTCTACATCGGCCCGGGCGACCTCCCCGAGAAGCCGCCGCAGTCGCTCAACAAGTTCCTGGTCGCCCACGAGCACGGCCACCAGGTGCAGGCCCGGAGCTTTCCGGTCGGGGGCGGCAACTACGACGAGGTCATCGACACGAACTTCCTGTGTCGCTGCGACCAGGTCACCCAGTCCAACCAGCTCCACTGCATGCAGTCGCTCGAGGTGTACACCTCGGCGTTCATCGAGGGGTTTGCCCACTTCTACGGCAGCAAGCTCTACAACAACCGGGCCCAGTCCGACTGCATGTTCGTCTACTACAAGGAGATCGCGGTGGCGTTCGGCGTGCTCGATCCGCCGATGGGCGTGGATTGCATCCAGGACGTCCAGTGGCGCGACAACTACTGCTCGGAGATCACGAACTCGGCGACCGAGATGGACTTCATGCGCTTCCTGTGGGACCTCTACGCGACCGGGCCCGATCGCCTGTCCGCGGCCGAGATCGACGCCGTCTTCACCGCCGCGGATGCCTATCCAGGTCCGATGACGTGGACCCACCTGCGCGAGGGTGCCAAGACGGCGCTCGGCAACGGCACGCCCAAGTATCTCAACCTGGTCGAGCTCGCCAACGATCACGCGGTCGACGACGACTTCGGCCTGTAGGCCATCGTCGGGCCTACTCCGGGTCGCCGCCAAGGAACGCGGCCAGGCTGGCGGCCCGGTCCGGATCGCGGAGGAGCTCGCGCAGGGCGGCGGCCAGCTCGTCGCGCGACCCGAGGTGGCGACCAGTCGTCTCCTCCAGGTAGCGGGCGACCCGGAGGAGCTCGGCGACAGGCGGGCGGGGAGGAGCGGCGGACGGTTCGGCGCGCCGTCCGGCTCGCGCCCATCCGGGCGTGCGGACCGCGCCGCTCTCGGCGGCGCGCCACGGACCGGGCGGGCGGTGGCCGGCGTGGAGAGGGCGACCGGCCCGGGTGGTCGACGCATCGACAGGCAACCAGCGCGGCCCGTCGCCGGCGTCCAGGAGCGCCATCGCGAACAGGTGGTCCGGCTCGTCGACGAAGCCGCGGTCGAGCGTCCATCCGGTGGCGATCACCGCCGGGACGCCGGCGCGGCGGAGGAGCTCGCAGGCGAGGAGGTTCAGCTCGTAGCAGACGCCGCGACCCAGGTGCTCCGGGTCGGCACCGGCGTGCAGGGCCGCGACGTGCTCGTTGGAGCGGCCGCGCGAGCGCTGGCGCAGCCAGGCGGCGATCGCCGGGTCCTCCAGGTAGGACGGATCGTAGGCGTAGCGCTCTCGCACGAAGTCGCGGATGTCGGTGGCGCGCTCGAAGGCCGACCGATGCTCGTCATGGAGGCGCTCGACCAGACCGAGCACCTCGTCGGGCAGCTCGTCGTCGGCGACGGTGGGACGAAGGAGCATGGCGTCGGCGCTGGCCGGGACCGCGCGGGTGAAGTCGGGGGCAGCGCCGATCTCGATGGTGGCCGTCACCAGGGTGTCGCCGTCGGAGAAGAGGACAGCGGCGCCGCCCGGCTCAGTCATGAGGCGTGCGCCGGCCGGATCCTCCACCGAGAGGATGCGTCCGTAGAGCGGCAGTGGCAGGACCGCCGCGCCGCCCGGGAGTCGACCGCGGAGGCCGACGCGGCCGGCGGGGTCGCCGCCGCCGCGCCAGTCCGGCTCGCCGGCGAAGTGGCTCCAGCTCTGCCGGCGGCGATCGAAGTCGGCGAACAGGGCGACCGGAGCGTAGAGGTACGGGGCCGGCAGGGTTCGCGGCGAGTGAGCGACGCCGAAGCTGGCGGCGCGGCGCCGGTCGTCGAGCCAGTCGGGGCTGGCGCGGAGCTGGGGATCGAGCCGCCGGTCGGGGCGGAACCAGCGGCGCTGATCCACGGCGCCGCCGGTGGCGGGATCGGGATCGGGGCGGCCGGGCCGCGAGCTCGGGGATCGGCCCCGGTCGCGGTCGCGAGGCCGTTGCGCCGGTGGACGCGCTCGTCGATCGGCGCCGGGGTCTCGGTC
>DATHKR010000019.1:0-22908 GCA_035489015.1 Kofleriaceae bacterium | reverse complement strand
CCCCGCTTCGCCCGCGGGCGCGAGGGTGAGGTCGTGCGCGACCACGGCGTGTGGATCTTCCCGGACGCCCACGCGGCCGGGCGCGGCCCGGAGCCCGCGCGAGTCTACGGCGTGCGCTTCGCCGCGCGCGAGCTGTGGGGCCAGGCCGCCTCCGCGCGAGACGCGGTCTTCCTCGACCTGTGGGACACCTACCTGGAGCCGGCCGGGCCGGCGCCAGCGCCGGAGCCAACGCCGGAGCCAACGCCGGAGCCAACGCCGGAGCCAACGCCGGAGCCAACGCCGGAGCCAACGCCGGAGCCAACGATCGAAGAGGCGACCGAGTGAGCCCGACCAGGCGCGGCCGACCGAGCCTCGACCCGAGCGGCTTCCCGCGCCCGCCCCACGGTGGCGATGGGCCGGTCTTCCGCGAGCCGTGGGAGGCGCACGCGTTCGGCATGGCCATCGCCCTCCACGAGCGCGGCCTGTTCGCCTGGCCCGAGTTCGCCGGCCGCCTGGCCGCGGAGATCGCCGCCGCCCGCGACCGCGGCGAGACCGACGACGGCACCCGCTACTACTTCCACTGGCTGGCCGCCCTCGAGGCGCTGGTCGCCGACAAGCGCCTGGTCGACCGCGACGAGCTGGCCGTGCGCGTGGCCGAGTGGGACCGCGCCGCCCGGTCGACGCCGCACGGCCAGCCGATCGAGCTGCCGCCCCGCTGATGCTGGTCTTCGACCTCGACGGCACCCTGGTCGATTCGTTCGGCGACATCCACGACGCCGTCACCGGAGCGCTGCGCGCGATCGGCCTCGACACCAGCGATCAGGTGCTGGCCCTGTGCCGCCGCGGCATCGGCCTCGAGCTGTTCTACGAGCACGCGACCGGCGGGCGCGCCGCCGACGGCGCCGAGTTCGAGCGCTTCGTCGGCGTCTACCGGGCCGGCTACCGGACCCGCGGCGCGCCGTTCCCGGGCGTCCGGGCGACCCTGGCCGAGCTGCGCCGCCGCCACCCGTCGGTGCCGTTCGCGGTCGCCACCACCAAGCGCACCGACGTGGCCCGCCGCGTGTTGGAGACCGGCGGCCTGGCCGACTACTTCGACCTGGTGCGAGGCTCCGACGGCCTGCCCCACAAGCCCGACCCGGCCGTCCTCCACCACATCGCCGCGACCACCGGCCACCCGATCGCCTCCGCGCACATGATCGGCGACACCGATCGCGACGTCCTGGCCGCGCAAGCCGCCGGATGCACGGCCGTGGCGGTCACCTACGGAGGGTGGGGGCGCGACGAGCTGGCCGCCCTGGCCCCCGATCACCTCATCGACCGCTTCGACCAGCTGCTCGACCTCCCCCGCCTGACCGGCTCTTGATCGCCCGGCGTGGCCCGCTACCCTGGCCACGTGCGCTTCCGCGTGTCCTACGATCGCCCCTCCGACTTCGCCGACGACTATCGGGGCCAGATCGCGCGAGGAGGCCTGCTGGTCCGGGTCGCCCTGCCCGTCCCGCCCGAGCGAGGCGCCGAGGTCCAGCTCGAGATCGCCACCCCGGTGGGAGAGGTCCGCCTCGCCGCCCAGGTGATCCAGGTCCTGGCCGGCGCCGGAGTCGCCGTGACCGTCGATCCATCCGCCCTGGCCGACCTGGCAAGAGCCGCCGCCGCGGCGCCCGACCAGCACGGCGATCCGCCCCGCCACGAGCTCCTGCCCGACGAGGCCGACGACCCGGGAATCGACGACCTCGAAATCGACGACCTAGGCACCGACGACCCCGGCACCGAGGCCCCCGGAGCCCACGCGCCCCCGGTCCACGAATCCCTCCGCGCCGCCACCCTGGCCCGCAAGGTCCAGCAGGCGCTCCACGGCGACAAGAACCAGCGCACCGCGCTCCTCCGCGAGCACAACAAGCTCATCTACGGCTACGTGGTGAGGAACGCGCAGATCCAGCTCGACGAGGTGGTCGCGATCGCCCGGATGCCCACCATGTCGGCCGACGTCCTGACCTACATCGCCGGCCGCCGCGAGTGGGCCGAGCGCCCCGAGGTGGCCGCCGCCCTGGTCCGGAACCCGCGCATCCCGGTCCCCCTCGCCATCCGCCTGCTCGACCACGTCCACCCGGCCGAGCTCCGCCAGCTGGCCAAGCACCAGACCGTCCGGGAAGCGATCCAGCGAGTGGTGCGCAAGAAGGTGATCGGCTAGCCGACCGAGCCCTCCCCGCGCCCCGCCCGCGCTGGCGTCGCTACCGGCTCCGCTTGTTCTGGCTGTGCGAGGCTCCCATCGAGGAGCGGCTGGCTTGCATCAGGAGCTTGTTGCCGGCCGCCGGGTCCAAGCTGGGGTTCACGGAGCGGGTGGTGCCGCTCCTCATCTTCTCGAGGTTCGAGCGGTCCTGGCGGCTTCGCTCGTCCTGGTCGACCTTGCGGTAGCACTTGAGGCGCGAGATGTGGCTGCCGGTCGGGGCATCCTCGGTGCAGACGGTGACGTACTTCTTGTCACCGGTCTGCTGCTTGCTGCTCGTGGCGCAGCCGGCTGCCGCTCCCAGCGCGCAGGCGGCGGCGAGGATGGCGGTCTGGAATCGTCGCGAGGCCATGGGTTTCCCTCCAGGTACGTCGGTGAACGGATTTCCGGCGACATGGTAGCCCGGCGGGCTCGGCCCTCGCGGCGTGAAAACCGCGCCGGACGGCTCCGGCCAGAAGCTGTCAGAAGCGGGCGCCTGGCCTCGTCAGCCGACGGCAGGCGGCCGGGAGCCAAAGGCGCGCACGACGGCGTCGACCAGGCGGTCGCCCGACTCGCCGTCGGGATCCAGCTCGGGATCGTGGATGGTGAGCTCGAGGCCGACCGCCTTCTGGCTGCCGAGGAAGACTTCCAGCGCGGCGCTCAGCTCGTCGTAGAAGGCCTCGCCGCCGCCGGCGGCTCCGGCGGGCGGGTCGAGGACGTCGGCGTCGAGGTGGATCCAGAAGCCGTCGAGCGACTGCTCCTCGAGATAGCGGAGGGAGTGCTCGGCCGCCTCGCGGGCGCCGAGGACGCCGGCCTTTGCCGAGCGCAGCTCCTGCTCGACCCCGCAGCCGAACGACGCGGCGGCGCCCTCGCCGGCTCCTTCCTCGCTGCCCATCTCGAAGAGGACCACGTGGCGCTCGTCGACGTACGGGCGCAGGCCCCGCAGGTTGGTGAGCGCCGCCGGACCGCAACCGGTCGCGATGGCCAGGTCGAGGCCGGCCGCGGTGAGGAGGCCTCCCTCGCGGTCGAGGTCGCAGGAGGACGAGCCGCAGCCGTGGCTGTCGACGAAGACCAGGCCGTAGCGGCCCAGCGAGCGCAGGCCGAGCAGGTTGCCGAGGAGGATGCTGCAATCGCCGCCGAGGACGACCGGGAACTCGCGCGCGCGGACCAGCTCTGACACTCGCTCGGCCAGCGCCTCGGTGAACGCCAGGATGGCGCGGCCGTCGCAGTTGCTGCGGCAGAGCTCTGCCGGCGCCTCCGGGCCGTGCGCGTCGACCGGCGGCTCGACCTGGCCGGCGTCGCGCGCGCCCAGCCGGGTGACCAGGTCGCGCTGCCGGATCGCGTACGCCATGTGGTGCGCGCACGGCACGCAGTCCGCCAGCACCGGCTGCAGGCCGAAGTTGCTCGGTGCATCGAGCACCGCGAGTCTGCGCGTCATGAAAACCTCCCGGCCCGACCTGGCCGCCGGCCGCTCTGCGGCCCCGTCTCCCACTCTCCTGTACGGTTCCGGCTCGCCGGTGGCAAGCAGAGCGGTTGCGCGGGCCGGCCGGTCGAGGTCACCACGGCGGTGTGGCATGATGTCGCCTCACGCCCCCCTCGGCCGTTCGATCAGGTGAACCATGCACGTCGTCTTCGTCGAGCCTCGCTTTCCCGCCAACCAGAAGCACTTCATCCGGGCGCTCGCCGAGGTGGGCGCCGAGATCACCGCGGTGGGCGAGGGCTCGCGCGAATCGCTCGACG
Organism: Kofleriaceae bacterium; assembly: GCA_035489015.1. Classification (GTDB taxonomy): domain Bacteria; phylum Myxococcota_A; class Polyangia; order Haliangiales; family Haliangiaceae; genus DATFRY01. The sequence goes on along the minus strand of DATHKR010000019.1, from coordinate 18,989 downwards.
ACGACCTCAAGCGCTGGCTCATCCACTACGAGCAGGTCGGCTCGGTGGTCGATGAAGGGGCGGTGCTGCGCGCCGTCCAGTTCGTGCAGAGCCGCAAGCACGTCGATCGGCTGGAGGCCACCATCGAGGCCCACATCATGCCGATCGCACGGGTGCGCGAGGCGACCGGCATCCCGGGCACGTCGGTGCGGACCGCGTTCCTGTGCCGCGACAAGCCGGCGATGAAGGAGCTCCTCCGCCAGGGCGGCGTCCCCTGCGCGCAGTCGACCGGCGCGTCGAGCCCGGCCGAGGTGGCCGCCTTCGTCGAGGAGGTCGGCCTGCCGGTCATCCTCAAGCCGCGCGCCGGCGCCGGCGCGTCCGGCGCGGTGCGGGTCGACTCCATCGCCGAGCTCGAGCCGGCCGTGCGCTCGCTCGGCGCCGGCAACCCGGGCTGGAGCATCGCGGTCGAGGAGTACATCGAGGGCCACGAGGCCTTTTACGACACCATGACCATCGGCGGCCAGGTGGTCCACGATTTCGTCTGCCACTATTACCCCAACGTGCTCGAGGCGATGCGCACGCGCTGGATCTCGCCCCAGTTCATCGCCACCAACCGCATCGACAGCGCGTCCTCGTACGACGAGGTGAAGAAGCTCGGCCGCCGGGTGGTCGAGCTGCTCGGCATCGAGACCTCTGCCACCCACATGGAGTGGTTCTACGGGCCGAAGGGCCTGAAGTTCTCCGAGATCGGCTGTCGCCCGCCCGGCGTGCGCGCGTGGGACCTCTACAACGTCGGCAACGACATGGACCTCTACCGCGAGTGGGCGATGGCGGTCTGTCACGGCCGCCCCGGCCAGGCCCCGTCGCGCCGCTACTCGGCCGGCATCATCGCGCTGCGCCCCGACCAGGACGGCCAGATCGCCGGCTACGACGGGCTGGAGTCGATCGGCCGCGCGTTCGGCTCGCACATCATCGACGTGCACCTGCCGCCCGAGGGCACCCCGACCCAGCCGGTCGAGGCCGGCTACATGGCCAACGCCTGGATGCGCCTCAAGCACGAGAGCTACGACGAGCTGCGCCGCATCCTGGACGTGGTCGGCCGCACGGTGAAGGTCCGCGCCCGGTAGCCGGCGGCGCGACGGAAGCCCCACGGAAACCCCATCATGAAGCCGGTCGTCCTCCTCGGCCCGCAGCACGTCGTGCCGACCGCCGGCCGCGCGCTGAAGGAGCTCGGCATCCGCCGGCGGGTCGCGATCTGCACCGCCGGCTGGCAGGAGCGCGAGAGCGAGGACCAGCCGCTGATCGCCGATCTGGGCGTGCCGGTGGTCAACCTCACCCTGCACGCGCGCTCCGAGGACGTCTTCGCGCGCGACCCCGAGCTGGCGGCCGCGTACAAGGAGCGCCAGCAGCGCCTGCGCCGGCTGCAGGAGTTCTACCGGGTGCGGCTCGAGTACAACGAGGACGCCGAGCGGGTCATCTCGCTGCGCCAGGTCGCCCCCGCCCTCCTGGCCGAGGAGCAGAAGGTCTCGCTCGACCTGGTCCGCCGCCTCGACCAGGACCACCTCGAGCGCTGCCGCGCGGTCCACGCCGAGTTCGAGGAGCGCTGGCGCCCGGCCGAGCGCGACGCGGTGATCGGCCACCGGCGCGAGCTGGTCGGGCTGGTCCGCTCGGTCGAGGCGGTGATCATCGCGGGCGGCCACGTCGCGGTCCTGCTCAACCGGATGAAGCTGTTCGAGCTGGCCGAGCTGGCCGCGCGCCGCACCGTCGTGGCCTGGTCGGCCGGCGCCATGGTCCTGTCCGAGCGGGTGGTGCTGTTCCACGATCGCCCGCCGCACGGGCGCGGCGTGGCCGAGGTGCTCGACACCGGCTTCGGCCTGTTCCCCGGCCTGGTCGTCCTGCCCGACCCGCGCCGCCGCCTGCGCCTCGACGACCGCGCCCGGGTCACTCGCCTGGCCGAGCGGTTCGCGCCGGCCATCTGCGTGGCGATGGATCAGGGGGCGGAGATCGCCTTCCAGGGCGATCGCATCGCGAGGGCCGCGTCGATCCAGCGCCTGTCCGCCGACGGCTCGGTGCGGGACGAGGTGCGGCGTTGAGCGAGCGCGCCATCCAGACCTTCGCGGCCGGGCCCCACACCCCCGAGGCGGTCGAGGCGTTCCTGGCCGGGAACACGTTCCCGATCGTCGAGGGCGAGGCGATCACCTTCGTCTTTCGCGGCGAGGCGGAGGCGGTCCACCTCAAGCACTGGGTGTTCGGCCTGCCGTCGTCGCAGCAGCTGACCCGGATCGAAGGGACGGACCTCTGGTACCTCACCCTCGAGCTCCCGGCTGGTTCGCGCGTCGAGTACAAGCTCGAGGTCGTCCGCGACGGCAACGGCTACTGGCTCGAGGACCCGCTCAACCCGAACCACGCGCGCGATCCGTACGGCGGCAACTCGGTCGCGCACGGGTCGGGCTACGAGGTACCCGAGTGGGTGAGCCCGGATCCGGAGGCGCGCCCGGGCCTGCTCGACGAGCTCTTCTTCGACAGCCCGAGCTTCGGCCGGCGCGGCATCGGCATCTACCTGCCGGCCCGCTTCCGCCGCACCCGCCGCTACCCGCTCCTGGTCGTGCACGACGGCCACGACTACGTCCGCTACGCCCGCCTGCAGACGGTGCTGGATAACCTCATCCACCGGCTGGAGATTCCGGACATGGTGGTCGCGCTGACCAGCTCGCCCAACCGCCTCGGCGAGTACGCCGACGACGAGCGCCACGCCGAGTACCTGACCGACCAGCTGGTCCCGCACCTCGAGAAGGTGCTGCCGCTCGAGGGTCGACCGCAGGGGCGCTGCCTCATGGGCGCGAGCTTCGGCGCGGTGGCCGCGCTGTCGACCGCGTGGCGCCGGCCGGGCTTCTACGGGCGCCTGCTCCTCCAGTCCGGCTCGTTCGCGTTCACCGATATCGGCGACCGGAACCACCGGGGGCCCCTGTTCGACCCGGTGGTGGCGTTCGTGAACAAGTTCCGCAGCCGGCCGGTCGCCATCACCGAGCGCATGTTCGTGAGCTGCGGGATGTACGAGTCGCTCATCTACGAGAACCGATCGCTGGTCCCGATGCTGCAGGCCACCGGCATGGACGTCTGCTACGTCGAGGCGCGCGACGGTCACAACTGGGAAAACTGGCGAGACCGGCTGCGGGAGGGCCTGTCGTGGCTGTTTCCCGGCCCGCTGCTCCTGGTATACGAGTGAAGGAGGTCGAAATGGCGAAGGTCACGCGCCGGATCGGGCTGTCGCTGGGCGCCGACATCTGCTGGCCCATCTGTTACGAAGAGCTGCTGAAGCGACTCGACCTGTCCATCGACTGGCGGGGAGAGCGGGTCGGCATCGACGTCGAGCGGGTCACCATCGAGCCGTACGACCTGCGCCAGCCCTGCCCCTACGACCTGGTCATCGACCGGCTCACTCACTGGTTCCACACCAGCCGCGAGTGGATCAAGAAGGCCATCATCATGGATGGCCTCTACGTGTTCAACAACCCGTGGTCGGTGCAGTCGATGGAGAAGCAGACCACCTACTGCGCCATGATGCACCTGGGCATGCCCATCCCGGAGACGTGGATGGTGCCGCCCAAGTCGTACGAGCCGCTCCCCGACCTGCAGCCGACCCTGAAGAGCTACGCCCGGCTGTTCGACCTCGGCGCGGTCGGCGAGTCGCTCGGCTACCCGATGTTCATGAAGCCGTACGACGGCGGCGGCTGGAAGGGCGTGAGCCGGATCGACGACGCCACCGCGCTGCGCGCCCGCTACGAGGAGAGCGGCAAGCTGGTCATGCACCTGCAGAAGGCGGTGCACCCGTTCGACCGCTTCGTGCGCTGCATCGGGCTCGGACCGCAGACCAGGATCGTCCGCTACGACCCGAGCGCGCCGCTGCACGACCGCTACACCATGGACAAGGGCTTCGTCTCCGCCGACGAGGCCCAGCTCCTGCGCGACACCACGCTCACCATCAACGCGTTCTTCGGCTGGGACTTCAACTCGTGCGAGTCGCTGCACAAGGAGGGGACCTGGTACCCGATCGACTTCGCCAACCCGTGCCCGGACTCGCAGGTCACGTCGCTCCACTACCACTTCCCGTGGATGGTGATGGCCAACATCCGCTGGTCGGTGTTCTCGGCGGTGACCGAGCGGAAGATGCGGCGGACGCTCGACTGGGACCCGTTCTACGCGATCGCGGCGGAGAAGGACATGCCCTACCGCGAGCGGCTGCGCGCGTACGCCCGGATCGCGGAGGACCGGTTCGACACCGCCCGGTTCGAGGAGTTCTGCGCCACGCACCTCGGCCACCTCGACGAGGTGGCGTTCGAGTTCTTCGCGACCCCGGTGGCGAAGGACGCGGTCCGCAAGAAGGTGACCGCGCTGTTCCCGGCCCACGAGGTCGACACGTTCACCGAGCTGTTCTGGCGCCGCATCCAGGCCTGGCGGGCTGACGCCGAGGCGGAGGCGCGCGGCGCGTGATCACGCGGGACGACCCCTCCGCGGGCGGGCCCTCGGCGGGAGGTAATCATGTCTGACAAGACGGTAGCGCGCTGGAAGTCGGACCGGCTCGACCGCGAGGTCGCCCTGGCCCGCTGGGGCACGTTTGGCCAGCCGCTGGTGCTGTTCCCGACCGCCGGCGGCGATGCGGAGGAGGTCGAGCGGTTCCTGCTCATCGACGCGCTCCGCCCGCTCATCGACGCCGGGAAGATCAAGATCTACTCGTGTGACAGCGCGGCCGGGCGCGCGCTGCTCGCCCGCGAAGGCTCGGCGCGCCACCAGATGTGGCTGCAGAACCAGTTCCACCAGTACCTGCGCCACGAGGTGGTGCCGGCCATCCGCGCCGACTGCCAGTCGCCCGACATCGAGGTGTGGGCGGCCGGCGCGTCGATCGGCGCGTTCCACTCGATCGCGGTGGTGTGCCGGTTCCCCGACGTCTTCACCCGCGCGTGCGCCATGTCGGGCACCTACGACCTGCGCCGGTTCTTCGACGCCTCCGAGTTCAGCGACGACTTCTGGGTCTCGTCGCCACTCCACTTCGTGCCGACCCTGTCCGGCCTCCACCTCGACGTGCTGCGCACCCGCTTCATCCTGATCACCTCGGGCGAGGGGCGGGCCGAGGACATCGGTGAGTCATGGCGGATGGCCAGCGTGCTCGGCAAGCAGGGCATCCCCAACCGGGTCGACCCGTGGGGCACCGAGTGGCACCACGACTGGCCGACCTGGCGCAAGATGCTCCCCCAGTACCTGGAGGAGTGGACGAAGTGACCGAGTGGACGAAGTGACCGAGGTGATCTCATGACGACCCGGACGCACAAGGAGGTCGGTGCCGACCAGGACGGCGTGAAGCGCCGCGAGTTCATGCACGCCATCCTGGCCGACCTGCGCGCGCTCGAGCGGATGCTGCGCGAGGGTAAGTTCGAGACCGGGATCCGGCGCATCGGCGCCGAGCAGGAGATGTTCCTCATCGACAAGGCGTGGGCGCCGGCCCCGGGCGCCCTGAAGATGATCGAGCGTCTACAAGACAGCCACTTCACTACCGAGCTCGGCCTGTTCCAGCTCGAGGCCAACGCCGACCCGCAGACCCTGGGCGGCGACGGGATCGCCCGGCTGGAGAAGCAGCTGTCCGAGCTGGTCGACAAGGCGCGCGCCGCGGCCGGCGATCTCGGCCTGCACACGATCCTGATCGGCATCCTGCCCACCCTGCGCAAGTCGGACCTCGGGCTCGACAACATGGTGCCCAGCCCGCGCTACCGCGCCCTCAACAAGGCGATGAACGAGCTGCGCGGGGGGGCGTTCGAGTTCTCGATCAAGGGGCTCGACGAGCTCATCATCAAGCACGACTCGGTGATGCTCGAGTCGTGCAACGCGAGCTTCCAGGCCCACCTCCAGATCGAGCCGGCCGAGTTCGCGCGCATGTACAACCTGGCCCAGGTGCTGGCCGCGCCGATCATGTCGATCTCGTGCAACTCGCCGCTGCTGTTCGGGCGGCGCCTGTGGGCCGAGACGCGCATCGCGCTGTTTCGCCAGGCGGTCGACACGCGCAGCCACACCCACCACCTGCGCGAGAGCGAGGCGCGGGTCAGCTTCGGGACCCGCTGGGTGAAGAGCTCGGTGCTGGAGATCTTCCAGGAGGACATCGCGCGGTTCCGCACCCTGGTCGGCAGCGACCTCGACGAGGACCCGATCGCGGTGCTCGACCGCGGCGGCGTGCCGCAGCTCAAGGCCCTGCGCCTGCACAACGGGACCATCTACCGGTGGAACCGGGCCTGCTACGGCGTGATGGACGGGGTGCCGCACCTGCGCATCGAGAACCGGGTGATGCCGTCGGGGCCCAGCGTCATCGACGAGGTCGCCAACAGCGCGGTCTGGTTCGGGCTGATGCTGGAGATGGCCACGCGCGAGGAGGACGTCACCCAGCGCATCGACTTCGACCAGGCCGGCGCCAACTTCTACACCGCGGCGCGCGAGGGCATGGGGGCGACCTTCACCTGGCTCGACGGCGAGGACATCGCCGCGTCGCACCTCATGCTCGACCGGCTGTTGCCGATGGCCGAGGCTGGCCTCCGCCGCCACGGGGTCAACGACGACGACATCAAGCGCTACCTGGGCGTGGTCGATCAGCGCCTGCGCACCACCCGGACCGGCGCGCGCTGGATGATGGGGTCGTGGAACGCGCTCAAGGACAAGGCCGCGCCGGGTCAGCGCTCGAACGCCATCGTCGCGGCCACCGTCCAGCGCCAGCAGACCGGGCGGCCGGTCTCCGAGTGGGAGCGGGCTCGCCTCGACGAGGCCGAGACCGCGCGCCACAACTACCTGCGCGTCGATCAGTACATGACGACCGACCTCTTCACCATCCACGCGGACGACCCGATCGAGATGGTGGCCAACCTCATGAGCTGGGAGCGCATCCGCCACGTCCCGGTCGAGGACAAGGACCACAACCTGGTCGGCCTGGTCACCTACCGCGCGGTGCTCCGCTTCCTCACCACCGGCGGGTCGATCACCGACACGGCGGTCGGGGAGATCATGAAGACCGACGTCACCACGATCACCCTCGAGACCGAGACGCTCGAGGCGCTCCGGCTCATGCGCCGCTACCGCATCGGCTGCCTCCCGGTCATCCAGGACGGCCGCCTGGTCGGCATCATCACCGAGGAGGACTTCATGACGATCGCCTCCGCCCTCCTCGAGCAGCAGCTCGCGGCCGAGGCCGCCGGCGGCGCGACGCCCTGACGGCCGGCGACGATCAGGAGTCGGCCGGGCGGCCGAAGAAGACCTCGACCGAGCGCACGCGGTCGCCGTCGAGGCGAAACAGCTCGGTGTTGCGGAACCGGCTGCCGTTCCTGGCCTGGCCCCAGTAGACGACGAAGCAGGTGTCGCCCTCGGCGACGATCTGGTCGATGTCGTGGTGGACGAAGGTGCCGGCGCTGGGCCAGCAGGTCTCGAAGTAGGCGGCGCGGTCGATGTGATCGTCGTAGGGGCTGGTGAAGGTGAAGTCGTCGGTCAGCATCTCCTCGAAGGCGGCGCGGTCCGCGCGGAGGAACGCCGCAAAGAATGCGCGCACGCGATCGGCGATCATCCGCGAAAGGTGGTCCGCCAGGTCGAGTCGATCAAGACTTGTCAGCCGGCGCCGCCCGGACGTGCCACGCAGAAACTGCAGATGACCCCTCGATCGCAGCGTCCGTCACCGAGATCGAGCCAGTTGACGGGTTCGAGAGCGCCGTGACACCGTTGCCGGTCGTGTCGGATTCACCTGCTGGGATCGGAGAGGCGATACGACAGGCCGCGGCCGCCGACCCGGACCGGGTCGTGCTCGTGGAGGGCAAGCGGCGCTCGACCTTCCGCGATCTCCTCGACATGGCGGATCGCTTTGCCGCCGCGCTCGAGGGCGCGGGGGTCGCTCCCGGCGAGCGAGTGGCGGTGCTGCTCCCCAACTGCGGCTGGTTCGCGGCGGTGACCATCGGGGCCTGGAAGGTCGGCGCCGTCCCGATGCCGCTCAACCCCAACCTGACCGCCAGCGAGCTGGCCGGCATCTTCCGCGCCGGCGAGCCGGCCGCGATCGTCGCGGGCCCGGAGCGCCTCGCGGTCGCGCGCGACGCCGCCGGCCGGGTCGATGGGCTGGCGGTGCGGGCCTGGTTCACCCAGCGCGAGGCGGAGCCGGCCGCCACCGCGCTCGACGCGCTGCCGCCGGTCGCCGCGCCGATCTGGACCGACCAGCCGGGCGACGTGGCGGCCATCCTGTTCACCTCGGGCACCAGCGGCCGGCCCAGGGGCGTGATGCTGCGCCACCAGGGCATCCTCTTCTGCATCGGCCGGCTGGCCGAGATGACCCCGATCCGCGGCGAGACCGCGCTGTGCGGCCTCCCGCTGTTTCACGTCTACTCGCTCGTGCTCGTGCTCCTCGCCCAGCTGCTCCGCGGCGGGCGGGTCGTGCTGGAGCCGGGCTTCCAGTTCCCGAGCTTCCTCGAGGTGATGGCGCGCGAGCGAGTGTCGACCCTGATGGCGGTGCCGCCGCTGCTCCAGCTCCTGGTCATGCAGAGCGACCTGGTCGACAAGATCGACCTGTCCGCGCTGCGCCACGTGTTCTGCGGCGGAGCGCCGCTGTCGCGCGCGCTGGCCGAGCGGGCCGAGGCGGTGCTCGGCTGCGCGATCCACGACGGCTACGGCCTGACCGAGATGACGCTGGTCGCGCTGGCCCGGGTCGGTCCGCCGGTCCGCCGCGGCAGCGTCGGCCCTCCGCTGGACGGCGTCGACGTCGAGATCCGCGACGAGCGCGGCGCGGTCCTGCCGGCCGGTGCGTCCGGGCAGATCTGGGTGCGCTCGCCCGCGCTCATGAAGGGCTACTTCCGCGACGAGGCGGCGACCGCGCGCATGGTCGTGGACGGCTGGTTCGGCACCGGCGACATCGGCAACCTCGACGCCGACGGCCACCTCTACGTGACCGACCGGATCGAGGAGATCATCTTCGTCGGCGGGCTCAACGTCTACCCGCACGAGGTGGAGGAGGTCATCTCCGCCTTCCCCGGCGTCGCCCGCGTGGCGGTGGTGGCGATGAAGAACGAGGCGACCGGCGAGGTCCCCCAGGCCTACATCGTCCCGCAGCCGGGCGCGCGCATCGAGATCGCCAGCCTGCTCTCCTTCGTCCGCGGCCACCTGGCCCCCTACAAGCTCCCCAAGCGGATCCGACTGGTCGGCGAGCTGCCAACCTCCCCGACCGGCAAGATCCTGCGCGTCCGCCTGCGCGACGCCACCTGACTCGAGCGCGCGCTCGAGGCGCAGCTGCTCCAGCTACGGCGCCGAGAACGGGCGGCGGAGCTCCTCGGGGATGCGGCGCGGTCGATTGCCGTCGAGGGCGATCAGGGCCCACACCGTCGAGGCGGTGGCGAGGAGGACGCCGTCGTCGACGCGCGTGATGTCGGTGCGGCGCAGGGTCGATGCGGCCCGCCACCACTCGACCCAGGTGCAGAGCTCGATGCGGTCGCCGGCGCGGGCCTGGGCGCGGTAGTCGATCTCGTGGCGGCGCACCACGAAGACCGCGCCGAGCGCGCGGTAGGCCGCCGTGTCCCAGCCGAGCGCGGCCGAGTGCTCGGTCGCGACTCGCTGTAGCCACCTCACGTAGGTGATGTTGGAGACGTGGTCGAGCTCGTCGATGTCGCCGGCCTCGGCGATGAGCTCGGTCCGGAAGCGCGGGGCGTCGGCGTTCGGCTCGTGGGCGGGCGACATGCGCCGCCGATGGATACCACGGGATGGTCGGGCGCGGACCGGGAGCGGCTGGGCGGTCGGGTTGGCGGCGCGCGGACCGCGCGCTATGGTCCGCGCGGATCGGTGCTCCGGAGTCATTGGTGAACGCAGTCGAGCCGGCGCGCGGTGCGCGCGTGATCGAGGAGCTGCGCGGCGCCGCCCCGGGGCCGACCCTGATCGCGATCGGCGCGATGCACGGCAACGAGCCGGCCGGGGTCGGCGCGGCCCGGCAGGTGGTGGGCGAGCTCGGCGCCGCCGGCGGCCCGTCGGCCGGCGAGGTGGTGGCGCTGGTCGGCAACGTCCGCGCCCTGGCCGCCGGTCGCCGCTACCTCGCGCGCGATCTCAACCGGCAGTGGACCGCCGACCGGGTGGCGGCGGCGCGCGCCGCGATGGCCGCGTCGACCGCCGGCGACGACGAGACCAGCGAGCTGGCCGAGCTCGCCGACCAGCTCGATCGGGTGATCGCGCGGGCGCGCGGGCCGGTCTTCGTGCTCGACCTCCACACCACGTCGGCGGCCGGGTTTCCGTTCGCGGTGGTCGGGCGCGGCGACGACCACGGTCGGTTCTCCGCCGGGCTGCCGCTGCCCGGCATCGTCGGGCTGGAGGAGCAGCTGGAGGGCGTGCTCAGCAGCTACCTGGCCGCGCGCGGCTGCGTCGCGCTGGCGGTCGAGGGCGGACAGAGCCAGGACCCGGCCGCGCTGGCCAGCCTCGAGGCGGTCGTCCGGGTCGCGCTGGCCGAGGCCGGGCTCGACGCGCCCGGCGACGTGGCGGCGGCGCGCGACCACCTGACCCGCGCGCGCGGCAACCTGCCCCACCGGATCGAGGTGGTGTCGCGCCACGAGGTGCGGCCCGAGCACGGCTTCCGCATGGAGCCGGGCTTCGCCAACATCCAGAGGGCCGCGGCCGGCACCCTGCTGGCGCGCGACGGCGGCGGCGAGATCCGCGCGCCGTTCGACGGCGTGGTGCTGCTTCCGCTCTACCAGCCGCAGGGCAGCGACGGCTTCTTCTTCGGCCGCGAGCTGGCCCCCGGCGAGTGACCGGGTCGAGGCTGTGCTAGCGTCGGCGGCGGTGCGGGTTTCGACCGTCGCGATCGCGCTCCTGGTCGTGGCCGCCGGCTGCGGGCGCGAGCGGAGCGAGGCGAGGCGCGCGCCGGCCAGCGAGGGGCGGCGCGCCGACGCGGGCGCGAGTCGCGCGGGTCGCGGCGCGGCTGCAACCCAGGCGAGCCCGGCTCAGCCGGCCGACGCTCACGCCGTCACGCTCCCCGCCTACGTCGGCAGCGCGCGCTGCGGCGAGTGCCACAAGGCCAAGCGGGCGGCCTGGAGCCGGAGCTGGCACGCGCGCGCCCTGGCCCGCGCCGACCGCCGCGCGGTGGTCGGCGACTTCGGCAACCGCCACTTCGCCGGCAGCTCGAGCGAGGCGTGGATGAAGCGCAGCGGCGCGGCCTCGCTCATGCGCACCCGCGGGCCGGGTGGCGACGTCGCCGACTTCGCGGTCGACTGGGTGATCGGCGGCAAGCGCATGCAGGACGACGTCACCGTCTTCCCCGACGGGCGCTGGCAGGTGCTGCCGGTCTACTACCACGTCACCGCCCACGAGTGGGTCGACTACACCGAGGCCAAGCAGGGCGCGCTGACCCCGGACCATCCGTTCTACTGGGCCAACTTCCGCCGCATGGCCAACCACGAGTGCCTCGACTGCCACTCCACCGGCCTGGTGGTCGACTACGACCGCGCCGCGCAGAAGTGGTCGACCCGCTTCGCCGACGCCGGCGTCGGCTGCGAGAGCTGCCACGGCCCGGGCGGCCGCCACGCCGAGAGCGCGGACGCCGCCGACATCTTCCAGCCGGCCAAGGCGCCGCCCGAGCTCGGCCTGGCCGCGTGCGGCCAGTGCCACGGCCCGCGCAACCCGCTCTTCCCGCTGCTCGACGCCGATCATCACTTCCGCCCCGGCCAGCGCTACGACGACTTCTACGACCCGATCGTCGTCCTCATCGGAGAGCGCCAGTCGGGCGACTTCTTCGCCGACGGCCGGCCGATGACGTCGAGCTTCGAGTACCAGGCGCTGCTCCAGTCGGCCTGCTACCGGCGCGGCGGCGCCACCTGCCTCACCTGCCACACCGCGCCGCACGAGACGCACGGCCCGGCCGAGCTGCGCGCCGCCGATCCGGACCGCGGCTGCCGCGGCTGCCACGCCCCCGTGTTCGCGGCCGGCCGCGCCCACACCCACCACCGCGCCGCGGCCGCGCAGCGCTGCGTGGGATGCCACATGCCGAAGGTGGTGAGCGGCGTGCTCGATCACTTCGCCGACCACGCCATCGACGTGCCGTCGCCCGACAACACCGCGCGCCACGGCGTGCCGAGCGCGTGCGGCGTCTGCCACGCCGATCGCCCGCCCGCGCAGCTGGCCCGCTCGCTGGCCGGCTGGTGGCCCGCGGCGGCCGCGCGGCAGGAGCGCCGCCGCCGCCTGGCCGACGCCTTCGACGACCGCACCGCCGCGTCGAGCGCCGCGCCGCTCGCCGCCGTGGTCGCCGACGCGGGCGAGGCCCCCACCCTGCGCGGCGCCGCCGCGGTGCTGCTCGCCCGCCGGTTCGGCCCGGCCGCCGCCGACGCGGCCACGCCGCTCCTGGCCAGCTCCGATCCGCTCCTGCGCGCCAAGGCATGCGAGGCGCTCGGCGCGGCCCGCGCGACCGGCGCCGCCGACGCGGTCGCCGGACACCTGGCCGATCCGTCGCTGCGGGTGCGGCTGGCCGCCGCCATGGCGCTCCAGCAGATCGGCGACTCGCGCGCCGGGCCCGCGCTCGGCCGCCTGGCCAGCGAGCCGGCCAGCGAGCACCTGCTCCAGCCCCACCTCGTGCTCGGCCCGACCCTGGCGCGCGGCGGCGACCTGGTCGGGGCGCGCCGCGAGCTCGAGTGGGTGGCCCGGCTGGCCCCGTACTACCCGGACGCGCTGGTCCAGCTGGCCGAGGTGGCGGCCCGCCAGGGCGACCTGGCCGACGCCCGCGCCCGGGTCGACCAGGCGCTCCGGCTCGACCCGGCTCACGCGCGCGCCCGCGCGCTGCGCGACCGCATCCCCGATCAGAGCCCGAACCAGTAGTTGAGCTTGGCCAGGACGACGTGCTCGCCCGGCTCGTCGGCCAGGTGGGCGAGGTCGTCGGCGAGGAGGTAGCGGCCGTCGGGAGACTCGCTGGTCCGGCCGTGGCTCCAGATGAGGAAGAGGGCCGAGCCGGGTCGATACTCCCAGCGCACGACCAGGTTGGTGCGGAGCTCGCGGAGGTTGAAGTCCGGCAGCTCGAAGGTGAAGTCGGGGACGCCGTCGCCGTCCTGGTCGACGGTGCGATTGCCGTCGGTGTCGTCGAAGAACTCGCCCGCCTGCACCACGTCGAACCGATCGGCGTAGTCGCTGGCCTGCGGCGACACCACCTCCTTGTACTCGGCGTAGCGCCCGGCCCCGACGAACGGCTGGGCGTAGAGCTGCATGCTGAGCGCCGGCGAGTAGGTGTAGTTGGCGCGCAGGGTGAGCGCGGTGGTGACCTGGCGGATGCGGGCCATGAGGTAGTGCGGCTCGCCCATCGCGTCGGTGAGCTCGTCCACCCACTGGTTGTCGATCACCTGGGCGGTGAGGCTGGGGCCGATCGCGAGGTCGAGGTTGCTGCGCGCCTGCACCACCAGCGACGGGCCCACGTTGAAGCCGCGGCTGCCGGCCACCCCGTCGAACGCCGACGCGCTGAGCTGCGCGCTGACCGGGCGGCGCGAGTCGCTGAACGCGTTCAGCCAGGCGCTCAGCTGCCCGTCGCGGCGGAGGAGCGGACCGCCGCGCAGCCCGCCCGGATCCTGCACGTTGTGGTCGTATCCGATGCCGCCGCCGCCGCCCCAGTAGCTCAGCAGATCGAACCAGCCGTTGACGTTGCCGCCGGTGGTGAGGTGGCGCGGCGAGGTGTCCCACATGCGCCACAGATTCAGGTTGAGGCCGAAGTCGCGCAGCACGTCGCCCGGCTTGTCCTCGCGGTACTGGGTCCACAGCCACTGGGTGTAGTAGTCGGCGCCGCGCTGGAAGCCGAGGTCGTTGGCCTCGAACCCGGGGGTGCGCGAGTCGGCGCCGACCGCCCAGCGCCAGTGCCCGCCGGCCGACTTGCCGATCGACCACAGCAGCGCGGCGCCGGCCAGGCTGGTCCGGGTCGGGTCGTAGTCGAGGTGGTCGGCGTCGGGGCGCTGGTAGTAGTGCACGCTCGAGCTCTGGGTCCGGTCGATCGCCTCGGGCGAGCCGTGCACCCAGCTCGAGGCCAGGCGCAGGTCGGCGGTGTACTTCTCGTCCCAGAAGCGGTGGCTGCCCTCGACCCCGGCGGTGTAGGCCTGATCGTGCAGCCAGTCGAGCTTGGTCCCCTCGAGCGAGCGATGGACCGAGGTGATCGCCGCGCCGACGCTGGTCCGCCCCTCGCGCAGGTCCTTGCGCACCCGCGCGATGGCGTAGTTGGTGAGCGGCTCGATGATGAGCCGGCGCTGGCCGTCCTCGCCGTCGGTGGCGATGCGTGCGTCCTCCTGCGCGGTCACCGCGTCGAGCAGCCCGACCGACCAGCCGCCCGGCGTCTTGCCGGACACCTTGGCCGCGCCGTAGATCGTGGTCGCGTCCGGCTGATCGGCGAAGTCGCCGTAGTCGAAGCCGGTGTCGTGCGGCGAGGCGCCGATCCGGCGGGTGTAGAACAGGGTCTCGACCGATCCGCTGCCGTCGCCCTGGCCGAGCGAGAAGCGGAAGATGTCGGTCCCCTCGACGAAGAACGGCCGCTTCTCCGGGAAGAAGCTCTCCTGCGCGCTGAGGTTGACCTCCGACGGATCGGCCTCGACCTGGCCGAAGTCCGGGTTGACCGTGCCGGACAGGGTGAAGTTGGAGCCGAGGCCGATCTTGGCGTCGAGGCCGAGCCCGGTGACCGCGTCGTGGCCGTCGAGCAGCGGGTCGCCGTGGTCGGGGCGGTACAGGTCGGCGCCGAGCAGGGCGTAGGGCAGGAGCTCGACCCGGCGGGGCGGGCCGATGTCACGGATGCCGACGACGCTGCCGTACAGGCTCACGTCCTGGCCGGCCTCGCGCGGCCACGGCGACCAGGTGTCGATCTCGTGGGTGCGCTGCACCACCCGGGCGATCTGCAGCCCCCAGACGTGGTCGCGCGAGCGCGGGAAGCGGACCTGGCTGTACGGGATGCGCAGCTCCGCGGTCCAGCCGCCCGCATCGACCCGCGCGCGCGACTCCCAGACCGCGTCCCAGCTGGGGTCCTGCTCGACGTCGTTGAAGTGGAGGACGTCGCGCTGCACGCCGGCCGGGTTGACCATGAACTCGAACGCGGTGCGCCGGTCGCGGTACGAGTCGATCGCGACCGACAGCCAGTCGGACGACGACTCGATGTCGCGCCGGGTCAGGAGCGCGCGGATGAGGCCGGCCTGGCTGTCGTGAGCGCGCAGACCGACGTAGAGCGCGGCGTCGTCGTAGAGCACGCGAAACTCGGTGCGCTGCTGGGGCGGGCGCCCCTCGTCCGGCGCGCGCTGCCAGAAGTCACCGTGGACCGGCGCCGCCGCCCAGGCCGGCTCGTCGAGGGCGCCGTCGATGGTCACCACGCCCTGCCGGCGCGCGGCGTTCGCCACCCGGCGCGGCGCGATCGGGCCGGTCGGCGGCTTCGGCGCGGCCGCCTCGCCCGGCGGTCGGGCGACCGGCTTGGTCTCGGTCTCGGTCGCGACCTCGGTCGAGACGGTGTCGGACGCTCCGGCCCGCGCGAGCGACGGCAGCCAGGCGAGGACAGGCAGCGCCAGCGCGAGCGCGGCGGCCAGCGCGGGGCGAACTCGTACCAGGGGCCGGAGACCGCCCAGGTTGTTGCTCATGGGGTCCTCGCGTGGTGAAGGTCCACGGCTGGGCCGCGGCGCGGACTCGCGATGAGCCGTGCTCGACCGGTTAACTACCCAGGTAGTACTACTTCGGTAGTCGACCTGTCAAGCGCCCTGGACGCGCGAACTCGCGGCGGGCGCGCTCGGCGTCGCGGCGCACCCAGCACCCGTCCAGGTGATCGTCGACCATGCCCATCGCCTGCATGAACGCGTACATCGTCGTCGGCCCGACGAAGCGCCAGCCGCGCTTCTTGAGATCCTTCGACAGCGCGATCGACTCGGGCGAGCTCGACAGCCCGGCCAGGGCGGCGCGGGTGACCCGGCGCGGGCGGCTGGCCGGCGACGGCTCGAAGCGCCACAGGTACGCCGCGAGAGAGCCGGCCTCGTCGACCAGCTCGCCGGCGCGGCGCGCGTTGTTGATCGCCGCCTCGATCTTGCCGCGGTGGCGGACGATGCCGGCGTCGGCGAGCAGGCGGGTGACGTCGCGCGCGCCGAACCGCGCCACCGCGCGATGGTCGAAGCCGGCGAACGCGCGGCGGAACGCCTCGCGCTTGCGCAGGATCGTCAGCCACGACAGGCCGGCCTGGAAGCCCTCGAGGCAGAGCTTCTCGAACAGCCGGCGGTCGTCGTCGACCGGGAAGCCCCACTCCTGGTCGTGGTACGGCGCGTAGTCGGGGGTGGACGCGCCCCACGAGCACCGCCGCTTGCCGTCGTCGCCGCGGACCAGCCCGTCGTCGTCGCCGGTCACGGCGCGGACAGCTTGACGAAGGAGCCGAGCGACGGGTCCTTGACCACGCCGGGGAACCGCAGCACCTGGTTGTGCATGACCGCGTAGACGCCGGGCGCGAGCAGCTGCACCGCCAGGAGCGCCTCGGTCAGGTTCTGCAGCGCGTCGCTGTCGCGCAGCTCGTAGGGACGCATGGCCCCGGTCAGCACGATCGGCGCGGCCGGGGCGCCCCAGGTCGACAGGATGCGCTCGCCGCTGACCGCGAGCCGGTCGGTGCCGTGCACGATCACCACGCCGTCGCGCCGGGCCGCCTGCTCGCCGGCGACCCGCGCGATGAGCTCGTGGTCGGCCTCCGACATGTCGAGGCTGTCCTTGTTCATGAGCGCGATGCGGTCGAGCGCCACGCCGCGCAGCTCGAGCGAATCGAGCATCATGTCCAGCACCGACACGCGGTTGCTGAGCTCGCCGGAGCGGGCGTCGTACGTCTTCTCGATCGTCCCGCCGGTCGAGATCAGGGCCAGGCGCACGGGCTGCACGGCAGCCATCGTATCAAAACCGGCCTGGAAGCCGCCGCCGCTGCGCCGGTAGTCGTCCGTCGCGCCGGCGACGCCGAAACGGCACGCGCCGGGATCCCGCCCCCAAGTTGGCTCTGAACGGGACCCCGGCGCGCGTTCAACTATGACTTGCTCGTCGAGAGGAACAACCAGGTTATTCGGTCTTGCCCTCGAGCTCGGCACGGACCTTCACCCCGGCGTCCTTCAGCTTCGATACCGCCGAGTTGGTGCTCTCCTCGAGGTCGGCCAGCGCCTCTCCGGTGTTCTTCTCGAGGTCGTTCCAGCGCTCCGCGGTGCCGTTGGCGGCCGCGTCGAAGGCGGTCTTGGCCTCGGCGCGCTGGGTTTCCATCTTGGCGGTCAGCTCGGCCATCTCGGCCTTGGCGTCGCCCTTCAGCTTGGCGGCGTTCGCCTTGGCGTCTTCCTTGATCGCGTCGATGCGCGTCTCGAGGGCGGCCATCTTGGTCTTGGCGTTGGCCACGAACTCGTCGCGCTGCTTGTTGAAGTCGGCCTTGTCGCCCTGGAGCTCGCCCTTCTGCTCGTTGAGCTCCTTCTGGGCCTCGGCGACGTCGCCGCGCTGATCCTTCACGTCCTCCTTGGCGCTGTTCGCCTCCTTCTCGCTCTCCTCGACGGTCTTGGCGGTCACGCCGCCGTGCTCGTCGTTCTTCTTCTTGCAACCGATCGCGGGCACGAGCGCCAGGCTGCTCACAATCAGGATACTGGTCACGATACGCATCGATTCACCTCGTCTGGTCTGCCCGGAGACCAGAGCACGACGCATGCCAGGTTGCCCGCCTGATGACGCGCCGTTGCAAGGCGCCCGAACCCGAGTACCGTGACGCGACCGCACGGGTGGGCGCAGCGACCCGGGCGCTGGCGTCCGCGCACCGCGACGAGCCATAGTTCGCTGCATGGCGGAGCTCACTCGCGAGGCGGATCTGGTGGCGGTGCTCGAGCGATCGCGCGTGATCGCGGTGCTCGGCGCTCATCGCGAGCGCAGCCGTCCCGCCTTCTATGTCCCGGACTACCTCCACGATCAGGGCTACCGCGTGCTTCCGGTCAACCCGGGGCTGGCCGGTGAGACCCTCTGGGGTGAGCCGGTGCGGTCCAACCTGGCCGAGCTGACCGAGGCCGTCGATCTGGTGGACGTGTTCCGCCGGCCGGAGGCGCTGGACGATCACCTGGCCGATTTTCTGGCCATGCGCCCGGCCCCCGCGGTCGTCTGGTTCCAGCTCGGCATCCGCAACGACCGGGTCGCCGCCCAGCTGGTCGCGAAGGGGCTCGACGTGGTCCAGGACCGCTGCACCCTGGCCGACCACCGCCGCTTCCGCGCATCCGGACTCCTGCCGTCGCGGTGACCGCGCGGCGTCAGCGCCGGCGCGCGGCCCGGATCGCGGCCGCCCGGCCCGGGCTGTTGGTCATGATGCCATCGGCGCCGGCGGCGAGCAGACGCGCCATCTCCGCGTCGTCCTCGATCGTCCAGTAGTGCACGGCCAGCCCGTGGCGGTGGGCAAAGGCGATGAAGTCGGCCGAGTCGAGGTGGAAGCGCGGCCAGCTGCGCCGCAGCCGCGGCGGCACCTGCAGCGCGGCGTAGTCCGGACGGCTGGCCACGCCGAGCAGATAGCAGAGGTAGAAGCGAGCCGCCTCGGCGAGCGACGCGCTGGTCGCCACCCGGCCCCGCGACGCCGCGCGAAAGCGCTCGAGCGCGCCCCGGTGAAAGCTGGCCACCAGGACCTGGTCGGCCCGCTGGTGCCGCTCGATCGCGGCGGCCACCGCCACCGCCAGGGCCGCGGAGTCGGCCTTGAGCTCGATGTTGAGCCGGACCCCGGGGAACGCGGTCATCACGCCATCCAGGGTGGGCAGGAGCGCGGCCGGATCCGCCCCCGGATGACGCCCGGCCAGAGCACCGCGCAGCGACGCCAGATCGTTCTCCTCGATCACCAGCGGCACGCCGAGCGCGCGCTCCAGGCTGGCGTCGTGCGACACGACGATGGCGCCGTCGCGAGCCAGGTGCACGTCGAGCTCCAGCACATCGGCGCCATCGGCCAGCGCCCGCCGGTACCCCGCGATCGTGTGCTCGGTCTCGACCGCCGAGGCGCCGCGATGGGCGATGAC
>DATHKR010000018.1:0-49093 GCA_035489015.1 Kofleriaceae bacterium | reverse complement strand
GGCGCGCTCGGCGTCGTGTTCGGCGACATCGGGACCAGCCCGCTCTACACGCTGAAGGAGTGCCTGGGCGGTCCGCACGGGTTCGGCGTGGCGCCGGCGACGGTGCTCGGCGTGCTGTCGCTGATCTTCTGGGCGATCACCTTGGTCGTGACGGTGAAGTACCTCAGCTTCATCATGCGGGCCGACAACCGCGGCGAGGGCGGCATCTTCGCGCTGCTCGCCCTGGTGCCGGAGCGCGTGCGTCACCCCGACCGGCGGCGGATCGGGTGGGTGGCGATCATCGCGCTCCTGGGCGCCGCGCTGCTCTACGGCGATGGTGTCATCACGCCGGCGATCTCGGTGCTGAGCGCCGTCGAGGGGCTCGAGGTCTTCACCCCCGCGCTCCACCCCACGGTGGTCCCGGTCACCTGCGCCATCCTCATCGCTCTCTTCCTCATGCAGCGACACGGCACCGACGCGGTCGGCCGGGTCTTCGGACCGATCATGGTGGTCTGGTTCGCGGTCATCGCGGTGCTCGGAGTCGTCCACATCGCGCGCGCGCCCGAGGTGCTGGCCGCGCTGTCACCTCACCACGCGGTCAACTTCTTCCGCGCCCACCACGCCCACGGCGTCATCGTGCTGGGCGCCGTCGTCCTCGCGGTCACCGGCGGGGAGGCGCTCTACGCCGACATGGGCCACTTCGGCCGCCCGGCCATCCGCACCGCGTGGCTCGGCTTCGCCATGCCGGCGCTGGTCCTCTGCTACCTCGGTCAGGGCGCGCTGCTGCTGCGCAGCCCGGGGGCGGTCCACAATCCGTTCTACGCGATGGTGCCGTCCGGATCGCTGGCGTTCGCGCTGGTCGTCCTCGCCACTCTCGCGACGATCATCGCGTCACAGGCGCTGATCTCGGGCGCGTTCTCGCTCACCCACCAGGCGGTCCAGCTCGGCTACCTGCCGCGCGTCACCATCAAGCACACGTCGAGCTCGGCGGTCGGCCAGATCTACGTGCCCGAGGTGAACTGGGCGCTGGCGCTGGGCTGCATCGCGATGGTCCTGGCGTTCCAGCGGTCGAGCGGCCTGGCCGCCGCCTACGGCATCGCGGTGACCGGCACGATGGCGATCACGTCGATCGTGTACTTCCAGGTCGTCCGCCATCGCTGGGGGTGGTCGGCCTGGCTCGCGGTCCCGCTGGTGCTCGCGTTTCTCGCCCTCGACGTGCCCTTCCTGGTCGCCAACCTCCTCAAGGTCCTTCACGGCGGCTGGGTCCCGCTCGCGATCGGCGCCGTCCTCCTCACGATGATGGTGATCTGGAAGCGCGGCCGCATCCTCATGGCCGAGTACCTGACCCGCGCCCCGCCCATCTCCGCGCTTCCCGACGTCGTCGAGTCACGCCTGGTCACGCGCGTCCCAGGCTGCGCGATCTTCCTGGTCAGCAACGCGACCAGCATCCCGCCGATCCTGCTCCATCACGTCGCGCGCATCCGGGTGCTGCACGAGACGGTCGTGCTCCTGACCATCGTCACCGACCGGGTGCCGTACGTCGAGGAGGCGCGCTGCGAGGTCGTGGATCTGACCCGCGGCTACTTCCAGCTCATCGCCCACTACGGCTTCATGGAGACGCCGGACGTCCCGGCGCTCCTGGCCGAGGCCACCGCGCGGCATGACCTGTCGCTCGACCTGGCCGAGGCGACCTACTACCTGCAGCGCGAGACCTTCCTGGCCACCGACCTCGGCAAGATGGGCCGCGTCACCGAGACCGTCTACGCCTTCCTGGCCCGCAACGCGCGCGACGCCGCGCAACACATGAACGTACCGCCGCGACAAGTGGTCGAGCTCGGCACCCAGATCGATCTCTGAGACCGGTCCCGGGATCCGAGCATCGCGCTGCCGGCGACGACGTTCACCGCCACCGGCCCCGGGCACGGCCATCGCGTCGTCCTCGGGCGCTTCGCGGCGTCCGCCCTTCGGGCATCTGGGTTCGCCCTTCGCGGGCGCCGACGGTCCGCGGACGCCACCGCGGCGCCGGCCGCGAGGCGCGGCGCCCGCGGCGTCCTCCGGCCGCTCGCCGCGCACCTCGCGCCGGATCAGCGGCCGTCGAAGGCCTTCTGCAGGCCGGCGATGTCGAGCTTCTGCATCCCGAGCATGGCCTGGACCGCCCGCCCGGCCTTCTCGCGGTCCTTGTCGCTGAACAGGCGCGGCAGGATCGTGGGGACGATCTGCCAGGAGACGCCGAACTTGTCGACCAGCCAGCCGCACTGGACCTCCTTGCCGCCGTCCGCGATCAGCCTGGTCCAGTAGCGATCGATCTCCGCCTGGGTCTCGACGCTGACGAACAGAGAGATGCCCGGGGTGAAGGTGAAGGACGGTCCGCCGTTCAGGGCGATGAAGGTCTGGCCGAGCATCTCGAAGGTCAGGCCCATGACCGTGTCGTCCGGGCCGGGCATCGTGCTGACGACCTTGCCCTCGAAGATCGAGAGGTAGTGACGGACGGCCGCCTCGGCCTGGTTGTCGAAGGTGAGGAACGTGGTGATCGCGGGCATGAGAGCCTCCAGGGCATTCGGGTCTGGGAGTGGCCAGCGGATCGCGCTGGCACCCTGGAGTCGGAGCCAGGCCCGCGTTCTCGACATGGACCGCGATCTTTTTTTCGAACCAGGCAAGGCGCCGGAATCATGGCGGCGGGCCGGTGATTCCGGCCGGAATGGTTAGAATCCCGCCGTGGGGCGCGCTCGCGAGGTCCTCGTGGCGGCCGCGGCGCGCGATCGCCTGGCGGCCGCCGACGCGCGCCTGGCCGGGCTCGATCGGTCGCGGCCTGCCGTGATCGTCGGGGCGACGCTGGAGGCGGCCCGGTCGGCCATCTATAGATCACTGGCCGGCGGCGGCGTGGCGCTGGGGTGGCATGCGGTCACGCTGGAGCTGCTGGCGCGGCGGCTGGCGGTGCCGGTGCTGGCCGGGCAGGGGCTCGCCCCGGTCAGCGGGGTCGGGCTGCAGGCGGTGGTCGCGCGGGTGCTGGCGCGGCTCGCCGCGTCGGGCGAGCTCGGCCGCTACCAGGATCTGGCCGACCGGCCCGGGCTGGCCCCGGCGATCGCGCGGACCCTCGCCGAGCTGCGCATGGGCGCGGTGCCGCTGTCGGCGCTGGGCGCGGCGGGGCCCGAGCTGGCCCGGATCGCGGCCGAGCACGCCGCCGAGCTGGAGAAGCTCGCGCTGGCCGATCGCGCCGCGGTCCATCGCGCCGCGGCGCGCGCGCTCGCCGACGGCGCCGCGCCGGTCGCGGGCTCGCCGTGCGTCCTGGTCGACGTCGCGGTGCGCACGCCGGTCGAGGCGGAGCTGGTCGCCGCGCTGGCCGGCAGCGCGGCGAGCCTCACCTGCACGGCGCCCCCCGGCGACGGGCGCACGATCGCCGCTCTCGAGGCCGCGCTCGGTGTCGCCGCCGCGTCGTGCGACGCGGCCGGGCCGGCTGGCGACACCGCGCTCGGCCGCGCCCAGCGGAACCTCTTCGCCGGAGAGCCGGACGCGCCGGCCGAGGACGCCACCATCGCGGTCTTCTCGGCGCCGGGCGAGAGCCGCGAGTGCGTGGAGATCGCGCGCCGCATCATCGAGGAGGCGCGCCGCGGGACCCCGTTCGACCGCATGGCGGTGCTCCTGCGGGTGCCCGGTCAGTATCGCTCGCACATGGTCGAGGCGTTCCGGCGGGCGGGGATCCCGGGGCACTTCACGCGCGGGACCCTGCGCCCGGATCCGTCGGGGCGGGCGCTGCTGACTCTCCTCGACTGCGCCGAGGAGGGGTTCTCGGCGCGCGCGTTCGCCGAGTACCTCTCCCTCTCGGTCGTCCCGCTCCCCGGCGCTGCCGAGGAGCATGGCGCCGACGGTCGGCCCGGCGATCGGTTCGTTCCGCCCGAGGACTTCCCGGTGGTCGAGGCCGCGCCGGCTCCGCTCGCCGACGAGGACGGCGAGGCGCCGCCCGCGGGCGATCCGGCGCCGCCGGCGCCGCGCCGCTGGGAGCGCGTGCTGGTCGACGCCGCGGTGATCGGCGGCCTCGATCGGTGGGAGCGCCGCCTCGGCGGACGGACGCGAGAGCTCGCCGCGCGCCGGGCGCTGCTCGAGGACCCCGACGATCCGCTCGCCGTCCGGCTCTCGCGCGAGCTCCGCGATCTGCAGTCGCTGCACGCCTTCGCGATGCCGCTGCTGGCGCTGCTCGCGCGGCTCCCCGCCCGCGCCACCTGGGGCGAGTGGCTCGAGCGGCTGTCGGAGCTGGCGGTCCGGGCCCTGCGCGAGCCCGCTCGCGTGCTCGAGGTGCTGGCCGAGCTGGAGCCGATGGCGCCGGTCGGGCCGGTCAGCCTGCGCGAGGCTCGCCACGTGCTCGCCGCCCGGCTGGGCGATCTGGTGGTGCGGCCGGCCGGGCTGCGCCCGGGCAAGGTCCACGTCGCCGCCATCGACGACGCCCGCGGCCTCGACTTCGACGTGGTGTTCGTCCCCGGGCTGGCCGAGCGGGTCTTTCCCCAGCGCGTGGTCGAGGATCCGATCCTCCTCGACGAGCGGCGCGCGGCGATCTCCGCCGATCTCGCGACCAGCGTCGACCGGATCGCGGCCGAGCGGCAGGCCCTCCACCTGGCGATCGGCGCGGCCTCGCGATCGCTGATCCTGTCGTACCCGCGCCTGGACAGCGAGCAGGCCCGCCCGCGGGTGCCCTCGTTCTACTGCCTGGAGGTGCTGCGGGCCGGCGAGGGCGTCCTGCCCGGGTTCCGGATCCTGGCCGAGCGGGCGCGCGACGCCGGCAGCGCGCGCATGCGCTGGCCGGCGCCCGAGTCGCCGGCGCGCGCGATCGACGAGGCCGAGTACGATCTGGCGCTGCTCGAGCGGCTGCTTCGCCAGACGCCGGCGGCCAGCCAGGGCGAGGCCAGCAAGGGCGCGGCGCGCTACCTCATGGACGCGAACCCGCACCTGGCCCGCGCGCTGCGCTTCCGCGCCCGCCGCTGGCACCTGTCGCGGTGGATCGCCGCCGACGGTCTGGTCGATCCGGCGCCCGCCGCGCTCGCGCGCCTGCACCGCCACCGGCCGGGCGAGCGCATCTACTCGGCGACCGCGCTCCAGGCCTTCGCCGCCTGTCCCTACCGGTTCTACCTGCGCAGCATCGTCGGGCTCGAACCGCGCGAGGTGCCCGAGCCGATCGAGGAGCTGAGCCCGATGCAGCGCGGCAGCCTCATCCACCGGGTCCAGTTCGCCGCGTCGCACGCGCTGCGCGAGGCCGGCCTGTTCCCGCTGGACGCGCCCGAGCTGCCCCGCGCGCTCGCCCTGCTCGACGCCGCGCTCGACCGCGCGATCGCCGATCTGCGCGAGGAGCTGGTACCGGCCATCGAGCGGGTGTGGGCCGACGGAGTCGCCCGCATGCGCAAGGACCTGCACCAGTGGCTGCGCCGGCTGGTCGGCGAGCGCTGGATCCCGAGCCACTTCGAGCTGACCTTCGGTCTGCCCGAGGTGGACGCCCGCGATCGAGATCCAGCCAGCCGGCCGGCGCCGGTCGAGCTCGGCTGCGGCCTGCGGCTGCGCGGCGCCATCGACGTGGTCGAGCAGAGCGGCCGCCGGGTGCGGGCGACCGATCACAAGACCGGGCGGCCGCCGCCGGACCGTCACCTCGTGATCGGCGGCGGCGAGGCGCTGCAGCCGGTCCTCTACGGTCTGGTCCTCGCCCAGCTCCTGCCCGACCGGGAGGTCGATTCCGGCCGGCTCTACTTCTGCACCGAGCGCGGCGGCTTCCGCGAGGAGGTGGTGCCGATCGACGATCAGGCGCGCGAGGCGGCCGCGCTGGTCGCCCGGACCATCGACGCGGCCGTGACCGACGGCTTCCTCCCGGCCATGCCCGGCCCCGACGCCTGCACCTACTGCGACTACCGCGCGGTGTGCGGTCCCTACGAGGCCCAGCGGACCGGCCGCAAGGACCGACGCCGGATCGAGGGGCTGATCGCGCTGCGGAGGCATCCATGAGCGGGCCGCCGATCGAGCTGGCCGACGCCGCGGCGCGCGAGCGGATCCGGCGCGATCTCGACACCACCTTCGTGGTCGAGGCCGCCGCCGGCACCGGCAAGACCACCGCGCTGGTCGGCCGCATCCTGTCGCTCATCCAGTCGGGTCGGGGCGAGCTGCAGCGGATCGCCGCGGTCACCTTCACCGACAAGGCCGCCGGCGAGATGAAGCTGCGGCTGCGGGCCGAGATCGATCGCGAGCGGGGCGCGGCGGCCACCGCCGCGGAGCAGGAGCGCTTCGACCGCGCCCTGGCCCAGCTCGAGCTGGCCCGGATCGGGACCATCCACTGGTTCTGCGCCGACATCCTGCGCGAGCGCCCGGTCGAGGCGGCGATCGACCCCGGCTTCTCGATCCTCGACGAGGAGGAGGCGGCCACCCTGCTCGAGCGTGTGTTCGACCGATGGTTCGAGGACCGCCTCGACGATCCGCCCGAGGGGATCCGCCGGTTCCTCCGCCGCCAGCGCTGGTCGCGCGAGAGCGGCCCGCGCGAGGTGCTGCTGTCGGCGTGCCGCGACCTGGTGGAGCACCGCGACCACCCGGCGCCGTGGCGGCGGGACCCGTTCGACCGCGCCGCCGCGATCGCCGACGTGCTCCGCGACCTCACCGCGCTGGCCGGGCTGGCGGCGCGCGCGTACCGCGACGCCGACCCGCTCCGCCGCGCCCTGGCCCGGCTGGTCGACACCGTCGCGCGGATCGAGGCCCGCGAGGCGGACGGCGGTCGCGACCTCGATCTCGTCGAGGCCGAGCTGGTCGCGCTGCCGCGCGAGGTCGACTGGAACTGGCGGGGGAGCGGCCGGTTCTACGGCGACGGCGTCCTCCGCGCCGACGTCGTGCTCCAGCGCGATCAGGCCCGCGCCGGGCTGGACCGGTTCCTGGCCCTGGCCCAGGCCGATCTGGCGGCCTGCCTGCACCGCGAGCTGGCGCCGGTGGTGGCGGCCTACGAGGAGGAGAAGTCGAAGCTCGGCCGCCTCGACTTCCTCGACCTCCTGGTCCGCGCGCGCGATCTGGTCCGCGACGACGCCGGGGTGCGGAGGGCGCTGCAGGACCGCTTCACCCACATCCTGGTGGACGAGTTCCAGGACACCGACCCGCTCCAGGCCGAGATCCTCATGCTGCTCGCGGCCGACGATCCGTCGGTCCGCGACGCGTCGTCGGCCCGGCCGGCGCCCGGCAAGCTCTTCGTGGTCGGCGATCCCAAGCAGTCGATCTACCGCTTCCGCCGGGCCGAGGTGGCGCTGTACGAGCGAATCAAGCAGCGCGTGGTCCAGCACGGCGGCGAGCTCCTGTACCTGACCACCAGCTTCCGCGGTGTGCCGGAGATCCAGCGCGCGGTGAATCGCGCGTTCGCGCCGCTCATGACCGGCGGCGACGACGGCAGCCAGGCCGAGTACGTCGCGCTGGAGCCGGCCCGGCCGGCCCGCCCGGGGCGGCCGAGCGTCATCGCGCTGCCGGTGCCGCGGCCGTACTCGCCGTACGGCCGGGTCACCAAGCGAGCCGTCGCCGAGTCAACTCCCGACGCGGTCGCCGGCTTCGTGCAGTGGTTGCTCACCGCCAGCGGGTGGACGGTGGAGGACCCGACCACGCGGGCGGAGGTCGCCCTCGCGAGCCACCACATCTGTCTCCTGTTCCGCCAGTTCGT
This sequence comes from Kofleriaceae bacterium, assembly GCA_035489015.1. GTDB lineage: Bacteria > Myxococcota_A > Polyangia > Haliangiales > Haliangiaceae > DATFRY01. Next base: position 41,457 of record DATHKR010000018.1, on the reverse strand, counting down.
CAGCTTCGGCGCCGACCTCACCCGCCCGTACCTGCGCGCGCTCGAGGCGCGCCGGATCCCGCACGTCCTCATCGGCGGGCGCTCGTTCCACGATCGCGAGGAGGTGATGGCGGTCCGCTCCGCGCTCCGGGCCATCGAGTGGCCGGACGACGAGCTCCATGTCTACGCCACCCTGCGAGGCCCGTACCTCGCCCTCCACGACGAGCAGCTGTTCCGGTTCCGCGAGGAGGTCGGCAAGCTCCACCCGCTGCGGCCGATCCCGCCCGAAGGAGCGGACGAGCTGGCCGAGGTCGCCGACGCCCTGACCCTGCTCCGCGATCTGCACATGGGCCGCAACCGCCGCCCGATCGCCGACACCATCGCCGGGTTCCTCGACGCGACCCGGGCCCACGCCGGCATCGCGATCTGGCCCACCGGCGAGCAGGCCCTCGCCAACGTGCTGCGCGTCCTCGAGGAGGCGCGCCGGTTCGAGGCCCGCGGCGCCACCTCGTTCCGCAGCTTCGTCGACTGGCTGGAGGACCGCGCCGAGCGCGGCGAGGGAGCCCAGGCGCCGGTGGTGGAGGAGGGGAGCGAGGGCGTGCGCATGATGACCGTGCACCGCGCCAAGGGCCTCGAGTTCCCCGTCGTGATCCTGTGCGACCCGGGCTGCTCGCGCGAGAAGACCCGCCCCTCCCGCCACGTCGATCCCGCCCGAGCGCTCTGGGCCGCGCCCCTGGCCGGCTGCACCCCGATCGAGCTGGCCGAGCATCAGGTCGAGGTGCTCCGCGCCGACAACGCCGAGGAGGTGCGAGTCGCCTACGTCGCCGCCACCCGGGCCCGCGACCTCCTGGTGGTGCCCTGCTGCGGCGACGATCCGGTCGCCGGCTGGGTCGACGTCCTCCACCCGGCCCTCTATCCCGACCCCGCCCGCCGCCGCCAGGCGAGGCCAGCGCCGGGCTGCCCGCCGTTCGGCCCCGACTCCGTCCTCCACCGCCCGAGCAGCGCGCCAGCCGACCCCGACCGCGCGGTGGCGCCGGGCCACCACACCGTCGGAGACGCCGACGTGGTCTGGTGGGATCCAGCCCTCCTGCCGCTCGATCCACCGCCCATCGGAGGAGTGAGGCAACAAGATCTCCTCGTCGCCGACCAGCAGCAGGGCGACGACCGGCGCAGCCTGGACGACTACCACCGCTGGAAGCAGGCGAGGAGCGACGCGCTGTCGCGAGGCGCCATTCCGACCTTCGCGGTCACCACCGCCACCCGCCAGGCCGCCACCGAGCGCCCGATCGCCGGCGACGTCGAGGTGAAGGTGATCGAGACCGAAGCCGCCCACGCCGATCGCCCGGGCGGCCGCCGCTTCGGTACCCTGGTCCACGCCGTTCTCGCCGACGTCCCCCTCGAGGCAGCCGAGCACCAGATCGAGCCACTCGTGGCCCTCCACGCCCGCCTGCTCGGCGCCACCCCCGACGAATCCACCGCGGCCATCGACACCATCCGCTCCACCCTCGCCCACGATCTCCTCGCCCGAGCCGCGGCCGCCGCCCGCCGCGGCCACTGCCACCGAGAGCTCCCCCTCACCACCTGCGATCCGACCGGAGCCTTCATCGACGGCGTCGCCGACCTCGCCTTCACCGAGCCCTCCGCCGAGGGCGACCGCTGGATCGTGGTCGACTACAAGACCGAGGCCCGCCGGGGCTCCCACGCCGCCCACGCCGCCCAGGTCCGCCTCTACGCGCGAGCCCTCGCCCGCGCCACCGGCCAGCCCGCGACCGGCGTCGTCCTGGTCGTCTAGACCAGGGGTTAGAAAGGCGGGCGGCCGCGAGGTATCGTCGCCGCATGCGTCTCCTCTGGATTGTCCTGCTCATCGTCGCGGCGCCGGCGGCCGCCAGCGCCCAGGTGGTCAGCCCCTATACCGGCGGCGCGTACGTCGATCCCGCGGGCTCGCTCGGGATGACCGTGCTGAACGAGCAGATGCGCTCGGCCGTCGCCAGCAGCTGGTACGACAAGAGCGCCGCCGCGAAGCCGGCCAGGCGGCACCCGATCAAGTCGACCGACTTCAAGGGGACCGGCAAGCGACTCATGGTGGAGGAGTACTACCGGGCGCTGGGCGCCAGCGACGAGCAGAAGAAGGCCCTGGCGCGCGTCATCGACGGCATGTTCACCGCCTTCGAGAAGCAGGGCCACAAGAACAACATCGCCTACGCCCTCGCCGTCCAGATCGGCGTCGCCATCCAGATCCAGACAGGCAAGGAGGTCACCGACGCCAGGGCCGAGAAGCTGGCCCTCGACCTGAATGACGCCCTCGCCGGCGACGCCGGCTTCCGGAAGCTGAAGTCGGTGGAGCGACAGAAGCTCTACGAGAGCTGCCTCATCAACGCCGCCCTCATGACCACCTTCCACCAGCTCGGAAAGCGCAGGAACGACCCGGCGATGTCGAAGGCCGCGACCCAGATGGCCAGTCGCGCCCTGGAAGGCTTCGGGCGAAAATAGGAATCCCGCGCCGGCGGTGAGTCAGTCGAGCGGGTCCAGCTCGCCGCGCAGGATCGCGCGCGCTCGCATCAGCGCGAAGCCGAGCAGGTTCTGTCCTCGCCAGGTGGTGGGGTCGGCGGCGCGAGGGTCGTCGCGGGCGAGGCCGATGCCCCAGATCCGGTCGCGCGGGGCGGCCTCGACCAGGACGGCGTCGCCGGTGGCGAGCAGGTGATCGCGCAGGGCGGCGTCCTGGCCGAACTTGGCGGCGTTGCCGCGGGTGACCAGGTCGAAGCGAGCGGCTGACCAGATCGCGTCGTCGAAGCCGCGGACGGCGCGGCCGAGCGCCTTGCATGCGGCGGGATCGGGCTCGGCCAGGATCCTGGCCAGGGCCTGGTGGTCGCCGAACAGGCGCGCCTTGCCGGCCATCATGAGCTGCTCGGCGGAGTCGTGACGGTGTCCGTCGATCTCGAAGCGGCACGGCCACCACTGACTGAAGACCGCGTCGGACAGGGCGCCGTCGGCGCGCGCGGAGTGTCCCCAGAAGTAGCGGTACTCGAAGCGCCGCCCCGCCGCGATGGCGGCGACGAGCGCGCCCCGATCGAGAGGAAGCGCCGGGCCGTCGCGCCGGGTGGTCATGGTCCGCGAGGGTAACACCCGTCGACGGCGAGCTTGACGGGCAAGCTCGCCGTCGAGGCGATCCGGCCGACTACGGGAACGAGACGCAGCGGCCGACGTGGAAGCAGCCGCCCTCTGGCGTGCACTGCAGGGTGTCGATGCAGGTCTGTCCGGTGGGGCACTTGATCGCGGAGCAGGTGGCCTGCGGCACGAGGACGTCGGGGGCCTCGGCGTCTGCGGTCGGGGCCGCGGTCGGGGCCTGGGTGCTGGTGACCTTGGCCGGGCCTGGATCCGCGCTCGCGGTGCTGCTCAGGCGGTACCCGGCGACGAGGAGCAGCGCAACGACGATGATGACGCTCGCCTGACGGATGCTCTTGGACATGTTGTCTCCTTTGGGGACAGATTTCGAGACGGGCCAGAACGGCTGCGACGGAGTAGCGCATGCCGAGGGAGCCCCGGCAAGGGTGCCCTTGATGGCGTGGACCCACCGTCGCGCCGCTGATCGAGATGCAGACGCCGCAGATCCGGATCACGATCGGTTCGTCGGCGACGGTGCTGTTTCGATGAACGGGGTCCGACACGGTGGCCCGCTCGCCCACAGGAAGGCGGCGAGTCGACCGGGCTCGAGCCTCGCGATGGCGGCCGAGCGAGTGCCGTAGAGCGGCGTGTGGATGCAGAGCGCGGACAGCTCGCGCAGCTGCTCGCGCGAGAAGCGCGCGCCGGGGGCCGGCTCCGGAAACGATTCGAGCGGGGCTCGCTGATGATCGGCCAGCGCGGCGGCGAGCGCGACCCGGAGCTCCGGCCACGGCGCGTCGACCGCGCCCTCGATCAGCTGGCGGGCGCGCGCGACCTTGACGTGCCCCTCCTGATCGAGGCGGCCGTTGGGCAGGACGCTCGCGCCGTCCGGCACCGACTCCACCTCGAGGTCGGCCCGGTCGGCGCGGCCGTAGAACACCTCGGCGCCGGCGGCGTCGCCGACCAGCAGGTTGAACGAGTTGTAGTCGCGCCCGTCGACGCCGGCCAGCCACTGCCTCGCCGCGGCGGGGGTCGCGCGGCGGAGCGCCTCCATGACGATGGCGCCGCGCGAGCGGCGGTCGGCGCGGGGGCCGGCCGGCTCCGGCTGGTTGGTGAGGAGCGCGATCATCCCGCCGTCGGTGACGCCGAGCCAGCTGCCGCGCTGCTCGAGGTCGAGACCGCCGAACGCGCGCGGCTCGTCCATCAGCAGCGTCGGACCCAGCGCCGGCCGGGTGTAGAGCTCGTCGCGGTTGGCGGCGACCACCAGCGACCCGGCGTGGCGGACGATCACCGCCGTGCACATGACCAGGACCTCGACGCTAGAGCTGCACCAGACCGTGGCGGATGGCGAAGCGGGTGATGTCGGAGTTGTTGCGCAGCTGCAGCTTCTTCAGCAGGTGGCCGCGGTGGGTGTCGATCGTCTTCACGCTGATGCCGAGCTGCTCGGCGATCTCGCGGTTGGTCATGCCCGAGGCGAGGAAGCACATCACCTCGAGCTCGCGCTTGGACAGCGTGTCGAGCGAGGCCGCGTGGTCGTCGCCGCCGTTGCCGGCCGCGGTCTTCACCTGCGGCGAGAGGTAGCTCGCCCCGCGCTCGACGGTCCGGATCGCCTCGATCAGCTCGGCGCCGTCGGCTCCCTTCCACAGGAAGCCGCTGGCGCCCGCGTCGAGCGCCCCCTGAGCCTGATGCTGATCGGCGTGGCCGCCCAGCACCAGCACGCGGGTGGAGCCGACCTGGCGGCACAGCTCGCCTATCGCGTCGAGCCCCTGCTTGAGCGGCATCGCGAAGTCGACCACCGCGACGTCGCACGGCGTGGCGGCCAGCACCGCCAGCGCCTCGGTCGGGTTGGCCGCCTCGCCGGCGATGCCGACGTCGTCGGTGCCGTCGAGCATTCGCCGCAGGCCACCGCGCACCAGGGCTCGATCGCAGACCATCAGGACTCGAATCATCGCGTACCTCTACGATGCACAGCTGCCTGTCCGGACCGGCCGCGCCCACCCAGCGCTCCCAGGGTTCCTTCCGTGCCGTCATGGATGCCAAACCCGATGGCGTTTCCAGAGACGAAAAATGTAACACAGGAGCGGCGGTTGCCCGGTTCAGCGCGGCGCTACACTCGCTCGATGCGCCCGGCGATCATCGTCGGCATCGACAGGAGACCGCATGGCTGATCGAGAGGGAGGAGGGCGGGAGCCGCTCGCGGTGGTGACCGGCGGAGCTGGGTTCATCGGGTCGCACACGGTCGACGCCCTGCTCGCGGCGGGCAACCAGGTGGCGGTGCTGGACGACTTCAGCACCGGCCGGCGCGACAACCTGCGCCAGTGGCAGGGAGACCAGCGGCTCGAGGTGGTCGAGTGCGACGTCGCCGACGGGCTGTGGGCGCCGCTGCTCGACGTCACCCGCCGGCGTGGCCCGGTCGCGCGCATCGTGCACCTCGCCGCGCAGACGTCGGTGGTCTACTCGGTCGACAACCCGCTCGACGAGGCGCGCACCAACTACGTCGGCACGGTCCAGGTGCTGGACTACGCGCGGCGAACCGGCGTGCGCAAGGTGGTGTTCGCGTCGTCGGCCGCGGTCTACGGCGACGTGGCCGAGCTGCCGGTCGCCGAGGAGGCGGTGTGCGAGCCGCTCTCCCCGTACGGGATCGACAAGCGCGCCGCCGAGCTGTTCCTGCGCTATCACTCGCTGGTGCACGGGCTGGCCACCCAGCCGCTCCGCTTCTTCAATGTGTACGGCCCGCGGCAGGACCCGGGCAGCCCTTACTCCGGAGTCATCTCGATCTTCATCGAGCGCGGGCTGGCCGGGCGCGACCTGACCGTGTTCGGCGATGGCGAGCAGACCCGCGACTTCGTGTTCGTCGGCGATGTGGTCCGCGCGGTGGTCGGCGCGGCGCTGGCCGACAGCGGCGAGGGAATCCCGGTCAACATCGGCACCGGCCGCAGCAACACGGTCATCGAGCTGGCGCGCGAGGTGCTGCGGCTGTGCGGCTCGACGGCCGCCGTCCACAGCGCGCCGGCCCGGGCGGGCGAGATCCGCCGCTCGGTCGCGCGGGTGACGCGTGCCGCCGACCTGATCGGCTTCCGCGCCGAGACCAGCCTCGGCGACGGGCTGCGTCAGACGATCGACTGGGTGCGCGGGCGGGGGTGAAGCGACTGGCCTCGCGCCTGGCCTCGGCGGCCGCGATACGCTGGCGGGGTGGTAGGTGACGCGGCGGGCGGAGCCAGTCGGGACCGCGAATTGCCGCTCGCAGTGGACCCTTCCTGGTCGGGCCGTTCCGCCGCGCCCCCACCCCAGATGTCGGTCATCGGCGGAACCCGGGGCGCGGGCCATGTATTCCGGCGGCGACCGGTTTCGGCGCGCCGCCGGCGAGACCCGCGCATGAACCTCCTCCTGTTCGATCCAGCCGAGCTGGACCGCGCCCGCGGTGGAGCCTCCGGCGCGGCGGAGATCGATCTCCCGGCCGATGACCGCCGCGCTCGCCACCTGCGAACCGTCCTGCGCGTGCGCCCCGGCCAGGTGGTGCGGGCCGGCGCGGTCCGCGGGCCGACCGGCTCGGCCGAGGTGGTCGCGGTCGACGAGCAGCGCGTCCGCCTGCGCGTGGTGCTGGATCGGACCGCCGCCGCGCGGCCGGCGGTCGACCTCATCCTGGCGGTGCCGCGACCCAAGGCGCTCTCGCGCGTGCTCGAGACCGCGGCGTCGTTCGGGGTCGGCCGGATCGATCTGGTGAACGCGTGGCGGGTCGACCGCAGCTACCTCGACTCCCCGCGCCTGGGCCCGGCCGAGCTCGACGCCGCGCTGCGGCTCGGCTGCGAGCAGGGCGCGACCACCTGGTTGCCGGACATCGGGCTCGAGCGGCTGCTGGTGCCGTACCTGGCCCGCGGGCCGGACCGGTGGGCCGAGGGCGGGCACCGGCTCATCGCGCACCCGCGCGCCGATGCGCCGATCGAGGCGATCGTCCGGCCCGGCGCGCGCGCGCCGGTGCTGATCGCGATCGGCCCCGAGGGTGGCTGGATCGATCGCGAGCTGGACAGCTTCGCGGCGCTCGGGTTCGCCCCGGTCCACCTCGGCGCCCCGGTCCTCCGGGTCGAGGCCGCGGTCGCCGCGCTGCTGTCGCAGCTCCAGCTGCTCGGGCGCCTGCCCGCCGGAGGCTGACCGCGCGTCGGCTCAGCTGCTGGGCGCCGGCTCAGCTTGCTGGGCGCCGGCTCAGCCGCGCGCGAGCAGCGACGCGTCGGCGCGGTCGAACCCGGGCCCGCCGCTGCCCAGCCAGTCCACGCCGTGGGCGGCCAGGCGCCGCGCCGCCGCCGCCGCGCGCGGGCCGCGCCCGCTGTCGAGGCACCACTGCGCGTGGGCCGCGGCCAGGGCGAGCTCGATGCTGCGCCCCAGCGTCATCGCGAACCGGCGCGCGCCGGCCTCGACCTCGGCGCCGTCGCCGAGGCTGCGGCCCAGCCAGGCACCGGCTCGATCGACCGCTCCGGCCGCGTCGCGCGCGCACCCGGCCAGCCGCTCGTCGCGCACCGCGCCGCACGCGCGGCGAACCTCGCCGACCACCGCCTCGAACGTCCCGTCGGCGGCCAGCGCGCGCAGCGTGTCGAGCGAGAGCACGTTGGTGGTGCCCTCCCAGATCGGCAGCACCTGCGCGTCGGCCAGCATGCGCGGCAGCGCCGTGTCCTCGACATAGCCGGCCCCGCCGAAGCACTCGAGCGCCTCCGAGGCGACCGCGACCGCCTGCTTGGCGGTGGTGAGCTTGGCGATCGGCGTCAGCGCGCGGAACAGCCGCTCCTCGTCGCCGGTCGCGCTGCCGCCCTCGATCTTGCCGAGCAGCTCGGCGGCGCGGAACGCCAGGTGGAACCCGCCCTCCGCCTCCGCCGCGATCGCGGCCAGCGTGTCGGCGTGGAGCGGCTTGTCGGCCAGCGGTGCGCCGAACGCGCGGCGCCGCCCGGCGTAGTCGCGCGCCAGCGCCACCGCGCGGCGCAGCCCCCAGGTCGCGCCCATCGCGTTCCACGTGCGCGTCACGTTCAGCATCGGCGCGATGTGCCGCACGCCGCTGTCGAGGCCGCGCACCGGCGCCGCCGGCGTGCCGTCGAGGGTCAGCTCGGCGGTCGGCACCTTGCGGGTGCCGAGCTTGTCCTTGAGCCGGTTGATCTGGATGTTGCGCAGCCGCCCGTCGTCGCCGCGCAGCTCGACGTAGAACAGCGCCAGCCCCTTGCCGCCCGGCCCGTTGCCCTCGGGTCGGGCCAGGGTCAGCGCCATCTCGGCGGTGGTCGCCGAGGTGAACCACTTGGTGCCGTACAGGCGCCACTGGGCGCCGTCGAGGCGGGCGACCGTCTCGCTCTGGCCGACGTCGGAGCCGCCGGTCCGCTCGGTCATCCACTGGCCCGAGGTCCACGCGCGCGCCGGATCGCGCGAGGTCAGCCGCGGCACCGCGCGGGCGGCCAGCTCGGCGTTGCCCGAGTCGGTGAGCGTGCGCGCCGCGCCGTCGGTCATCGCCAGCGGGCACGAGTAGACGTCGAGCGACGCCTGGACCAGGTAGTTCATCGCGAACTGGTGCACGCGCGACAGATCGCCCAGCTCGCGCTCGTAGGCGGCGCCGACCAGCCCGCGCTCGGCGGCCAGGATCGCGGCCCGGCGCCACAGCGGCGACACCTCGATCCGATCGACCCGCTGGCCCCACGCGTCCCACTGGGTGAGGACCGGCTCGTTCAGCCGATCCTCGACCATCGCCCGGTACAGCTCGCCGCCGCCCAGCTCGCCCAGCTCGCGGTACTCGGCCTCGTGGGCGGCGAGCCCGTCGGCGGGCAGCACCCGGGCCAGGTACTCGCGCAGGAGCGCGTCGTCGTCGTACTGATTGCCCAGCCGGGGCGGATCTTGAAAGAACGCCATCGCCGATCCCTTCTGGCCGCGCAGCCTATCGTGGGCCTGCTCCGTGGTAAACACCTCACCTGGGTCCCATGCAAGCCCCTGCCAGCAAGCGTCCTGCCTTCAGCCTCGTCGCGCTGTGGGGCGTCGTCGGCTTCCTCGTCATCCTCGGGCAGGCGATCCACCGGCTGCTCGGCCTCGCGCTCGAGCCGATCGTCCGCGGTCAGCTGCACTCGTGGCAGTGGGGCCTCTACGGCCTGTCGATCGCGCTGCTCGGCTACAGCGAGGGCTACCGCGCGTTCCAGCTCAAGGCGGCCCCGCGCATCGTCGTGCGCGCGATGCACCTGGCCCGCCATCCGCGCCCGCTCCACGTCGTCCTGGCCCCGTTCTTCAGCACCGGGCTGTTTCACGCCACCCGCCGCCGCCTCATCACCAGCTGGAGCCTCTACGCCGGGCTCATCCTGCTCATCCTAGCGGTGCGCCAGCTCGATCAGCCGTGGCGCGGCATCGTCGACGCCGGCGTGGTGGTCGGGCTGACCTGGGGCGCGGTCTCGATCATCATCTATTATGTGCGCGCGCTGGCCGGGCACCCGCCGCGGGTGTCGCCCGAGCTGCCGGGCGAGGACGCGGTCGGCAGCTCGGCCTAGGAGTGATCGCGCCGACGCCGCTCAGGGCCGGTCGAGCCCGTCGCGCAGCCCGACCAGCACGGCCGGCGCCGCCGCCGCGACCCGCTCCGCCACCGACGGCATCGCGCGCCTGACCAGCGCCGCGCCGGCCGCATCCAGCGCGAGCAGCGGGCGCCGGGCGAGCACTCGCTCGACGCGCTCGGCCACCCGCTCCGGCTCGGCGTACTCGACGGGCAGGCCGTGCGCGGCCAGCCGTGCGCGCATCGCGCTCCACCGCCCGGCCCCGTCCGGCTGGCTCCAGGCGAGGCCACCGTCCACCGCCGGATCGACCACCAGCGCGGCCAGGTAGGCCTCGGCGCCGCCCGCCTCGCCGAGCAGCGCGCCGTCGAGGCACAGCTCGAAGCCGACGTGGGCCGCGCCGCGCGCCGGGCCGCGCGCCACCCCGCGCGCCATCAGGTCGTCGGCGATCTCGACCACGGCCCGGGCGAACGGGGCCAGCCCGTGGAACACTCGATCGGTCGCGTGGTGATGGGCCACCCCGTCGGCGGTGTCCGGATCGTCGGCGCCGACCAGGCGCATGCCGAGCATGGTGGCGAAGTCGGGCAGCATCGCGCCGAGCGCGAAGCCGGGCCCGCGCCCACGCCACGACGCGGCCAGCGCGTGCCCGAAGAAGTTCACCGCCGGCGCTCCGAACGACGCGCAGTCGGATGGTCAGGCGACCTGGACCAGAGGAGCACTGGTCTATGATGACTCGAGGAGCGCGCCATGGCGATCGTGGGCATCGATGTCGGGACCCAGAGCCTGAAGGCGGTCGTGGTCGGTGACGACCTCGCCGTGCTGGGCGCCGACTCGCGCGCCTACACCGTCGATCACCCTCGCCCGGGCTGGGCCCAGCAGGATCCGCTCGCGTGGGAGGAGGCGCTCGCCCCGGCGGTGAGGGGCGCGCTGACCCGCGCCCGGCTGTCGCCCTCGGCCGTCACCGGCGTCGGCGTGGCCGGCCAGCTCGACGGCTGCATCGCGGTCGGCGACGACGGCGTCGCGCGCGGCCCCTGCCTCATCTGGATGGACCGGCGCGCCGCCCGCGAGGTGCCGACCCTGCCGCCCGACTTCCGCGAGCGGACCGGTCTCACCGCGGACCCGAGCCACATGGCGGCCAAGATCGTCTGGCTGCGCCACCACGCTCACGGCCTGGCCGGCGCGCGCTTTCACCAGCCGGTCTCGTACCTGGTCGAGCGACTGTGCGGCGAGTTCGTGATGGACCACGGCCTGGCGTCGACCACGATGCTGTACGGCCTGGCCGCCCGCGACTTCGACGACGAGCTGCTCGCCTGCTTCGGGGTCGAGCGGGCCGCGCTGCCGCTCCTGGGCGAGGCCAGCGACGCGGCCGGATCGCTCACCGCGGCCGGCTCGGCCCTCCTGGGTGGGCTGCCGGTCGGCATCCCGGTCGCGGTCGGCACCGGCGACGACTTCGCCACGCCGCTGGGCGCCGGCGTGGTCGCGCCCGGCGTGATCTCGTGCGTGATCGGCACCGCCGAGGTGGTGGGCGGGCTGTGCGAGCGCCCGGTCATCGATCCGAGCGGGCTGGTCGAGACCCACGGCTACGCGGTGCCGGGCTTCTTCGTCGAGAACCCGGGCTGGCTGTCGGGCGGCGCGGTGGCGTGGCTGCGCGAGATCATCGGCGCCACCGACGACGAGGAGCTCGATCGCTGGGCCGACGCCGTCCCGCCCGGCGCCGGCGGCGTGACGTTCCTGCCCGCGCTGTCGGGCGCGATGGCGCCGGCCTGGGTGGCGAGCGCGCGCGGCTGCTTCTACGGGATGACCGCGGGCCACGGGCGCGGCCACCTGGCCCGCGCGCTGCTCGAGGCGAGCGCGTTCGCCATGCGCGACGTGATCGACCGGCTCGACGAGCTGGGCGTCCCGACCGGCTCCATCCTCCTGGTCGGTGGCGGCGCGCGCAGCCGGACCTGGAACCAGATCCGCGCCGATGTGCTCGGCCGCCCGGTCGAGCTGGCCGCGGTCGAGGACAGCTGCCCGCTCGGCGCCGCGGTGCTGGCGGCGGTCGCGGCCGGCCACGCGCCCGACCCGGCCACCGCCGCCGCGGCGCTGGCCGGCGAGCGAGCCGTCGTGGAGCCGGACCTCGCTCGCCGCGCCGCCTGCGGCGAGGCCTACGATCGCTACCGCGATCTGTTCGACGCGCTCCGCCCGCTGTTCGAGCGCGACGCCGATCGCTGAGCGCTCACTCGCCGCTGGTCCAGCGCGAGATCCGATCGGCCAGCGCGGCGATCAGCTGGTCCTTGCTCACCTCGGGCGGCGGATCGAGCACCAGCTGCAGGATCGTCGTCGACACCAGGTTGATCATGAGGTGCAGCGTGGCCGGCTCGCGCACCAGCGTCACCCGTGAGCCGGCGTGCTGGCGCAGCGCGCGCGAGAGGTCGAACAGGCGCGGCGTGATCGCGCGGACCGCCGGCAGCCGGTTGGTGTACGGGACCTGGTAGTAGAACACCGCGACCAGATCCCGCTCGCCGTCGATGATGTCGTGGATGCACTCGATCCAGGCGCGTGGGCCGAGGTGGGGCGGCAGCTCGAGCATCGCGGGGGCCGCCTCTCCCAGCCGCGTCATCACCCGCGCCACCAGACGCTCCGCCACCACCGCGACGATCGCGTCCTTGCCCGGGAAGTACTCGTACAGCGACGCGATGCCGATGCCGGCGGCCGCCGCGATGTGATTGGTGGTGACCCCGATGTAGCCGCGCTCTGCCATGAGCCGCGCGCACGAGTCGACGATCCCCTCGAACGTGGCGCGCGAGCGGCGCTGGCGCGGCACCTTCTTGATCTGCAGCTCGGGTTCGAGCAACCCCGAGTGGGCCCGAGCGGGCACCGGCACCGCGACCCGGGTGTCCACCGAGCCGGCCGGGTCATAGCGCGGGCCTTCGTCGGCAGGGCCGTCCTCGTGGTCGCCGGACGGCCGATCGCCGCGGACCTGCGTCACCGGCCGTTCACCGCCAAAGAGCGGACCATCAGCGGGCGGGAGCCAAGCGTGCTTCATCACTTCCTCCTTGCTCGGGGGCGCGCCGCGCGATCCGCGCCGCGGCGTCGGCACGGATCGGCATCGGGCGCGCTCCTGCGGCCGACAGATACAACTCCCGCGCCATCTCTGCGCGCGGGGCAAACAACGCCTCTGGGCGCCCATGGCGCCGGTTGCTCGGATCCGCTCGTCACGGCCACCTCAGCCTGTGGGCTCGGATGAGCGCTGCTGTCGCCCTGCGGGTAGAGCGACTTGCTCTGAAATACGCCGGCTCGCCTGGTCCGGTTACGCGCCTCGTCCCGGGGGAGCGCACCCCACATCGTGGGGAGCCCCGCCCCGAAGACCGCGCGACGAGTGAAGAAAAGCCGCGATCGGGTCAAAGCGAATCGATCGAAGCCGGAAGATCTGCGAGCGCGAGATCGACCGCAGCCGCCGCGTGCAGAGCGGTCGTATCGAAGGTGGGCACCGCCACATCGTATGCATCGAGCAACGACCCGATCTCGGTGCAGCCGAAGATGACGCCCTCGGCGCCGGCCGCGACCAGCTCACCGGCGACGCGCCGGTACTGGTCGCGCGATGCCGGCGCGATCACCCCCTGGCACAGCTCGTCGTAGATCACCCGGTGGACCAGGGCGCGGTCGGCGTCGCCCGGGACCCGCACGTCGAGCCCGTGCCGCGCGCGCAGCCGCTCGCGGTAGAACGGCTCCTCCATGGTGAAGCGGGTGCCGAGCAGGCCGACCCGTCGGATCCCGCGCGCCGCGATCGCGGCCGCGGTCGGCTCCGCGATGTGGACCAGCGGCAGCGAGGTGCCCGCCCCGATCGCCGCGGCGACCCGGTGCATGGTGTTGGTGCAGAGCACGAGGAAGTCGGCGCCGGCCCGCTCGAGCGCCGCGGCCTCGCCGGCCAGGATCGCGCCGGCCTGATCCCAGTCGCCCGCCGCCTGCAGCGCGGCGATCGGCGCGAAGTCGACCGAGGCGAGCAGGATGCGAGCCGAGTGCAGGCCGCCCAGCCGCCGCTTCACCCCCTGGTTGATCAGGCGGTAGTAGTGAAGGGTCGATTCCCAGCTCATGCCGCCGATGAGGCCGATCGTCTTCATCGAGCTCGTCTCCTCGCTCACTCCGGGCACGGATCGCTGATGAGCGGGCTCTCGACCGAGAACGTGACCGAGCGGACCAGCGCGACCCGCTCGAGCAGCGCGCGATCGAGCTCGCCGGTGCGGGTGCCGAACGGGTAGGCGAACGCGACCGGGTCGTAGCCATCGGCGCGCAGGAGATCGATCGAGGGATCCGCCTCGTCATCGAGGTACGCGCCGAGCCCGTTGGCCTCGACGTAGGCGGGGGCGTCGAGGTGGCGGAGGCCGTGCGCCTCGATCGCGTGCCCGTCGTCGGCCAGCTGGCGGAGCTCGTCCCGCCGCGCGTCCGACAGGCGGTCGTAGCGGGACACGAAGAAGGTGACCCGGGCGCCGTGCGCGTCGAACGCGTCGCGCAGGCCGAACCACTCGTCCACGTGGGCGTCGTCGAAGCTGAGCGACAGCGCCGCGCGCGGCGGCCCGCCCGCCGCCAGATCGTCGTAGGTGACGAAGTCGAGCCCGAGCTGGTCGGCGGCGTCCAGCACCTCCTCGATCCGCTCGACCGACACCGTCCCGCCCGGCCGGTGCGCGTAGAGCGAGATCACCTCGCCGCGCTCCGCCGCCCGGGCCAGGCCGCTCCGCACGCTGTCGAGCTCGTTGCCGGCCGCCTCGTCGAGGTTGGCGGCGCACAGCACCCGGCGCCCGTCCCAGTCGTAGAAGACCTCGTCGATCTCGTCGAGCGGCGGCCGCGAGCAGGCCGCGGACGCGGCCAGCCAGGCGAGCCAAGCCAGGGCAGGGCGCCACACGACCCGGTCGTAGCGCACTCCGCGGCCGCGCTCCACTGTAGAGTCGCGCCGTGATCGGGCCGCGCCCATGGTCGCTCCTCGCCGCCGCGCTGGTCGCGGCACACGCGGCGGCCGCGCAGGCCCAGCCGGCCGCCACCCCGCTCGCGGTGACCCGGCGCCCGCTGGTCATCGAGCCGGGCCGGTGCGAGGCCACGCTGGTGATCGAGTCGAACGAGTCGGCGCGGCGCCGGTTCGAGCCGATCTCGCTGGCGCCGGATCTCCACTGCGGCGTCCACCCGCGCCTCGCGCTCGGCGTCACCCACAGCGCGCGCTCGCTGTCGCTCATCGACTCCGGCGACGGGTTGTGTCTGCGCGGCGCCGACGGAGGCTGCTCTCATGTCTACGACGGCACCGCGATCGATGCCCTGACGAAGATCCGCGACCAGCCCGATCAGGATGTCGCGGTCGCCGCCCGCGCCCGGCTGGTCGCGGCCTCCTACTCGCCGTTCAAGCCGTCGCTCCGGGTCGGCGCGCTGGTCCGGGTGCGCCGCGGGTCCGTCGCCGTGGTCCTCGATCCGCACCTCGCGTTCGGGCTGGCCAGCCGCGATCGCGGCAACCGCGATCAGCTGAACATTCCGCTGGTGGGTCAGGTGCAGATCGGCCCGCGCGTCGTCGTCTCGCTGCGGAGCGGGGTTCGCGGAGAGCTGGTCACGTTCGCCGATGCGTTCGCTGTTCCGGTGGGCGCGGGTGTCGAGTTCTCACCATCGCCTGTGTGGGACATCGGATTCGAGGCTGGATTCCCCAGGCTGCTCGGTCCACAGAACACTTTCAGAGAGCGCCACCTCGGGCTCCACGTCACATACCTTCTGCGCGCGGCGCCTCCTCCTTCGCATGAACGACTCTCGAGTGACGACTCACGTTGATCCATGCCTCGTTCTGCCAGGAGGCCCACCGCTTGCACCGCAGTCGGCGCCGATGGCTATCACGCTTCACGCTGCACGCCCCTCATGGGCGCTCGACCGGTGCCAGCCATCACGTTCCTATGCCATGCACCGCGTCACCGGATGTGATATGAACGGTGCGCCCGGCCGCAAAGCCTGGGTCTTTATCTTAAATTTCATTGGCTTGAGGGGTTATGTCTCTCCTATCTAGTGCTCGCCTGTTGGCCTTGCTGCGCCCGTCAGGGTGCGGGACCGGTGGCCCACGATGAGTGGGATGGGCGTGGTGGTCTTCGCCCTTGGACTGGTGGTTTTTGCCGGTCCGATCCTGGCGCGTCTGTTCCGCCGGCAAGTCGAGAACGACGTGGCGGACGACTTCGAGCCGACCGTCACTGTCATCACCCCGATGTTCAACGAGGGTGAGAGCATCCGCCGGACGATCGAGAGCATCCTGGCCCAGAACTACCCCCGGGCGAAGCTCTCGATCATCGTGGTCGATGACTGCTCCACCGACGACAGCTACGAGCACGCGCTGGCCGAGATCAGCGGCACGCCGCGCGCGACGGTGCTCCGCAACAAGGTGAATCTGGGCAAGCGCCGCTCGATCAACCGCGCGGTCCGCCGGGCCACCTCCGAGATCATCGTCTCGGTCGATTCGGACGTGCTCCTCGATCCGGACGCGGTCCGCAACCTGGTGCGCCGCTTCACCTGCCCGCGCATCGCCGCGGTCGGCGGCCGGGTCGACATCCTCAACCGGGAGAACTGGCTCACCCGGATGCAGGCGGTGGAATACTACTTTGGCTATCAGTTTTTGAAGGGGCTGGAGCGCTCGTTCCGCGCGGTCATGTGCCTGTCCGGGTGCCTGACCGCGTACCGGCGCTCGGTCCTGCTCGAGCTGGAGCCGCTGCTCGAGGGGCGCAACATCCTCGGCGTCGCCATCAAGTACGGCGAGGACCGCTTCCTCACCCGCCAGATCATCAAGGCCGGCTACCAGACCACGATGACGCTCGACGCGGTCTGCCGGACGTCGGCGCCGAACACCCTGCACGCCTACTTCGCCCAGCAGCTGCGCTGGCGCCGCTCCAACATCGTCGACTACGTCGGCGGCATGTCGCACGTGTGGCGGCTCCACTCGGTGGTCGCCGTCCACTACTACTCGGTGTTCGCCCTCATCCTGGCGTACCCGGTCCTGCTCCTGCAGTCGCTGCTCACCGGCACCTTCTGGCTGCTCATGACGGTGCACGTCGGCTGGGCGGCCGGCACCGGGCTGGTCTACGCCTCCCAGGTCCGCAAGCTGCCCGCCGACCGCCGCGTGTCGGCCTGGGACGCCCTGCCGCTCGCGATCGTGCTGCCGGTGTCCTACGCGGTCATGACCCTGCTGGCCATCCTCACCCTCGACTCGGCCAAGTGGGAGACCCGTGGCCACCTGGTGCCCGACATCGCGCCGCCCGAGGAGGTCGACGACGTGATCGCGGTGGCCGAGCCGGTGATCATGGCCGAGCCGATCGCGATCGCCGCCGCCGCGCGCGCGACGGTCATGGCGCGCCAGCCGGCCGGCACGACCCACGACCTCCACCTGCTGACCCGCACGCGCCGGGTGATCCGGCGCCGCCTGGTCGAGAGCCGCCGCTTCACCGCCTCGGAGTCGTGGCCGGCGCTGACCGCGGCGCCGCACATCTCCCATGGTGATCGAAGGAAGTGAGCCGAGCCCCCTCGGCCGACACCATGCCCGACATCAGCCATAGCGCCGAGCTGGTCGAGATCAACGCGCCGGTCTCGTGGCCGCGCGGCCTGGCCCAGATGTGGCGGAACCTGACCACGCACCACCACCTCATCAACAACTTCGTACGGCGCGACGTCCGGCTCCGGTACCGGGATTCGGCCCTCGGTTACTTCTGGTCCCTGTTCGAGCCGCTGCTCTTGGCGGGGGTCTACTACGTCCTCTTCGTCATCATCGCCGGCAAGCCGGAGCCGAGATATCCCCTGTGGATCATCCTCGGCGTGATGACCTGGGGCCTCTTCTCCAAGTCGCTCAACGACGCGATGACCTGTCTGACCCGCAACGAGGGGATGATCAAGCAGGTCTATTTTCCGCGCGAGCTGTTTGCCTTCACCAGCGTCGGCTCCAGCCTCATCATCACGGGGCTCAGCACGCTGGTCGCCGTCCCGATGATGGCCATGTACGGGATCGGCCCGAGCCTCGGCCTCCTCATGGTCCCGGTCGGCCTGGCCCTGGCCGGGCTGTTCGGCCTCGGCGTGGGCCTCGGGTTGGCCTGCGCCAACGTGGTCAACCGCGACGTGGAGTTCTTCTCCCGCTTCCTGACCCGGGCGGGGATGTTCATGTCCCCGGTCATGTGGACGGTGGCCATGGCGCCCAAGACGCGAGCCCCCTGGCTCAAGTACCTGCTGCTCAACCCGGTCGCCGTGCCGATCACCATGGTGCGCAGCGGGATCGAGGGAAAGGGGCTCGGGATCAGCGCGGGCTTCGTCACCTACTCGGTGTGCGCCTGCATCCTCAGCTTTCTCTTCGGCGCGATGATCTTCAAGCGCTTCGAGGCCAGGGTGGTGAAGAAGCTATGAGTCACACCACCATCCTCCTCGACCACGTCACCCTCACGTTTCCGCGGTCGCGGATCAAGCGCGGCCTCAAGGAGGGCGCGTTCCTGCGCTCGTTCGGGATCGGGGCGAGCGGCGAGGAGACCTTCACCGCGCTCGACGACGTCTCGCTCGAGGTCAAGCAGGGCGAGGTGCTCGGCCTGGTCGGTCGCAACGGGGCCGGCAAGAGCACGCTCCTGCGGGTGATCGCCGGGATCTATCGCCCGGACAAAGGAGTGGCCAAGCGGGCCGGGCAGGTCTCGCTGCTGGCCGGCGTCGGGGTCGGGTTCCACGGCAACATGTCCGGTCGCGAGAACGTGTACCTGTACGGCAGCATCCTGGGCCACAGCCCGCGCGACATCGACCGGATGCTGGACGGGATCATCGAGTTCTCCGGCCTGCGCGACTTCATCGACCAGCCGCTCAGGACCTACTCGAGCGGGATGAAGACCCGGCTCGGCTTCTCGGTCGCCTCCGCGGTTCAGCCGGAGATCCTGCTCATCGACGAGGTCCTGGCCGCCGGCGACGCCGAGTTCCGCGAGCGATCGACCGAGCGCATCAAGGAGATGGTGAAGGACGCCGGCTCGGTGCTCATCGCCTCGCACAGCCTCGGCACGATCAAGGAGCTGTGCAACCGGGCCATCCTGGTCCAGAAGGGCAAGATCGCCGCGTCGGGCCCGCCAGGCGAGGTGGTCGACGCCTACGTCCCACCTGCCGCGGTCAGCGACGAGGAGATCGGCTCGCGCAAGTCCGCCTCCGCGACGTGAGCCATCGCGCGCCGCCGGCGCGCCGCCGGCGGTTGCTGTTCGTCAGCAGCAACGGGGGCGGCATGGGGCACCTGACCCGCCTCATGGCCATCGCACGGCGCCTGCCGGCCGACTGCGAGCCGCTGTTCCTGACCCAGTCGTCGGGCATCGAGGCGGTCCGCAAGCTGGGGTTCTGGGTCGACTACATCCCGCCGCAGAGGGCGAGCGGCCTCGGCGCGGTCGAGTGGCAGGCCTACCTGAGGGCGCGGATCGGCTCGATCCTGCGCCTGCTCGGGCCGGAGGCGATCGTCTTCGACGGGACCTTCCCGTACAAGGGCCTCATCCGGGCGATGGAGGAGTTCCCGCAGGTGCAGCGGATCTGGTCGCGGCGCGCGATGTGGAAGCCGATCACCGCCCAGCGAGCCGAGCTGTCGCTGGCGCACGTGGAGGCCTTCGATCGGATCATCGAGCCGGGCGAGCTGGCCGCCGAGGCCGACCGCGGCTTCACCACCACCCAGCGCGACCGGGTCTCGCCGGTCGAGCCGGTCCTGTTCCTCGACCACGACGAGATCCTGTCCCGCGAGGAGGCGCGCGCGGAGCTCGGCATCGCGCCGGAGGTGGTGGCGGCGCTCCTCAACCTGGGCGCCGGCAACATCAACCAGATCGACCCGGTGCTGGCGGCGGTCGCCGACATGCTCGGCCGCGACCCGAGCGTGCACCTGATGGCGATCCAGTCGCTCATCTCCCGGCAGGGCCTGGCGGTCGACGGCGGGCGGATCTCGCGGCTGGAGACCTATCCGCTGTCGCGGGTGATCCGCGCGTTCGATTTCTGCATCGCGGCGCCCGGCTACAACTCGTTTCACGAGCTCCTGGCCAGCGCGGTCCCGACCGTGTTCATCCCGAACGAGCAGACCGACATCGACGACCAGGTGGCGCGCGCCGAATGGGCGGCGCGGGCGGGCGTCGGCCTGATGAGCCGCGCCGACGACCTCGAGGCGCTCGACCGCGCGCTGACCGCGATGCTGGATCCGGCCGTGCGCGACCGGATCGGCCAGCGCTGCCGCGAGCTGCCCGGCTGCGACGGCGCCCGCCAGGCGGCCGCGATGATCGCCGCCAGCGGGTGGATCGCTCCGGCCCGACCGGCCGTGCCCGTGCTGGTCCCGGAGGGCTCGGCGATGGCGGAGCTCCGGCGGCGGCTGTGGCACTTCTGGCGCCGGGTCCGGCTGATCGCGGCCCGCTTGCGCGGCGCGCGCGATCCCGAGGGGGCGGTCTCGCCGAAGCGGCCCGGGCGCGGGCGCCCTCGCGGCGCGCCCCGGCGGGCCCTGGTGGTCGCCAGCGGCGCGCTGGCCGACCCGTCGCGCATCCAGGCCCTGGGCGACTGGATCGCCGCCAATCACGCCGGCGCGGTGGTCCTGGTCCCGGCCGATGCGCTGCCGCCGCTCAGCCGGCGGGGCCTGACCGTCGAGCTCCTGGTCGACGGGGACGCGCGCGATCGGCCCGACCAGGTCGACTTCGCGGCCTACGCGCGGTGGAAGTCGGACGCCGTGCGAGACGCCTACGGCTGCGAAGCGGTGGTGGTGTGGGGCGAGTGAGCCCGCCGCTCAGCCCGGCTCGGCGCCGAGGTCCGGCCACGGGTTGCCGCTGACCAGCAGCTCGGTCGCCCGGTCGTGCTCCTCGCTGTCGATCGACCGCTCCTCGAAGATGCCGAATCGAACGTCCGGGTGAGGAGTCAGCCAGTCTGCCTCCCGCGCGATGCAGATCATCGGCACGCCCGCCCCCCTGGCGCTGACCGCCAGCACCTCGTCGTTGGCGATCGGGTAGGCCATGAAGCGGGACACGTCCAGCCGGGCCAGGGTGCTGGTGTGGAGCGCCACCGTGCCGGTGCCGAGGAAGTGGACCGGGGTGTCGGCCGCCAGCGGGTCCCGGAACTTGAAGACCGCGCGGCGCGATGACCTGGCGTCGGAGATGTTGCGGGCGAACAGGATCCCGTGCACCCCGACGATCGCCTGGCGCTGCCGGCGATCGATCGCGGCGCGCATCCGGGCCACGTAGTCGGGCGGATAGAGGATGTCGTCGTCGCAGATGAGGTGGAAGCCGCGCACCGTGTCGAGCCAGCTGAACTTGGCGGCGGCGCGCTTCTGGCTGGCCGGATCGAGGATGAAGACGATCCGCTCGCGGAGCGGATGCTGGCGGATGAAGTCGGGGACCTCGTCGTAGTTGTTGAGGTAGAGGAACAGGCGATCCACCTGCGGTAGCAGTGTGTCGAGGACCGCCGGGACGATGCCCCGCCGGGCCGGATAGGTGGCCATGGCCGCGGTGACGCTGTCGTCGGTGAGGCGGAGCTCGGTCGGCCTGGGCCGGTCGGCGCGCCGGCGGACTCGCACCCGGGCGGCCGAGGCGGGGGCGGCGCCGCCACCCTCGACCGAAAGGAGCACGTCCATGTGGTCGGGTCGCTCGCGGGTGACGACGAACGCGCTGACCTTCGCCTCACCGTCGACCGGCGCCTCGAACAGCGACTGGCCGGTGGTGCGAGAGACCCCTCGCACCTGGCCGCGCGCGTCGGGCCCGAGCCCGCCCAGGTCGACGTCGACCTTGTAGACGCTGTCGGCCTCGAGGTCGGCCGAGTCGAGGAGATCGTCGGCCGGCTGGCTGTCCGGCGCGCAGCCCATGTCGGCCAGGCGCCTGGCGTGGGCCGCGTGGCTGAAGCGACTCTCGACCAGCGCCAGCCCCCGGCGCGATCGCTCCTCGTAGCGGGCGCGATCGCGGTGGAGGTCGTCGACCGCGGCGCGGACCCCGGCCGGCTCGCAGTAGATGGCCGCGTCGCCGAACAGCTCGGCGAAGTGGGGCGGCAGGATGGTGGGCGCCCCGGCCGCCATCGCCTCCAGGATCGTGCGGCCGAACGCCTCGATCCACCGCGGATGGTGGAAGTAGACGAAGAAGTCGATCCCGGCCAGGAACTCGCGCGCGGTCATCGCGCCGAACGGCAGCACCTCCCAGCGGGCGGGCAGCTGGCCGAGGATGGCGCGCGCGGTCTCGGCGCCGCCGAGGATGCGGACCCGGACCCGGTCGTCGGCCGGGTAGGCGGCCAGGATGTCGCCGGGGTCGGCCGGCCACTTGTCGGCCGAATCGCGCGAGTGGCGCCCGATGACCGGGCGATCGCCGACGTACGCAGCGCGAGGCGCGCGCCACTGCTCGATGTCGATGATGTTGGTCCAGTCCACCGGGGCGATCGCGGTCGACACCGCCTCGTCCTGGATCGCCTTGCGCACCAGCGGGCCGATCGGGAACCACTGGCCGGCCAGCCCGAAGCGCTCGCGCGCCCGCTCCTGGCAGGCCGCCAGGCTGTACAGGCGCCGCCCGGTCTGGGCGTCGAGCGGAGGCTGGTTGATGATGACGGCCAGATTTTCGGCCTCGACCCTCGGGATCTCGGCCGCCTCGCGCATGAGCACGGTCGGGTGGCGCACGACCAGGAGCCTGGCTCGCGGCACCACCGGCCCGGCCGGGATCAGCTCGGCCTCGCCGGCGTCCAGGCACCGCTGGATGATCGGGTTGATCGGGCGCTCGCGCTTGAGGACCGGGCTGTTGACCTGGACCAGCCCGGTCGACAGACCGAGCCGCGCCTGGGCGTGGATCTCCTCGGCGTTCGAGTGCGTCGTGCCGCCGGGGAACCGGAAGTCGGACATGAGGATCACGTCGAACCGACCGCCCGCGCCGCGCCTCGGCCGGGCCGGCCCCCGCCCGGGCGCCTCCGCCGAGACCTCCAGCACCCCCGCGGTCACCGACGCGATCTCGGGAGGGAGCGACAGCTCCTGCTCGGAGTCGTCGAGCGCGGCGAACCAGCGATCGGTCCCGGCCACGAAGACGCTGCCGGCCCCGGTCGCGACCAGGAACGTGTCGCACCGCTTCTGCCCGTCACCGACGGTGCGGGCCAGGAGGCGCGGGTCGTCGCTGGCCAGGGTGCTGCCGCTCAGCCGGCCGCTGCACAGGCCGTGGACCCGCGAGGCGCGGGGCAGGCGGGCGAGCGGTGCGACGCCCTCCTCGACCGGGGCGAGGAACGCCAGGTCGAGCGGGCTGCCCTCGTGGGTCCAGCGATCGCCGGTCAGCCACAGGTCCGCGCTCGCCCGGCTCCAGTCGGCGCGCTCGGCCGGGCTCTGCGGGCGAAGCGCTACTGTCCCGCCGGCGAGGTCGATGTCGACCTCGAACTGTCCCGGGGCGGCGCCGAACACCGCGATCCGCCCGCCGCCGTCGCGGAACGAGCGCAGCGCGGCGAGGACCGGCCCGGTCAGGTAGCTGGCATCTCCGGCGATGACCACCTGCTCGTAGCCGGCCAGCAGCTCGGGCCGGGCGTGCACCTCGACGTCGGTCAGCGCGTCGAGGTGGAGGCCGCTCGCGCTCGCCCAGCGCTGCACCGACAGCTCGTGGCGAAGGAGCGAGCTGCCGCGCGCGCCGCGGTAGGGCCGGGACAGCCGGACCGGGTGCGGCCGGCCGGAGCGGCCGAACCGGAACCGCCCGGCATGCCCGTGCAGGTCGGCGCCCCCCCAGCGATTGCGAGCCGCGTGGGTGAAGAGCGCGCTCAGCTGGACCGCGCGAGACGCCGGCGCCGCGCTGGTCACCCAGAAGTGGTGCAGCGTGGCCTTTCCGTCGATGGTCTCGAACCGGACGATGTAGCAGCCCGGCTTCCAGTGGTGCTCGACGCGAAATCGATGCACCACCTGCCAGCCCTGCTCGTCGACCTCTCGCCCGCCCGGCTCCCACACGCCGGTGGAGGGAACGTAGAGCGGCGGCGACGAGTGCAGCTCCTCCCGGCGAGAGCTGGCGAGCGGACCCGGGCCGAACACCCGCGCGCGCGCGAACAGGCCGACCTGATCGGTCGACAGGCGCAGATCGACCTCGTCGCCCGGGTGGACCGAGAGCTGCGAGCTGAATCCCTGCAGGAAGCCATCGGCGTTGGTCCCCTTCGGCACCGTCCAGCTCCTGCGACGCGGGACCCAGGCGGCCAGCTCGCTGGCCCGGACGTTGAGCGGCCGGTAGGGGGCGGCCCGGCCCTCGAGCACACCGGCGCCGGAGGCCGGCAGCTCGTGGTTCTGCGCGCCCAGGTTCCACAGCTCGTAGAGCAGCGCCGAGTGCTCGCGGTCGGTCCGCGCCAGGCGCTCGAGGGCCGGCGCCAGCCCGGCCACCGCCGCCTCGAGCCGGGCCAGGCGCTGCTCCAGCGGGCCCGGGCGCTCGCCCGGCCCGGAACCGACGTCGTCGGACAGCGCGCCGATCGGTCGGCGCGGATCGCGGTAGGCCAGGGCGGCGCGGCGCTGCTCCTCGCTCCGCCGGGGGACGAAGACGACGACCGAGGTGCCGGCGACCTCGTCGATCGCGACGTAGCCGCGCGCCGAAAGGAACGCCGCCAGGCTCTCCCGGCTGCGCGCGTCGGCCGCCCCGGCGTAGATGATCGGCCGGTCGCGCGCGATGGTGCGCTCGGCTCCCTTCAGCACCTCCAGCTCGGCGCCCTCGACGTCGATCCTGATGAGCGCGACCTGCTGGTCGCCGACCTGCTCGTCGAGGGTGCTGATCGCGACGGGACCGGATCCGCCGAGCGCGACCTGGAAGGTCTGCACCGCGTCCTCGAGGTGGTTGAGCTCGACGTTGCGCCGGAGCGCCTGGTAGAGGTCCGGCCGCGACTCGAACGCGATGACCCGCATCCCGCAGACCCGGGCGAAGAAGACGGTGTGGTTGCCGAGGTGGGCGCCGACGTCGATGCAGAGGTCGCCGCGGCGCACGCGGGCGCGCGCGTCCTCGAGCAGGGTCGGCTGGTCGAAGCCGGCCCGGTCCAGGATCCGCTTCTGGACGGGGTCGGACGGATCCGGCAGGTACAGGGCGATCGTCTCCCCGTGCGCCGTGAGCTCGACGGTCAGCGGATCCGACACGGGCGTACTGTAACCCGCCGCCGGTTCATGCCAATCGGACCCCGGGCCGCCGATCCACTGGATGCGGGTGGCGCGTCAGAACGGCCCACTTGCGCGCCTCTGCCCATTGGACGGCGGCGACCCGCGTCGTAAACCTGCCAGGTGCAGCCACCGCCCAGCGAGCCGCCTCGGCCGCCACCGCGGGTCAGGGCGCGGGTGCTCCGCGTCGCGCTGGCCGTCCTCATCTCCGGCGGCGCGGTCGCGTTCCTGGCCGCCCAGCTCGACTGGAGGCGCGCGCTCGAGGCGCTCCGCGCCGCCGACATCGGGTGGATCGCGGTCGCCATCGCGTGGTCACTTGCCATCCAGTGGGGGCGCGGGGTCCGCTGGACCTGGCTTCAGCCCGAGCCGGGCCTCGGCATCAACACCGCCGCCATCGCGGTGCAGACGTTCTACAACCGCATCGCGCCGATGCGGCTCGGCGAGCTGACCCTGCCGTTCCTCCTGCGCCGCCACGCCGGACAGGACGCGACCCGCACGCTGGTCCTGCTCATCGTGGTCCGCATCGTCGAGCTGGCGGTCCTCATCGGGCTGCTCGCGCTGTCCACGCTGCTCAGGACCGGGACCGAGAACGGCGGCTGGCTGGCGGTGCTGGTCGGGCTGCTCGCGGTGATCGCGCTGGTCCTGGCCCGGTTCCGCGCCATGATGCGCCTGAGCCTGCGCGTCACCCGCCGGGTCGCGCGCTGGATCCGCGTCGATCGAGTGCCCCTGGTAGGGCGCGCGCTCGAGCGCATCGAGCAGGCGATGGCGGGCGAGGCTCAGCTGAGCGGGCGCCGGCGGGCCGGCCTGCTGGTCTGGACCGTCGTCCTCCAGGCGATGCAGATCGCATCGATCGACGCCATCCTGCGCGCGTTCGCGGTCGACCTCGACTGGCTGGCGGTGGTGCAGGGGACCAGCGTCGCGCTGGCCGGGCCGGCGCTGCCGCTGCCCAGCGTCGGCATGGTCGGCACCCTCGAGGCGAGCTGGGCGTTCGGCTTCGTGTGGGTCGGCCTCGACCTCGAGACCGCGATCCTGACCGGCGTGGCGACCCAGGTGATCACGCTCGCGTTCGCGGCGGTGGCCGCGCTGCCGAGCTGGTGGTACCTGCTCAGGCGGACGGCGGCGCGTACTCCGCCACCCAGTAGATCGTGAGCGGGCCGCCCATCGGCAGCTTGTCGAGCCACAGGCGGCGAAAGCCGGCCGCGGCGATCGCCGCGTCGAGCGCGGCGGCGTCGTGGTGATGGTAGTGGCCGCGGAACCCGGCCATGCGCCGGCCCAGCCGATAGAGCCGCGACTCGGTCGGCAGGCTCACCAGCAGGCGGCCGTCCGGCTTCAGCCAGGTCCGGAACTGCTCGAGGGTGGCGGCCAGATCGTCCTCCAGGTGCTCGAGCACCTCGCCGGCGATGAGCACGTCGACGCTGTCGGCCGCGATGTCGCGGGCCGCCTGGTCGGGCGAGAGCAGCGCGACCCGGGGCAGGCCGAGCTCGGCGATGAGCATCCTGGCCGCCTGCAGCACGATGTCGACCCCGGTGACCCGCTCGGCGGCGCGGCTCGATTCCTCGAACAGGACTCCGGCGCCGCACCCGAAATCCACGATGTGACGCTCACCGCGTCCGGCCCAGCCGGCCGCGATCCGGCGCAGGCGGCCGGCGACCGCCTCGACCCGCTTCCACGCCATCCAGCGCATGGCCGGGTTGCGGTGCAGGTAGCTGGGGATCGCCATCTCGTCCCGCTGATCGGGTGGCAGCGCCTTTGCCATGCGGTGGAGGAGCGGCGTGGGGACGCGCCGGAGCGGCAAACTGGCAGTCACGGCGGCATCCTACGGCAAGGGCAGGGGGGGCACAATCGCCGGTCGATCCGCTATACTTCCGCGCCAGTGAGCTCGAGGGTGGACGCATGAGGCTGGTCGTCGGGATGCCGGCCTTCAACGAGGCGGCGACCATCGCCGACGTCATCGCCCGCGTCCCCAGCTCGTTCGTCGGCGTGCGCGACGTGCGCATCGTGGTGGTGGACGACGGCTCGAGCGACGACACCGCGGCCCTGGCCCGCGCGGCCGGCGCCGTGGTGGTGCGACACCCGCGCAACCTCGGGGTGGGAACCGCGTTCCAGAGCCAGGTGCGGGCCGCGCTCAGGATGCGGGCCGACCTGCTGGTCACCATCGACGCCGACGGCCAGTTCAACCCGGCCGACATCGGCAAGCTCATCAAGCCGATCCTCGACGGCGACGTGCTGGTCTGCACCGCCAGCCGCTTCGCCGAGCGCGAGCTGGTGCCGGAGATGCCCTGGGTCAAGAAGTGGGGCAACCGGCGCGTGTCCGGGCTGGTGAGTCGAATGACCGGGCAGAAGTTCCACGACGTGTCGTGCGGCTTTCGCGCCTACTCGCGCGAGGCGCTGCTCCAGCTGACCGTCCGGCACAGCTTCACGTACACCCACGAGACCTTCCTCGACCTGGCCGCCAAGCGGGTCGCGATCCGCGAGGTGCCGCTGCCGGTGCGCGGGACGCGCGAGCACGGCAAGTCCAAGGTGGCCAAGAACGTCGTGCGCTACGGCATGCGCACGGCGGCCATCATGCTGCGCACCTACCGCGACCAGCGCCCGCTCAGCCTGTGCTTCGCGCTGGCCCTGCCGTGCTTCCTGGCCGGCATCCTGATGTTGATCTGGTCGTACGCCCACCTCATGGCGGTCGGCACCTGGCTCAAGTGGGCCGCCTTCACCGGCGGTGGCGCGATCGCGCTGGGCTGCGCGCTCATCTTCTTCGGGTTCATGGCCGACATCGCGACCCGGCTGCGCCAGAACCAGGAGGAGATCCTCTACTGGCTGCGCCGCCAGGCCGAATCGGACGATCTGTCGCGCGAGATGCTCGGCCCGCCGGTCGAGGGCACCGTCCAGGAGGACGCGACTCGCTCGGTCGGCGGCGCGCCCCGGCGCAGCTGATCAGCCGGGCAGGCGGGCCACGAACTTCATCGAGCCGTGGCAGCGGAACAGGTTGACCACGAGGTCGAAGGGCAGGAACAGGGCGGTCACCGCGGCGAACAGGAGCCCGCGCTTCTTGGTCCCCGGCAGCTCGATGAACCGGTTCGCGAACGACAGGTACCAGAAGCTGTAAGAGCCGCGGATCGCGACCGGCTCGAACCCGCACTTCTCGAGGATGGCGCGGATGTTCGAGTGGTTGAAGACGAAGGTGTGGCGCGGGTAGTGATAGCCGGCCCAGAAGCGGCGCCACAGGTAGCGATCGATCGAGAGGTGATCCGGCGTGATGCCGTGGATGACCCCGCCCGGGGCCAGGATGGCGGCGCACTTGCGCAGGAACCGGAACGGGTCCGGCACGTGCTCGATGAGGTTCGAGCAGTAGATGACGTCGAAGCGGCGATCGCCGAAGTCGACGTCCTCGAGCTGGCCCCGGTAGAAGGTGAAGCGCGGCACCCCGGTCACCCCGGCGTCGACGATGTCGACCCCGGCCACCTGGATGTCCTCGCGCGCCCCGGCCAGCACCGACAGGAACGAGCCGTTGCCGCAGCCGACCTCGAGGCAGCTGCCGCCCGGCGGGATGTGGCGGGCCACGCCGCGCGCGCTGCGCCGGCCGAGCACGCCCTTCAGGCGGCCGTAGATCGAGCGCGAGCGCGAGGCCGCGCCGTGGGCCACGTAGCTGGCCGGGTAGAGCAGCTCGATCTGATCGGCCCGCACCGGCGGGTCATGAGTGACCAGGCCGCAGCCGGGGCAGATGACCAGCTTCGAGGCCCAGTCGACTCCGTACTCCCAGTCGCGGATCTCGTCGACCAGGCCGACCAGGGCCTGCCCGCAGTTCAGGCACGACGGCATCTCGGTTTCCTCGGTCTACTCGACGGCGTCGCGCCGGGTGAGCGTGCCGGCGAACGAGCTGCCGACGTACTCCGGGTGGCGCTGGAAGTAGCCCTGACCGTCCAGGTGCCGGTGGGCGCGCCGGAGCCGGTACGGGGGCAGCGCCGGCCACACGTGGTGCTCGAAGTGATAGTTGAACTGATAGGGCGCGAAGAACACGACCTCGTACCAGGGCGCCCGCGTGCTGACGGTGCGGTCGTCCTGGCCCGGGTGCTCGACCAGGAAGCGCAGCCGGCTCAGCATCGGCGACCAGGTCAGCGCGACGTAGAGCCAGACCAGGTAGAGGTAGGGCGCGCCGGCCAGCCAGAACGCGGCGATCAGCGCCAGCTGACACAGCGCGACGGTGGCCAGGCCGACCAGACGGGCCGCGCGAGAGCTGGGCTGGGCCGCCTTGCCCCCCGCGGTCGGGCCGGCGGTCGGGCTCGCGGCGCTCTCGGTCGCGCGCGGCGCGTAGTACTTCCGCACCAGCGCCAGCGCCTCGCCGCCGGTGACGAAGTGGAGCACGTAGCGCCACAGGCCGCCGCGCGCGCGCACCGCCGAGAAGTCGATGAACTCCGGGTCCGAGGCGCCGCCGTTCTCCGCGTGGTGCACGAAGTGGACGCGGCGGTAGTTCTGGATGCGCATCCCGATGAAGCCGGCCACCAGCGCGTTGCCGAGCCAGTCGTTGACCGCGCGATTCTTCGACAGGAGATCGTGCGACAGGTGATGGACGAGGGTCTGCAGGCTGCGCTGGGCCAGGAGGATGAGGACGAAGCCGGCGGCCAGGACGGCGGGCACGCCGCCCGGCAGGTAGAGCGCGGCGACCAGCGCCAGCCCGGTCCACATGTGCGCCGAGAGGACGTAGACCACGGCGGCCAGGGTCGATCGGCCGACCAGGGCGCGCGGCAGCTTGATCGATTCCTCGCGCAGGTAGCGCCGGAGCGGTGAGCTCGGGCGCGGCGGATCGGCGGGAACGGGGTCGGCGGGCGCCTCGCCGACCGCGCCTCGCGCGGAGTCGGCCGCGATTGACATGTCGGCAGCTTGCCCCACGGGACCCAGGGTGTCCAGCGTGCCCCGGATCACGCCGGGCAGGCGAAATGAATCGTCGTCCGGGTGGCCGGGCGACCCAGGCTCGCCGGCTCTAGCGCGGGGCGCCCAGCGACGGGAACTGCGCCACCAGGCGCGCCTCGAGCGCGGCGGCCAGCGTCCTGGAGTAGGTCGCCGTGATGTGACTGCCGTCTCTGTAAACGAGGATGTTGCCGATCACCACCGGACACCGGCGCTTGCCGCAGAACTGATCCGTCATGTCGATGAGACGGACGTCCGGGTTGTCGCGCGCCGCCTGGTCCAGCGGGCCGCCGGTCAGCGCCCTGCGGCGCCTCGCCGAGCACTCCTTCACCGACGGGTTCTCGGCCGACATGCACTCGAGCACCCGATCGGACTGGATCGGCGTGTGGCGCATGACGGCCACCGGGATGCCGGCGCGCGCCAGCTCGTGCCACGTCCGCCGCAGCCCCTCGACGATGACGGGGACACTCGTCTTGAGGTCCCTTTCCGCGGTCAGCGCGTGGCGCGGATACTGGGCCACCACGACCAGGTCCGGCTTGTTGGCCAGGAGGCGCCTCAACACCGTCTCGCGCCACTCGTCGCACTCGGTGTAGCCGCGCCCGAAGCCGCGGTAGAAGATGGTGACGTCGGCGAATGCGCAGCTGTCCTTGATGTAGCCGATCACGTGCCACCCGCGGGTCACGGCCAGTCGCTCGAACGCCGGCTCCCAGTTGGCCGCGTGGGAGTCGCCGACGAGGGCGATGGTCACCCGGGCGTCGCGCGGGCCGTAGTGGCACACGAGGACCCCGCTCCCCTTGGCGTTCTGGATGCACCGCTGCGCCCCGTGGCCGCCGTAGGCGTGGCCGCGATCGTGGAACGCATCGAGCGGAGTCGGGATGATCGGCGCCGGCTTGAGCTTGTAGCCGCGCGCGAGCGCGAGCGCGCCCGGATGGTCCGCGCTCGGGACCTCCTCCAGCTCGACGTCCGACGGAGCGCCGCGGACGTAGAGCGCGGCGGCGAGCGCGGCGGAGACCGCGGCGGCGCCGCCTCCCATCGCGAACGTGCGCCAGGCCGGGCTGCGCAGCGAGCGGGCCCCGCGGATCGGATCCTCGATGAGCTTCTTGGACAGGTGGGCGAGGACGATCGACACGACCAGGATCGCGAGGCCCTCGCCGACCCCGAGCCCGGCGCCGGTGCGCACCTGATAGAAGAGGATGAGCGGCCAGTGCCAGAGGTAGAGCGAGTACGAGATTCCTCCCAGGTAGCGGAGCGGGCGCAGCCCGAGCAGACCGGAGCCCAGGCCGGGCCGCGCGCTGGCGCCGGCGTGGATGACGGCGGCGGCGCCGAGCGTGGGCAGGAGCGCGGCGTACCCGGGGAACTCGGTCAGGTCGCTGTACCAGGCGGCGGACACCGCGATGGCCAGGAGGCCGGGCCAGACCAGGTGATCCTGGCCCGAGCGCGCCGCCCCCGGCTCTCGCAGCCACAGGCACAGGAGGCCGCCGAGGGCGAGCTCCCAGAAGCGAGTCGCCGACGAGAAGTAGGCCGGGACCGGCATCCGCGCGGTGGCGATGATCGAGCAGGCCAGCGAGGCCGCGGCCAGGATCAGGAGGGCCGCCCATAGCACCCGCCGCCGCGGCCAGCCGGTCCGCCGCGCCAGCCACAGCGCGGCGAGGATGACCAGCGGCCAGACGATGTAGAACTGCTCCTCGACCGAGAGCGACCAGAAGTGCTGCACCGGGCTGGCCGCGCTGGCCGAGGCCAGGTAGTCGACCGACTTGCCGATCAGCAGCCAGTTCTCGAAGTAAAAGGTGCTCGCCGCGATCTCGGCGGCGGTGTCCTGCCAGCGCAGCGGCGGCAGGAGCGCGAACGACAGCACCGCGACCACCACCAGCGTCGCCGTCGCGGCCGGCAGGAGCCGGCCCATCCGGCGGACGTAGAAGCCGGACAGCGACACCCGGTCCGATCGCTCCGCCTCGCGCACCAGCATCCCGGTGATGAGGTAGCCGGAGATGACGAAGAAGACGTCGACCCCGACGTAGCCGCCCGGCACCGCGGCGGGCCACAGGTGATAGAGCAGGACCAGCAGCACCGCGACGGCGCGAAGCCCCTGGATGTCGGCCCGGAAGCCCTCGGTGGCGGAGGCAGGTGAGCTCGTCATGGGCGCTCGTCAGGGTCGCGGCGGCGACAGAACCCCCCTCCGTACCAGCCGCCCGGGCCCGGGTGCAACAGCGAGAATGCGGTCCAGCGGGCTCCGGTTGCCACCGAGTGGCTTCCGGTTAAGATGCGGCCGTTTCGTGACCCTGCCCAACTTCCTCATCGTCGGCACCCAGAAGGCCGGCACCCGCTGGATGCTGAACATGCTCGGTCAGCACCCCGACATCTTCATGCCCTCCTACGAGGTGCACTACTTCGACCGGCCCGACAACCTGGCGAAGGGCCCCGAGTGGTACGCGACCCACTTCGCCGGCGCGCGCGGCCAGGCGGCGATCGGCGAGAAGACCCCGAGCTACCTCATGATGGAGCAGGGGGACCCGGACGCGCGCCCGCGGCGGATCCACGAGCTGCTGCCGGCCGCGCGACTCATCGCCATCCTGCGCAATCCGGTCGAGCGGGCGATCTCGGCCATCAACCACAACATCCGGGTCGGCCGCCTGCCGGCGGACGTGGATCTCGATCGCGCCGTGCGGCGCTACATCAAGTCCGGCAAGGCGCTCATCCGCTACGGCTACTACCACCAGCACCTCACCTCCTTTCGTCGGTTCTTCGATCCGGCCCGGATGCTCGTCCTCATCTACGAGGACGACGTGGTGGCCCAGCCGCTGCCGACCCTGCGCCGGGTCTGCACGTTCCTGGGGGTCGATCCCGGCTTCGCGTTCCCCGATCGGGACCGGCGGTTCAACCTGTCCGGGACGTCGCCGTTCGGCCGCAAGCTCGCGCGCGTCTTGCCGCTCGGCCCGCACATGAAGGCGCGCGTGGTGGCCCGGGTGGAGAGCCTGCTCGGGATCCAGAGCGAGAAGAAGCGCCCGTCGAAGGGCTCTCTGAACCGCCTCTACGGCGTCTACGCGGCGGAGAACGCGAAGCTGTTCGAGCTGCTCGGCCGGGAGATCCCGAGCTGGGCCAAGAACGACGCCTACATCATCCGGTGAGCGACGGCGGGTCGCAGCACGCATGCGCATCGCCGTCTGCATGATCACCTACGGCCGGCCCGCCGGGCTGCGCCGCCTGCTCGACGCGATCGCGGGGCAGACGTTCGAGGGCGCCGCGCCGGACCTGCGCATCATCGTCGTGGACAACGACGCGGCCGGCGGCGCGCGGGAGGTGTGCGACGCCGCGCGCGCCGCGATGCCGTGGCCGCTGGTGTACGAGATCGAGCCGCGCCGGGGGATCCCGATCGCGCGGAACCGATGCGTGGCGCTGGCCCGGCCCGAGTCGGACTGGATCGCCTTTGTCGACGACGACGAGGAGCCCGCGCCGGGCTGGCTGGCCGAGCTCATCCGGGTGCGCGACGAGTACGACGCCGACGTCGCGACCGGGCCGGTGGTGCCGCGCTTCGTGGGCGAGCCGCCGGGCTGGGCGATCCGCGGGCGGTTCTTCCACCGGCGCCGCTTCCCGACCGGGACGCTCCGCGATCGCGCCTTCACCAACAACGTCCTCTTCCGCGCGTCCATCTTCGACGAGGTCCGCCCCAACTTCGACGAGCGCATGGTGATGACCGGCGGCAGCGACACTCACTTCTCGCGCCGCGTGCACCGCGCCGGCTACCGGATCGTCTGGGCCGATCAGGCCGAGGTCCACGAGACCTTCCCGGCCAGCCGGATGGCGGCGCGCTGGGTCTACCAGCGGGCTTACCGGACCGGGACCACGACCGCGTTCATCACCCGCGACATTCGGCCGCTGCCGGTCGCCGCGGCGAGGCTGGTGTCCGATGCAGCCTACCGGCTGCTGGTCGGAACCGTGCTGGCCGCGTTCGGCTGGGTCGCCGGCGGGCACCGCACCGTCCTCGGCGTGCGCCACATCTGCTACGCGGCCGGCATGCTGGTCGGCCTGTTCGGCGGACGCTACGAGGAGTACCGCCGGACCCACGGCGGGTAGCCTCGGCTATCGCGGGCCGGCCCGGCGCGCGCGGCGGAGGTCGCCGGCGATGAGGAGCAGCTCGAGGCCGGCCCGGGCCATGGCGACCGGGCCGATCTTCGAGCCGCCGACGTCGCGCCAGCGCCGGAGCGGCACCTCGATGACCTCGCAGGACGGGTCGGCCGCCCACAGCCGGCCGAGCAGCTCGACGTCGAACGCCCAGCGCGAGCGGAACGGCCGGGCCAGCGCCGCGCGCAGCGCCCCGGTGACGCGCAGGAGCTTGGCGCCGCACTGGGTGTCGTAGACCGGCCGCCTGAGCACGGTCGACGCGCCGGTGGCGAACACCCGGCCGAGGTAGTGGCGGAGCGGGTTGCGCTCGATGTGGGCGCCGAGCACCGCCACCCGCGAGCCGAGCACGGCGTCGGCCCCGCTGGAGCGGATGGCGCCGGCCAGCCGCAGGATCTCGTCGGCCGGGGTGGCGAAGTCGGCGTCGGCGTACCCGACGATGTCGGCCCGGTCCAGCGCCGAGACCAGCCCCTGGCGGACCGCCTCCGCCTTGCCGCGGTTGGCGGGCAGGGCGAGCACCGTCACCCGCTCGCCCGCCTCGGCGAGGAGCGACTCCAGCACCTCGCGGGTGCCATCGGTCGAGCCGTCGTCGACCAGGATCAGCTCGAGGTCGCCGTCGCCGAGCAGCTCGCGCACGGAGTCGCGGGGCAGCCGCGCCGCCTCGTTGAAGCAGGGGATGACCAGGGCGATCCGGGTCACTGCCGGTCCGGTCGCCCGTCGGTGAGCGAACGATCGGCCTCGGCCATGCGCAGGGTCGTGTAGGGCGGGCTGACGAACTCGAGGACGTAGTGCCCGATCCGGTGGCTGGTGCGCGCGCGCCCGCGCTCGGGCGGCTCGCCGTAGAGATCCTCGAGCACCGCCTGGAGGTTCAGCGCCGCGCCGAAGAACAGGTGCTGGCTGGGGATCGCGTCGGGGTCGTCCGGCTCCGGCTTGTAGTTGACGCTCTGGAACCCGCCGACCACATCGACGTAGCGGGCCCAGCGAGTCCAGCGCGAGTCGGTCACGCCGGGCAGGGCGGACACGTGGAGGGCGAGCAGGTAGGTCTGCCCCGAGTAGTCCTCGACGAAGTTGACGTCGCCGTCCATGAAGCCGTCGCGGTACTCGTGGGTCGGCCAGTAATCGACCCGGAAATCGATCAGGCGGTCGATGTCGGGCCGGTTGATGAGGAGGACGCCGAGCGCCGCGCCGCCGACGTCGGCGACGAAGTCACCGACCGAGAACTGGTAGTAGTAGGCGTCCTTGGCCTCGACCAGGCCGAAGTAGAACGCGCACAGGCTGCCGGCGATGACGCTGGCCGGCACCTGCCGCCAGCCGCCGGTCATGAGCAGCTCGGTGGTGGCGCGAGTGATGACGTGGTTGGACCAGAAGTGGCCGAGCTTGTCGGATCCACCGGCGTAGGTCTTCTGGCCGAACAGGCCGTCGCCGTTCCACTCCCAGCCCGCGTTGCGCGGCTTGCCGTGGTACCAGGCGAAGTAGGCCCACACCCCGACGCCGGTGTAGAGGCCGGCCAGCCCGCCCAGCGACCACAGCTTGCCCGCGGTCCAGCCCTGGTCGGCCTCGGTGGTCGGCGCGGGCGCGGCCGCCGCGGGCGCACTCGGTGCGGCGGGCGCCGGCGCGGTCGGCCCCTCGACCACCGGCGGACCGGCTGGCGCGGGCGCGGGCTGGGCCCACGACGGACCGGCCGCGCTGACCAGCGCCGCCGCCGCCATCGCCAACCACCCACGCGAGCCGGGCCGGACCGCCGCCATCGGTCGAGCTACAGGATCCAGAACGGACGCTTGCCGACGAACAGGGCCTGCTCCTCGGCGGCCTCCTCGATGGTCAGCCGGATCTCGACCATGATCCCGCGCAGCGAGCTGCCGGTCTGCGGGTGCGTGTCGGTCACTTCGCCCTTCAGCGCCGGCCCGACCGCGCCGACCTCGCGACACCAGATGAGGCCCCAGCGACACGCGTAGATCGGCATGCCCTGCTCGACGTTGTCGAGGTTCTCGTACGGCACGAACGCGACGGTGACCCGGCGATCGGTCGCCTGGATGTACGCCGAGCCCTGCAGATCGGCGATGAGCTTGTCGTAGCGGGCCGCCGAGCGGTTGAGCCGGTCGACCTGGCTCTCGATCACCTTCTTGCGCGCGGCCGCCTTCTCGCGCTCGATGATGCTCTCGCTGTACGCGCGGCGGGCCATCAGCGCCTCGTAGTCGGCGGTCGGCCGGGCCTGGGTCGGGCGCGGCATCCGGGCCAGCTCCGAGAACTGCTCCTCGAACTGCTGGTTGAGCTCGAGCACGCGGTCGATGCCGGCCAGCTCGGCCTTGAGCTCCTCGCGCTCGGAGACGATCTCGTCGCGCCGCGAGCTCTCCGACGACAGCGTGGTCATCGTGCTCAGCACCGATGCGTGGGTCGGCGACAGCACCACCGGCCGGATCCAGCTGCTGTTGAGGAGGTAGAACAGGTTGACGGTCAGGAAGCAGATGAGGCCGATCAGGATCGCGGCCAAGAGGCCGAGGCCGACCACCTTGTAGGCGCGGATGATGGCGGCCTGCACCACCGGTCGGAAGCGGCGGGTGGACGCGGACGGAAAGCGAAAGATGGTCATCAGTGAAGGCTCCAGAGGGGCATGGGCGCCCTCTCTGTTGGGTGCCCGATGACGTCTTGGCCTTCACCCACGCCGTGTCGGGCGCGGGCCGCGCGACGGAGCGAGCGAGTGGCTGGGCGCGTCGCAGGCAAATCAGACCAGGCTAGGCAAGTCGGTGAAGCGGAAACCAGTTAGAAGTGTGCCGAAAGCGCGGCAGCTGTCGACGAATCTTAGTTTCCCGGTGTATTGCCTTCCAGTCAAACCCGGGATGCGTACCACCTTGCTGCGATGCGGCAAAGTGGGGCAAGCTGCAAAACCTCGGG
Source organism: Kofleriaceae bacterium (assembly GCA_035489015.1). Lineage (GTDB taxonomy): Bacteria > Myxococcota_A > Polyangia > Haliangiales > Haliangiaceae > DATFRY01. Next base: position 4,899 of record DATHKR010000018.1, on the reverse strand, counting down.
GGCCCAGGCCGTGAGGCCGGGCACTGTGAACCTGATCCGTCGCACGGGAGCCAGGCCATGAAACGAGCAGTCGCCCGCCGCACCACCCGGGGCCCCGCGCGGGCTACCGGCCTCTTTGTGGTCGCGGCGCTCAGCATCACCCTCGCTGCGGGACGCGCCCACGCCAGGCCGCGCCCGACCGGCGGGACCCCGTTCACCGCCAACAAGACCTTCGGCTTCGGCCTCATCCTGGGCGAGCCGATCGGCCTCACCGCCAAGTACTACCTCGGCCCGTCGACCGCGCTCGACTTCGCGCTCGGCGAGTACGACCAGTTCCGCGAGGACGACGACCTCGGCGTGCACGTGGACTTCCTGTGGCACCCGGTGGAGCTCGCGACGGCCGATCCGTTCGTCGTGCCGCTCTACATCGGGCTCGGCGCGCGCATCATCGGCGACGACGACGACGGCCCGGGCGATGACGACGACGTCGACGTCGGCGTCCGCGCGCCGATCGGCATCGCGCTCGACTTCAACCGGGTGCCGATGGACGTCTTCTTCGAGCTCGCCATCGTCATCGATCTCATCGACGACGACGACGATGACGACGACGCGGATCTCGACGCCGCGATCGGCGTCCGCTACTACTTCTAGTCATGAGCGGCGCAACCCGAGCGGTGGTCCTGCGCGGCGCCGGCGACGTCGACGTCCTCCACCTCGAGGAGGTCGAGCGGCCGGTTCCGGGCGGAGCAGAGGTGCTGATCGAGGTGGCGGCGGCCGGGCTCAACCGGGCCGACATGCTCCAGCGGCGCGGGGTGTATCCGGCTCCGCCCGGAGCGCCGGCGCAGATCCCCGGGCTCGAGTTCTCCGGCACCGTGGTCGAGCTCGGCCCCGGCGCGCGCGAGCTCCAGATCGGCGAGCGGGTGATGGGGATCGCCGCCGGCGGCGCGATGGCGACCCACATGGTCAGCCACGAGCGCCTGCTGTGCCGGGTGCCGGGCTCGCTCGATCTGGTCGACGCCGCGGCGGTGCCCGAGGTGTTCATGACCGCGTACGACGCGATGTTCTGGCAGGCCGAGCTCGCCATGGGCGAGGTGGTGCTGGTCCACGCGGTCGGCAGCGGGGTCGGGACCGCGGCGGTGCAGCTGGCCGCGCGCGCCGGCGCCCGCGCGATCGGCACCTCGCGCACCGCGGACAAGCTCGAGCGCTGCCGTCCGCTCGGCATGGTGGATGGCATCGCGGTGGAGCGCGACGGCTACTTCGCCGATCGCGTCGCCGAGCTGACCGGCGGGCGCGGGGCCGACGTCATCCTCGACACGGTCGGCGCCGCCTACCTCGAGGAGAACGTGCGCGCGCTGGCCCCGCGCGGCCGGGTGGTGGTGATCGGGCTGATGGGCGGAGTCAGCGGCGCGCTGCCGCTCGGCCTCTTGCTCGGCAAGCGCGCGCGCATCACCGGGACGATGCTGCGCAGCCGGCCGCTCGAGGAGAAGGCCAGCCTCACCCAGGCGCTCGCGCTGCAGGTCGTGCCGCTCCTGGCCGACGGTCGGCTGGTGCCGGTCATCGACAAGGTGATGCCGATGCAGGACGTGCGAGAGGCGCACCGGCGGATGGAGAGCAACCAGAACTTCGGCAAGATCGTGCTGCGCTGGTAGACGCGGTGGGCGCATGGCTCTTCTCGCGACCTCGTGCGTATAGTCGGATATGCCCCGCGCCGTGACGATGACGGTGGTTCTGGGCGCGCTCGGATGCGCCCTCGCGCTCGCGCTCGGCACCGTCGGCTGCGCCGAGGACGGCTCCGGGAAGTCGGCTGACAAGGTGTCGGTCGGGCGCGTGGTCGAGGTCAGCGGATCGGTCACCGCGGCGCGCGAGGGGGCCAGTCCCCGACCGCTCCACCGCGACGATCCGGTCTTCCGCGACGACACCGTGAAGACCGCCGCCGACGGCGAGGTCACCATCGTGCTCGCCCACAACGACGCGCGCTGGAGCCTGGCCGGCGGCAAGAGCCGGCGGGTCGACCGCTCGCCGGCGTGGCGGGCCGAGCGCGGCCAGGGATCCGGATCCGCGTTCGACGACGAGGAGGCGCTGCCCACCTCGTCGGCCGGGCGGCACAGCGAGCCGCAGGTCGGCGACACCCGTGCCACCGCGCCGGTGCCGAAGGCCGAGGCAGAGGACTCCGAGATGCGGGTGGCGGAGTCGACCGATGAGAAGCGCCCGGCGCGCGGCGCGCGGCCCCGCCACAAGAGCTCGACGGCCGGAGACACCGGCGGCGCGGGCGGGGCGAGCGGCGCGAGCGCCGGGGACGAAGCGCCCGGGGGCGGCCTGGCGCTCGGCGCGGTGCCGATCCCACCGGCGGAGGGCAGCGCGAGCGGCGGCGGGAACGGCGCCGGCGCCGGCTCCGCGGCCAAGGGCGCCGCTCCGCTCCGCATCGCCGGCACCCGCCGCGCCAGCCTGGGTGCGCTCTCGGTGTCCGGCTCGCGCACAAAGGGAGAGATCGGCGCCGACGTCGGGCGCGCGCTCGGCGACGCCGCCCAGCTGTGCGCGATCGGCGCGTCCTCGGCCGGCACCGTGAAGGTGCGCTTCGACATCGGCCGCAAGGGGAACGCGACCCGGATCCGGGTGAGCGGCCCGGCCGGGCTGGTCGGCCAGGTCCGCGCCTGCCTCGAGAAGCAGGTGGGCGGCGCGAGCTTTGCGTCCCGCAAGGAGGGCACCACCCACGTGAGCCAGAGCATCCGCTTCGCGGTACCGTAGTCGAATGCGCGTGGCGAAGCTCGGCGGGCTCTCGGTCCGTCTGTCCGGCGGCGACGACGGCTCGGGCAGCGGCGATGGTCCGGTCGTCGTCCTCCTGCACGGCTTCGGCGCGCCGGGCGACGACCTGGTCCCGCTGGCCGGCGCGCTCGACGCGCCACCCGGCACTCGCTTCGCCTTTCCGGCCGCGCCGACCGCGCTGCCCGGTCAGTGGGGGGCGGGACGCGCGTGGTGGATGGTCGACGCCAGTCGCTTCGAGCGAGTCGCGCGCGGCGACATCGCCGGGCTGGCCGACGAGGTCCCGCCCGGGCTGGCCGGCGCGCGCGAGGGCGTCATCGCCATGCTCGACGCGCTCGCGGCCGAGCTCGGCGTGCCGGACGAGCGCATCGTCCTGGGCGGCTTCTCGCAGGGCGCGATGCTGTCCTGCGACGTCGCGCTGCGCACCGGCCGCCAGCTGGCCGGGCTGGTCCTCATGTCCGGCACGATGCTGTGCCGGCCGGAGTGGCTCGCGCTCCTGCCCCGGCGCGCGTCGCTGCGCGTGTTCCAGTCGCACGGGACCCAGGACCCGATGCTGCCGTTCGAGCTGGCCCGCGAGCTGCGCGACGAGATGACCCGGGCCGGCATCCCGGTGGACTGGATCGAGTTCGGCGGCGGCCACGAGATCCCGCGCCAGGCCCTGGTCGGCGCGTCGGTGTTCCTCGGCCGCGTCCTCGGGTAGGCGAGCGTCCGGCGGATCAGTCGCCGGCCCAGCGCGGGACCTGGTCGAGCAGATCGCGATCGCCCAGCGACTCGCACAGCGGCGCGAGCAGGTCGCGGCGCGCCCCGGTCCAGGCCAGCTGGTCGGCGCTGGTGACGCCGAGCGGCGCGTCGGTGCGGAGGGTGGCGAGCCGGCGGTAGAGGAGGGCGTCATTCCGCGAGCGGGCCAGCGTCTCGGCCAGCCCGCGCGCGCCGCGCACCGTCACGTCCCACGCGCGCGCGTCGTCCGGGATCGCCTCGAGGTGGACGTAGCGGCCCAGCACCGCGCCGGTCGAGCGCGCGCCCCAGCCGGCCAGGCCGGGGATGCCGTCGGCGTCGTCGCCGACCAGCGCGAGGTAGTCCGGGATCGAGGCCGGCACGACCCCGAAGCGGGCGACCACGCCGGCCTCGTCCATGGTCCGCTTGCGCATGCGGTCGACGCACACCACGCGCGCCCCGCTCACGCACTGGGCGAAGTCCTTGTCGGGCGACGCGATGATCACCTGCTCGACCTCGGGATCGGCGACCGCGAGCGCCACGGCGCTGGCGATCGCGTCGTCGGCCTCGAACTCGATCATCGGCCACACCACCAGGCCGAGCGCGGCGGCCATCTCCTCGGCGATCGGGAACTGCGCGACCAGGTCGACCGGGAGGCCCTCGCCGGTCTTGTAGCCGGGGAAGAGCTGGTTGCGGAACGACTCGATGACCGTGTCGAACGCGATGCCGGCGTGGGTCACCGCCTCGATGCGGAGCAGCGCGAGCAGGCTGCGGGCGATTCCGCGCACCGCGCCGACCTCGCGACCGTCGGGCGCCAGCGCCGACGGCGCGCCGAAGTAGGAGCGGAACAGCTCGAAGGTGCCGTCGATGAGGTATGGCTTGAACACGGGCCGGGTTCGCGCGACAACGTCGCCATGCGTCTTTTACATCCTCTCGCCGCGCTGGGGGCAATGTCAGTCGCTTCAGCCTGCGGATCGGGGTCGCCGTCGGGCGCGGGGGCCGGAGGAGGCGGGGGGACCGGGGCGGGCACGGGCACTGGCGGTCAGCCCTCCGCCCAGGTGGCGCAGCTAGCCGAGGCGGCCGCCGGGGTCGAATCGCCCGAGCTGGCCCAGCTCCTGCGAGAGCACTGGGACTGGACCCTCGAGCGATCGCCGGTCTGGGCCACCACCCTCGGCGATCACCGGTTCGACGACCAGATCGAGGACAACTCGGCCGAGGCGATCGCCTCGGTGCGCGCCCGCACCCGCGAGCTCCTGGCCCGGGCCCGCAAGCTGCCGGCCGACTCGCTCGGCCAGGGCGACCGCATCACGCTCGAGCTCTTCATCGGCGACCTCGAGTCCAGCGTGGCCACCGAGGTGTGCGACTCGTATCTGTGGAACGTGTCGGTCGGCGCCAACCCGATCGCCGACTTCAACGTCCTGCCCGAGATGCACACGGTCAAGACGG
>DATHKR010000017.1:0-16992 GCA_035489015.1 Kofleriaceae bacterium | reverse complement strand
GCCGGTCAGAACGCAGCGGCCAGGTACTGGCGCCCTGCCCGTTCAGCCGGCGACCAGGAGGTCGTCGAGGGCGCGGCGGGCGTGGACGGGTAGCACCTTGCGGCGGTAGGCGGCCTCGTACGGGACGTTGTCCAGCGGCTTGCCCTGCTTCTCGCAGATCTCGCCGAGGAGGCGGCGCACGTCGGGATCGGCCAGCGGGCGGCCCTTCAGTGGGTCGGTGCGGAGGAGCTTGGGGCGCGCGGCGAGGACGCCGAGGCAGACGACCGCGCGGCGGATGCGCGCGCGCACGGTGTCGCCGTCGAGGTCGAAGCGGAGGGCGATGCTGACCAGGGGGAAGTCGATGCTTCCGCGCACGGTCCACTTTCGGTAGCCGGTCCGCCACGGGCCGGCCGGCAGCGGCACTCGCACCTCGGTGCAGAGCTCCTGCGGGTCCTTCTTCACGTGCGAGATGCCGTCGGTGTCGTAGTAGTCGGCGATCGCCACCTCGCGCTCGCCGGCTGGCCCGCTCAGCGCGACTCGCGCTTCCAGCGTGGTCAGGACCGGGACGCAGTCCGACGACATTGCCGCGACGCAGCTCTGCCCGCCCGGGACCACGTGGCAGACGGTGCCGCCCGACTTCAGGCAGCCGCCGATCGCGCCGCGCCAGAACTCGGTCTGGTTGACGTAGCGGCAGCGCGTGTCGAGGTGAACGTTGCCGCCGATCGTGCCCATGTTGCGCAGGAGCGGGCTGGCCACGATCCCGGCCGCGTGGGCCAGGCTGGGAAACCGCGCGGTCACCTCGGGGTGCGCGCTCAGGGTCGACAGACGCACGCCGGCGCCGATGCGCAGGAGGCCGGCCGCGCGGTCGACGGTCACGTGATCGAGCCCGCGCACTCGGCTGAGGCTGACCAGGACCGGCGGCAGGTCGAGGCGGTGCTTGAGGTTGGGCAGGAGGTCGGTCCCTCCGGCAAGGACCCGCGCGCCCGGGCGGGCGAGCGCCATGACCGCGCCGTCCACCGTCTCGGGGCTGACCACAACGAAGGCAGGGAGTCTCAGCATGGGTGTCGGACCAGTGCCGCCGCGTCGGCTAGACCGGCCTGCCTCCGCCCAACAAGAGAGCAGATGCACCGAGGGCCGCGGCCTCGGACTCCGGGGGCGGCCTGTGCGGGGGGAGCGCGCCGGTCTTTTCCTGCTCGCGGCGGGCCTCGATCGCGGCCAGCACCCGCGCCGGCGAGAACGGCGTCGCGTTCATGCGCACGCCGACCGCGTCGTAGATCGCGTTCGCGATGGCCGGGATGATCGGGTGGAGCGGGCCCTCGCCCGCCTCCTTGGCCCCGTACGGGCCCTGCGCATCGGCCGCCTCGACGATCATCGCGTGGATCTCCGGCGTGTCGGGGAAGGTCGGGATGCGGTAGTCGAGCAGGCTCGGCCCGGTGTGCACGCCCCAGTGGTTGGGGTCGATCGTGTGCTCCTCCATGATCGCCTCGGCGAAGCCCATGTACACGCTGCCCTCGATCTGGCCCTCGACGATGCGCGGCGACAGCGCCTTGCCGCAGTCGTGGGCGACCCAGACCTCGACCACGCGGGTGACGCCCGTCTCCGGGTCGACCTCGACCTCGGCCACGTGGGCGGTGAAGCTGTAGGCCGGCGACGCGCCGATGGTGCCGCCGCGGTACTCGCCGTGCCGGCCCTCGCGCGGGGTGTCGTAGTTGCCGACCGCGGCGAGGAGGCCGTGGTCGGTCTCGGCCGCCTGGAACGCCTCGGCCAGGGGTACCCCGCGGGCCGGGTCCTCGAGGTCCTGGGCCCGCCCGGCGACCAGCGTCACCCGCCGGACCGGCACGTCCCACAGCTTCGCCATCGATCCGCGCACCTTGCCGGCCAGCTCGCGCGCGGCCAGCAGGCACGCGTTGCCGACCATGAGCGTGATGCGCGAGCTGTACGCGCCGAGATCGACCGGACAGAGATCGCTGTCGGCGCTGAGCACGCGGATGTCGGCCAGCTCGAGGCCGAGCTCCTCGGCCACGATGACGGCCAGCATCGTGTTCGAGCCCTGGCCGATGTCGTTGGCGCCGCTGAACACGCGCGCGCGCCCGCTGCGGTCGAGCGTCACCTGCACCGCCGCCTGCGGCATCTTGTTGGGGTAGATGGCGTAGTTGGTGCCGCTGATGTACGTGGAGCCGGCCACGCCCAGCCCGCGTCCGTACGGCAGCCGGGCGCGGCGCGCCTTCCACTCGCTGGCCGCCTCGACCTTCTCGAGGCACTCGAGGAAGCCGTTCGAGCCGACCCGCATCTCGTTGATCGTCACCGAGTCGGCGCCGAGGTCGTTGCGCCGGCGCAGCTCGATCGGATCGATGCCGAGCGCGACCGCCGCCTTGTCGAGCTGGCACTCGATCGCGAAGCGCGGCTGCACGCTGCCGTGCCCGCGCTTGGGCCCGCACGCCGGCTTGTTGGTGTACGCGCGCCAGCTGTCGAACCGGTAGGCCGGGAACCGGTACGGCGCGCACAGGAGCTGTCCGGAATAATAGGTGGTGACCAGGCCGAAGCTGGAGTACGCGCCGCCGTCGATGAGCGTGTTGGCGTCGACCGCGGTGATGCGCCCGTCGCGCGTGAAGCCGGTCTTGTAGCGCATCCGCATCGGATGGCGGCCGCGGTGGCTGTAGAACGCCTCCTCGCGGGTGTAGAGGATCTTGACCGGGCGCCCGGTCTGCATCGCCAGCTTGGCGACGCAGAACTCGAGGTCGAACGGCTCGCTCTTGCCGCCGAACGCGCCGCCCAGCGGCGGCTGGATGACCCGGATGCGGCTGGCCGGCACCTCGAGCACCTTGGCCAGCTCGCGGTGCAGGTAGTGCGAGACCTGGGTGGCCGACCACACGGTCAGGACCCCGCCCGGCTCGAGGTGGGCGAGCGCGCAGTGCGGCTCGATCGCCGTGTGGGTCGTGCCGGCGAAGTAGTACTCGTCCTCGATGAGCACGTCGGCCGCGGCCAGCCCGGCGTCGACGTCGCCGAAGTCCAGCTGGACGTGCTTGGACAGGTTGCCGTGGCGCGAGTACGGGTTGATCGTGACGTCCTTGACCGCCAGCGCCTCCTCCGGATCGTAGAGGGCCCGCAACGGCTCGTAGTCGACCGCGATCGCGGCGCACGCGTCGATCGCGGTGTCCTCGTCGATCGCCGCGACCGCGGCCACGCCGTCGCCGACGTGCAGCACCTTGTCCACGCCGAGCGCGTTCTCGTCCGGGGTCCACGGGATGACGCCGTACGGGATCGGGAAGTCGCGCCCGGTCACCACCCCGAACACGCCGGGCATGGCCAGCGCGCGCGACGCGTCGATGCCGGCGATGCGGGCGTGGGCGTGCGGGCTGCGCAGGATCTTGCCGTGCAGCATCCCGGGCAGCTTGAGATCGTCGGTGTAGCGCAGGACGCCGCGCATGCGCTCGACCGCGTCCACCTTGCGGTGAGACTTGCCGACCTGCCAGCCGCGCACGGTCGCCGCCTCCTCGCGCCCGTCGCCCGGCTTGCCGAAATCACCCGACACGCGAGCCTCCCACATCGTTCCCACCGGCGGCGGCCGCGCGCCGATCGTCGGCCAGGATCTGGCTGGCCTCGACGACGGCGGCCAGGATCTTGGTGTAGCCGGTGCACCGGCACAGGTTGCCGGCCAGCGCCTCGGCCGCCTCGGCCGCGCTGACCGGCCGGGCCAGGTCGCGCAGCCAGGCGTCGGCGGCCATGAGGATGCCGGGGGTGCAGAACCCACACTGGGCCGCGACGTGGCGGTCGAAGCAATCTTGCAGCGGGTGGAGCGCGGCGCCGTACTCGCCGGTCAATCCTTCGACCGTCTTCACCTCGCGGCCGTCGGCCTGGATCGCGAGGGTGATGCAGGCGCACACCGCGCGGCCATCGAGCTGGACCGTGCACGCGCCGCAGTCGCCCTTGTCGCACCCCTGCTTGCTGCCGATCAGATCGAGGCGATAGCGGAGCACCTCGAGCAGCGTGTGGTGCGGTGGGGTGGCCACCTCCACGTCCTGGCCATTGACCCGCATGCGCAGGAGGACCGCGTCGGGCATTGGCTTCTTATCCCAGAGGGGACGCGGGCTGGCAAGACCGGGCCGACGGCAGCGTGGTAATCTGGCCGCGTCGTGCAGCGGAGCGGTCAAGGCGCAGCGGCAGCGGTGTTCGTGGCGATCGCCGCCTGTTCGTTTCCGGCCGACTACACCGGCACGCGCTACCAGTGCGAGCAGGCCGCCGAGGGTGAATGCCCTGCGGGATACGAGTGCGTGGACGGCTTCTGCGAGGCGTCCTCGGCGACGCCCGACAGCGGCGGCGGCGGCGGCACGCTGACCGATGCCGGCGGCATCCGGCCGGCCGACGCGAGCGTCGAGGTCGCCGACGCGGACCCGAACGACTGCGAGAGCGTGACCACGCTCGAGGAGCGCTTCGAATCCGGCGATGGCTGGGAGATCACGGACGACAACGCGGGCTGCTCCATCCTGTTCGAGAGCGGCCTCATCGAGCTCCACAACCTCAGCCTGCCGATCGACGAGTGCGCGGCGCGCAGCCGTGACACGTACCGCCTCGACGCCCGCACCTGGATCCAGACGGTCCAGGCCGGCGCGGGCATCGCGGCGCCCGGCTTCGGCCTGCAGATCGGCGAGCAGACCTTCCTGTTCCGGCGAGACGAGGAGGGGCTGGCGATGGTGGTCCGCGACGGCGACGCCGCCGAGGAGAAGTTCGGCGGCACCGAGTTCGACACGGCCGAGCACCGCTTCTGGGGCTTCCGCCTCGGCCAGGGCGACGTGGTGAAGATGGAGACGTCGTCCGACGCCGAGAGCTGGGTCGAGCAGGCCGAGTTCCGCCCGACCACCGACCCGCGCACCAGCTGCATCCGCTACGAGATCTCGGTCGCCGGCGGCACCACCGGCCCGGCGATCCTCGCGTTCGACAACCTGAACGCGCGGCCGGGTCAGCCCTCCTCGAGCGCGGCTCGCTGAGCCAGGCAGCGGTTTCCGCGCGTGGCATGCTCCGCGGGTGAGCAAGGCGTTCACCAGGGACGACCGCGACGAGGCGCCGATCGCGGTCACCGCGCGCGCCCCGCTGCCGGAGGGAGCGACGAACTACGTGACGGCGCGCGGGCTGGAGCTCCTGCGCGAGGAGTCGCGCGCGCTGGCCGCCGAGCGAGTCGAGGTCGAGGCCGCGCCGGCCGGAGACGAGCGGACCCGCGCGCTGGGGCTGCTCACCAGGCGAAAGGCGGACCTCGACGAGAGGCTGGCCAGCGCGGTCCTGGTCGCGCCGTCCGGCGAGCAGGACCAGGTGCGATTCGGCGCGGCGGTGACAGTGCGCGGGGAGAGCGGGCACGAGCGGATCTACCGGGTGGTCGGCGTCGACGAGGCGGACCCGGCGCACGGGCGCGTCGCGTTCGTGTCCCCGCTGGCCAGGGCGCTGCTCGGCCGGCGCGTCGGCGACGCCGCGACGGTGCGGACGCCGCGCGGCGACGAGGAGCTCGAGGTGATCGCGGTGGCGTACGACCCGGAGAGCGAATGAGCCGGCGCGGAGGCCGCGGCGCGCGAGCGGCTGGGCCGGCGTGAGCGGCGCGGGCGGCGTGAGCGGCGCGGGCGGCCCGTCCGGCGCGAGCAACCGCGGGCGAGCTCGCGTCGTGGTCGGGTTCGGCGCGTTCGGCCTGTTCTGGGGCAGCTGGGGCGCGCTGGTGCCTGCGGTGCAGACCGGGGCCTCGACCAGCAACGCGGAGCTGGGCAACGCGCTGCTCATGGTCGGGCTGGGCGCGCTGGCCTCGATGCGGCTCACCGGCGGCCTGGTCGACCGTCACGGCGGGATCGTCCTGCCGATCGTCGCCGCACTGTTCGGCGTGGCGGGCCTGTTTCCTGGCCTGGCGGCGTCACCGGTGGCGCTGGGCGGCGCGCTCCTGGTCGTCGGCGTCACCTCGGGCGCGATGGACGTCGCGCTCAACGCCGCCGGGGTCGACGAGGAGGTGGCCAGCGGGCGGCCGCTGCTCAACCTCGCCCACGCCGGCTTCTCGGCCAGCGTGGTCGTCGCCAGCCTCGCGACCGGCGCGCTGCGCGCCGCCGGGGCCGGCCCGCGCGAGATCCTGGCCGGCGTGATGCTGCTGCTGGTCGGCGCGGCGCTCGGTCCGCTCCGCCCGCGCCGTCGCTCCCCTGCCCCGCACCTGCCGACCGCGACCGCGGTGGTCGCGGCGACTGCGACCGGCGCTGGCGTGATCGCCGCGGCCTCGCCGCGCCGCTGGCGCATGCCGTCGACGATCCTGGTCGCGCTGGGCGGCCTGTGCGCGGTCGCCTTCGTGATCGAGAACGCGTGGCAGACGTGGAGCGCCGCGCACCTCGAGCACACGCTCGGCGCGCCGGCCGGGCTGAGCGCGGTCGCGCCGGCGGTGTTCGCCGCGGCCGCCACCGCCGGGCGCCTCGGCGGCAACGTCGCGCTCCGCCGGGTGCGCGGCCCGCTCCTCCTGGCCGGCGGCGCGCTCGTCGCCGCGGTCGGCTCCGCGATCGGCGCCCTGGCCGGCGCCCCTCTCGTCGCGCTGTTCGGCGTCGGCCTGGCCGGGCTCGGCACCTCCGTCTGCGCGCCGACCCTCATCAGCATGGCCGGCGCGTGGGCCGGACCGGCGCGCCGCGCCGCCGCGGTGTCGACCGTCACGACCATCGCGTACCTCGGCTTCCTGCTCGGCCCGGCCGTGGTCGGCCAGGTCGCCGACGCCACGTCGCTGCCGACCGCGCTCGCCGCGATCGCCGGGCTCGCCCTCGTGCTGGCCGCGCTCGCTCCGTTCACCGCGCGCGTGCCGATCGCGGACGGGTCACCGCAGCCCGGCGCGATGCACTGAACCGTCCCCGTTCGAGCCAGGAAGCGCATCGGGCGCGCTCTATCGCACGCCGGGCCAGCGCGGTGCCGGCGTATGGTCGGGGGATGTCTCGCATCACCTCGCTCTCACGGGGCGCGCTCTGCCTCCTCCTGGCCGCGGCCCCGCTCGCCTGTGGCGGCGACGACGACGACGACGACGCGCCCGGCGACACCGACGATGACAATGACGACGACAGCGACGGCGGCGGCGGCGCGGCGCTCGCGTTCTCGCTGCCGGCCGAGGGCGAGCCGGTCTCGATCGCGGACATCCCGTTCCCCAACGACCTCCTGCGCGCCGACGGCGACAGCGGCGCGGTCGTGCTCGCCGGCGAGTCGTTCCCGTTCCCCAGCGCCAACCCCGAGGTGATCGGCCGCATCGCCGAGGCGTTCGGCGAGCGCGACTGCTTCGGCCCGGCCGGCGGCGTCATCTTTCCGCTGGCCGACACCGGCGACGACGTCGACGTCGATCCCGGCTCGCTCACCTCCGACTCGGTCCGCTTCGTCGACCTCGCCACCGGCGAGCGCATCGCCACCGAGACCTACGTGCGCGACGGCGAGCATCAGGTGTACGTCCGGCCCGAGCGCGGGGCCGTCCTCGCCCCCGGCGCCACCTACGCGGTGCTGCTCACCCGCGACGTGACCCTGGTCGGCGGCGTCCACGTCGAGCCGACGCCGGATCTCGGCGCGGTCCTCGCCGGCGACGGCGCCGACCAGCCGCGCCTGGCCGCGGCCGACCGGGCCTACGCCCCGCTCCGCGCCTATCTCGACGCCGGCGGCGACGCGCCAGCCTCCGACGAGGTCGCCGGGGCCGCGGTCTTCACCACCTGCGACTACGCTGCCGATCTCGACGCGGTGGTGGGCCAGCTCGACGCGCGCCCGGCGCCTGCCTTCACCCTGACCCAGCTGTACCGCGCCGGCGCCGAGCTCGACGGCTTCCTCGGCACGCCGGCCGACAACACCTTCCCCGGGGTCGACAACGCGGGCGGCATCGCCCACGCCGACATCGGCTTCGTCGCGCTCGGCACCTTCGAGTCGCCCAACTACCAGTCGGCCACGCCGGGCAGCCTCGGCACCTGGGAGCGCGACGGCGACGGCGCCCCGGTCGCGAAGGGCGTCGATCCGGTGCCGGTCATCCTCATCCTCCCCGCCGGGGTCGAGTCGTACACCGATCTGCCGGTGGTCGTGTACACGCACGGCCTGGGCGACTCGAAGTCGGCCGTGCTCGCGGTCGGCAACACGCTCTGCGCGCGCGGGTTCGCGGTCATCGGCATCGACATCCCGTTCCACGGCGATCGCTTCGCCGGCGCGGTCGACACCGGCCACAACTTCGGCGGCGGCAGCGGCCCGGACGGCCTGGCCGACTCCAACGCGACCGGCCCGCTGTTCGCCTTCTTCGACATCACCGGCGACGACGACACCCCGGCGCTCGACCCGCGGGTGCAGGCCGACAGCTTCCGCCAGGCGGCGGTCGATCTCATGGCGCTCTCGCGTCTGGTCGACGGCGGCGACCTGTCCGCGATTGGCGACGCCGAGCCGGCCCTCGCCGATCTCGGCCTGCGCGGCGAGCGCATCACCTACGCGTCGGAGTCGTTCGGCGGGTTCGTCGGCCTGCTCGCGCTCGCGTTCGAGCCGCGCTACCAGGCCGGCTTCCTGTCGGTGGCGGGCGGCGGCCTGCTGACCGACCTGCTCGAGAACTCCCCGACCTACGGCCCGCCGTTCATGCTGGTCCTGGGCGGCGCGTTCGGCGTCTCGCCCGGCGAGCTCGACGGCGCCAGAGGGCCGGCCCACACCCACCAGGCGTTCCAGATCCTCTCGCTCCTGCTCGGCCCGGGCGATCCGATGACCTACGCCGCGCGGCTGCCGGCCAAGGGCGTGCACGTGGTCCTGCCCGCCGCGTACCTGGACGAGTCGGTGCCCAACCAGTCGGGCGAGGCGGTGGCCGCGGCGATGGGTCTGTCGTGGGTGGCGGTGCCGGGCGGACGCCCGGGTCCGAGCCAGGTCGTGGCCGACCGGCTGCCGCTGGCCGAGCTGCCGCTGTCCGGCAACCACCGCGTCGGCGACCAGGACCTGACCGCCGGCTTCTTCGAGATGGATCCGGCCAGCCACGGCATGCTCACGCGCGGTCACGGCGAGCGCCGCTACGAGGTCGGCTTCCCGCCGTTCGTGCCGCGCGAGGAGCCCGAGGAGTTCGACAATCCGATCGTCCAGCTGCAGGCGTACCTGGCCGAGTTCGCCGAGAGCTACGCCGCCACCGGGCTGCCCGTCATCGGCGCCAGCGACGGAACCTGACCGTCCGCGGCCCGTGACTCAAGTCACATAAGAGCGGCAACAGGGGACAGAGCCGTCGGCGATCCGCCGTGCTCCCGGGCTATAGTGCACGGCGGCTCACGGTTTTCCCGGCGGCCTTTCGGCTTTCTCTCCTGCGCCCGCGGACATGAGCACACAGCGGTCAGCCCCACCTCGACGACTGAGCGGCGATCACCGCGCCGCTGGCGGCGACGTGATGTCGACCAGCGGGCCGCTCTACGCCAACGGCACGCCGTACATCTCCCGCGCGCGCTCGTACGCGTTCGTGGTGGACGAGCAAGGCACGCCGATCGAGCTCGGCTCCGGCCGCTTCGCCAAGGCGTACCTGGGCGAGGAGCTGTGGACCCAGTCCAAGACCATGTTCCGCCGCCACGTCGCCATCAAGGTGCTGCAGCGCGGGGTCTCGGCCGAGGACCAGATGCGCTTCGAGCTGGAGAAGGAGATCCTCGAGCGGGTCCAGGGCCACCCGAACGTGATCGAGCTGCTCGCCTCCGGCGAATCGGATAACCCGAACTTCATCCCGCCGGTCGTGCGCGACAAGGTCGACAACGACTTCATGATCCTCGAGCTCATGGACCTCTCGCTCGAGGAGCGGCTGAAGGGGGCGCGCGGCCGGCGCCAGCGCGAGGACCTGCTGGCCATGCCGCTGCGCCAGCGGCTGGTCCGCGTGCTCGAGTACGTGGTGCCGATCGCCCGCGCGATCGAGTACGCCCACCGGGTCCGCGACGTCTCGCACCGCGACATCAAGCCGGCCAACGTCCTCCTCAAGCTTCCCGACCCGACCCTGACCGGCGGCGTCATGCAGGTGAAGCTCGCCGACTTCAACGTCGGCAAGGCCCCGGACGACGACATCGACCGCCGCATGACGCGCGCGCAGAGCGTGCCGGGCACGCTCTACTTCCAGAGCCCGGAGCAGGAGACCAGCAACTTCGAGCTGCTGGTCAACGTGAGCCAGGGCTCGCCCGAGGTGGAGTACTTCGAGGACTTCTACATCGACATCTTCGAGAACGACAGCTTCCAGCTGTTCAACCGGTTCGAGAGCTACGACATCGTGTCGGCCGACCGCCGGCGCAAGAAGCTCTACCTGTCGCGCCCGTTCGGCGAGCAGAGCGAGATCAACGTGCGCGGCCGGGTGGTGAAGCAGGTCGGCCGCCCGGCCGACATCTACTCGCTGGGCGCCCTGCTCTACTACCTGGCCAGCGGGGCCTACGCCAACCCCAAGAGCCTCTACGACGCCTTCCGCCAGTTCATCGAGTACGAGCGGAAGGACGCCAACAACACCGTCGCCGCCTACATCAACCACGAGTTCGGCCGCATCCACAACCTGCGCGCCCCGCGCGGCGAGGACGGCTCGGTCGACCTCGCCCCCAAGGACCGCTTCTTCACCTACAAGCACTTCCTCGACGGCAACGGCGAGCTCATCGACCCCGCGATCATGATGGTCATCGCGAGGGCCATGATCCGCAACAAGCCCGACAGCTACTGCTACTCGTGGGACGTCCGCACCGAGGGCATCTCCCTCATGATGCAAGACCTCCTCTCGCTGGTCGACGCTCTCGCCGCGCAGAACCCGACCCGCGCGCGCTGAGGCTCAGCCCGGCTGGCTGGTGCGGCCTCGGTTGAGCATCCAGCGGTAGAGGATGACGACGAGGGCGAGGAAGGTCAGCGCTCCGAGCGGCCTCGCGATGAGGAAGTCGGCGGGCACCAGGGAGATCGGGGCCTCTTTGTTGGTGGCCACGATGAGGCCGGAGTTGAGGACCCCGAAGAGGCTCTCGCCGACGATGAGGCCGGAGGCGACCAGGACTCCCAGGCGCTGGAGGCGGTCGGCCTGCGGGCGGTTCTTGACGCGCTCGTTGTACCAGTGGCCGACGATGGCGCCGACGATCACCGCGAAGGTGGCGGACATGGGCAGGTAGATGCCGATTCCCACGGCGAGGGGTGGGATGCGGAGGCGCTTGAGGAAGCCGAGGGTCTCGTCGATGAGGATGACGACCAGGCCGACGATGAGGCCGATGCCGATCGACTTCCAGTCGAGGTCGCCGCCGATCACCCCCTGGGCCAGCGCGGAGATGAGGGTGGCCTGCGGCGCGGGGAGCGGGTTCTTGGCGATGACGCCGATGTTGGGGGCGCCGGCGAAGCCGTTGGACTTGGCGAGCAGGTTGAGCACCAGCGGAATCACCAGCGCGCCGGCGAGGACGCCGACGATGAGGGCGATCTGCTGGCGACGGGGGGACGCTCCGACCAGCTGACCGGTCTTGAGGTCCTGCAGGTTGTCGTTCGAGATCGTGGCGCAGGCGAACACGATCGCGGTCACGAACAGGGCAAAGGCGACCAGCGACGGGCGGGTCGCGTCGCTCGGATGGATCGCGACCGCGAGCACGGTCGCGGCGCTGACGATCGAGAGGATTCCCACGCCCGAGATCGGGCTGTTCGAGGCGCCGATGAGCCCGGCCATGTAGCCGCAGATCGCCGCGATCAGGAAGCCGGCGACCAGGACGAACGGCACCGCGATGAGGACGAGCATCGTGGTGGAGGAGGCGAGCGGCGTCCCGCTGATGAACCTGGCCGCGAGCACCGCCGAGAGGGCCAGGCAGACCAGGGTGAGGCCGATGATCCAGGCCGGCGACAGATCGCGGTCGAGCTCGTCGCCGGTGGCCTTTGCTCGCGAGGACGCCATGGTGCTGACCAGCCCGCCAACGACCGGCCTGGCCAGCTTGGCCAGCGTCCAGATCGCGGCGATGGCGATGGTGCCGGCGCCGATGAAGCGCACCTGGTGGCGCCAGATGTCCTCGGCGTGGGCCGCCAGGGTGACACCGGCGGCCGCCGGCTGCATGTAGGTCAGGATGGGCAGCGCGCCGGCCCAGGAGATCAGCAACCCGACCAGCATCGCCACGCCGACCGATAACCCGACCAGGTGGCCGGCGCCGAGGAGGGCGAGCGAGAACGCGATCTGGTAGCCGCTGGCGGCGTTGCCGGCGAGGCGGAAGAAGCCCGCCATCTCGCCCGCCGCGATCCGCGTGGCGGCGAAGACGGCGAGCCCGGCGGACGCGACCGACCCGTAGATCACCGCCATCAGGCCTTCGCGCGCCTCGCCGGTGTCGCCGGCCTCACCGCGCCTGCCGGACCCCACCTTCAGGACCTCGGCGGCGGCGACGCCCTCGGGATACGGCAGATCCGAGTTGGTCACCAGCGCCCGCCGCAGCGGGATGGTGAAGACCACCCCGAGGACCCCGCCGGCGACGCAGACGAGGCTCGACGTCCAGAACGGGAAGCCTGTCCACCAGCCGACGATGACGAGGCCCGGGAGCACGAAGATGATCGCCGACAGCGTGCCGGCCGCCGAGGCGACGGTCTGCACGATGTTGTTCTCGAGGATCGACGAGTCCTTGACCATGCTGAGGATGGCCATCGAGATCACCGCGGCAGGGATCGACGACGCGAACGTGAGCCCGACCTTGAGGCCGAGGTACACGTTCGCTGCCGTGAACACGATCGTGAGGAGCGAGCCCAGGACGAGGCCGCGAAAGGTCAGCTCTTTCGGCATTGGATGGGGCCGGATGTTAGACCGATTGCGCCGCACCGGTCGATCTCGGCTTCACCTGCTGGTCGCTCGCCCCGGACCCGGGCGACCCGGTCGACCAGATCCGTACACACCTCCGGTGCTGGCCCCGGGAACCTGGCAATCCCACGCATCGCTGGCGGGATGGTGGATCCCGCGCGGGCCGGGCGCCGGGCTTGGTACGCTCACCGGATGCTATCTGTCCTCGTCCTCGCTTTCCTGGTCCCGGTGCAGCCTCAGATCTGGTTCGGCGGGGGCGTGGACGTCCACGTCGGCGTGCCGACCGTCCGCTTCGAGGCCGAACCACCGCTCGTCATCGTGTCCCCCGGTGTGATGGTCGTGGAGGACTCCGACAGCGAGGTCTTCTTCGTCGACAACTACTACTGGACCTCGTCGCATGGCCGCTGGTACCGGACCCGCGACTATCGCGGCGGCTGGGTGGCCATGCCGGGCAGGCGCGTGCCTTATCGCATCTCGCGGGTATCGCCAGGGCGCTACCGCCACTTCCGGGGCGGGCGGCGCTACGTGCGCGGACCCGGGCACCGGGGGCCGAGAGGCGGGTATCGCCAGCCGGCTCGCTATGACCGGCGCGACGGCAGATACGACCGCCATGACCGCTACGACCGACGCGGCCGCCGGGACGATCGCGGGCGCCGCGACGATCGCGGTCACGGGCGCGGCGACCGGCACCGCGGCAGGCGCTGATCGAGAGCGGGCCGGTCCTCTCCACGGACCTGGCGCCGCGCCGCCGCTCCCGATCGTCCGGCGAGATCGACTACGGTAGCCGGGATGGCTCACGGCGCTGACGACCCGGCCAAGCTCGCAGCCCTCACCACCTTTCCGGTCTCGCCGGCGCTGGCGCCGGTGCTGGCCGACCTGCCACCGATCCCCCCGCTGGCGGCCGGCACCGTCATCCATCGCTACGTGATCGAGCGCGTGCTGGGGGCGGGCGCGATGGGCACCGTGTACGCCGCGCACGACCGGGAGCTCGGCCGGAAGGTCGCGCTCAAGGTCCTCCGCCACGCGCGGAGCTCGCACGGGCAGCGGTTGCTCCAGGAGGCCAAGGCGCTCGCGCGCCTGTCCCACCCCAACGTCGTGGCGGTGTTCGACGCCGGGAGCCACGGCACCGTCCTGTTCCTGGTCATGGAGCTGGTCGACGGACAGAATCTGCGCGCGTGGCTGGCAGAGAGGCCGCGGAGCTGGCGTGAGGTGCTCGACGTGTTCCGGGCGGCCGGCGAGGGCCTGGCCGCGGCCCACGCCGTCGGGATCATCCATCGCGACTTCAAGCCGGACAACGTCTTCATCGACCGAGGGCGCGGGCGCGCGCGCGTGGGGGACTTCGGGGTGGCGCGGCTGAACAAGCTCGAGGGCGACGCGGCCGCCGGCGACGTCGAACCCGGGGAGGGCGGGGTCGAGAGCACCGCCCACCGGTACAGCGGCCTCACCGCGTCCGGCGCCGTGCTCGGCACCCCGGCCTACATGGCTCCCGAACAGTGGGATCCGTCGGCGGCGCTGGATGCGCGCACGGATCAGTTCGCCTTCTGCGTCGCGCTGTACGAGGCGCTCTACGGGCAGCGGCCGTTCGCCGGCGAGAGCGTCACCGAGCTGGCCACCAGCGTGGGGCGCGGCGAGCTCCAGCCGGCCCCGACCGACCGCGGCGAGCCCGCCTGGCTGCGGCGGGCGGTGGAGCGCGGGCTGGCGCGCGCGCCGGCCGACCGCCATCCCGACATGCGGGCGCTGCTCGGCGCGCTATCGCGCGATCCGGTTCGCCGTCGGCGGCGCTGGGCCGCGGCCGCCATCGGTGTCGGGCTGGTCGGCGCGATCACCGCCGGCGTCCTCGTCGGAGGGCGCGAGAGCGAGGGCGCGTTCTGTCGAGGCGCTCCCCAGCTGGCGGCCAGCGCGTGGAACCCGTCGAGGCGGGACGCCATCGGGGTGGCGTTCGGGGCCACCGGTTCGGCGCTGGCCGCCGACACCGCCACCCGCGTGGGCCGCGCGCTCGACCAGCGCGCCCGCGACTGGGTCGATCTCCGGACGGCGTCGTGCGAGTCCACCCGGCGCGGCGAGCAGCCGGAGCAGGCGCTCGATCTGGTCATGGAGTGCTTCGACCGCAGGCTCGCCGAGCTGCGCGCGCTCACCGACACGATGACCGGGCGCGCCGACGCGGCGCTGGTGACCCGGGCCGTCCAGGCGGTCGACGAGCTGCCCCCGCCGCGCGCCTGCGTCGACGCCGCCGCGCACCCGGCCGACGTCGCGCCACCGGATCCGGGTCAGCGCGCGGCGGTCGCCTCGCTGCGAGCCCGACACGCGGGCGTGACCGCGCTGTACCTGACCGGCCGCTACGCCGACGCGCTCGAGCCGGCCCGCGCGCTGGCCGCCGACGCCCGCGCGCTCGCCTATCGCCCGTTCGAGGCCGAGGCGCTCCTGCTCCTCGGGGAGATCCAGCGCCGGGTGGGCGAGCTCACGCCGGCCGAGACCACGCTCTCGGAGGCCGTCGCCGCCGCCAAGGCCGGGCGCACCGCCGCTCTCGAGATGGAGAGCTGGCTCGAGCTGGTCCGGCTGGTCGGCGCGGACCAGAAGCGGTTCGCCGAGGCCCGTCGGCTGAGCGGGGTCGCGCGCGCCCTGCTCGCGCGGGTTCCGGACCGCGAGCGCTTCGCGGCCGATTTCGACTCCTGGGAGGGCTCGTTCCTGGTCGCGGAGGACGTGGATCGCGAGGCGGCGCGCCCGTTCATCGAGCGCGCGCTGGCCGCCTACGAGCGCCTGGACGGGCCGGACAGCCTGGAGATGGTGGACCCGCTCCGCCACCTCGCCGACCTCTCGATCTTCCGGGAGGAGTACGAGGAGGCGCTCCGCCTCTACCACAAGGCGCGCGCGATCGCCGAGAAGAAGCTCGGCCCGGAACACCCGATCTCGTTCGCCAAGCTCGCGGGGGAGGGGTTCGCGCTCGGCGAGCTGGGCAAGTACGAGGAGGCGCTGGCCGCGCACCGCCGCGGGCTGGAGCTGACGACTCGCGTCCACGGCGCCGGCAGCTGGGAGACCGCGAAGTACGAGAACAACGTCGGCCTCCTGCTGAGAGAGGGCAAGCAGTACCCGGAGTCCCTGCGCCACCTGGAGCGCGCCCTGGAGATCTACAAGCGGGTCCTCGGCCCGGACCATCCCGAGACCGCCCTGGCCTACACCAACCTCACCACGGTGCTCCGCCCTCTCGGCAGGGCGCGCGAGGCGATCGGTCTCCTCGAGCGCGCGCTCGCGATCGCCGAGGCGCAGGGCCCGCCTGGTCAGACGAACGTGGCCGGGATCCTGACCAACGTGGGTGAGACCTACCTGGAGCTCGGAGACGCGGTGCGAGCCCGGCGGGCGGTCGAACGCGCGCTGGCGATCCTGGCCCGGGCGAAGATGAAGGAGTCCTTCCTGACCGCCTGGGGCACCTTCATCCTGGCCCGGGCGCTCGACCGCACCGGCGAGCACGCTCGCGCCCGCGAGCTGGCCGGGCGCGCGCTCCACACGCTCGACGAGATCCACGACACCGACGTGGGTCCCGACGTGCGCGCGTGGCTGGCGGTGCGGCAGCGCCGCCGCGGCGGCAGCAGCCACCGGCGCGTCAAGCGACCCCGAGGAAGCCGCTGAGCCCGCCCCCTGGCTGGAACCCGGGCCGGAGGCGCACCACGCCGCCTCTGTCCCACACCGCGTTCGTGGCCGCCTTCCGGGTCTGGATCGATTCGAACGCCGCCTGTCCCTGATCGATCGTCCACGAGGGCGACGGACAGGCCGGATTTCTGGCCCGTGATCGTAAGGCGCATGACTGCAGCGCGCCCGCCTGAAAGAGGCCGGCGTGAGTCATGCGCGGTGGGGGCCGCCGCGACTGAAGATGACGCTGGTGCCGTACCTTCATCTCCCCCCGGACGCACGACTGGTGGCTCGACTCTTCCGCTCGACCCGGGATGCTCGGTGATGCGGGGGCCACGACGAGCCGAATCGGACGTCTCCGAGAAGGCCACCGGGCTGTGGGAGCACGGCAAGCGGCGGCCGAACCTGCACACGGTCGAGCGGAAGACGGTCAAGGCGCACGCGCTGGCCCACATCGCGCGATCCGCGCGCCGGGCTGACACTCGCCGACCCGGGCATCGCCCGTCGCTCGACCCTCATCTCGCGGCGGCACACCTGGCGCGCGGCAGTCACCCGACACCGCGGTTGCCCCACGACCCTGGCTCCGACGAGCCGACCGTGGTCGCCTCCGCCGCGCATCCGGAGCTCGCCCGCGTCCTGGCCGGCGAGATCGCGGCGGCGGC
>DATHKR010000016.1:0-16302 GCA_035489015.1 Kofleriaceae bacterium | reverse complement strand
GCGCGGTCGAGGCCGCGATCGAGGACGGGCGCGCGCTGCTCTGCGAGGCCGGCACCGGCACCGGCAAGACGCTCGCCTATCTCCTGCCCGCCGCGCGGAGCGGCAAGCGGGTGGTCGTCTCCACCGGCACCCGCGCGCTCCAGGAACAGCTGGTCCACAAGGACATCCCGCTGGCCGCGCGCGCCCTCGGCCGCCCGATCGCGTGGGCCGCGCTGAAGGGCGTCTCCAACTATCTCTGCCGCCGGCGCGCCACCGAGCTCGAGCTCCACGCCGCCTCGCTGCTGCGCCCGCGCGCGCAGCTCCTGCCCGGCCTGGGCGGGGCGGGCCTCACCGACGGCGCGGCCGCGTACGACGCCGAGATGGAGGCGATCGAGAGCATCCGGGCCTGGATGCTCTCCACCGAGACCGGCGACCGGGTCGAGATGACCGCGCTGGCCGACGACAGCCCGTGGTGGGATCGCGTCACGGTCACCTCGGAGACCCGGATCGGCTCGCGCTGCCCGCACTTCGAGTCCTGCTTCGTCACGATGGCCCGGCGGCGGGCCGAGAAGGCCGAGATCATCGTCGTCAACCACCACCTCTACTTCGCCGACCTCGCGCTCCGCGCCGCCCACCCGGGCGCGCGGGTCCTGCCCGACCACGACGCGGTCATCTTCGACGAGGCGCACCTGCTCGAGGACGTCATGACCGAGCACTTCAGCATCGGCGTGTCGACCGTGCGCATGGCGCTGCTCGCCCGCGACCTGCGCGAGGGGCTGACCCGGGCCGGCTACCCGCTCGAGGCCGCCCGCGTGACCGGGCTGGTCGAGCGCGCCGCGGCCGACTTCTTCGCGCTGGTCCGCCGGCGCCTGGCCCCGCTCCTGGTCGACGCCAGCCGCGCCGCGCTGCCGGAAGGGCTGTTCGCCGACCAGGACCTGCAGGCCGCCTGGTTCGGCCTCGACAACGCGCTCGACGCGGCCGCGCTGCGCGCCATGTCGGCCGCCGCCCTCGAGTCCGACGGCGCCGGCGATCCGGACGATGTCCGCGCCGCCCGCGAGCAGTGGGCCGCGCTGGCCCGCCGCGCCGAGGCGACGCGCGGCGCGCTCGCCGCCCTGGCCGATCCGGCGCCGGCCGAGCGCAGCGTCAGCTGGGGCGAGAGCCGCGGCGGTCAGATCTTCCTCCGCGCCGCCCCGGTCGACGTCGCGCCGATCCTGCGCGAGCGGGTGCTGGCCCAGGTCCCGGCCGCGGTCTTCACCTCGGCCACGCTCACGTGCGCCGGCAAGTTCGGCTTCGTGCGCGAGCGGCTCGGCCTCCCCGCCGACCTGTGCGACGAGCGGCGGCTCGACTCGCCATTCGACTACGCGACCCAGGCGATGCTCTACGTCGCCCGCGACCTGCCGCCGCCCACCGGGCCAGATTTCCAGCCCGCGGCGCTGGCCCGCATCGCCGAGCTGCTGGACGTGACCGAGGGGAGCGCGTTCGTGCTGTTCACCAGCCACCGCGCCCTGCGCGACGCCAGCGAGCGGCTGGCCCGCACCTGCCGCTACCCGCTCCTGGTCCAGGGTCAGGCGCCGCCGGCCGCGCTCATCGAGCGCTTCCGCACCACCCCGGGCGCGGTCCTGCTCGCCACCGGCACCTTCTGGTCCGGCGTCGATGTCCCCGGCGCGGCCCTGTCGCTGGTCATCATGGACAAGCTGCCGTTCGCCTCGCCCGGCGATCCGCTGGTCGCCGCCCGGGCCAGAAAGCTGGCCGAGGCCGGCCGCGACCCGTTCCACGAGCTCCACCTGCCCCAGGCCGCGCTCGCCTTCCGCCAGGGTTTCGGCCGGCTCATCCGCCGGCGCGACGACCGCGGCATCGCCGCACTGCTCGACAGCCGGGTGGTCGGGCGCGCCTACGGCCGCGTCTTCACCGACAGCCTGCCGCGCGAGCTGCCGCGCACCTCGGTCCTCGAGCAGGTGCGGCGCTGGTGGCGCGGCGACGGGCGCGCGCCGACCGTGGCCGCCGCGGCGGAGGCGCGGTGACCGGCTCCCTGGCCAGCTTTCTGGCCGCGGGCGGGCTGGTGGTGGCCGCCTACCTGCTCGGCTCGATCCCGACCGGCTACCTGGTCGGCCGTCATCGCGGCGTCGACGTCCGCCAGCAGGGCAGCGGCAACATCGGCGCCACCAACGTCGCCCGCACCCTGGGGCGCAAGCTCGGCATCCTGGTCCTGTTCCTCGACGCGCTGAAGGGAGCCGCGCCGGTGGCGCTGTGGCGCCTGGCCGATATCGGCCCCCGCCTCCACCTGGGCGGGCCGCTCGCCCCCTACGTGTTCACCGCGTTCGGGCTGGCGCCGATCATCGGCCACTGCTTCCCGGTCTGGCTGCGCTTCCGCGGCGGCAAGGGGGTCGCCACCGCGCTCGGCGTGTTCCTGGTCGCCGACCCGCTGGTGGTCCTCATCGGCGTGGCGGTGTTCGCGGTCCTCTACACGCTGACCCGGATCGTGTCGATCGGCTCGCTTTCGGCGTCGCTGGTCATCCCGACCGCGGCCGCGCTGCTCGGCCGGCCCTGGCCGGTCGTCGCGCTCGCCGCCGGCGGCGCGGTGCTCATCATCGGGAAGCACCACCAGAACATCCGCCGGCTGCTGCGCCGGCGCGAGCTCAAGGTGTGAGCTTCTCGATCGGCTGATCGGCGCTGGCCAGATCGAGCAGCGGGGCCAGCACGAAGGCGCGGCGGCCCATGCGCGGGTGCGGGATGAAGAGGTCCGGCTCGCTGACCGCCCGCTCGCCGAAGAGGAGGATGTCGAGGTCGAGCGTGCGCGGGCCCTGCGCCACCTCGCGCCGGCGGCCGTGGTGCTCCTCGATCGCGCGGCACAGGTCGAGCAGCGCGCGCGGCTCCAGCCCCGGGGCCGGCGGAAACGCGACCACCTGGTTGAGGAAGGCCGGCTGCTCGCGGACCGGCCCGACCGGCGCGCTCCGGTACACCGGCGAGCGCGCCAGCACCCCGCCTGCGGCCGCCCACACGCGCAGCCGCTCGCACGCGTCGTCGAGCCGGGCCAGGATCTCGGCCTCGGTACCGATGTTGCCGCCGAGGCCGATGTACACCCAGTCCGGCCCGGTGGTCACAGCGGCAGCTTGGTCATGCGCTGGACCGCCTCGGCCAGCCGCTCGGCCGGCGCGCACAGGGTCAGGCGCACGAACCCCTCGCCGGCCGCCCCGAAGCCGGTCGTCGGCGTCACCACGATGTGCGCCTCCTCGAGCAGCCGCGCGGCGAACTCCATCGACGAGTACCCGGGCGGGTTGGCGATCATGGCGAAGAAGCTGGCCCGCGGGGTCAGCACGTCGAACCCGGCCGCGGTCAGCCCGCCGCACAGCACCTCGCGGCGCTGGCGGTAGACCTCGCGCATGTCGGCCACGCAGGTCTGGTCGCCGGTCAGCGCGGTGATCGCCGCCCGCTGGACGGCCTCGAACACGCCGGAGTCGACGTTGGTCTTCACCTTGCCGAGGCCGCCGACCAGGTCCGGGTTGCCGCACGCGAACGCCACCCGCCAGCCGGTCATGTTGTACGTCTTCGACAGCGAGTAGAACTCGATCGCGACGTCCGACGCGCCCGCCACCGACAGCACCGACGGCGGCCGGCTCTCCTCGTCGAAGTAGACGTCGGCGTAGGCGTTGTCGCTGGCCACGATCACGTCGTACTCGCGCGCCCAGGCGACCAGCTCCTCGTAGAACGAGAGCGGCGCGGTCGCCGCGGTCGGGTTGTTCGGATAGTTGACCCAGATGATCTTGGCCTCGCGCGCCACCTCGACCGGGATGGCCTCGAGGTCGGGCAGAAAGCCGTTGAGGCGCTGGAGCGGGAGCGGGTGGACCCGCCCGCCGGCGAAGCGAGTGGCGACCGCGTAGACCGGATAGGACGGGTCCGGGACCAGCACCAGGTCGCCGGGATCGACAAAGGCGAGCGGGAAGTGGGCGATGCCCTCCTTGGACCCGATCAGCGCCACGACCTCGCGGGCCGGGTCGAGCGTCACGTCCCATCGCGACTTGTAGTACGCCGCCGCGGCGCGGCGCAGCTCGGCCATCCCCTGGTACGACGGATAGCGGTGGTGGCGCCCCTCGAGCGCGGCGCGCTGCAGCTCGGCCACCACGTGCGGCGGCGTCGGCAGGTCGGGGTCGCCGATGCCGAGGTCGATGAGGTCGGCCCCGCGGGCCAGCTGGGCCTGCTTGAGCTCGTCGATGCGCGCGAACAGGTAGGGCGGCAGCTCGCGGATGCGCTGCGCCAGGCGGGACGACATCGAGCTGGTCATGGAACGTCCTCGTCGGTGACCGGGTTGGACAGGACGCCGATGCCCTCGATCTCGATCTCGACGACGTCGCCCGGGGTGAGGTTGCCGACCCCCGAGGGCGTACCGGTCGAGATGATGTCGCCCGCCTCCAGGGTCATGTGTCGCGAGATGAACTCGATGAGCTCCGGCACCCCGAAGATGAGGTCGGAGGTGCGCGAGTCCTGCTTGACCTCGCCGTTCACGCGGGTGACCAGGCGCAGATCACTGGGGTCGAGCCCGCCCCGCACGATGGGCCCGAACGGGCAGAACCCGTCGAAGCCCTTGGCCCGGGCGAACTGGCCGTCCTTGACCTGGAGGTCGCGAACGGTCACGTCGTTCAGGCACGAGTAGCCGAGCACGTGGTCGAGCGCGCGCGCGGCCGACACCCTCCTGGTGCGGCGCGCCATGACCAGGGCCAGCTCGCCCTCGAAGTCAACTCGCGCGTAGCCGCGCGGGCGGGCGATCGGCTCGCCGGCGGCCGCCATCGCCGAGGGCGGCTTGAAGAAGATGAGCGGCTCGACCGGAACCGGCTTCTTCATCTCCGCCGCGTGAGCGCGGTAGTTGGTCCCGATGCACACGATCTTGCTCGGCAAGAGGTTCATCGTGAAACGCCCGGAGGGCCCGCTTGCTTCGCCGCCTTCGACCGAGATTCGCACGGCGGGCTTATAACACGCGCTGCTCGACGGGGCCGCGGGGTAGGGCCTTGTCGGCCCGCGGCTCACCCGCCCTATCCCGTCGGACAGTTGCAACGCCAGGAGGGGCGGGCTAGGCTGATCCTTCATGGCCGCGTCGCGCCTCCCGCCCGCGCAGCCGGGCGCCCCGAGCGTCGGCCAGTCCGGGCAGGGGCGAGGCCAGGCGAAGGACCACACTCCGGCCGGCGGAGCGGTGGTTCCGCCGCCGGGCCCGCGAAAGACGCGGGCTTACGGGCCGCCGGCGCTTCCCCCGCCCCTGCGCCCGGTCAGCGCGCCGCCGCTTCCGATCGCGCCGCCGCTGTCCGCCCTGGCTCACCCGCCGATCGTTCAAGCGGGGGGCCGCTCGTTCGGACAGGACGACGAGTCCGACGAGCAGACCACCGTCGATCCGCAGATCTTCAAGGATCCGCAGGGCGGCTTCCGGGACTCGCGCGAGCTCGGCGTGGACGTGGACATCGATCAGAAGTCCACCACCACCGAGGCGATGACCGCCGACTCGAACGACCTCATGCTCGAGCCGAGCGTCGACGTCGCGGCCGAGGCGTTCGAGCCCGGCGGTGGCGGCGCGGACCCCGACGATCACCTGGCGTCGGGCACCGGCGAGACCGGTGGCGCGTCGGTGGACGAGCCGACCCACGACGAGGCCGCCTACCCGGCGCCGGCCCTGGGGGCGGTGGTGCGTGAGCCGCCGCGCGGGCCGGCCGCCGCGCGACCGGGACCGCGGATGCCGTCGGCCGGCGACGTCGAGCTGAGCCCGGCCTGGCTGGTGGTGCAGTCGGGGACCGATCGCGGCCGGCGCTTCGCGCTGCGCAACGGGCGCACGTCGATCGGCCGCGGGGTCGACAACGACGTGGTGCTGACCGACATCGCGGTGTCGCGCCGCCACCTCATCATCGAGTTCGACGGCGTGCAGTACGTGATGAACGACCTCGGGTCGGGCAACGGCACGCTGGTCAACGACCGCGACGAGGACGGCTCGTTCTCGCTCAACCACGGCGACAAGATGGAGCTCGGCAACACCGTGCTCGTCTTCGAGTGCACCGCGGTCGGGCTGCCTCAGGCGCTCGGCAAGTGGCACCCCCACGGCGGCGACGAGGACCTCAGCACCGTGGCCGGACACCGGGCCGGCAACCCGGGCGCGGCGCAGTCGCCGCCGCCGTTCCTGCGCGCGCCGACGCAAGCGCCCGATTCGGTGCCGCCGCCGGTGCCCCGACCGGGCGCCCCGCGCCAGGGGCTGACCGCGCCGCTGCAGGGGCGATCGCCGCCGTCGCGACCTGCGCCGACCCGGCCGCCGGCGCTCGGACCGAGTCCCGCGCGCGGACCGGGCCCGTCGTCGCCGTCGATGGCCGGCCCGGGCGGACGCGTGCCGAGCCACGCGCCGCCGGTGCGCACCGGACGGACGGCGAACATGGCGGCGCAGCAGCCGAGGCCGATGTCGGGCGAGGGGCCGATGGCGCCTCTCGGCGGCGGGCCTTCCGCCCCGTCGCTCGGCGCGTTCGCGTCGTATCAGAAGGCGACCCTGGGCGGGATGGGCGCGGTCGGCGGATCGGGGCTGCGCAACGCGATCTCGCCGTCGAGCATGGGCTATCCGCCGATGCCCCCGATGCCATCGATGCCGGGCGGCTACAGCATGTCGCCCAGCCCGGCGTCATCGCCGCGCTTCCAGTACCCGAACGGCGTCATGGCGCCGATGCCGTCGGCCGAGCGGCGCCGGGTCCTCATCAGCATCCTGGCGATCGCGTTCGTCGCGGTCGGCGCGGGGATCGTGATGGCGCTGGTCCACGGCGGCAGCGAGGAACAGGTCGCCACGGCGACCCGCAAGCCGCCCGCGGGGGCTGCGCCGACCGCCGGCGCTCCGACGGCGACACCGACGCCGACCGCCGCGCCGCTGCCCGAGCAGCCCGCCGGCACCGCGGTCGCCAGCGCCGGGACGGGGGCTGCCGCGCCGGATCTGCGCGGCAGCCGCGAGCTCCGCCCGGTCGACTTCGGCACCGACGAGCAGTTCCTGGCCGAGGTGAGCAGCCCGGCGGGTGGCGGCGCCAGCGCGGCGCGCGAGAAGCCGGTCGATGGGGCCAGCGAGTCCGCGGCCGGCGAGGAGACCGCCGGCACCGGCAAGGGGACCAGCGGCGCCGGCAAGGAGACCAGCGGCGGCGAGGAGGTCGCCACCGCCGATCGAGGCTCGCGGCGCGAGGGTCGCCACCACGGCCGGACCACCGACGAGACCGAGACCGCCGACGACGGCGAGAGCAGCGCGCCCGAGCTGCCCTCGCTCGACGACACCGAGGGCGGCGGCGGCTCCGGCAGCGCCGACGTCGCCCTGCGCCAGGCCGAGGCGCTCTACCGGCAGAAGCGATTCGCCGACGCCGCCGCGCTCCTGCGCCGCTCCGCCGACACGTCCGGCAAGCGCGACGTCGGTCGGCTGCGCGCGCTGGCGGTGAACTACGCCAAGATCGGCTCGCTGCTCGACGAGGGCCAGGAGTCCCTGGTGTCCGACGCGCCGCGCGCGCTGCAGGCGTTCAAGAGCGCGCTCCGGCTCGACGAGGAGTTCGGCGACAGCGTCCACGACCGGACCATCGGCGCGCGCATCGCGCAGGTCGCGCCGGCCGCGGCGGGCGCGTACATGGCGCGCAAGGACTACCCCGAGGCCAAGTCGGCCGCCGACATCGCCGAGAAGTTCGGCGCCGGCGACTCCGACCGGGTCCGGATCGTGCGCAGCTCGCTCGAGCGCAAGGCCGAGGAGCTGTACGAGGAGGCCAAGGGGCAGGCCGAGGGCGGCGACGCCTCCCGCGCGGCCGAGACCGCTCGCCTCATCCTGCGCATGGTGCCGCGCTCGAGCGACATCTACGCGCAGGCCAGCAAGCTGGCCGGCAACTGACCGGCGCTGCTGGCGCGGCTCAGGCGGCCGAGCCGAGCAGATCGTCGATGATCCGCTCGAGGTCGTCGAAGTCGAACGGCTTGTCCAGGTACGCGTCGGCCCCGTAGAGCGGCGACGTGATCTGGTTGATCTGCTGCCCGATGGCGGTCAAGACGACGATCTTGGTCGCCTGGGTGGCCGGGTCGCGCTTGAGCGCGCGCGCCACCTCCCAGCCGTTGCGCTTGGGCATCATGATGTCGAGGACGACCAGGTCGGGCGGGCGGGCCTGGGCGGCGACCAGCGCGGCGTCGCCGTCGGCGGCCGTCATCACGTCGAAGCCGCGCCGGCGGAGCCGGGTCTCGACCAGCGCCAGGATCTCCGGGGTGTCGTCCACGACGAGGATGGTCGCCGGGCGCTTCTTACCGGAGGACGACGGATCGGACATCGCGGCTACGGTACGGCGAATGCGAGACAGCGGTCAAGGCGCCAGTCGGCGCCACCTCCGACGCGGCTCGGTCGGCGAGAGAGGCCGCGCAACCGGTGCGCCAGTCCACCCCGCGAGGCGCACCGCACGCGATGCCTCCCACCAGTCGGCGCTACGCGCACGCCGCGACTCGCTCGCCGACGCGCTCGACGACTCGCTCCACCGAGCCCCGCCAGGCTCGACGCGATCGCGCCGCCGCCCCTGCCGCCGTACAGCGCCGGCGCCCCCGTGTTAGAACCACGGGAGTGACGCGGACGACCCGCCGCCTGCTCGTCGTGGTCGCGGGAGGCGGGGCCGTCTTCGCCGGCGTCTCGATCTACGGCGACGTCAACGAGCTCGGCGATCGCCTGTCCGGCTACGCGTGGTGGACCTTCGCCGCCGCGCTCGGCCTGGCCATGACCAACTACGCGCTCCGCTACGCGCGCTGGACGCTCTACCTGCGCCAGCGCGGCATGGTCGTCCCCGGCCGCACCTCGGTCCTCGTCTTCCTGAGCGGCTTCGCGCTGTCGGTCACGCCCGGCAAGGTCGGCGAGCTCATCAAGAGCTACCTGCTCCGCGCCATCCAGGGCATCCCGATCGCGCGCTCCGCGCCGCTGGTGGTGGCGGAGCGGCTGACCGATCTCATCGCGCTGCTGCTGCTCGGCCTCGGCGGCGTGTCGCTCTATCACATCGCCGGGACCACCGTGGCGGCCGGCAGCGCGCTGGTCCTGGCCGGCCTGGTCGTGCTGGCCTGGCCTCGCCTCAGCCACCGCCTCATCGATCTCGCCACCGGTCCGCGCCGGCTGGCCCGCTATCGCCCGCGCCTGCGCGAGATCTACGGCGAGCTCGGCCACCTGGTCCGGCCGTGGCCGCTCACCTGGGCCACCGCGATCGGCGCGGTCGCCTGGCTGGCCGAGTGCGTCGGCTTCGCCCTCATCGTCAGCGGCTTCCCCGGCACCCACGTGCCGGTCGCGCTGGCCATCCTCATCTACGCCAGCACCACCGTGGCCGGCGCGCTCTCGTTTCTGCCCGGCGGCCTCATCGTCACCGACGCCGGCATGACCCTGCTGCTGCAGTCCGCCCACGGCGCCGAGCGGGCCACCGCCGCCGCCGCGACGATCCTGACCCGCCTGGCCACGCTCTGGTTCGCGGTCATCATCGGCCTGATCGCGCTCGCGGTGCTCCGCCGCCACGCCCCCGCCTCGGCCCGCACCCTGGACGGAGAGATGCCAGCGGCGGCCGACGACCCGCCCGCCGCCGGGCCGCGCCAGCCGACCGGACCGCCATGAGCGCCCCGGAGCGGGCGCGCGGCCGCGCGGGCGATATACTGCCTCGATGGTGGGTATGGACTTCGACTTCGTCCGCTACGTCAGCTACCGCAAGGGGCAGGTGGAGCAGCGCGAGCGCGACGGCGCCGCCTACGCCTACTCCGGCGAGCGCAAGGTTCGCCGCGCGCTGACCAGCGCACGCCCGGTGCTCATCGCCATCGAGGCGACCACGCGCCAGTGGAAGAGCAAGGCCCGCCGCGAGCTGCTCGACCGCTCGCGGGTGGCGAGCGACGCGGCGTTCACCCCGGTCTACCGCGCGGCGCGCGCGGCCGGCGAATCGCTCGGCCTCGACGTGCCCGGCGTGTACGTGGCCGACGACTTCCCGGTCGCCTCCGCCACCCTCGGCACCGACGAGGACACCGTCGTGGTGGTCAGCCGCCGCGCCGCCGAGAAGCTCGACGAGCGCGAGCTCACCGCCCTGGTCGGCCACGAGCTCGGCCACGTGCAGAACAACCACGTGCTCTACTCCACCGCGCTGTTCTACCTCCGCCACGAGGCGTTCTTCTTCGTGCGCTGGACGGTGCAGCCGGCCGTCATGGCGCTGAACGGCTGGGCCCGCCGGGCCGAGGTCACCTGCGACCGCGCCGCGCTCATCGCCACCCGCGACATCGAGACCACGCTGGCCGCGATGGTCAAGGTCGAGCTGGCCGGCGACGAGCGCGGCGAGCTCGACGTGCGCGCCCACCTGGCCGAGCTGGCCGCGGCGCGCGGCGCGGTCGGTCGCGCCGCCGACCTGTTCCGCTCTCATCCGTTCCTGCCCAAGCGGGCGCGCGCGCTCGACGTGTTCGCCCAGTCGCACCTCTACCACAAGCTGACCGGCCAGGCCGCCGCCGGCGGGCTCTCCGCCGACGACGTCGATGCCCAGGTCGCCGCCATCATGAGTGTGTTCGCATGAGCAGCCTTCCCGAGAGCCACCGCGCGCTCAAGACCCGCCTGCTCGAGCACCTGGCCGAGCTGGCCACCATCGCCGAGCGCACCGGCATGCGCACGCTGGCCGGCGACATCCGGCGCGAGCGCATCCCCAAGCTGGCCGACGAGCGCTTCCACCTGGTGGTGCTCGGCGAGTTCAACCACGGCAAGTCCACCTTCGTGAACGCGCTGCTCGGCGCGCGCGTGCTGCCGACCGGCATCACGCCGACCACCGCGGTCATCAACCGGGTGGTGTGGGCCGAGGCGCCGACCGCGACCGCGGTCACCCGCGACGGCGAGGTGGTGAAGCTGGCGCCGGCCGACATCGACGACTGGGTCACCGTCGAGGGCAAGCGGTCGACCGATCTGGCCCACGTCGAGGTCGGCTACCCGGCCGACATCCTGCGCGACAACATCGTCCTGGTCGATACCCCGGGGGTCAACGACCTCAACGAGCAGCGGGCCGAGATCACCTACGGCTACGTGCCGCGGGCCGACGCGGTCATCTTCCTGCTCGACGCCGGCCAGGCGCTCAAGGACTCCGAGCGCGAGTTCCTGGCCAGCCACGTGCTCGAGGGCTCGCGCGACCGGCTGGTGTTCGTGCTGGGCAAGATCGACCTGCTCGGCCCGGCCGAGCGCGACGCGGTCGAGGCGTACGTGCGCAAGGGCCTGACCAGGCTGGTGGCCGAGCCGGCACTGTTCTCGGTGTCGGCCAAGTCGTGGCTCGAGGGACAGCGCGACGAGAGCGGGTTCGCCCCGCTGGTCGATCACCTGGCCAGATTCCTGGCCACCGACCGGGCCCGGGTCCTGCTCGACAACGCCGCGGCCGACGCCGGCCGGGCGGCCGCGTACCTGGAGCAGAACCTCGGCCTCAAGCTGCACGCCTGCCAGCTCGACATCGCCGATCTGGAGAAGCGGGTGGCGTCGGTCCACGCCCAGCTCGACGCGTCCAAGCGCAAGCTCGACGAGCTGCACGGCCGCATCAAGGCCGACAGCGCGGCCATCAAGTCGCAGGCCAAGCTCGACATGGACCTGTTCGCGCGCGCGTTCGTGGCCGCGCTGCCCGAGCAGATCGACGCGGTCGACGCCGCCGACGTGAAGCGCTACCTGGGCTCGTTCATCCAGGACAAGTTCCGCGAGTGGACCGAGCTCGAGGGGGCCAAGGTCGGCGCGCTGCTCGAGCAGCTGGCCGAGGACGTCATCTCGGTCACCAACGAGAACGCGGCCGAGGCGGCCGCCGCGCTGGCCAGCCGGCTGGGCCCGGCCGACACCGCGGTCGAGATCGACGTCGACAGCTTCAAGTACGACGTCGGCGTCTACGCGGTCGGCGCGCTCGGCACCACCATGCTGTTCTTCGTCAACGCGCTGGCCGGCGGGCTCCTGACCCTGGCCGCGCCGATCCTGGCCATCATCCTCAAGTCCAAGGTGGCCGGCGACATCCGCGAGCAGGCCAAGGAGCGAGTGCCCGGCGTGGTGCTGCGCGCGGCCGACGCGATGGGCCCGCACTTCACCGGCTGCATCGACGACTTCGCCCGCCGGCTGTCCGACTTCGTCACCGCGGCCGGCAACACGCTCTATCGCGGCATCTCGGAGATCCTCGACCAGACCATCTCCGAGCGCCGCCGCGGCGAGGTGGCGGCGGCCGCGGTGCTCGAGGAAACCGGCGACAAGGCGCGCGCGGTGGCCGGCATCCGGGTCCAGGTCGACGCGCTGCGCGGCGAGCTGTGGCGTCTCGGCGTCGACGCGACCGGCGGCATCACCAGCGCCGACGAGCTCGAGGCCAGCGAACCGGGATCGAGCGAGCCGATCGGGTAGCGTGTCCTTCTGGTCGCGCATCGAGCGGCGGCTGCAGGACCTGGCCGGCGAGCTCATCCCGGACGACTTCAAGAACTCGCTCGACGCGGCGCGGGCCGAGCTCGACGCGGGCCAGGCGGCGGCCGCGGCCCAGCGCCTCGCCGCGCTGTCCGCCTCGCGACCCGATCACGCCGGCGCCCAGTACCTGCACGGCGCGGCCCTGCTCGATCTCGGCCGGGTCGACGACGCGGCCGCCGCGTTCGACCGCGCGA
The DNA here is from genome assembly GCA_035489015.1 of Kofleriaceae bacterium. GTDB lineage: Bacteria > Myxococcota_A > Polyangia > Haliangiales > Haliangiaceae > DATFRY01. Next base: position 3,714 of record DATHKR010000016.1, on the reverse strand, counting down.
TCGAGCGGGCCGGCGATCTGCCCGAGGGCTACCTGGGGCGAGGGGAGACCTGGCTGCGCCGCGGTGAGACCACCGAGGCGATCGCCGACTTCCGCCGGGCGCAGACCCGCGCCGGCGGCGACCGCGCGATCCTGGCCGCCGCGTACCGCGGGATGGGCATGGGCCACCGCCTGGCCGGCGACGTCGACAAGGCGATCCGCGAGCTGCGCAAGTCGGTGGCGGAGTCGCCCAGCGACCCGGCCGCGCTGGCCGCCCTCGGCGACGCGCTGTGCGCCGATCCGGACGGCTCGCGCGCGGAGGCTCGCCGCCACCTGCGCCGCGCGGCCGATGCGCCCGATCCGCCGGTCCTGACCTGGCTGGCGCTCGGCTGGCTCGACCTGGCCGAGGGCGACCCGGTCTCCGCCCGCGCCTGGTACGAGCGAGCCGCCGCCGGAGCCCGGACCCGCGGGGCGCCGCCGGTCCCGCCCGACACCGTCTCGTCGCTGGCCGACGCGCTGGCCGGGCTCGGCGACGCCGACCTCGCGCTCGGCGATCCATCCGGCGCCGCGGCCAGCTATCGCGAGGCGCTGGCCGTCGCCGGTCCACGCGCGGATCTCGACGCGCGGCTGGGTGACGCGCTGGCCGGGTCCGGCGATCGCGCCGCGGCGCTGGCCAGCTACCGGGCCGCTCTCGAGCACGGGGGCGGGCAGGCGGTCGAGCGGCGCGCCCTCGACGCCGCGCTCGCGGCCGACGATCTGTCCGCCGCGGTGCCGCTGGCCAGCCGCATCCTGGCCGACGACCCGACCGATCCGCGCGCGCTCATCGCCCGCGGCCGCGCGCTCGAGGCCGGCCGCGATCCGGCCGGCGCCCAGGCCGCCTTCGCCGCCGCCCTCGAGCGCGACCCGGGCCCGGAGGCGCGCCTCGCCCTGGCCGAGCTGGCCCTGGCCGAGTCGACCTCCGAGAGCGCGGCGCGCGCGGCCGAGTGGGCGCTCGGCGCCCTGCGCGCGGCCCCGCGCGATCCGCGGGCGCGCGCGGTCCTGACCGAGGCGCGCGGGCGCGAGCTGGACGTGCGCAGCGGATCGCCGGCCGACGCGAGCGATCCGGGCGCCCTCTACGAGCTGGCCAGCGAGCTCGACCGCCTGTGCCAGCACCGCCCCGAGATAGCGCACCTCGGCGGCGAGGCCGCCCGCGCCGCCACCGACTTCGATCAGCCGCTGCTGGTGACGGTGATGGGCGAGTTCTCGAGCGGCAAATCCACCTTCATCAACGCCTTCATCGGCGAGGAGGTCGCGCCGACCGGCATCACCCCGACCACCGCGACGATCAACGTGGTGAAGTACGGGCGCGAGCGCGGCGGCCGCATCCTCTACCGCGACGGCCGCACCGAGAGCCTGGCCTGGTCGGCCCTGTTCGACCGCCTGCGCCGGCTCGAGCCGGAGGCGGTCCGCCAGGTCGGCCTGGTCGAGATCCTCCTGCCGCTCGACGCGCTCCAGCGGGTGGTCATCATCGACACCCCCGGGCTCAACTCGATCCTGCCCGAGCACGAGGAGGTGGCGCGCGGCTTCATCTCGCGCGCCGACGCGGTGGTGTGGCTGTTCTCGGCCCAGCAGGCGGGCAAGGCGACCGAGCGGGCCGCGCTGGCCGCGGTGGCCGCCGCCGGCGTGCGCATGCTCGGCGTCATCAACAAGATCGATCAGATCGACGCGCGCGACGCGAGCGCGCTGGTCAGCCACGTCGAGCGCGGGCTGGGCGGCCTGGTCGAGGCGGTGGTGCCGCTGTCGGCGCGCCGCGCCCTCGAGTCGGGTGGGACGGATCCGGCCTGGCAGGCTCTGCTCGCCGCGCTCGAGCAGCGCTTCTTCGCCCGCGCGAGAGAGATCAAGCGCCAGATGCTGGCCCGCCGCCTGGGTGGGCTGCTCGCCCGGGCCGGCGAGCGGGTGGCCGGCGAGCAGGCCGCGGCCGCCGACCTCGGCGCTCACCGACGGCGCGCGGCCGACGCGGCCCGCGCCGCGCGCGCGCGGTTCTTCGATCAGTCGGTGCCGCGCGAGCGCCGCCAGCTGGGCGAGGGGGCAGCCCTGCTCTACCGGAGCGCCGCGCGCGAGGTGCTCGAGCTGGTGGTGCCGCGCCGCCTGCCGTTCGGCTCGCACCGCGCCGCGCGCGCCGATCGCGACTACCTGGTCTCGCTGCTCGACGGCGGCTTCGCGGCTCTCCTCGAGCAGAGCCGCCGGCGCGTCGACAGCGAGCTGCGCGAGGCCGGCGCCCAGGTGGTGGCCCTGGCCCACACCGGGCCGGAGCGAGCCGGCGCGGATCCGGACACCGCCGAGGCGCTGCGCGCACTGTCAGACTCGATCGAGATCCTCGACGCTCAGGTGTACGCTCGAACCCTCGCCTACCTGCGCGGATACCTCGAAGGAGGATACGTGGACGCGTTCTTCCGGCGCGATCTTCCCAAGCTCGATCTGGTGGAGGACGCGGTCTACCACGCGCTCTTCCGCGACTCGCCCGACCTCGACTCCGCCACCGCGGTCCCGCTCGCCACCGCAGGCAGCGCCGCGCTGGAGCGTCTCGCCGAGCGGCTCGATCACATGGCCGAGCTGGCCGAGCTCGGCGCCTTCGACCTCGAGATCGGTCCCGCCCGCGCGCTGGCCGAGCTGGCCGCGCGCCTCGACGCGCTCGACCGGGGCCCACAGGGGGCGAGCCACCCGGCGACGTCGGGCCATTCGGAGACGTCGGGCCAGTGAGCGGCGCCGTCATCCGCATCACGCTCGGCATCGACGAGGCCGGGCGCGGCCCGGTCATCGGCCCGATGGTCCTGGCCGCGGTCGTGCTCGACAGCCCGGCGGCGCGAGCGCTCACCCGCGCCGGCCTGCGCGACTCCAAGGCCTACGGCTCGAACGCGCAGGGCAAGGACCAGCGCCGGGCCATGGCCGAGCGGATCGTCGGCCGCGCCCTGTTCACCGCGGTCCGGGTGGTCGACGTGTCGGTCATCGACCGGCGAGTCCAGCGCGGCGAGCTGAACGTGCTCGAGCGAGAGGTCGCCACCGAGCTCATCGGCCGCGCCCCCAGAGTCGACCGCATCGTCACCGACGGCAAGGTCCTGTTCGGCCCGCTGTCCGGTCACTTCCCCCACCTCGAGGCCTGGAACCGCGGCGAGGAGCGCCACGCCGCGGTCGCCGCCGCCTCGGTGCTCGCCAAGGTCCGCCGCGACGAGATCTTCGCCCGCATCGCAGCGCGCTATCAGCCGATGTTCGGCCCGGTCGAGGGAGGCGGCTACGTCAACGCCCGCACCCGCGCCTTCCTGTGCGACTACGTCCGCCGCTTCGGCCGCCTCCCCCCCGAGGCCCGCCGCTCCTGGCCCCACCTCTACATCGACGAGATCATCGGCCGCCCCTTCGATCCGTACGCCGACGTGCCCGGCGAGCGCGAAGGCCAGCTGGCGCTTCTCTAGTGCACCGCCGGTCGGCGTCTACTACTTCGAGCGCTTCGCCGCCGACAGACAGGTCGCGAGCCGGCGGTCCGGGCGGAACACCTTCTCGTGATAGGCCGGGTCGAGCGCGCGGATGGTCCGGTCGAGCGACTGCACCTCGAGGCAGCGCCGGCTCGCCGCCGCGCTGAGCGCTCGCTTGTGCAGCGACGCCGCCGACGCCGGCGCAGACTGGCTCGACGTGTTCGACGGCGCCTGGCCCGCCTTTCCACGCGGCGGTGACGACGGGGACGGAACAGCGACCGCCGGTGGCG
>DATHKR010000015.1:0-12114 GCA_035489015.1 Kofleriaceae bacterium | reverse complement strand
GCTCGACGCCTTGGCTCCGCTCGTTCGCTTCGCACCGCTCGACGCCTTGGCTCCGCTCGACACCTTCGCTCCGCTCGACCGCTTCGCGCCGCTCGACGCCTTGGCTCCGCTCGTTCGCTTCGCACCGCTCGACCGCTTCGCTCCGCCCGACGCCCTCGCTCCGCCCGACGCCTTCGCTCCGCTCGATCGCTTCGCACGACTCGACCGCTTCGCTCCGCTCGACACCTTTGCGCCGCGCGACGCCTTCGCGGCGCTCGATCGCTTCGCTCCACTCGACGCCTTGGCTCCGCTCGACGCCTTGGCGCCGCTCGACGCCTTGGCTCCGCTCGACGCCTTGGCTCCGCTCGACGCCTTGGCTCCGCTCGACGCCTTGGCTCCGCTCGATGCCTTGGCGCCACCCGACGCCTTGGCTCCGCTCGACGGCTTCGCGCCGCCCGACGCCTTCGCGCCGCTCGATGCCTTCGCGCCGCCCGACGGCTTCGCGCGGCCTCGCGCCTGGGCCTTGGTCCGGGTCGTCGGCGTGGCGGTGCCGGCCGATCGGGTGTCGAGGGTGCGGATGACGGCGATGCGGCGGCGGAGCTCGTCGTCGGTGTCGAGGGAGAAGCTGCGGCCGTGGCCGACTTCGTCGGTCAGGAGGGTCGATAGTGCCTCGGCTTCTTCTTCGATTCGCGCTCGGGTGGGGGTGGCGGCTGGCTGGAAGAGGGCGTGGACGACGGCGCGGCGGTCGGGGTCGTACTCCCACAGGCCGACGGCGGCGCCGCCGGCGATGACCGTGCGGCCCCATACGTGGCGCGCGTCGGTGAGCTTGGCCGGTCGATCGGGGTCGGCGATCGCGAGGCTCACGTCGTGGTGGGCGGCGTCGACCAGGGCGGCTGGCCCTCCCTGGTAGGCGATCAGGTTGTCCTCGAATGGCAGGAGCGCGACCGCTTCGGCCGCCGATTCGGACTCGTTCTCGAGCAGATCGCGGCGGTGCTCCAGCATCGCGTGGTCGCCGGGGAGGCCGTCGATCGCGACCGGCATGAGCGGCAGGCGGGCGATCGCGGCGGTCACGTCGCGCCTGGCGGCGCCGGCCCAGGCGGCCAGCTCGGCGGTGTTGCCGATGCCGGCGGCCTGGAAGTAGATCTCCGCGACGCGGGACAGGAGATCGAGCCACTCACCGGGGCCCTCGTCCGCCACCGGTGCGGCGACCGCGCGCCAGCGATAGCGCTCGCTGTCCAGCCGGCCGCCGTCGACGGCGCGCTCGATGAGCCCGTCGAGCTCGAGCCGGCGCAGGGCTGGCGGCAGGGTCGAGGAGAGCCCGATCTTCTTGCCGACCTCGCCCAGGCTGCGCGCGCTCCCCTCGGGCAGGGTGCGGCGGAGCGCGTCGGTGGTGAGCCCGCCGCTGTGGCCGAGGACCTCGAGGACCGCGCGGCCCAGCTCCTCGAGCTCGCCCGGGCGCACGCCGGCCCGGGTCTGCTCGCGCTCGTCGCGCGCGCTCGACATCCGCCCGGCCACGCGCAGGCAGAGCGGCGCGTGCCGGCGCGCGACCAGGTACATGCAGCCGCGCACGGCCGGAACCACCTGGACGTCTCGCCGCTCGACCGCGCCGTGCACGTCGGCGGCGCGCAGCCCGGCCACCCGCGCGAACAGCGCCACGTACGCCTCGACCCCGCCGAGCGTGCGCACGAAGCCGCTCCGCTCCAGCTCGGCCTCGACCCCGCCGCCACGCGCGCGCCCGAGCCCCTGGGCAGCGATCCAGGCCAGCCGGGCCCGCTCGAGCGACAGCCGGATCACGCCAGCCTCCTTCCGGCCACGCCGCCCGACACGATGAACGCCATGATCTCGGACGACTCGCCGGAGATGTGCTGCACCCGCGAGCGCGGCACCACCAGCAGCTGGCCGGCGAAGTTGTACGACTGCGGCAGGTAGACCGCGACCGCGTCCTCGGGGAGCCCGATCTCGGACAGCGAGTCGCGGGTGACGAAGCCGAGCGCGCGCACGCCCGAGCCGGGCATGAGCTCGACCGAGACCGGCGCGTCGAACTTGCGGTCGTCGCCGACCACCGCGCCGAGCAGGTCCTTGACCGACGTGTGCAGCAGCTTGACCAGCGGCAACCGGTCGAGCACCGTCTCCACCAGGCCGAGCACGCGGCGAGACAGGTAGTTCGACAGGAGAAAGCCGAGCACCGTCACCAGGACCACCAGGATGAGGATGCCGGCGCCCGGCACGTCGATGCCGATCAGCCGGCCGAGCGCCCCGTCGATCGCCTGGAAGCAGGTGACCAGGACGAACACGGTGAGCGCGATCGGGACGAAGTAGATGAGTCCCTGCAGGAACCAGCGGGCGAGCTGCTTCATTGGCCCAGCCTATCGCGTCCGGCCGACCCGTGCTCACAGCGATAGGCCGACGCCCACCGTCGCGCTCTGCTCGCCCAGCGCCATTCCCTCGATCGCGAGGCTCAGGCGGCGGAGGCGCAGGGTGGCTCCGGCTCCCACCGTGTAGTGGTGTGCGTCGCCGCCGGTCACGTCCTCGCCCGCCAGCGTCCAGGTGACCGGCCCGCCGAACACGCGCGCCGCCGCATAAGGCGTGATCGGGCCGAGCGTCTTGCCGACCATCGCGCCGATGCGGGCGTCGAGCGCGCCGAGCGGGTGGGCCCGGCCGTCGTCCGACACCGCCTCGGTGCGCGATCCGGCCAGCGACGCGCCGACCAGGAGGAACGGGCTCCGCTCGCCCTCGTAGCGGGCCAGCCAGGTGACCGCGGCGCTGGCCGCGAACCCGGCGGCGACATCGCCGTCGTGGTCGCCGGCGGTGCCGTCCACGATCGCGCCGAGGCCGAGATCGAAGCCGAAATCCGGGCCGGCTTGATAACTGGCCGAGGCCATCACCGACGTCTCGCTCAGGTCCTCCTCGCCGTCGCCCAGCTCGATCTCGGTCGAGAACCATCCGGCGGTGGCACCGACCCGCCACGGCGACGGCGGGTCGCTGCCGTCACAGGTCTCCGGCAGGCCCGTCGGACCGACGGGCGGCGAGATGCCTCACGCGCACGCGACGCGATCGGCGAGGGACACCTCGAGGTACAGCCCGGAGACCAGCATCGCGACGGCGAGGACGGCGGTGCGCATGGCAAACAGCTTATCGAACTCGGGTCACGCTGCCATCTTGATGATCGGAGGAACCGCCATGCCGGAGAAGAAGACGGTCAAGAGGGCCAAGAAGGCGCTGCGCGCGGGCAAGAAGCCGAGCACGGCGGCCGGCGAGTTCGTCCGCGAGGAGATCGAGCACGTCCGCCACGGCAAGCACGGCGCGCGGTCGACCAAGCAGGTCATCGCGATCGGCCTGGCCAAGGCGCGCCGCGCCGGCGTCCCGCTGGCGGCGCCGGCCAAGGGCACGACCTCGAGCCGCACGCGCAAGTCGGCCAAGCGCGATCTCGCCGCCGGCAAGCGCAAGAAGGCCGGCGCCAAGCCCGCCACCGGCAAGAAGGCGGCCGCCACTCATCGCCGGCGCGCGCGGGCCTCCACCGCCGCGCTCAAGCGTCAGGGTCGGAAGGCGGCGTCGCACGCGTCGCTGTCGCGCCAGGCGAAGCGCGCGGCGACGAAGCGGCGCGCGCGCACCTCCACGCGCTGACCCGCAGCCCGTGGCGCGGGTCCAGCTCGGGGAAGTCGGGCCCGCTCTCGCCGCGCCAGATCGGCTCGAGCCGCGCGTCGCCGGCGGCATCGACCACCTCCGCGTCGATCTCATCGCGCTCGCGCGAATCGCGGTGGAAGGTGGCCAGCAGCCACCCGTCCGGCTCGAGCATGCGCGCGACCAGCGGGATCAGCGCCAGGGTGCCGCGCAGCCCCGGCGTGCGGTCCTTGGGGCGGGGCTGGGCCGGCCCGGGCGGCGGGTCGAGCAGGATCGCGCCGTAGCGCTGGCGCCCGGCCTGGGCCCGGCGCAGGTGCTGGTAGATGTTCATGCGGGCCAGGTCGCGCCGGTCGACCTCGATCCGGTTGAGCTCGGCGTTGTCGCGGCACCAGTCGAGCACGCCGGCGTGGCTGTCCACGTGGGCGACCGATTGCGCCCCGCCGGCCGCGGCGGCGACCCCGAGGCTGCCGGTGAACGCGAACAAGTTGAGCGCGCGCCGCCCGGCCGCGCTGGCGCGGATCCAGCGCCGGACCGGGCGCGCGTCGAGGTAGAGGCCCGGGTTGCCGCTCCGCATGAGATCGATGGCGAAGCGGAGGCCGTGCTCGCGCACGACCAGGCTGCGCCCGGCCGGCGGCGCCCCGCGCAGCGCGACCGGCGCGCCCGCGGCAACCGCCGGCGCTCCTCGCTGCGGCCTCTCGCCGCGCTGGCGCGCGACCACGACCTCGAAGCGCCGGCACGGGTCGAGCGCCTCGACCACCTCACCCAGCCGCCCGGCCAGCTCCGGCGAGTACGCGATCGACACCGCGTGGCCGTAGCGGTCGATGTCGAGCCCGGGGCAGCCCTCGCCGCGGCCGTGGAACAGGCGGTAGCAGTCGAGGTCTTGATCGGCCGCGAGCCCGGCGCGCGCGTCCCAGGCCGCGCGGATGAGCCGGCTCAGCTCCACTCGATCCGCTTCACCCCGCGCGATCCGGCGACGACAGCAGACGGCGCTTGAGCGGCCGGCGCAGGAGCGCGCGCTCGGCCAGGCGCGGCGAGATCGAGCCGCCCCAGAGGACCGCGCCGATGCCGGTCAGGACCCCGAGCGCCAGCAGCGACGCGGTGATCGGCGGGACCAGGCGAAGCGCGCTGATCGTGTAGAAGCCGATCGCCGAGACGAACGCGATGGCGCTGCCGCCCTTCACGTGGCGCTTCCCGGCCCGGCTGACCGCGAAGTACATCTCGGTCGCGCACCGCTCGCAGGAGCTGTGCGGGGCGCACGCGTGGGCCTCGCAGATCGGGAGCTGGCACTGGGGGCATACGCCGGGCGCCGGCTGCTCGCACAGGGCGCATCGCTCGACGTACTCGTGCGAGCGGAACGGCACTTGATCAGTATGGTCAGCGGCGCCGAACTCCGTCGAGGATGATCGTCACGACCAGCGCGGAAACCTGGTCCGGACGCGCGCCGACGCGCCGCCCCGAAAGCGAGTCGTAGAGCAGGCGCTCGACGGCGCCGAGCACGACGAGGCCCTGGACCCGCGCGTCGAGATCGCGCAGGAGCCCGTGATCGCGCGCGTGCGCGCTGAGCGCCTCGGCCAGGTCGGCGACGCGGTCGGCCAGCCGGGTCACCGGCGCGCGCGCCCCCGCACCGGGTCCGCGCGATTCCTGCAGGTAGAGCAGCGCGGCGCGCGGATGAGCCGCGATGACCTCGGCGACGCGGCGCGCCAGATCGAGGTACGCGGCCGACACCTGGGCCGGACCGGCCGCCGCGGCCAGCGCCGCGCTCGCGCCGGCAAACAGCGCGGCGACCACCTCGGCGAGCGGCTCGAGCAGGCCGGACACCAGCTCCTCCTTGTCGCGGAAGTAGCGGTAGAAGCTTCCCTTGGCCACCCCGGCGCGCTCGACGATCTGATCGATGGTCACACCGGGGATCCCCTCGGCCAGGAAGAGATCGAGGGCGGCGTCGCCGATCTGGCGCAGGCGCTCGCGCCGGTTGGCGTCGCGCGCGCCGCCGGCCGGGCCCGGGCGCAGGGCGGGCAGACGCGGCGGACGGAGCGCGGCCTCCTCGCCGGTGGCAGCCGCGCGCCGGCGCGAGCGAGGTGGTTGCCTCGAGGGGTCGATGATCCGTCTTGACATGTTGCGACTATCTAGTCATCATTTCTTTCGACCATGATCGGCATCCCCATCGGACTCGTCCTGTCGAACGCGAGCGAGTGGATCGTGCACAAGCACGTGCTGCACGGGCTCGGCCGCCGGCGCGGCAGCTACTGGAGCTTTCACTGGCACGAGCATCACCGCGCTGCCCGCAAGAACCAGCACATCGACGACGCCTATCGCGGCGGCGGGCTGCGCTGGAACGCGCAGGCCAAGGAGACGCTCGGCCTGATCGCGGCGAGCGCGGCGGTGCTGCCGTTCTTCCCGGTGGCGCCGTTCCTGGTCGGCACGCTCGTCTACAGCTCGATCAACTACTACCGCAAGCACAAGCGGGCCCACCTCGACCCGGGCTGGGCGCGCGAGCACCTGCCCTGGCACTACGATCACCACATGGGGCCCAACCAGCACGCCAACTGGTGCGTGACGCGGCCGTGGTTCGACCGCCTCATGGGCACGCGTGAGCCGTACGCCGGCACCGAGCGCGAGGAGCGCGACCTGGCCCGCCGGCAGGCGCGATCCGCTCGCGTGCCCGCACAGGCGCCGGCGGTCGAGCCGGCCCGCGCCGCGGCGACCGGCGCCGGCTGATCTCGCGCGGTCGACCGCACCCGGGCCGCGCGGCGTGGCGGCGCGCGGCGTCAGAGTGACTCGGGTGCGCCGTAGGAGACCATCTCGTCGCGCATCGACGCGTTCTGGGCCGAGACCCAGTCCGCGCTCATCGCGGCCGGAGCCAGGCGGACCTCGTCGATGAGGCCGGCGAAGAAGTCGGACGCCAGCGCCTCGTCGGCGCCGATGACCGCCTGGGCCGACGGCGTGTCCGGGGTGGTCGCGTCGAACAGGAGCGCGGTGGCCTGCCCGGCCAGCTCGCCGTCGATGTAGATCGACACGTCGGCGGCGCCGAAGTCGCAGACCACCGCGATCCAGCTCCAGGTATCGACCGGCACGGTCGCGAGCGTGAGCGCCGACTGGATGTCGCCGACGTCCTGGGTGCGCGCGCCGCCGCGCACGGTCTCCTCGAGCTCGTGGCGGACCTCGATCCGCGAGCTGGCCGCGCCGCCCACCGACGCGCCGAACACCACGCCGCGCTGGACCGCGCTCGGGTTGATCCACGCCTCGGCGGTGATGGCGGGCGCCGCGCGGGCGAAGTCGCGCTCGGTGCCGAGGTCGATGTACTGGCCCACCCCGTCGAAGCGGCGACCGAGGCCGATCAGGCCGGCCTCCGACGGAGCGCCGATCGAGGTGCCGTCGTAGCCGCGCGCGGTCGCGTCGGCCAGCTGGTCCTCCTCGCCCTCCAGGTGATAGACCGCCTCGTAGCTGCTCCACACCGCCGCCGGGTCCCCGGCCACGCGGGCGGACGGATCGCCGTAGTACATCCAGATCGAGCCGTCGGCCGAGCGCGCGTCGATCAGCGGCACGCGCACCCAGACGATCGACCTGCCGTCCGGATCCCAGCGCTCGACCTCGTGCGGGAGGAGCGCGCCGCCGGCGTCGCGAAACTCGAGGTCGGCGCCGTCGGGGCGCAGCGCGCCGTAGTCGATGCGAGTGGCGTCGAGCGCGACCAGGAGCGGAAAGTCGACCAGCTCACCGCGCGCGGCGTTGTCGATGGTGAGCTGCTGGCGGAACCCGAACGCGCCCGCCCCACCATCGAGCAAGTCGGAGGACGCGTCGTCGCCGCCCGCATCGGCCGACGGAACCCCGGCGACGCAGCGGCCGTCCACGCAGGAGGTGCCGTCGGGGCAGACCGGGTCCTCGGAGCACAGAAACGCGGTGCCGCCCAGATCCGAGGACACCACACAGCCGCCGAGGGAGAGGGAGAGCGAGAGCGAGAGCGAAAGCGCTGCGACGGCCGCGGCCAGCGGCGCGACGCGACGACCGCGCAGGCGAAGGACCGGCGAGTGAACGCGCGGCCAGTGAAGGGCGTGCAACGATAAGGCTCGGGGCCGGCGGGCGAGCAGCACAATGGCCGGGCAGAGCAAGGGCGATGCCACCGGAGGAGTCGCGCAAGAAGTGACCACCTGCCGAGCCTCCGCGACTTGCGCCTCCCGCCGCAAGCCCGACACGCGGCGAGTGGTGGGCGAGAGCGACGCGATGGGGGACGCCTCCCCACCCGGCCGAGCGACGCGATCGGGAGTCTGGCGGGTCAGAGGTCAGCGGTGGAGGTGGAAGTGGAAGTGGAAGTGGAAGTGGAGGTGGAGGTGGAGCGGCCCGGCGCGGCGGCCGGCCGCTCGCGCGTGGGGATGGGCGTCTGGCCGAGCCAGGCCCGAGCCTGATCGCGGTCGAACAGCTTGCCGACCACGCGGTAGTGCGAGGTGGCCAGCGCCGGCGACAGGATCGCGCGCTCGCGCAGCACCGCGCCGGCCAGCTCGGACGCGTGGTGGAAGTACGACGCGCCGCCGCCCTCGATCACCAGGAAACCGACGTGGTAGTCGAGGCCGACCAGGTACACCCCGTCGCCGCCGGCCGCCACCCGCGACAGGAACGAGCCCAGCGCGACCCGGCGGAAGCGAGCCACTCGCTCCTCCGGCACCAGCGTCAGCACGATGTCCTCGGCGGTCTGGCGGGCGAGCCGCGCGCGCTCGACCCGGAGCCCCGCGTGCGCCAGCGCGGTCGACACCAGGTAGCCGCAAGCCACCGGACGAGCACCGGGCGAGCCAGCTGTGCCCGATCGCGACCAAGGCGTCCCATCCCAGGCCGGAAGGATGCGATCGGCCACCAGGCGAGCCAGCGCGATCGAAGCGCGATCGAGGACGCGGTCAGCGTCGTCGGCCGAGCGCGCCGCGCGCCACGCGGCAGCCAGCGCGCGGCGCTCGCCCTCGGCGTCGGCCACGATGGACGGATAGGCCGCGGCGCGCGCCGACCGGTCGAGCGGCGCGGCGGGCGCTCGGTCGGGGGGTGAGGGAGGCGAATGCGGCCCGGGCTGGGCGGCGCGCCCGGCTTGCTCCGAGGCGGAAGGAGGCGATGCGGCGCGCTCGGCCGCGGCCGCGGCTCCGTCGGTGGTGTCGGCCCGCTCGCCGCGCACAGCCCGCTCGCCGTTCTCGCCGCGCTCGCCGCCCTCGCCGCGCTCGGTCGATCCAGCCTCGCGGCACGCGCCCGCGGCGAGGACCGCGACAAGGAGCGCAGCGATGCGGAAGGCGATGGCGACGCGAACCGCGGCGACACAAAGCGGCGCGACGCGAACCGCGGCGAGACGAATCGCGGCGGACGCGCGCAGGAGCGGAAGCCGCCCCGCCCCACGCAGCCGCCCCGCCCCACGCAGCCACCCCGCCCGGCGCCGCCTCCCTCGGTTCTCGCTCGATCGACGCTGCGCCATCTCTGGCCGGGCTCAGCGGGCGGCCGACCTCGCGCGCCGGCCGTGCTCGCCATAGGCGCTCAGCCAGCTCGCGGCCCAGTGGAGTTGCTCGATCACGATCGGCGCGGTCCGGTGCCGGCGGGCCCATGCTTGCAGCGCGTCGTGGTCGGCGCGGCAGCCGAGCGCGATGCGCACCGCCTCGGCGAATCGCTCGTGCGGGTGGGTGGCGGCGTAGAGGGAGACCACGCGCCGGTAGCGCGGGTTGGTCAGCCCGCCGCACGCGGTCATGCGCTTCTCCACCTCATCGATCGGGTCGCCCACGGTGTAGGCGGCCTCGACCCGGCCGAACAGGCGGCGGAACTCTTCGTCTCGCGCGACGCGCGGGCGCAGGAACAGGAGCACATGACCGACCTCGTGGCGGGCCACGTCGCCGACGCCGAGCCCGATCACGCGCTCGGCCGCGGCGTGAACCGCTGGCGGCGCGTCGTCGGCCCGGACCAGCGTCCGCCTGAGTCGCACCAGCCGGGGCTCCCTCTCGTCGACGCCGGACGCCTCCGCCGCCCACACGACGTCGAAGCTCTCGCGGATGCCGAGCGACGCGAGCTCTTCCTCGATGCGATCCAGCTCGACGTGCTCGGCCACGTGGCCGATGTCGCCAAGCTCGGCGCCGCGCGGGATGCCGCGCGTGTGCCACAGCCAGTCCAGGAGCTCGCTGTCGCCAACCGCCGTCGCCTCGATGTCGCCTCGCGCGGCGTCCTCGAGAGCGTGCGGCTGCAGCACCGGATCATCTTAGCGCGCACTCCTCGAAGACTTCCCGCGCCGGCGCCACGGAGCGCTGCTGGCTGCGGCACGGCGGCTCTGGATGCCGCTCACCCGGGTAGGGCCGGGTGCGAGGCGGAGCCGCACGGCTGTGCGCGTGCGACACCCCGGGTGCGCGCGGTCGGGCCTGGTCCCTGGGCCTCGGCACGGGGCGCGGCGGTACAAGGCTTGCTCATCCATGGTCCCGGATGGTGGAAGGTCCCGCCCACTCGGCCCAGCAGCCCCCGCCCGCGCGGTCGCCTGCCGCCGCTGCGCCCCCGGCACCGGCGCCCGCGCCGGAGCCGCGCGCGGTCGTCGAGCCGCCTCCCGCGTCCGAGCGGCGCGTGGGCTGGCGCAGGCCCTGGCGCAGGCGCGAGGCGACGCCGCGCCCTCCCCGCCGCTGGTGGACGATCACGGTCAGGCTGTGGGACGTCGTCGGCGATGCCAACGTCGACATCCTGGCCGCCGGAGTGGCGCTGTTCGCGATCCTGTCGCTGATGCCCACCATCGCCGCGACCGTCTCGATCTACGGGGCGATCGCCGACCCGATCGACATCCAGAACCAGCTCCGGCCGATGGCCCGCCTCTTCCCGCCGGACGTGGTCGCGGTGGTGGCCAGCCAGCTCACCCGCAGCTCCCGGGCGGGCGGCTCGCTCGGGCTCGGCTTCGTGCTCAGCCTCCTCCTCGCCCTGTTCTCGGCCATGGGCGGGGTCGGCGCGCTGATGAAGGCGGTCAACGTGGTCAATCACCGCCCGCCGGGGCGGCCCTGGTGGCACCGGACCGCGCTGGCCCTGGCGCTGAGCGTGGGCGGGATCATCGCGGTCACCGTCGCGGTCGGCCTGGTCGTGGTCCTGCCCACCGTGCTGCGACTGATTCACCTCGACGCGCAGACCGAGCTCATCGTGACGCTCGCCCGCTGGCCGGCGCTGTTCGCGCTCACCATGGGCGGCGTCGCGCTCCTGTACTGGATCTCGCCGGCCGGCCGGCCCGGGCTGATCCTGCCCGGCGCGGCGGTCGCCACCGCCCTGTGGCTGCTCGGCTCGTTCTTGCTCTCCCTCTACGTCGACTACATCGCCGACTACAACGACCTCTACGGGGCATTCGGCGGGCTGCTGGTGCTGCTCCTGTGGTTCTACGTGAGCGCGTTCATCATCCTGCTCGGCGCGGCGTTCAATCACGAGCTCGAGGTGACCCGCCCGAAGCCACCGCTGCCGTTCTGACGCGAGCGCGGCGAGTCTCCGGCCAGAACGGCGCGCGGGCGGCGCGACGCGGGGCCAACCCTGCGCTCTCGCTGGGCGCGCCCCTGGCACGGGCGCTGCTAGGATCGTCCGCGTATGGCCGCGGTCGATGCACTCATCCGGCTGATTGCCGCCCAGAACGCCGACGCGCTCCTGCTCGCCTCCGACCAGGTGCCGAAGCTGCGCCGGGCCGGCGCGACTCAGTCGCTGTCGATGCCGCCGGTCGGCGACGCGATGATGGAGGTGTTCGTCGGCGAGGTGCTGACCCCGGTGCAGGTCGCCCAGCTGCGGACCGGCGGCGCGCTCAGCGTCCCGCACGCCGAGTTCACCGCGCTCATCAAGCGCGAGGGCAGCGGCTGGACGATGACGTTCGAGAAGCGCGCGGCCAGCGCCAGCCCGCGCAGCGCCCCCGCGCAGGACGCCGCGCACGTCGGCCCACGCGCCGCCCGGGCCGAGGCGCCGGAGAGGGCGTCGCCAGACGCGGCTCCTTCCACCGGCGCGGCTCCTTCCACCGGCGCGGCTCCTTCCACCGGCGCGGCTCCTTCTACCGACGCGGCTCCGTCGAGCGCCGCCCATCGGCCAGGCGCCGCCCCTCCACCCGGCCCCGACTCTGCGCCAGGCGCCTACTCACGGGCTGGCGCCGCCCGTCGAACCGGCGCCCCGCCTGCACCGGCCGCTGCCTCTCGATCAGGCGCGACGTCTCCACCGGGCGCGACGCATCCACCGGGCGCAACGCCTCCCTTCGTCAACGCGAACACCATGCGCGCCCCCGCCGCGGCGCCTCCACACGCGCCGCTCCCCGCGCCGACCTCCACGCTCACCCTCGCATCGCCGCCGCTCGCCTCGGCCGACCCCGCCGCGCTCGAGCCGGCCCGCGCCCAGCTCGACCGCTGGCTGCGCATCACCGTCGCCGAGGGCGCGTTCGCGACCGACCTCATCGTGTCGTCCGGACACGGCGCCCGCCTGCGCGGCCCGGACGGCCTGGTCGACCTCCCCGGCGAACCGCTGCCGGAAGACGTCATCGCCGCGCTGGTCGATCGCTGGCTCATCGACCCGCATCGC
>DATHKR010000014.1:0-23729 GCA_035489015.1 Kofleriaceae bacterium | reverse complement strand
GGCGATCGCGGCATCGCCCATCGACGCCGCGATCGCGAGCCCGTCGACGAAGCGCCCGCCCGTCCACCTTGCCGTCGCATTCGCCCGTGATCGCCGGCGATCGCGGCGCCCCATCGCCATCGCCATCGCCATCGCCATCGCCATCGCCATCGCCATCGCCATCGCGTCGCCTCGCGTCGCCTCGCGCCGCCCCTCCCCTCCCCTCCCTGCCCCTCCCGCGCTGGTGGCGAGACCCGCACTCGCGCTGCCCCCGCGCACCGCTTCCGTCGGTGCGCGCGCGGTGAGGAACACATGAAGCGCGGCCTCGCCGGCGCGATCTGGCTCGCCGTATCCGGCAGCCCCGCGGCGTTGCAGCCTTCCCCCGGTCGTCGCCGCGGCCTCGGGGCGGCGGTCGTGGGGGCCGCGATCTCGGGGCTTCTTGGTCCCACTTGACCGGCGCGGCGGCGTTTGTTAGCAGTCCTAACGATGTCTCATTTCATGGACAGTGACCCGCTGCACGGCCGGGTCGTGGCGGGGCTGGCCAAGATCGGGCTGGCGCTGCGCACGCAGCAGTGGCAGGCGACCGGCCAGCGCGGCCTGAATCCTACCCAGGGGCAGATCTTGACCATCTTGCGGTCCCGGCCGGATGGGCTTTCGCTGGCCGAGCTGGCGGCGGAGCTTGGGGTCACTCCGGCTACCGCCAGTGGCTCGGTGGCGGCGCTGGTTCGGAAGCGCCTGGTCGGCAAGCGGCCGCTTCCTACGAACAAGCGGGCGGTGCTGATACGGCTGACGGCTTCGGGGCAGCGCGAGGCTGACCGGTCGGTTGCGTGGCACGACATGCTTTACAGCGCTGTGGATCAGCTGAGCCAGCACCAGCAGGAGGTGCTGCTGGTCGCGCTCATGAAGATGATCCGGTTCCTTCAGGAGGACGGCGCGCTGTCGCAGGCTCGGATGTGCGTGACTTGCAGCCACTTCCGCCCGTACCAGTACGACGACCTCTATCGACCTCATCACTGCGAGTTCGCTCAGGCGGCGTTCGGTACCCGCGAGCTCCGCATCGACTGCGCCGAGCATGTGCGCACCGCCGATCCGGACGCGACGGTCATCTGGACTCGTTTCACCAACCAGGGCGGGGGGGGCGGCGGCGGCACCGGCCCCTGATCGGCGGGCTCACCAGTCGAGGCCGGCGACCAGCGCGGCGACCTCGGCCAGGTGGGCGGCGTCGATGTCGTCGAACGAGCCCGGCTGGCGGCTGTCGACGTCGAGCACGCCCAGCAGCCGGTCACCGCTGACCAGCGGCACGACGATCTCGCTGCGCGAGTCGGCGTCGCAGGCGATGTGCCCGGGGAACGCGTCGACGTCGGGGACGACCAGCGTGCGCCGCTCGGCCGCCGCGGTGCCGCATACGCCGCGCCCGAGCGCGATCCGCACGCACGCCACCTTGCCCTGGAACGGTCCCAGCACCAGCTCGCCGCCGCGCAGGAGGTAGAAGCCGACCCACGACGCGGCCTCGATCCCCTGCATGAGCGCCGCGCTCAGGTTGGCCAGGTTCGCGATCAGGTCCGGCTCGCCCTCGACCAGGCTGGCCAGCTGGGGCAGGAGCTCGCGGTAGCGGCCGGCCTTGTCGCTGGCGCGGAGATCGAGCGACTCAGCCACGAGCGGACCCGCCGGACCGGGGTTGGACAGCGTGCACCATGGGCTGAGTATACTGGCGCGATGAGCGGGTCGCGGACCGGCATCGACGGCTTCGCCGACGACATCGCGAAGCAGCGCAGGTTCGTCGGAAGTCGGGTGCCGTCCTACGACCGGGTGCTGGCGCTGGTCGCCGACCAGCTGGACGGCGAGCTCGGTCGTCGCCTGGGCAAGGCGTGGGCGCGGCGCTCGTTCGAGATCTTCTACGACCGGCCGCTCCTCCTCATCGCCACGCTCCGGTTCGACGCGCTGGTCACCGGGCCGGATCACCCGCTCTGGGCAGCGCTCGCCGCCGGGTCACCGGATCCCGCGTCGGCCACGCCGGCCGCGCTCCACGACGCGTTCGCGCGCGACCGGCCCCGCGTGTGGCACTCGCTCACCCGGCGGCGCGTGCAGACCAACGAGGTGTCGCGCGCGGTCGCCTGGCTGTGGCCGGCCACGCTGGCCGGCGCCGACCGCGATCCACCCGCCGGCGCGCGCGCCGGCGACGCCGCCCCGCGCCAGCTGGTCCTGTGCGACATGGGCTGCAGCGCCGGCCTCAACCTGGTCGCCGACTCGCTCTCGCTCGAGTGGACCGAGCTCGGCCCGGATCCGCGCCCGCTCGCGGTCGCGCGCCGCCCGGACGTGGTGGGCCGGCTCGGGTTCGACCGCGCGCCGGTCGACCCGACCGATCCGGACGACCGCAACTGGCTGCGCGCCTGCGTGTGGGTGGGCGAGACCGACCGGCTGCGCCGCCTCGACGCCGCCCTGGTCGCGTTTGGCGCCGCGCGGGCCGGCGACGCGGCGCCGGTCATCGAGCAGACCGAGGCCGGCGACATGCCGGCACGGCTGGACCAGCTCTCCGCCGCGGACGACAGCGGCGCGCTGTGGCTGGCCTACCAGACCCTGGTCCGCGAGTACCTGGGTCCTTCGCGAGCCGCGTACCTGGACGGGATGCGCGGGTGGCTGGCCTCGCGCCCGCCCGGGCGAGCGCTGTGGGTCGAGCTGGAGGACGCGCCCAGCGGCGCCACCCGCGAGCGGCCCGCCGCGCTCGTCGCCCACGTGGTCGGAGCCGACCGCGCGGTCGCGGATCTGCTGCTGGCCCGCTGCTACTACCACCCGACCGACCTGGTCCCCGAGCCGGACGCCGTGGCCGCGCTCCGCGCCGCCCTCGGCCCGGCCTGATCCCGCCCGGGCCGCCCTGCCGCCGCCCGCCTGGTCCGGGCTTGACCGCGCCCGCGGCTCGACGCACAATAGTTGCATCATGCAACCAAACGGTGGACAGCCACCACCATCGCTCCTGCCCGAGGTCGCCCCGCTTCGCCACGCCTCTCGCCGGCTGGTGCGGGAGCTCGGCGTGCTCGACGACCGCCCGAGCGGGGCCGCCATCCCCTACTCGCAGGGCCACGCGCTCATCGAGATCGACCGCCAGGGCGTGATGACCGCCGGCGAGCTGGCCGCGGTCCTCAAGCTCGACAAGTCGACCACCAGCCGCACCGTCGCCGCGCTGGTCCGCGCCGGGCTGGTCGCCGCCCGCGCCGATGGCGGCGATCGTCGCCGCCGTCCGCTCGCGCTGACCGGCAAGGGACGCCGCCGCCTGGCCGGCCTCAACCGCCTGGCCGACCAGCAGGTGCAGGAGGCGCTCGCCCTGCTCGGCGCCGACGAGCGAGCCGCGGTCGTGCGCGGCATGGAGCTCTACGCCCGCGCCCTGTCGCGCCGCCGCGTCCAGCGCGAGTTCACCATCCGGCCGATCACGCGCCGCGACGATCCCGCGATCGCGCGGATCATCCGCGCCACCCTGACCGAGTACGGCGGGACCGGGCCCGGCTTCGCCATCCACGATCCCGAGGTGGACTCGATGACCGCGACCTACGCCGGCCCCGGGCACGGCTACTGGGTGGTCACGCGGCGCGGGCGCGTCGTCGGTGGCGGCGGCTTCGGCCCGCTCGCCGGCGGCGAGCCGGGCGTGTGCGAGCTGCGCAAGATGTACTTCGTGCCCGAGGCGCGCGGCACCGGGATGGGCTCGCGCCTGCTCGCGCTCGCCCTCGACGAGGCGCGCCGGTCCGGCCACCGCGCCTGCTACCTCGAGACGCTCACCACCATGGTGCATGCCCGGAAGCTGTACGAGTCGTTCGGCTTCCGACGGCTCGCCGGTCCGCTTGGCTCGACCGGTCACTTCTCGGTCGACGCCTGGTACCTGCTCGACCTCGAATCTCGCCAGCTTGCAGCACCAGACCCGTCCGTCGATCCGGATTATGAGAAAGCCTCACTTTCGGATTGAACGCTCGCAGAAGGGTGCTGTAGGGTACCTCTTACGCATCAGGTGATTCTGCGAGGAGGACGCCGGACGGGGGATCACACAGGGCGACCGACGGGACGGGATCGTCGCCGAGGGCCACGCGCGCTGAGCTCGATCAGGGTTGCATCCGCGGAATTCTCCGGGGAGCCGAGGGGGCCAGGGGTGGCGAGACGCGAGAAGGCAGCGTGCTCGAAGCGACTCCCGTACGTCGGTCGCCCTGTGTGATCCGTCAGCCCGGCGCTCCACCGACGAAGATCGCCCCGGTCTTTACCAGGACCGCCTGACCGGTCAGCAGCACTCGCTCGCCGCGCCACTCGCAGCCGAGATCGCCGCCGCGCCGGCTGACCTGGCGCGCACGCAGCTGCTTCCGGACCAGCCGCTCGCCCCAGTACGGCACCAGCGTCGCGTGAGCCGATCCGGTGACCGGATCCTCCGGCACGCCCTTGGCCGGGGCGAAGAAGCGCGACACGAAGTCGACGTCGCCGTCGCGCGGCCCGCCTCCCGGCGCGGTGGCGATCACCGCGAACGTGTCCAGCGCGGCGACCGCGGCCAGATCCGGGCGCAGCCCGCGCACCTCGTCCGCGCTGTCGTACACCGCCATGAGGTCGCGCGCGCGCAGCGCCGCGACCGGTCGCCGGCCGAGCGCGCCGGCCAGCGCATTCACCGCCGCGTCGCCGGCCGGGGTGGGCGGACGGGCCGGCAGATCCATCACCAGCCCGCCGGCCGAGCGCTCCACGTCGAGCGGACCGGATCGAGTGTGGAAGCGCACCCGCGCGCGGGCCGGCTCGAGCCGCTCGAACACGAGGAACGCGCTGGCCAGGGTCGCGTGGCCGCACAGGTCGACCTCGACCTCGGGCGTGAACCAGCGCAGATCGAAGTCACCGTCGGCGCGGCGCACGAAGAAGGCGGTCTCGGAGACCGCGTTCTCGGCCGCCACCGCCTGCATCACGCCGTCGGGCAGCCACGCGGCCAGCGGACAGACCCCGGCCGGATTCCCGCCGAACGGCCGCGCGGCGAACGCATCGACCTGGAAGCAGGGCAGCCACCCGTCGGACGAAAGCTCGCTCGCGCTCATGCTCGGTTCCTCGCTCCGGGCCCACGCCCGGCCAGCCGGCAGGCCAGCTCGGCCACCAGGGACAGCGCGGCCTCGGTCCGCGGGGTCAGGTCGCCGCAGCTCAGCCGCACGAAGTTCTGGAAGCGGCTGCGCGCCGAGAAGATCGGCCCGGGCGCGACCGCGATGCCGCGCTCGAGCGCGCGCTCCTGCAGCTCGAGCGAGTCGACCGCGACCGGCAGCTCGACCCAGAGCACGAACCCGCCCAGCGGCGAGGTGACCCGGGTCCCCTCGGGGAACTCGGTCGCGATCACGTCGCGGAACCGCTCCACCCGCCCGGCCAGGGTGCGGCGCAGCCGGCGCAGGTGCTTGTCGTAGCCGCCCGAGGCCAGAAATTCGGCCACCGCCATCTGCGTCAGAGTCGGGTTGGCCAGGGTCTGCGAGAACTTCAGCCGCTCGATGATCTCCTGGTAGCGGCCCGGCACCACCCAGCCGACCCGGTAGCCGGGCGCCAGGGTCTTCGAAACCGATCCGCACAGCAGTACCCGCCCGGCCCGGTCCCACAGCTTGGCCGGACGCGGCCGCGCCCCGCTCCACACCAGATCCCCGTACACGTCGTCCTCGATGAGCGGCACGTCGTGGCGCTCGATCATGCGGACCAGCCGCTGCTTGGCCTCGTCGGTCATGACCGCGCCGAGCGGGTTGGACGCGTTGGTGGCGGCCACCACCGCGCGCACGCCGCAGCCGCGCAGGACGTCGTCGAGCGCGTCGAGGTCGAGCCCGGTGCGCGGGTGGGCTGGCACCTCGATCGCGCGCATGCCCAGCCCCTCGATCGCCTGCAGCACGCCGAAGTAGGTCGGCGACTCGACCGCGATCGCGTCGCCCGGCCGCGCCACCGCGCGCAGGCACAGGTGGATCGCCTCGGTCG
Source organism: Kofleriaceae bacterium (assembly GCA_035489015.1). GTDB lineage: Bacteria > Myxococcota_A > Polyangia > Haliangiales > Haliangiaceae > DATFRY01. The sequence goes on along the minus strand of DATHKR010000014.1, from coordinate 17,801 downwards.
CGCCGATGGTGGTGACGAACTCGTCCTCGTGCAGCGCCAGCCCCCAGGTCACCGAGCGGCGGGCGAGCTGGCGGCGCAGGGTCGGCAGCCCGGGCGGCGGATCGTACCCGACCCCGGCGGTGGTCATCTCGCGCGCGATCCCGGCGGTCAGCCGGTTGAGCGCCGCGATCGGCAGATCGTCCGGCCCCACGTAGGCCGACCCGAGCGCGACGATCGAGGGATCTCGCATGGCGTCGATCAGGCGGACCACGCCGGTCGACACCGACGGGCGGATCGGCGTGGTCAGCCGGCGAGGGACGCGCGGCTCGGCCAGATCGCCGGACTGGCGGGTGCGCACGTAATGGCCGGACTTGGGACGGACCTCGATGAGGCCGGCGTTCTCCAGCTGGAGATAGGCGGCCAGCACCGTGGCGATGCTCACCCCGCGATCGTCGGCGAGCCGGCGCACCGACGGCAGCCTGTCCCCGGCTCGCAACGCGCCCTGCTGGATGGCCGCGGACAGGTCAGTGGCGAGCTGTTCGTACAGCATGGTCGCGACTGTAATGCACAGACAGGCACCTGACCGGTACAGATTTCAGTTCGGCCGCGCCGCACACTCCCGATCTGTGCTGGTCGACGCTGTCACGGTTCGAACTGTACTGCAGGGCAGTACGCCGTATCTTCGACGGGCATGAGCTCTTCACCTGTCCTGGCCGCCGATCCGGCGCTCGATGATCCCGGAGCGTCGCCCGCCGTGCCACCGTCCGCCGTGGCCATGACCCTGGCCTCGCTCGCCGCCGTCTACGTCATCTGGGGCTCCACCTACCTGGTCATGCGCTTCGCCATGGTCGGGTTCCCGCCGCTGCTCATGAGCGGGGTCCGCTTCATCGTCGCCGGCGCCGTGCTGCTCGGGTTCCTGGCCGCGCGCGGCGCTCCCCTGCCCGACCGGCGCCAGTGGCGGAGCGCGGTGCCAATCGGCGCGCTCCTGTTCGTGGGCGGCAACGGCTTCGTCGCGCTGGCCGAGGTGCACATCGGCTCCGGCATCGCGGCGGTGGTGGTCGCCACCATGCCGCTGTGGATGGCGCTGTTCGCCGCCGCCAGCGGCGAGCGGCCCAGCCCGCGCGAGTGGCTCGGCATCGGGCTCGGCTTCGCCGCGGTCGCGATCCTGTCGTCGAGCGGCGACCTGCGCGCCGACCTCGGCTCGACCGTGGTCCTCCTGCTCGCGCCGCTGGCCTGGTCGGCCGGCAGCATCCTGTCGCGGCGCGCGCCGGCCGGCGCCGCCGGGCTGCTCGGCACCGCCGCGGCCCAGATGCTGTTCGGCGGGATCGGCGCGCTCCTGCTCGGCCTGCTCTTCGGCGAGCGGATGACCGCGATGCCCGGCACCGGCTCGATCCTCGCCATGGTCTACCTCATCGTGTTCGGCTCGCTGCTCACCTTCTCGGCCTACAGCTGGCTACTGCGCAACACCCGCCCGGTCCTGGCCACCAGCTACGCGTTCGTCAACCCGCTCCTGGCCGTCGCGCTCGGCGCGGCGCTGGGCGGCGAGGCGCTCGGCTGGGCCACGGTCGTGGCGGCCCCGGCGGTGGCGCTGGCCGTGGCGCTGGCGGTGAGCGCGCGCGGCAGCAGGCGAGCCCGCGCGAGAGGGCCCGCCCTGCGGTAGTCTCGCGCTCCATGGCGCATCGATGGCTGGCCCCCGCCGCCGCCGCGGTCCTCGCGTGCGGCGCGTGCAAGTCGACCCCGGGCGACGACAGCGCCATCCTGAGCGAGGGCGGTCCGGTGCCCGGCGAGCTGTCGATCCCGTTCGGGCGCGCGCCGGTGGTCGACGGACAGGTCGGCGACGCGGAGTGGTCGGGGGCGGCGTCGATCGCGCTCGATCAGGGGGCCACCCTGCGCGTCCTCCACGACGGCGCGCGGGTCTACCTGGCCATCTCCGGCGCGCCGGGCAGCGGGTTCGGCTGCGTCATGGTCGGCGGGGCGGGCGGCGTGCGCGTGCTGCATGCCTCGGCCAAGCTGGGCAGCGCGATCTACGCGCCGGACCGGGACGGCAGCTTTCACCCGCTCGCCACCACCTACACCTGGAAGGAGCCGGATCGGCTGCTGCGCGAGGAGGGCTGGGTGGCGAGCACGATGCGCGACGGGCGCCAGCAGGAGTTCGCGCTCAGCTTCGCGATGCTCGGCCTGCCCGACCGCCCGGCTCGCGTCGCGCTCGGCTTCTTCCACCAGACCGGGCCGGATCCGGCCCACCTCGCGCCGGCCGCGCCGATCACGTGGCCGGCCGGGCTGCAGGACGGAGTCGGCGACGCCCAGCTCCTGGCCGGCTTCAACCCGGCGCGTCTCCGCTTCGACATGGCGAGCTGGCTCACGCCGCGGCCGCAGCCCGCGCCCTGATCGGCGGCCGCGCTCGCCGGTGGTCGGCCGGCCGCGATCGCGCATAATGCCGCGATGGCGGGCGACGAGGAGCAGCGAACCGGCTGGATCGATCTCGCGGTCAAGCTGGCCCCTTACGTCGGCATGAGCCCGGTGCGCGTGCGCTGGCGGCTGGAGAACCGCCGCCGCCGCCGCGCCGAGGCCGCGCGCCGCCACGAGCAGCGGATCGACCACATCCGCTACCAGCACAAGACCTGCGCCGCGTGCGGCGCGGTGCAGGACCGCGACGCCGCGATCTGCAGCCGCTGCGGCGAGCCGCTCGCCCGCCGCTCGATGCAGGTGCTCGGCCGGCTCGGCGTGCTCGCGCCGGAGTGGGTGTCGATGAGCACGCTGCTCGGCCTCACCCTGGTGCTCGCCTTTGCCCGCGTGTTCCTCGCCGGCCCCGGCGGCGCCGGCGACCTGTTCGGCCTGCCGGTCCGCCTGCTGGTCGAGTACGGCGGCAACCTGCCGCGCGAGGTCCTGCACGGCCAGTACTGGCGCCTCCTCACCGCCTGCTTCCTCCACGCCGGCCTGTGGCACATCGGGTTCAACCTGTTCGCGCTCAGCACCATCGGGCCGCAGGTCGAGGCGCTGTACGGCCGGCTGACCCTGCTGTTCTTCTTCGTGGTGACCGGCGTGCTGGCCAGCCTGGGCAGCGGGCTGGCCGGCCTGGCCGGGGTCGGCATCGGCGCGTCCGGCGGCATCATGGGCCTGCTCGGGGTCGCCGCCGGCTGGGGTCAGCGAGAGGGGACCTCGACCGGCCGCCAGGTCCGCAACGACATGCTGAAGTGGGCCGCGTACGTGATCATCTTCGGCTTCTTCCTGAAGGCGGACAACTGGGCCCACGTGTTCGGCCTGGTGACCGGCTTCGCGCTGGGCTGGGCCATCCGCCCGCAGGCCTGGCGCCGGCCCGCCATGGCGACGGTCCGGATCGCAGCCGGCGCGATCGGCGTGGCCGCGACCATCGCCGCGCTGGTCCTCATCGCCTTGCCTCCGTCGGTGCCGATGTCCTCGCTCGGCGTGCGGCCCGACGTCCTCATGAGGGGCTGGACCGAGGTCTGTCGGCTCCACGCCGCCGGTGACGACGCGGCGGCCCGGGCCCGCGCCCAGCGCCTGCTCGAGATGCTCCAGCCCGGCACCGCGGCGCAGCTCGAGCTCGACGACAGGCAGCTCGACTCGGCGTGCGCGCAGCTGAACGGCGGCCCGCGCCAGCCGCCTCCCTGATCGATCACCCCGATCACCCGTCCGGTCGATCGCCGATTGCGGCGCCCGGCCCGGCCCCGCACGGCATCCTATGGCCATGGGGAACGAGGCCCTCTTCGCTCGCGGGCAGATGGCCTACTCGCTCGCCTTCCACATCGTCTTCGCCGCGATCGGCATCGCCATGCCGGTCCTCATGGTCGCGGCCGAGGTGATGTGGCGGCGCACCGGGCGCGCCGTCTACCTCGAGCTGGCCCGGCGCTGGGCCCGCGGGACCGCGGTCCTGTTCGCGGTCGGCGCGGTGTCGGGCACCGTCCTCGCGTTCGAGCTCGGGCTCCTGTTTCCGCGCTTCATGGAGCACGCCGGCGCCATCATCGGCCTGCCGTTCTCGCTCGAGGGGATCGCCTTTTTCACCGAGGCGATCTTCCTCGGCCTCTACCTCTACGGCTGGGACAAGCTGCGCCCCCGCCTCCACATCGCGTGCGGCGCGCTGGTCGCCCTGTCCGGCGCCGCCTCGGCCGCGTTCGTCACGATCGCCAACGCGTGGATGAACGCGCCGCGCGGCTTCCGGCTCGAGGATGGCCTGATGGTCGATATCGATCCGATCGCCGCCATGGGCACGCCGTTCGCGCTGCACGAGGTGCTGCACACCGTGCTGGCCGCGTTCATGGCCACCGCGATGGCGGTGGCCGCGATCCACGCCTGGGCCCTGCTCCGCCGGCCCGGCTCGCCCTTCCACCGCGCCGCGCTCGGGCTGGCCCTGGCGGTCGCGATCCCGTCGGCCCTGGCCCAGCCGCTGGTCGGCCACATGGCCGGCCAGATGGTCGCGCGCCACCAGCCGCTCAAGCTGGCCGCGATGGACGGCCTGGAGCGAACCACCGCGCGGGCGCCGATGAGCATCGGCCCGATCGAGGTGCCCGGCATGCTCTCGTTCATGGCCTACGGCGACGCGGACGCGACCGTGCGCGGGCTCGACGACTTCCCGGCCGCCGATCATCCGCACCCGATCGTCCGCCACGCCTTTCTGGTCATGGTCGGGCTCGGATCGATCGCCGCGCTCCATGCCCTGGTCACGCTGCTCCTGTGCTGGCGCCGGCGCGGCCTGCCGGACGCGCGCTGGTGGCTGCGCGCCACGCTCCTCCTCGGCCCGGCCGGGGTGATCGCGATGGAGGCCGGCTGGATCGTGACCGAGGTCGGCCGCCAGCCGTGGACGATCTACGGCGTGCTGCGCACCGCCGACGCGGTCACGCCGGTCACCGGCCTGTGGCTGCCCTTCACCCTGTTCGCGGTGATCTACGTCGGCCTCGCGGCCGTGGTCACCGCGGTCATGACCCACCAGGTCCGCAAGACCACCGACGCGGCGGAGCGGGGCTGATGGGCGCGCCCGAGCTCATCGCGCTGGTCCTGTCGGGCGCGCTCCTCCTGTACATCCTGTCCGGCGGGGCCGACTTCGGCGCCGGGATCTGGGACCTGTTCGCGCGCGGCCCGCGCGCCCATGCCCAGCGCCGCCTGGTCGAGGGCGCGCTCGCGCCGGTGTGGGAGGCCAACCACGTCTGGCTGATCGTGGCGGTGGTCGTCCTCTTCACCGCGTTCCCGCCCGCGTTCGCGGCGCTGACCATCCGCCTGCACGTGCCGCTGGTCGCGCTCCTGATCGGCGTGGTGCTGCGCGGCTCGGCGCTCGTGTTCCGCCAGTACGGCGGACCCGACTCGGCGCACCGGTGGCAGCACGTGTTCGCGGTGGCCAGCGCGGCCACGCCGTTCTTCCTCGGCGCGGTGCTGGGCGCGGTCACCTCGGGCGCGGCCAGCGAGCGCGACCTCCTGGCCTGGATCGCGCCGCTGCCGATCGCGACCGGCGCCGCGGCGACCGCGCTGTGCGCCTACCTGGCCGCGGTCTACCTCGCCGTCGAGGCCAGCTCGAAGATCGGCGGCGCCAGCGGCGAGACCGACCCGGAGGCGCCGACCCGCGAGCTCGCCGACGACTTCCGCCGCCGCGCCATCGCCGGGTGGATCGCGCTCGCGGTCACCTGCGCCGGGTGCGCGGTGGCGGCCCACCTCGATGCGCCGCGCTTCGCCGGCCGGCTGTTCACCGCCGCGTGGAGCGCGCCGCTCGGCGCGGTCGCCGCGGCGGCCGCGGTCGCGGCCCTGGTCGCGCTGGTCCGCGGTCGGTTTCGGCTGGCCCGCGTGCTCGCCATCGTCCAGGCCAGCGCGCTCCTCGCCGCGTGGGGCGTGGCCCACGCCCCGCTGCTCATCGCGCCGGACCTGACCGTGCGCGGCGCGGCGGCCCCGCCCGTCACCCTGCGGATCCTCGGCCCGGTCCTGGTCGGCGGCGCCCTGGTGGTGCTGCCGTCGCTCTACTGGCTCATGCGCGTGTTCAAGGCGCCGCCGCCTCGACCGGGTGATCCTCGATCCGGATCTCCGACGTGAGCGTGCGAGACACCGGGCACTTCTTCGCCACCTCGAACAGGTGAGCGCGCTGCCCCTCGTCGAGCGCGCCGATGAGCTCGATGTCCCGCTCGATGCGGTCGACCATGCCGCGCCTGGTCTCGAAGTCGGCGCAGTCCTCGGCGTGGATGCGGTCGTGACGCAGGGTCACGCGCACCGACTCGAGCGGCCAGCCCTTGCGGCGAGCGACCAGCCCGATCGTCATCGACGTGCAGGTGCCGAGCGCGATGAGGAGGAAGTCGTACGGTCCGGGACCGGCGTCGGTGCCGCCCGTCTCCGACGGCTCGTCGCCGACCAGCGCGAACCGGCCGACCCGCACCTCCTGGCGGAACCCGCTCGCCTTGCCCTCCACCACGACCTGTCCGGCTTTCTCGATGGCCACGTCGGAGCCCCCTGGTCAGAGTAGGAGTACTGTACTGCACGCACGGGGCGCCGCGACCGCGCGCACCGGCAGGGGAGGGAGCTTCGATGGCCGTGACCACCATCATCGGGATCTCGGGCAGCCTGCGCCGCGGCTCGTACAACAGCGCGCTCCTGCGCGCGGCGGCCGAGCTGGCGCCCGAGGAGGTGAAGATCGAGATCGCCTCGATCCGGGGCATCCCGCTCTACGACGGAGACGTCGAGGAGGCCGACGGGGTGCCGGCCCCGGTCACCGAGCTGAAGGATCGGATCGCCGCCGCCGGCGGGCTGCTCCTGGTCACGCCCGAGTACAACGCCTCGGTGCCGGGCGTGCTGAAGAACGCGATCGACTGGATGAGCCGGCCGGCCAAGGACATCCCGCGCGTGTTCGGCGACAAGCCGGTCGGCCTCATGGGCGCGACCCCGGGCCCGGGCGGGACGCGCCTGTCGCAGACCGCCTGGCTGCCGGTCTTCCGGCTCCTCAACATGCGCCCCTACTTCGCCCGGCTGGTCTTTCTCCACGGGGCCGCCGCCGCGTTCGACGCCGACGGCCGCCTCATCGATGACAAGCTGCGCGACCTGGTGACCCGCTACATGGCGGGCCTGGCCGAGTTCATCGGCTAAGAAGGCCGCCGGCCTCGGGTATCTCCACCTCGGGGCCGCCGGCGCCGACCTCCGTCGCCATCCCGCGGACCGAATGCAGATCCCTGCGCGCAACTGCCTCACCTTGCCTTCGCTTGACAGGGGCAGTGGTGCGCAGAATTGGTGGGTCGGGTGTTCAAGGGACACCCCCGGACGGGTGCAAGCAGGGATGAGACTCTTGGTCATCGGTGGAAATGGGTTCATCGACCGGGTGGGCGCTCGCCAGCAGGCGGTGGCCGATCATCCGGGGGTGCGCCCACTCGGCGCGCGCGAAGCTGGCCAGGCCGGGCGAGGCGGGGTAAATCGCCTGACGGCCATCGACGTGCAGCACTCCGGACGAGCGGTTCCCCCGCCGCACGGCCGGTCGGCGTCCACCACGGAGGCATCCTCATGAGCGGTACGTTCCAGAAGGGCAGCCCGCGCATGTTCGACAGCGCGGTTCTCGAGAAGCTCTCCCGCGTCCACCCGAGCATCCCGGCAATCCTGTACATGCCGATCGCGGCCGTCTGTGTGTGGGCCGCGGTGGCAGTCGATCATACCGACGCGCTCGGCATCGTGTGGAGGTTCGCCGCCGGCTACGCGGCCTGGACCCTGACCGAGTACTGGCTTCACCGCCTGCTCTTTCACCTGCCGGTGCGCGGCCCGCGCACTCGCACGGCCTACTTCTTCATCCACGGCGTCCACCACGACTGGCCGTGGGACCCGAGCCGCCTGGTCATGCCGCCGGCGGTCAGCCTGCTGCTCGGCTCGCTGGTGTATCTGGGCGTGCGCGCGGCGCTCGGTCCGGACGTGCACGCGGCGTTCGGCGGCTTCCTGTTCGGCTACGCCGTCTACGACACCTTCCACTGGTACACGCACGTCGGCGCGCCGAAGAACCGCCTGCTCAAGTACCTGCGCCGCGAGCACATGGTCCACCACTTCCGCGAGTCGGGCACCCGGTTCGGCGTGACCTGCCCGTACTGGGACGTGGTCTTCCGGACCGCAGGCCGGCCGTGACCGGGCTGTGGAGGCGCGGGCGCTACGGCGCGACCCGCTACCTCTGGGTCGACGTCGCCAGCATGGGCTACATGGCCGGCGCCGGCGCGCTCCAGCTCGTGCTCGGCTTCGGCACCCCCGGCTGGCTCACCGTCGTCCTGCTCCACCTCGGCTACGTCGTTCTCGGCCTCGAGGTCGTGCGGGCCAGCCAGCTCCGCCCAGACAAACGCCTGCTCCTCGAGCTGCGCACCTGGTACCCGGCCTTTGTCATCCTCTACGGCTTCTTCTCGGCCACGCGGCTGCAGAGCCTCATGTCCGACGATCAGTTCTGGGCCACCAACCTCCTGGCCGACATCGACCACGCCCTCTTCGGCGTGCACCCGACCGTGTGGCTCCAGCAGTTCCACCGGCCGTGGCTGGACGAGCTGTTCTCGTTCCTCAACCTGTCCTACTACCTCATCCCGTTCCTCTACGCGGTGCCGCTGGTCATCGCCGGCCGGCGCGAGACGGTGTGGGCCGGCACGTCGATCGCGCTCTTCACCTACGTCGTCAACTACACGCTGTTCCTGTTCCTGCCCGCGCTCGGGCCGCGCATGATTCCGGCGATCGAGGCGCTGCGCCCGAGCGAGCTGCACGGCGGGCCGTTCGTGTGGCTGGTCCAGCTGGTCCAGGGCGAGCACGGCACCGTGCGCGGGGCGGCGTTCCCGTCGGTGCACGTCAGCGCGGCGATCGCCTGGGCGATGGTCGCGTGGCACTATGAGCGGCGCATCGCGCTCGCGGTGTGGCCGCTGGCGATCGGCACCACGCTGTCGACCGTGTACCTGGGCCTGCACCACGCGATCGACCCGCTGGCCGGGCTGGTGCTCGGGGTGATCTGCTACGGGCTGGGCCGGCGCATCCTGCGCGCGCGCGGCGAGGACCCGTCCGCGAGCCCGATCGAGGACCCGTCCGCGAGCCCGATCGAGCACACGTCCGCTGACCCGGTCGCCTCCGCCTCGTCGGTCGCCGCGGCGTCCGCGCGACCGGCGACCTAGTCGAGACCTGGTCGACCTACAGGGTGGCGAGGGCCGGCTGGGCCGGGTCTGCCAGCAGGGCGGCGCGCTGGCCGCGCGCGAACACCTCTTGCTCGCCGGCCTGGAAGCCGCGCGCCTCGTCCGCGTAGTACCACCAGCCGACCTCCATGCGGTCAGCCAGCGCGCGGACGACGGTGAACGAGTTCGAGTGCGTGCGCCGGTTGACCCGCCAGCAGGTGGTCGTGCCGGCCTGCAACCAGAGCGCCTGGTTGCCGGTCTCGCGGCAGGCGATCTGCTCGGCGTGGGGGAAGTGGCGATGACCGGACAGGACCAGGTCCACCCCGGAGCGGAACAGCATCCGCTCGAGCCGGCGCCCGCGCAGGTGGGTGCGCGGCCAGCGGCCGGCGCGGGCCGGGCGCGGACCGTGGTGCACGACCAGGACCCGCAGCGCGTCGGACGGGGCGGCGTCGAGCGATTCGCTCGCCCACTCCGCCTGCGCGCGCGAGACGTAGCCGAGGTCCATCGTCCACCGGCTCGGGCTGGCCAGCCCGATCACATGGGCGCCGGCCAGCGGCAGCGCGCGGTCGAGCTCGGGGTGCACGTGCTTGCGATAGGCGCGGAACGGATCGACGAACCGGCCGAGCAGGTTGGCGCGGTCGATGTCGTGGTTGCCCGGCACCGCCAGCACCGGCGCCCGGAACTTGCCCAGGAACGCGGCCACATCGCGCCAGCCGCCGCCGTGCTCGGCCCACTCGACCAGGTCGCCCGACACCACCACCGCGTCAGGCTGGATCCGCTCGGCGGCCTCGAGGACGGCGTCGCCCATGCGGCGGGCGTAGGCGCGGCCGAAGTGCAGATCGGAGATGTGGAGAAGGGTACAGCCGGCCACGCCGGCTGATCCTACCTGCACCGGGCCCAGCTCACCACATGCTCGTTGATGCGGAACAACCCCCGCGACCGACGGGGAATTACCAGGCCACAACGGGAAACTCCGCGGCCGGGGCGGCGAACAGGTAGCCCTGGAGGAGGTCGCAGCCGAGCTCGACCAGGACATCGCGCTGGGCCGGCACCTCCACGCCCTCGCCGACCACCAGGATGTCGAGCTGGCGGCAGACGTGGATCAGGCTGGCGATGAGCTTCTGCTTGGTGGTGTCGGTCTCGATGGACCGCGTCAGCGACATGTCGAGCTTGACCGTGTGAGGCGCGAGGTGGGCGAGCGCGCTCAGGCCGGCATAGCCGGCGCCGAGGTCGTCGAGGGCGATCCGGTAGCCCATCCGGCGCAGCCGCTCGAGCCGCTCGGGCAGGTCATCGGCCGCCTCCAGCGAGGCACACTCGGTGATCTCGAGCACGATCTGCTCGGCCACCGACGACAGCGGCGCCGACTGAGAGTAGAGGTCCTCGTCGAACAGATCGAACGGGTGCACGTTCACGAACGCGCAGGTGCCGGCCGGCGAGCGGCGCACTCGATCGGCCGAGGCGCGGCGGATCGCGCGGCCCAGATCGGGCAGCCGGCCCAGGCGCTCGGCGGCGGCGAACAGAGGCAGCGGGCGGATGAGGCCGGGCTCGCGCGAGCGGACCAGGGCCTCGTGGGCGAAGACGGTGCGGTTCTGCCATCTGACGATCGGCTGGTGGACCAGCTCGAGCTTGCCGAGCGCGCGCGCGAACTGGGCGCCGAGCTCGCGCTGCTCGGTGGCCGCGCGACCAACTCGCTCGAGGGTGCGCCGGTTGTCGACCGCGTTCTCGTGCTCCTGGACCGCGTCGTCCACCGTCGCGATGAGGACCGCGACCTCGACCGGCTTGAACAGGTAGCGCATCGCCTTGAGCTCGACCGCCTTGGCCGCGCTGCGAAGGTCGCCGAATCCGGTAATGAGGATGACCGGCAGGTCGGGCTCGCGCTCGCGCACCATGCGCAGCACCTCGGTGCCGTCCATGCCGGGCATGGCGATGTCGCTGACCACCGCGTCGAACGCGGCCTGGCCGAGCAGCCTGGCCACGTCGGCCGCGCTCGAGCGGCGCACCACCGAGAAGCCGGCGCGCTCGAGCACGCGGGCGTACGAGCGCAGCACCGCCACATCGTCGTCCAGGAGGAGGACGCTGCCCCGGTTGCCGGGCGGGCCGACCAGGTGGGGCTCGATGGTGGTGGGTTGCATCTGGGACTGGGGCATCGAACTCGGTCACCTCAAGGGAGCCGGATGGTTGCCCTCGAGGAGAGCTTCGGTCGGCCCGCCGATCTCTTGAGGCACGTACGGGAAAGACGTGGCCGGCCGCGCTTCACCCCGGACGGTGCGATGGCGACGCCTGGTTTCGCGCGACGACCTGGGCCGCGCCGCAGCCGGGACCCGGGCACGAACCGGCCCGGCTCACGCCAGGTTCGGCACCTGGCCGACGTACTCGTCGCTGCTCAGCTGGACCAGACAGAAAGCGGCCAGGTCGTTGCGGGTGATGAAGCCGCCGGGGACGGCGCGGCCGGTCGTGACCCGCCAGCGCCCGCGCGGCCGCCCGCTGGTCAGGAGCGCCGGGCGGACGATCGTCCACGCCAGATCGGAGCCGCGCACGATCTCCTCCATGCGCGCCTTGTCGTCGAACGAGCGGCGCAGGACCAGCGGCACGACCACCCGGCGGGCCAGCCAGCCCAGGTCGGCGAGCGACTCCCCCACCCCGATCGACGACACCACGATCAGCCGGCGCACCCCGTGTGCGCCCATCGCGTCGACGATGTGGCGCACGCCCTGCGAGCACACGTCGCGGTGCCTCCACGGCCGGGTGCCGAGCGCGCTCACCACCGCGTCCTGCCCGCGCACCGCCCGGTCGACCGCGGCCGGGTCGAGCACGTCCCCCTCTACCACCTGCACCGACTTGCCGACCCGCAGCCGCTCGGGCCGGCGGGCGAGCACGGTCACCTGGTCGCCGCGCGCCGCGGCCTGCTCCGCCGCGGCCCGGCCGGTGCCGCCGGTCGGGCCGAACACGACCAGCTTCATCGACGGACCACCGTGCCGCCGTAGGCGGTGAACAGCTCGCCGACGAACGCCTCCAGCCCGCTCGGCTTCTCCTCGAGCGCGGGGGCGATGCCGGGCCGGAAGCCGACCCGCGCGAAGCGCTCGAGCACCGCCGGGTCGCGGCTCACCAGGTGGATCGGCACCGTCCACGGGTCGCCCTTGATGCGCGCGACCGGGCGGCGCGGCTGGTGATCGCCGAGGATGAGGATCACGCTGTGGTCGTCGGCTGGCAGGCGCTCGAGGTACGACTCGATGGTCTGCAGCGAGTACTCGATGGTCGCCTTGTAGGCCGGCTTGTAGGCCACTCCGGCCACGAACTGGTTGTCGCTGAACTCCTGGACCGGCAGGCCGGTGTAGACCGACCCGTCGCCGATCTTCGACCAGTCCGGGATGAAGGACGGGACCACCGACCACGGGTGGTGGCTGGTGGTCAGGAAGTACGCGACCATGAGCGGCCTGTCCGCCGCCGCGCCGCCCGCCTGCCGCGGCGCGATCTCGCGCCGGTGCACGAAGTCGATGACGTACTGGTCCGGCACGAACGACCAGCCCATGCGCGGACCGCGATAGCCGAAGTCGTCGCGGATGTAGAACTGCTCGAAGGGCAACGTCCGCTCGTACTCCGCGTCGTGGAACTTGATGTTCCCGGCCGCCACCACCGTGCGGTAGCCGGCGTCCTTCAGGAACGCGGGCAGGCAGCGCACGCTCGACGCCATGAGGCCCTTGAAGCCCTTCTGGTTGAAGACGCGCACGCCGCACATGAGCGACGTGCCGGCCAGCCACGAGCTGCCGCCGAACACCGGCGAGCTCATCTGCTTGGACGCGATGTGATAGCCGGCCCGGGTCAGCGCCTCGCCCTGCTTGTTCAACCAGCCGGGGAAGTCGGCGAACTCGGGATCGGTGAAGAGGACGTTGCCGTACGACTCGACCACGAACAGGAGGATGGTCGGCCGCTCGGCCCCCGGCTTGCCGAACGGGCTGGCGTTGCGCAGCGGCGCCGCCTCGATCTCGAGACGACGCGCGCTGGCGTCGATCCGCTTGCCGAGGTGGAGGGCCAGGTCGAGCTGGGTGTACGCCTCGGCGGTGACCGGTCCGTTCATGCCCAGCGTGACGGCGCCGAGCGCGGTCGCGACGACCACCGCGGCGGCCAGGCCGATCTGCCGCCGGCGGCCGACCCGCGCGTAGCGGATCAGGTGGCGGATCGACAGGAAGATCGCCGTCACGATCACAATCACGCCGAGCGCGAGCAGGGCCACGTAGAACACGAACCAGCCGAGCGGCTCCGCGTTGTACATCATGCGGAACAGCTCCGGCACGTAGGCGATGTGCAGGCGCAGGACCACGTCGTAGCCGAACTCGCGCAGCGCGAAGCCCTGGCCGACGCCGATGAGGAAGTAGAGGAAGACCAGCACGGTCAGCGCGATGACGATCGTCCGATCGGCCCAGCGCCAGCCGCGGCCGAGCGCGGCCCAGCCGACCAGCAGCAGCACCAGGACCGGCGCGTCCCAGATCGGCGCCAGCGCCACCGACGGCGCCGGATCCGAGACCCAGTAGAACCCGGCCAGGAGCACCTGGAGCAGGAGCACCGCCACCGCCGCGAAGACGGTCCCGAGCGCGCCGCGCAGGCCGGACCAGCGCAGCGGCACCCGCTCGTCGATCGACCGCTCGTCCGGCGCCGGCGACGGATCGCGCAGCTGCCGCCCGGCCCTCACCTGCCCTCCGGTCGGCCGTCGAGGTGTTCTCGACCGGCCATGACAGCTGTCGTCATGGCCTTGGGGCCCGCGCATGAACAAGTCGCTCGTTCTCGCGGCCGATCCATCCCGGCTGGCGGCGTCGCGGCTGCGCTTCCCCCGGTCTTCGCCGGGGCAACATCGATCGATTCTTGCTGCGGACCGGTGCTCAAGTACGGCGAGTACGTTCCGCGCCGGTTCTCGCCGCTCCTTGCCATCCGGGCGGCTCGACCGCGAGAATCGACCGACTTGTTCATGCGCGGGCCCTTAGTTCTCGAGGGCGCCGGCCTCGATCCAGGCGCTCAAGGTGGCGATCTCGTCCGCGGTCATCGGCTCCGGGTTGAACGGCATCTGCTCGCCGGAGTCCGGGTTGCCGGTGATCTTCTCGATGAGGACGCTCTCGTCCGGGCTGCCAGGCACCACCCGGACCCCGCCGAGCGACGCGGCCACCTCGACCAGCCCCTCCTCGCCGAACGGGTCGAGGATGTTGAGGCGCGGCGGTGGCGAGCCCTCGTAGTGGCACAGCGTGCACTTGCCGGACGCGCGCCCGAGGGTCTGATCGTCGGTGCCGAGGATGTCGGACACCGCGTCGAAGGTCGCGTCGTCGGCCGCGCCGCCCTCGATCCAGGCCACCACGTCGTCGACCTGGGCGTCGTCGAGCGGCGCGATCTGCAACGGCATCGCCCCACCCTCGACCTCGGGGTCGAGATCCGTGCCCTCGACCTTGGTCAGGATGAAGCTGCCGTCCGGGTTGCCCTGGTCGACGATGAACTCCTGATCGTCGCCGTACACCTCGAACGCAATGCTGCGCCGGCCGACCATGCCCTCCTCGCCGAACGGGTTGGTCAGGTCCAGCTCGGTGGCCGAGTTCGGGTGATGGCAGAAGTTGCACTTGGCGGCGAAGATCGGCGCGATGTCGTCCGAGAAGCTGATCTCGCCGCTGCCGTCGTCGCCGTCATCGGCGGTGCCGTCATCGGCGGTGCCGTCATCCGCGCTATCGTCGTCGTCGTCGCCGCCGCCGCACCCGACCAGCCACGCCGCGCAGAGGAGCGCGCCGGGGAGTGAGAGACGGCGGCGCATACCGGACACAAAGCCAGGCTTCATCATGAGGGACCTCCAGGACCGCCGATTCTAGGGCCAGCCCGGGGTCCAGGCAAACCGCCTGGCACCGTCGCCCGGCCACGTCCGTCCTGGAGCCGCGGTGGTCCGACCGCGCAGCCGGCTGGAACTCCTCGCTGGCCCCCGCGCCGCCTACTCGAGCGACGCGCGCAGGAACCAGGCGTGCTTCTCGAGCTCGGTCACGATGCCGGTCAGGAGGTCGACGGTGTCGGTATCGCCGTGCTCCTCGCCCAGCGCGCGCGACTCGCGAGCCCCGTCGAGGTAGAGCTCGATCCGCTCGGCCAGGAGCACCACGTGCTCGAGGTCGCGCGAGGTCTCCTGCGGGTACTCGGGCAGCCGCGACCGCTCCGCGACGTGGCGCGCGGTGCCGTAGGCGCGCCCGCCGAGGGTGACGGCTCGCTCGGCGATCGAGTCGTTGTGGTTGGCCAGGCTGACCGCGAAGGTCTCGAACAGCGGATGGAGCGCGGCGAACTGCGGCCCCTTGATGTTCCAGTGCGCGACCTTGATCTGGCTGTGGAGGTCGAGGCCGTCGGCCAGCCGCGCGTTCAGGGTCTGCGCGACGGCGGAGCGCGCCTCCTCGGGGAGTCGACTCGGGCTCTTGTACATGATCGGGTCTCTCTTTCTGTTTCGTTAGCGAGCGGGATCCGCGGAGGGGAGCTCGAGCGCCACCGCGGCCGCCTGGACCACCGCCGCGATGCGGACCGCGTCGTGCACGTGCTCCTCGGTGAGGCCGCCGTCGAGCACGGCCTTCTCGTGCGACCGGACACAGGTCTCGCAGCCGGCCAGCGCGCTGACCGCGAGCGAGAACAGCTCGAAGTCCACCTTGCTGGCGGCCGGCTTGACCATGCGGTTCATGCGCAGCCGGGCCGGGCGCTCCGAGTAGCTCGGCTTCCCCACCAGGTGGCGGAAGCGATAGTAGACGTTGTTCATCCCCATCAGCACCGCCGCGGCCAGCGCGTCCTCGACCACCGCCTCGGGCACCTCGCGGCGGGCCTCGGCGGCGATCGCGTCGCGCAGCGCGGGGTTGCGGGCCGCCGCCGCCGCGGCCAGCGCCACGCCCCAGCGCTGGGCCGGGCCGAGCGCCCCGCCCGACAGCACCGAGCCGAGGTTGAGCTTGATGTCGACCGCGGCGGCGGGCAGCGAGTCGCGCAGCTCGGCCAGGGTGGCCATGGTCACGCCGCCTCCAGGGTCGGGTCGCCCTTCTGCCAGTTGCACGGGCAGAGCTCGTCGGTCTGCAGCGCGTCGAGCACGCGCAGGACCTCGTCCACGTTGCGGCCGACCGACAGGTCGTTGACGCTGACGTGGCGGATGATCCCCTGGGGATCGACCACGAAGGTGGCGCGCAGCGGCACGCCATCCTGGTGGAGCACGCCGAGCGCGGCGGACAGCTCGCGCCGGGTGTCGGCCAGCATCGGGAACGGCAGGTCGCGGAGGTCGGGGTGGTTCTTCCGCCAGGCCAGGTGGACGAAGTGAGTGTCGGTGCTGGCGCCGAGCAGCTGGGCGTCGCGGTCGATGAAGTCGCGGTTGTGGCGGCCGAACTCGGCGATCTCGGTCGGGCAGATGAACGTGAAGTCCATCGGCCACAGGAAGAGCACCAGCCATCGCCCCGGGTACGTCTCGTGGGTGATCTCCTGGAACTCCTGGTTCTTCTCCAGCCCCACGGCGGCCGTGAGGCGAAATGCGGGCAGCTTGTTGCCGACGGTGAGCATCTCTCGTCTTTCTCCGCCGCCCGGACGTGAGCGGCTGGTGAAGGAGAAGATGGCGGCAGCCCGCTGATTGTTCCAAGACAATGTCGCTATGGGTTTGATAGCCTCCCGCTATCGTGAACCTGGCCCCCCACGTCTTCACCCTCCGCCAGCTTCAGTACGCGGTCGCGGTGGCCGACACGCTCAGCTTTCACCGCGCGGCCACGCGCTGCGGCGTCTCGCAGCCGTCGCTCAGCGCGCAGCTGGCCCAGCTCGAGGACGCGCTGCGGGTGAAGCTGTTCGAGCGCGACCGCCGCCGCGTCCTGCCCACCGCGGCCGGCGCCCAGCTGATCCAGCGCGCCCGCCGGCTCCTGGTCGAGGCCGACGACCTGATCGAGGAGGCGCGCCGGGTCGGCGACCCGCTGGCCGGCACCCTGCGCATCGGGGTCATCCCGACCATCTCGCCGTACCTCCTGCCCCACCTGACCCCGGCGCTCCGCCAGCGCTTCCCCCGGCTCACCACCCGCTGGATCGAGGACAAGACCGACGCGCTCATCGAGCGCCTCGCCGCCGGCGAGCTCGACGCCGCGCTGCTCGCGCTGGAGGCTGACGTCGGTCCACTCGACCACGAGGTGATCGCCAGCGACCCGTTCCTGCTGGTCACCCCGCCCGGCCACCCGCTCGGCGCCGGGCGCGGCCCCGCCTCGCCCGGCGACCTGGCCGGCACCAGCATGCTGCTGCTCGACGACGGCCACTGCCTGCGCGACCAGGCGCTCTCCTTCTGCGAGCGCTCCGACGCGCGCGAGATGGAGTTCCGCGCCACCAGCTTGCCGACCCTGACCCAGATGGTCGCGGCCGGCGCCGGCATCACCCTCCTGCCCGAGCTGGCCCTCGACGCCGAGGCCCGCCCCTACGGCCTGCGAGTGCGCCGCTTCGCCGACCCCGCTCCCCACCGCACCATCGCGCTGGTCTGGCGCCCGCGCTCCCCGCTGGCCACGGCCCTGCGCCAGCTGGCCACGGCGATGCGAGCCGCGTATCCGGTCCACCGCCCCACGAGAGGCCGGCGGACCGCTCGCCGCTAGTGCACCGCCGCCGATATGGCGTCAACGAGGCGGTGTGGATCGCCGTCGAGCGCAAGGCGCGACGACGACGGGCTACTCGCCGTAGCTCGAGGAGTTGCAACGCAGCGATCGGCGGTGAGGCGCACCGGATCGTTGA
>DATHKR010000013.1:0-13344 GCA_035489015.1 Kofleriaceae bacterium | reverse complement strand
TCCTCGGGGAAGACCTTGATGACGCGCGGACACGTCGCCAGGACGCGGTCGATGTCAGGAGTCGGGATGCCGAGGATGTGGAAGCCCAGCTTGGAGCTGGACAGCGAGAGCGCCGAGGTGGTCTCGAGCGTGGGATCGCCGGGGTCGTCGGACTCCAGCGCGCAGGCCGTCGCAGCGACGGGGATCAGCGCGGCGAGGGTGCCGCATGCGAGCAGACGGGCAATGGACATGAAGGCACGGTGCCGGTGCGGCGCCAGGCCGTCCATCGACAGCGATCGACTCGAGTCGACACCGCGGCCAGACCCGCAGGCCAGGTCACAGCCGGTGCTCGTACGCGAGACGGACCACGATCTCGCGGCCCTGGGTGGGCATCGGCGCGTGGCTGCCGACGTACGGCTGCACGAGATCGAAGCGCTGGTCGGCGAGGTTGTAGACGCCGGCGCCGATGTCGAGCCCCGGCACCACCGCGTTGCGGTACAGGAGGTAGACGTTGACCAGGGCGGTCCACGGCTCGCGGCCGAGCACCGGATTGCCGTCGGTGTCGCCCGTGAGATAGCCGTAGCGCGGACCGTAGATCACCGCCGACGGTGACAGGGTCAGGTGCCGCGACACCTTCAGGCTGCTCATCGCGGTGACCTTGTGGCTGGGGAACGCGAGCAGCACCTCGTCGTGCCCGGGGACGCGATAGGCGTCGACCTCGTTCTTCGACGCGGCGGTGTAGTACGAGTAGGTCAGCTTGGCCGAGCCGCGCGCGTAGCGGACCCGGTAGTCGAGCTCGACGCCGCGTGTGCCGCTGCGGCTCGAGTTGAAGTACTCCTCGCGCTCCTCGCCGTCGATCAACTCGACCCCGTAGATGATCGGCTTGCTGATCGTGATGTCAAACGCGTTGACCGCGGCGAACATGTGGTCGCCGAGCTGGTAGCCGGCCTCGGCCTCGAACACGGTGGTCCGCTCGGGCTGGAGCTTGCCGCTGCTGGCGTTGATGTTCTCGATCACCGGCGCGCGGTAGCCCTGGCTGGCGAGCAGCTTGGCGTGGAACGGGCCCACCATCTTGGTCAGCGCGACCCGCGGGACGAACGAGTCGCCGATCGAAGACTGATACTCGTAGCGCGCACCGATGGTCAGGTTGGCGATCGGATGGCTGACGAGCAGCTGGGCGAAGGTCGCCAGCGTCGTGTAGGTCACCGAGCGCTGATCACCGAACAGGGTCTGCAAGCCGATCAGCCGCGCGTCGTCGACGTGGCCGTGGTCGGCGTGGGACTCGACGCCGCCGAGCAGGTTGAGGTGCTGGGTCGGGTCATACGACATGGTCAGTCTGCCGGTCGTCCGCGTCGCCGTCTTGGCGTAGAACAGCAGCGACTCGGGGTCGGTGACCAGCCACGGGGTCTGGCGCAGGACGTCGAGCTCCGGGGTCAGGGTCAAGTGCTCGCCGAGCCCGACGTCGTAGCGCAGCGCGAGCGCATAGGTGCGGAAGCCGCAGCGCACCGTGGTGGGCTCGACCGGGCCGAAACCGTCGCGAGTCTGCAGCGCGTAGTCGTCGAAGATCGCGTCGGCATGAAGGCCGCGGTAGCGGATCGCGAGCTTGGCAAACATCGGGTCGACATTGGAACTGGCCGCCATCGGATAGGTCGCGCCCGAGAAGTCGCGGTAGATGCCTTCGCTGCTGGAGCGGCCGCGCGTGAACGACCCGGCGATCTCGAGATCCTTGACCCCCATGTCGGCGTGGCCGAACGACACAGTGGCGCTGGCGTGGCCGAGCGTACCGCCGAGCCGGCCGTAACTGCTGGCCACCGCGACGCCGTCGAGGCTGGCCGCGCCGCGGGTCACCAGGTTGATCACGGCGAGCTCGGCCTCGCCTCCGTACACCGCCGAGCCCGGGCCGCGGATCACCTCGATGTGATCGATGATCTCGAGCGGGTAGCGGTTGCCGAGCTCGAGTGAGCCGTAGAGCAGATCGTTGACCGGCTGGCCGTCGACCAGCAGCAGGAGCTTGCCCTCATTGCTGTACTGCCCGCGCACGCCGACTCCGACCGTGTTCTGGATGTCGGTCGCCGCGACGAAGCCGGGCACCAGCGCGAGCACGTCGAGCAGGTCGCGGGCGCCGGACTCGACGATCTCGTCGCGCGTGATCACGGTGACGATGCCCGGGGTCTCGCGGCTGGTCTGCGGTTTCTTGGTCGCGATCTCGATGCGCGCATCGAGCAGGTCGGCGAGCGAGAGCTCCTGGACGTCGCCGATCTCGGCGAGCGCGGCCGTGGACGTCTCCTCTGGATCCGCGCCGGCCGCCGGCGCTGCGGCCACCAGGCCAGCGACGATGATCGACCAGCTCCTGGCGTTCATGGCGTCTGCTCCCAGATCGCGCGGCCGATCGTGCGCGCTCGCTCGAGTACGGTCGCGTCGTTGCGCGCGAGCCACGCCGGATCGACCGGCGCGTCCGGCGAGCTGGCAGCGCGCTCGAGGTCGTCGACGACGATCTCCGAGACGTGCACCAGGTCTGTCAGCAGCGCCGCGTCGCCGGTGGCCTCGCCCGGATCGTGGTGGTAGGTGATCGCATCGACGACCGCCTCCTTGAGCCCCCAAAGGCCGAGCAGGAAGCCACCGGCGCGGGCATGATCGGTGACCTGGTGCGCCGGGCGATCGAGGCAGGCCAGCACCAGGTTGCCCGTGTCGTGCAGCATGCCGGCGGCGAACGCGTCACCAGCGAGCTCGCGCGGCGCGAGCGCCTGGGCGAGCAGACCGACCAGCTTGCTGTGCCGGCGCAGCGCCTCGAGCCGTCTAGCCGCCAGCCCGCGGCCCTCAAAGCCGCGGAACACCTCGACGCTGAGCAGCAGGTTGCAGACGACGTCGGTACCGAGCACGACCAGCGCGCGCTGCACCGTGGTCACCGGCGGGCCCTGGGTGAAGAAGGCGCTATTGACGACCTGGATCAGCTTGGCGGTGATCGCGACGTCGCCGTCGAGGATCTGGGCGATCTCGGCGAGCCCGGCGCCGCTGGTGATCGCGGTCGACACTTCGGCGTGGACACTCGGCGGGCTGGGCAGGCAGCTCAGCTGGGTCGCCGAGGTCACGAGCTCGCTGTCGTCGAGCAGACGCTGGCCGTTCTCGAGCCGCTGCATCAGCCGGCGCAGCGTGCCGATGTCGCACGGCTTGGCCAGGCACTGGTGCGCGACCCGCATCGCGCGCAGACAATCGTCAGTGCCGACCTGACCCGACAGCACGACCCGCGCGATCCGCGGATACATGCGCTGGATCTCGGTGAGCAGCGCGACGCCGTCGAGCACCGGGATCCGCAGGTCGGCGACCACGACGTCGAACTGCTCGCTGGCGAGCAGCTCGAGCGCGCCGGTGCTGGTCTCGATGAACCGCGCGTCCCACGACACCTTGCGCTGCCGCAGCGCGCGATCGAGTGATTGCAAGACCAGGGGCTCGTCGTCGACGAACAGGACGCGAATGGGGTGCTCGGCGATCACGTGGCTCCTCCTTCGGAGACTGCGGGCAATCCGATCACGAACGTGGTGCCCACCCCGACCTCGGTCTCGAACCGGAGCGACCCCCGATGGCGCTCGACGATCGTGGCGTGGGCGATCGAAAGGCCCTGGCCGGTGCCCTGCCCGATCGGCTTGGTGGTGAAGAACGGCTCGAACACGCGGTCGCGGATCGCCTCGGGGATGCCGCCGCCGGTGTCGGTGACCATGATCTCGACGAGCTGGCCGGTGTACCGCGTGGTCAGGGTGAGCCGGCCGCTGCCGCCGCCGGCGACCCGCTTGTCGCGCATCGCGTGCGCGGCGTTGACCACGAGGTTGACGATCGCGAGGCAGAGATCGCCGGCGTCGCCCATCACGCGCGGCACCTCGGCGAGCTCGACCACGGCCTCGGCGTCGTGCCTGTACTCGTTGCGCGCGAGCTCGAGCGCGGCGCGGACCTGGGCGTTCACGTCGACCGGGACCAGGCACTCGGCGTCGCGCAGGTGGGCGTGCGAGCGCACGCTCTGGACGACCTGCGCGATCCGCGAGATCCCGGTCCGCGCGTCGGAGATCGCGCGCGGCAGCTCGTCGAGCGCATCGGCGAGCGCGATCTTGTCGGCGCGGGCGAGCGCCTGCTGGACGGTGAGCTCGCCGGTGGCAATCCCGAGCAAACAGGCGCGGTAGCTCGCGAACCCCTCGGCGAGCACCGGCAGGACCTCGGCGACGTACTCGAGGCTGGCGCTGGTGAACTGGGTCGGTGTGTTGATCTCGTGCGCGATGCCGGCGGCGAGCTGGCCGAGCGCTCCGAGCCGGCGCGACCGCCGCTGCTCCTCCTCGTGCCGCGTCCGCTCGCGCAGCCGGGTCTCGACCTCGCGCTGGACCTGGGCCTCGAGGTTGCGCAGCCGGTCGGCGAGCTCGCGGCCGCGCCGCCACTTCTCGGTCAGCGATGCGGCGAGCTGGCGGACCTCCATCGGATCGAACGGCTTGCGCAGCAACAACAGGCGGTCGCCCGGATCGAGCCGGCGCGAGATGTCCTCCCACGAGTAGTCGTTGTAGGCGCTGCACAGCACGATCTCGAGCTCGGGCGCGATCTGCCACAGCTGCGCGACGGTCTCGATCCCGTCGATGCCGGGCGGCATGCGGATGTCGACCAGCGCGCAGGCGAATGGCCGGCCGGCAGCGGTGGCCTCCGCCGTGGCGCGCACCGCCTGCTCGCCCTGATGAAGCAGGCAAAGCTCGTACGTCTGCTGGAGCGGCCCTGTGGCGGCCGGCGCGTTGCCGGCGAACGCGCGCTCGAGCTCGTCGAGCGAGGCCTGGCGCGCCGCGAGCTCGCGGCGATCGAGGATCTGCCGGTAGTCTTGCAGGATCGCCTCGTTGTCGTCGACGATCAGGATGCGCGGCGGGCTAGTCATGGGACCTCGCAGGTTCGACCGGGATGCGCAACACGAAACTCGCGCCGCGGTCGATGCCGGCGCTGTTACAACGCAACGTGCCTCGGAGGTGCTCGGCGGCCAGCGCCGACGAGTGCAGGCCGTAGCCGTGGCCCTTGACCTTGGTGGTGAACCCGGCGGCGAAGATCCGGGACAGCGTCTCGGGCGCGATGCCGCCGCCATCGTCATCGATCGCGAGCCCGAGCCAGCCGTCGTCGACCCTGGCGCGCACGGTGATCTGCCCGAGCGCGGCATCCGGGGCGAGTCGCTGGCGGTGCGCGATCACCGAGTCACGCGCGTTGGCGAGCAGGTTGACCGCGATCTGCAGCACGCGGTGGCGATCCGTCATGATCCGGCGCGCGGGCTCGACCGCGCAGGTGATCGTCAGTCCGCGGCGCTCGGCATCGGGGCACCCGAGCGCGAGCGCCTCGTCGATCAGCGTGGCGAGCTCGACCTCCTCGTTGACATCGCCGGTGCGCGCGAACGCGTTCTGCATGGCCACCACCCGGTTGACGTGGTCGACGTGGCCGCGCAGCGCGCCGACATCGGCGAGCAGCTGGTCGCGATCGGCGGCGAGCTGGTCGGCGACCGCGCCCAGGTAGCACACGCCGGCATCGAGCTTGCGTGGCTCGATGGTGCCGTCGACCTGGCCGGCCGCGAGCAGCTGGCCGGCGCGGCGTAGCCGGTCGGCGGGCAGCGCGGCGGCGCGCTCGGCGAGCCCGGCGATTCCGACGTTGATCGAGGTCAGAATGTTGCCCACGTTGTGGAGCACGCCGGTTGCGACCTCGGCCATACCCGCGTGGCGCGACGCTTCGACCAGCTGGCGGTTGGCGTCGTGGACGCGGTCGAGCATCGTGCCGAGCGCGCGGGTCATCTCGAGGACCTCGCGGCCGCCGCTGATCGCGGTGATCCGCGGCGGCTTGGCGCCGCGCGCGATGTCGCGCGCGATCGTGGTCAGCCGCTCGAGCGGGCGGACCAGCGCGGTCGCGAGCAGCGCGCAGATCACCAGGCCGATCGCGAGCACGACGATCGCGGCCGAGACCACGGCTTCGCGCGCGGCGTCGCGGTCCTCGAGCAGCCGCTGGAGTGACTGGCCGATGTAGAGCGTGCCGCGTCCGCCGGCGCGCCCGACGATCGGCGCGCTGGTGATCAGCAGCGCACCGTCCACCGCGTTCGCCGCGGGCGACAGCTCGGCCGGGATGTGCTCCGGGTGCCACGCCGCGAACCGCTCGCTGGCGTCGCCGAGCACGACCGCGAATTTCACGTCGGGCGAGCTCGCGAGGTGCGTCAGCAACCGGGTCGCATTGGCGGAGTCGTCGAACTCGAGCGCCGGCGCGATCGCGCTCGCCATCACCTGCGTCATCGTGCGCGCAGCGAACTCGGCCTGGGCGCGCGCCTGCTCGGCCATCCGCGCCGGGAAGAACTCGATCATGAACACCGCGAACCCGGTGATCAGCAGGCTGAACACCGCGACCATGCGGACGCGCAGCGATACCTGGCTCACCGTGCCTCCTTGACGCTGCGCGCGAGCTGGAGCAGGCCGGCATCGAACTTGACGCCCTCGGCCGCGATCGCGGTCAGGTTGACGACGATCTCGTCGCGGTCATCGCCGCGCACGATGCCGACCGCGAGGCCCTTGACCACGTCGCCCTCGCGCGTCGCGAAGCTCAGCACGCGCCTGGCGCGCGTGATCGAGGCCAGCGCGGGCGCCGCGATCGACTTGCCGAGGCCGTCGCACGACAACAACGCCGCGGCGCGCAGGCCCGACAGCGTGCGGGTCAGGGCCGCCGGGCTCTCGAACTTGACCGCGGTGACCACGACCGTGTGACCGGCGACCTTGATCTTGCGGACGTTGCCGAACGCAGTGGTCCAGCGCCGCGCCTCGGCCGCGCCGTCCTCGCCGTCACCGTAGACCACGACGAACCGGACCTCGTCGCCGATGCGATCAGCCAGGTGCGTGTCGTAGGCGAGCACGCGCAGCATGACCAGCGCGCGGCGGTCGTCGGCGGCGTCGGCGCTCGCCGAGTTCGCGGCCGCCGCGGTCAACAGCACCGCCAGCGGGATCGCACGTCGGCGAGCGGTCCGAGCGGAAACCATTCCCTGTCAGTTCGGCCGGATCTGCGAGCTTCGAAGGGGTATCTCGGGCCTGGCTTCACCCCCGGCGGGCAACACAGTGGAACCAGTGGCGGTCACGGGCCGCGACGCGGCAGGCGCGAGCTGGGCATGACCATGGTGCCGGTCGAGGGGGCTCACATTCGGGTGATGACGGTCGCCGCAACGCCTGGCGAGCCGCTCGCCGGATCGGCGCTCAGCGGCGCGTTCGACGTGCCCGCTTGCCGCGCGCGATCTCGGTCGCGAGCGCCTCCAGGCGTGGATCCCAGAAGCGCCGGAAGCGGTCCAGCCAGGCGTCGACCTCGGCCAGCGGGCGCGTCTCGACGGCGTAGATGCGCCGTGCGCCCTCCGCGCGCACCGTGGCGAACCCGCTGTCCCGCAGGACCTTGAGCTGCTGCGAGACCGCCGACTGCGTGATGCCGAACTCCCTGGAGATGACTTCGACGACCTCGCCGGAGGCATGTTCGTCCTCGGCCAGGAGCTCCAGGATTCGACGTCGAACCGGATCGCCGAGGACGTCGAACGCGTGCATCACGCCCCCTGGTAGAACGCGATCGTACGCTCTGCCCTGGCGCGCGCTTCCTCCGGATCCTCACCCGACGCGGCGTGGGCCGCCGCCCAGGCTTCACCGCTGCCTCGCGTGAAGGCCTTTCCCTCGGCGGAGAGGGACCACGCCTCCATCTCCGCGTGGTCCACCGACACGTCGGGCGCCGCGAGATGCCGTTCGAGGCCGTACAAGCCGAGGTCCCAGCCGACGCCCACCGCGGCGGGGCCGAACTTCTGGAGGTGCTCCTCGCCGATCCCGTCCTTGTGCGCGATGTGCTCGAGCGTGAGCCGTGCCCTCCTGCCATCGGGCGCGAGGCGCAAGCTCACCCAGCTCGTCGCCCCCATGAACTCCCACGTCACGTCCAGGGCGTCAGGGCGGTCGCAACGGGTGATGGTCCCGCCGGCGTTGCCCTTGAGCTGGTACCGGCCGCCGAGCCTCAGGTCGCCCTCGACCGGGACGAACCAGCGCGCGAGGCGCTCGGGTGTCGTGATCGCGTCCCAGAGGTCCTCGACCGCCGTGTCGTAGCGGCGGATCAGGACCGCGACGAGCGAGGGCTTACCCAGGTGCTCGCGGTTCTCCACCCGACGCTGCTCGGATCCGAAGAGGTTCGTCATCTGCAGTCCTTTCGAGAAGCCGGAGCGGCTCCTGTTAGAAACTGCTAATATTAGCGCTGGCTAAATTGTTCGCACAAGCGATCAGCGACGGTCCGTCGATGCTGCTCGATATGTGGCCCGTATCGCCACTGACGTGAGGCTGGAGGGAGGTGGTGACGTGCACGCGTACGTGCCGACCCTGCCTCGTGCTGCAGCGGCCGTGATAGGCGCGTCGCCAGGCGCCTCTCGACACCTCTGCAGAGGCGGCGTGGCCGCGCTATCATCAGCGACATGGCCGCCTTCAAAGCGCACGTGAAAAATGGGCGCATCGTCGTCGACGAGCCGACCGATTTGCCGGATGGCGAGGTCATCGAGCTGGTACCTCTCGACGAGGTCCTCGCCAGGGGCGGCGACTATCTCGACGAGGACGAGCGCAAGCAACTGCATGACTCTCTTCGCGAAGGCATCCAGCAGATGAAGGCAGGGCAGACGATCGACGCGGATACGGCCCTGGCCGAGCTTCGCGCCCATCGATGAAGCTTCGTTTCACGCCACGGGCTCTGGCTGAAGCCAAGAGGATCAAGTCCTGGTGGCGGCAGTACCGACCGGCTGCCTCGGCGTCTTTCGAGGAGGAGCTCGAGGCAGCGCTCGCGCGGATCCGGGGTACGCCGAACCTGGGCACCTCGTATCGCCCAGGTCATTTTGACGTATCCGTTCGCCGCGTGCTCCTTCCCAGGACTCGACACCACGTCTACTACGCGGTGGAGCATGACGCGATTGTGGTGCTCTCGGTCTGGGGCGCTTTGCAAGGCCGAGATCCTGCGCTCTAGCGGACTCGAGCCACGTTGACCTGGGTGGATCGCGTCGACGTGAACGTGGGCTTCCTCCACCCGCGTCCGCGGGGGGGTGGGGGCAGGGTAAGGAACCAAAAAGAAGATCGCGGGCAGCGATCCGGCCCCGTCATTTCTTCGGCGGTGAGCCTTTGGGCTCGGTCCACTCGTACCAGTTCTTGTCCCAGGCGTGCTCGGCGAGCTGCTCGAGGAGGGCGGGCGTGAGCGGGCGACCGCGGGCCGCGGCGAGGTTGGCGCGGACGTGCTCGATGCGGCGCATGCCGGGGATCACGGTGGAGACTTCGGGGGGCGAGAGGGCGAAGCGGAGGGCCAGCTCGGGCAGGGTTCCGGCTTCGTCGCTGATGAGGGGGCGGAGCTTGTCGACTCTCGCGGCGACCTCGGCGGGGCGGTTGTCCCGGAAGTAGCGGCTGCGGAAGTCCCCGGGGGGGAAGTGGCTGGCGGGGCCGATGGAGCCGGTGAGGGCGCCTTCGTCGAAGGGGCAGCGGGCGATGACGCCTACGTTGCGCTCGGCGGCTCGGGGGAATAGCTCCGCTTGGGCGGTGCGATCGAAGATGTTGTAGATGGTCTGTATGGTCTCGATGACTGGCTCGTCGAGGACTCGCAGGGCGGTGCCGGGGGCGTGGTCGTTGACCGAGATGCCCCAGTGGAGGACCTTGCCGTCGTGGATGAGGCGCTCCATGCAGCCTCGCAGGGCTGGCCAGTAGCTGCCGTCCAGCCAGTGGTCGAGCCAGACGTGGAGCTGGGCGATGCCGATCGCCTCGGCGCGGAGGTGGCGCAGCGACTGCTCGACCGAGCGGGTCACGTGCTCGGCGGAGAAGACTCGCTCGAGCGGGATGGCTGGATCGGGCGGCCAGCGCCCGTCCTGGGGCGGGACCTTGGTCGCGACGAGCACGGTGTCGCGGGCGCGTAGCTCGCGCACGACTTCGCCGACCATGCGCTCGCTCTCGCCGCGGCCGTAGATGAGCGCGGTGTCGACGAAGGTGATGCCGGACTCGAGGGCGAGCTGGAGGGCGTGGCGCGCGGCCTCGGGCGAGGTGTCGCGCCATAGCTCGGCGGAGAGACCCCAGCAGCCGAACCCGATGGACGACACCTCCCAGCCTGTGCGCCCGAGCGGCCGCGTCTGCATGGCGGAAGGATAGTACGGCGGCGCGGTCTGCAGCCGGCGATGCGGGCGCAAGTCGAGGAAAGCGGCGCCGGGGGCGCGCGGGCGCCTGGCAGATCGCCCCGGATGCTCGGGGGGGCTCGGCGGCGCGCCCTCGGCTAGCGAGCGCAGGTCAGGTGGCGGCCGCCGTCGATCGCGATCGTCTCGCCGGTCATCCAGGCGCTCTTTGTCGAGGCCAGGAAGGCGATCAGCTCGGCGATCTCGTCGGGGCGGCCTGGGCGGCCGAGGGGGTGGGTCTCGCGCGAGCGCTCGAGGAAGGCGGCGTATTGCTCGTCGGTCATGCCGCTTCGGCGGTGGAGCTCGGTGACGACCACGCCTGGGTTGACCGCGTTGACCCGGACGCCGCGGGAGGCCAGCTCGATGGCGGCGCAGCGGGTGAGCTGATCGACGGCGGCCTTGCTGACCGCGTAGGCCAGGATGCCGGGGAAGGCGCGCAGGCCGGCCACGCTCGACACGTTGACCACCGCGCCGCGGCGCGCGACCAGGTGGGGGGTCGCGGCGCGAAGGAGGCGGAAGGGCGCGCGGGTGTTGATGTCCATCATGCGGTCCCAGGCCTCGTCGTCGATTCCCTCGAGCGGGCCGGAGCCGATGATGCCGGCCGCGTTGATGAGGGCGTCCACGCCACCGAAGCGGCTGACGGCCGCCTCCACCACTCGGGCGGGGGCGTCGTGGGCGGTGACGTCGGCCTCGACGGTCGCGCAGGCGGCCCCGGCGTCGACCACCGCAGCGTCGACCTCGGTGAGCGCGGCGGTGTCGCGGCCGACGGCGACGATGGCCAGGCCGTCGCGGGCGAGGCGAATCGCGGCCGCGCGGCCGATGCCCGAGGTGGCGCCGGTGACGATGGCACAGGGCGTCGCGGTCATGGTGGTGCCGTTTTTACCACGGCGGCGAGGGTTCACGTCGGTGGGCGCCAGTGCCTGTGGTGAGGTGCCAGTTGTAGTACAACCGATCGAAGTGGAAGCGAATCAGTCTCCTGACCAGGCGCGCCCGACGTCGATCGGCTCGGCCGGGTCGGTCGGCTCGTCGATCCCGAGGGTGGACGGCGAGGCCAAGGTGCGCGGCAGCGCGCTCTACGTCGACGATCTGGCCGCGCCCGACGTCCTGCACGGGGCCACGGTCAGGAGCCAGGTGGCGCACGGGGTGCTTCGCGCGATCCGGCTCGACCCGGCGTTCGACTGGACCGGCGTGGTCGTGGTCACCGCCGCCGACATCCCCGGCCGCAACACGATCTATCTCATCGAGGTGGATCAGCCGGCCCTGGTCCCGATCGACGGCACCATCCGCCACGTCGACGAGCCGGTCGCGCTGGTCGCGGCGCCGACTCGCCGGCGCGCGCAGCAGGCCGCCGCGCACGTGCTCCTCGACGTCGATCCGCTCCCGGCCGTCCACACGATCGAGGACTCGCTCCGCGCCGACGTGGTGCTGTTCGGCGACGACAACGTGTTCAAGCGGTTCGCGATCCGCAAGGGCGGCGACGTCGAGGCGGCGCTGGCGGCGGCCGACCTGGTCGTCGAGGGGGAGTACACGACCGGCGCCCAGGAGCAGATGTACATCGAGCCGCAGGGGATGATCGCTCGCTTCACCGACGGCGGGACGTGCGAGGTGATCGGCTCGCTGCAGTGCCCGTACTACGTGCACAAGGCGCTGAAGCCGCTGCTCGACCTGCCCGACGACAAGGTGGTCATCGCGCAGTCGGTGACCGGCGGCGGGTTCGGCGGCAAGGAGGAGTACCCGTCGATGATCGCGGCCCACGCCGCGCTCCTGGCCCGCAAGGCGCGGCGGCCGGTCAAGATCATCTACGACCGGGACGAGGACATCGGCGCGACCACCAAGCGCCACCCGGCCCGCGTGCGCCATCGCCTGGGGCTGCGCCGCGACGGCACGCTGGTCGCGATCGACGTCGACGTGGTGTTCGATGGCGGCGCCTACGTGACGCTGTCGCCGGTGGTGCTGTCGCGCGGCGTCCTCCACGCGGCCGGGCCGTACAACTGTCCGACGGTGCGGGTGACCGGGCGCGCGGTCGCGACCAACACCGCCCCGCACGGCGCGTTCCGCGGCTTCGGCGCGCCGCAGACCACGTTCGCGTACGAGCGGCAGATGGAGAAGGCGGCCCGCTTGCTCGGGATCGAGTCGTTCGAGATGCGCCGTCGCAACATGCTGCGGCTGGGCGACGACACCGCGACCTCGCAGGTGCTGACCTACAGCGTCGGCAGCGACAAGGTGCTGGACGCGGTCGCGTCGGCGGTGTCGGGGCCGCGCGCGGCCCGGGACAGCGGCGGGGCCGGCTCGCCGGCGGTGCGGCGCGGGCGCGGTCTGGCGTTCTACTTCCACGGGGCCGGCTTCACCGGTAGCGGCGAGCAGCGGCTGGCCGGGCGGGCGACGGTGGCGCTGACCGCGGCCGGCCGCTTCGAGGTGCGGACCAGCTCGACCGACATCGGCCAGGGCGCGCTGACGATGTTCTCGCAGATCGCGGCGGCCGCACTGCGGGTCGAGGTCGATCGGGTCGACATCGCGGCGCAGAACACGTCGCAGGTGCCGGATAGCGGGCCGACGGTGGCGTCGCGCACCTGCATGGTGGTGGGCGCGGTGGTCGGGCGCGCTGCGCTCGCGCTGCGCCAGCGGGTCGAGGCGTGGGCGGCCGAGCGCGGGGTCGGCGGTGGCGTCGCCGGGGCGGCGGCGGCGATGGCCGGCGAGCGCGCGGCGCGCGGTGAGGCCGAGCTGGGCGAGACCGCGCAGTACGAGCCTCCGCCCGGCATCGAGTGGGACGACGCGACCTACACCGGCTCGGCCTACCCGGTCTACGGCTGGGCCTGCTGCCTGGTCGACGTCGCGGTGGACCTCGACTCCTACGAGGTCACCGTCGAGCGCTGCGTGCACGCGATCGACGTCGGGCGGGCGATCCACCCGATCCTGGTCAAGGGACAGATCGAGGGAGGCACGCTGCAGGCGCTCGGCTGGGCGCTGTGGGAGAACGTGGTGTACCGCGAAGGGCGGGTGGTCAACCGGCGCATGACCGACTGCATCGTGCCGACGTTCGCCGATGCGCCCGAGATGGAGACGCTGCTGGTCGAGGAGCCGTATCCGTTCGGGCCGCACGGGGCCAAGGGCGTGGGCGAGATCCCGATGGACGGGCCGGCGGCGGCGGTGGCCAACGCGATCGAGGACGCCCTGGGCGGCGCGGCGGC
>DATHKR010000012.1:0-48219 GCA_035489015.1 Kofleriaceae bacterium | reverse complement strand
GAGCGACAGCGTGCCGAGCGCCTGGCCGACGCTCATCGCCACCATGATCGGGACGGGTCGCGGGTCGACCAGCGACCAGACCATGCAGGCCAGGGCGAACAGCACCACCACGGCGGCGAAGCGCACCACCTGCTCCGGGCGCGGGCGGATCATGGGTGCCCTCCGGTGCCGGCCGGGTGGATCGGACCGTGACAGCCGAGGCTGGCGCAGCTCACCTCGCCGGCGCGCACCTCGTCGGCCAGCGCGGCGTGGTCGCCGATGAGCTCCCAGCTCGGCACCCGGGTCGAGTGGCACTGCATGCAGTTCGCGTTGGGGAATGGCTTGTAGAGGTGGATGCGCGGCAGCGCCTCGGCGATCGTGAGCCAGCGGTACCCGGTGTAGTACTCGTAGACGTGGCGCAGGCCGTTGAGCTTGGTGACGACCGCACCGAACATCCTGTAGTCGGCGTGGCACGCGTAGCAGCTGTCGGCGCCGAAGCTCCGGCTGCGCGAGTGGCGGGCCGCCAGGGTGAAGCTGGCCGGATCGGCCGCGTCGTCGGTGAACGGCTCCATCACGTGGCAGCCGGCGCAGAACCCGCGGGTCTTGGTCTGCTCGTAGCCGACCACGTTCCCGGTGGTCGCGGTCGCGAGCGGGAACACTCCCAGCCCGAGGAGGAGCAGGACCCGGGTGGTCCAGCCCAGCGCGGGGCGCCGGACCAGGAACCAGATCAAGATCACCGCGGAGAGCGCGGCGAACCCGAGCGAGAGGGCGACGAGCGGGCTAGAGATCGACATTGCCATCCATGTGCTGGCTGGTCTCTGCCCCGGGCGGGCCGGAGAAGAGGATGTTGCCGGAGCCGTCCACCGTGCCCGGGTGACAGCCGGCGCAGTCACTCAGCTCGAGATCCGGCGCGTGGATCGAGTCGTCGGGTGGCACGCCGTGGCACGAGCCGCAGAACACCTCGCCCTGCCCCACCCGGGTCCAGATCGGCTGGCTCTGCCCGTGGCACCAGCTCGCGCAGGTGACGGCGGCGCGATCCCACTGGCCGCCGCCGACCAGCGCGACCTCGGCCGGCGCCGCGCTGTCGATGTGGCCCGGTGAGTCGATCGCGGCGGGCACCGCGTGGCACTCGCCGCATGCGAGCGGCCCGCGCAGCCGCAGGCCGCCGTCCAGGTGGCTCCGGTGGGCGCCGACCCCGATCGCCGAGGTGAGGAGATTCCCCTCGAGATCGCTCGGCGGCGCCGGGCTGTCATCCGACCCGTGACAGCCGGTGCAGCCCGACCCGCCGCCGATGGTCAGCTCGCCGTCGATGTGGCCCACCTCGGCCGGCGCGTGGCACGCATCGCAGCGATCGTCGGCGTGGCTGGCCGGCGGATCGCCGTGGCAGGTGCCGCATGCGGCCTGCTCGCCGTGCCCGGCCCAGCTCGGCCTGGTCAGCGCGCCGCCGCCGTCGCCGAGCGCGTCGCCGTGGCAGTAGACGTCGCTGCACTGGCCGCTGGCCGGGTCGTAGCCGGGCGGCGCTCGCCGCACCGCGAACCCCGGCGTCGCGGCCGCGAGCGAGGTCTCCGCGAACTCGACCTCGGC
This sequence comes from Kofleriaceae bacterium, assembly GCA_035489015.1. Taxonomy (GTDB): domain Bacteria; phylum Myxococcota_A; class Polyangia; order Haliangiales; family Haliangiaceae; genus DATFRY01. The sequence goes on along the minus strand of DATHKR010000012.1, from coordinate 46,656 downwards.
CGGCGGCGGATCGGTGACGCCCGCCCGCCGGATGTGTCCCTCGTCGTCCCAGCGGGTCGGGACCTGGTGGCACTCGCCGCACGCCCAGGTCCGCGCCGACGGTCCGTCGCCGAGGTGAGCGGCGTGGGCGCCGCTGTCGGGCTTCTCGCCGTGGCAGGTCGAGCACGCGGTCGGCCCCTCCGCGTGGCAGGTCACGCACGAGACGCCGGCTGCGCCGCCGGTGAAGTCGCTGCCGTGACACGAGGCGCACAGCGCGAAGTCCCAGTCGCGCCGGGCCAGCTCGGCGCCGTGGAAGTCGGGGGAGGCCGGGTCGAGCACGCCGGCCGGGTGGATTCCGCAGTCGGCGCACCCCTGGCCCGGCGCGCGCTCCTCGGCGCAGGCGGCCGAGGCCGCCCAGGCCAGCGCGGCCGCGCCGATCAGAGAGAGTGGACGACGCTGACGTCGAGGCTGGACCCGGGGCCGTGGCATGTGGCGCAGCTCTCCTGACCGGAGGCGGTGGTCATGACCTCGGCGTGGGCGGCAACAGAGGGGGCGTCGTGGCAGCTGGTGCAAACCGCCGTCGCCGGCGGGATCGAGACGACCTCCGACAGGGACCAGTTCGGGGCCTCGCAGAAGTCGTTGAGGTCGGCGATGGAGTCCTCCAGGCAGGTGCGCTCCTCGCGCCGGCTGGACAGGACCCCGGCCGCGAGCGGAAGGGTGAACGTGTCGCCGTCGTGGCAGGCGGCGCAGTCGGTCCGGTCGCGCGGATAGCGGACCTCGCCGAAGTCGATCGGCGTGCCGTCCGGGTCCAGCGCGGACGGCGCCGGGAAACCGCCGACAAAGTAGGCCTGGCTCAGGTCCTCGCCGGCGTGGATCTTGTGGATCATGACCTTGAAGTCGACCGACTCGACCAGGATGGAGGCCCCCTCCAGCTGAGCCGCGCGCTCGTCGTTCGCGTTGCTCGGGTTGTGGCAGAGCACGCAGTAGCGCGCGCCCTTGCGCCCGCCGCCGTGGGCGGCCAGGTCGAAGTGGCAGCCATCGCAGCGCGCGCTGTCCACCACCTGGCGCCGCTCGACCGGGACCACATCGGTGACCGCAAAGGCGCGCACCGGGCTGGCCGCGGCGTAGCGCGGCCCGCCCACCGCCTGCAGGTAGCCCTCGAACCCGACCGAGTAGCTGCCGGTGGCGTCGACCGGGATGGCCGCGATCCCCGCCGTGGTGTAGTCGAAGATGCCCGCCGGCGCGTCGACCGCGGTCAGCAGGCCGGCCGCGCCCGCGCCCTGGATGGTCGCCTGCCAGAAGCTGGTGTAGTCGGTGTTGGGTCCGGCAAAGGTGGCGCCCAGGCGGGTCAGCGGCGAGGTGGCGATGTCGAGCGGAGCGCCGTCGAGCTCGACCCGGAACCGCACCGTCGGGGCCAGGCCGGGGCCCGAGTTGATGACGTCGATGAGCTCGATCACCAGCTCCGGGCTGGCAGGATCGAACGCCGGCAGCATGTGCACGTCGGCGACGCCCGCGATGCTACCGCTGGCCGGGTGGCAGACCGTGCACGGCGCGGTTTCCGGCTGCACGCCGCCGCTGTGGAGGACCTGACCGACGGGGACCGGCTCGGTGAAGCTGACATTGTCGTGGCATGACAGGCACGCCTCGCGCGCGGTCCGCGCCCCCCAGTAGTTGCCCTGGGCGCCGGCGTGACACGACACGCAGCGCGCGATCTCCTGCGGGAAGTGCACGGTGGAGAAGTCGTGCACCGACTGGTTGCGGCCGATGATCTGGTACGGCGTGCCGCCGAGGACGCTGGGCAGCGAGGCGCCGCGGTGGATCCGGTGCACCATCACGCGGAAGTCGAGCGTGTTGCCGGTGTCCGGATCGGTCGTCTGCGGGGTGTGGCAGGTGATGCACGCCGAGGTGCTGGTGTAGCGACCGCCGTGCCCCTCGATCGCGCCGTGGCAGGCGTTGCAGGTCGCGTCGCTCACCACCTCGCGGGTCACGGTGGCCGGGCTGCCGTCGAGCAGGAAGTGAAACACCGCGCTGGCGCGGTGATCGGTCCCGTCGACCGGGCGCGAGCCGCTGACCAGGACGGTCTGCGTGCGGTCCGGGCGCTTGGCGGCGATCGGGGTGGTGAAGGTGTACCGGAACACGCCGTCGGCGCGATCGACCGCCTCGAACGTCCCGTCCGACTCGGTGGTGGCCTGCACCGCGCTGTCACCGGTCAGCGGGCTGTCCTGCACCTGCGTGACGTAGGAGGTGTACTGGCCCGGCTGGCCGTCGTCCTGGTCGAGCCAGGACAGCCCGAACGCCAGGGTGACCTCACCGTCGGTGAGCAGGCCCTCGCGGTCGAGCGGGACCCCGCTTCCATCGGTCAGTCGAAAGGTGACCGACGCGGTGGTCCCGACCACCGCGGCCGACTGCACCTCGACCGCGAACGAGCCGCCGGTCAGCCATGGCGTCGAGTCGCCGCCGTCGTCCCCGCCCGGCTCTCCTGGCGCGCCCGGCTCACCCGGATCGCCGCCCGTGCCGGGCCCCCCGGATGGACCGCCTGGTCCCTCGCACGCCCCACACACCACGACCATCGCCAGCAGTCCCGAGCGCTTCATGCCCGGCACCTTCTGCGAACCGCGTGCCGGATGAAAAACCCATCTCCAGCCGGCTTGCGCGGCGCAATCGATGCACCGCGCGATCACCTGGTGCAAGCGCTGCGTGTCGCGCATCTCCAGGCACGCGCGCTCGACCAGCGCAAGCATTCGATCGGTGGCGCCGTCACGAGCACCTCCGGCGGGCGCATGTCATCTCCGCCCGCACCCGGCGCGGCGGCGTGTCGGTCGGGCTCGGGTTATCCTGATGGCGCTCGCGCGCAATGGAAGAGATTCACGCCAGGCCGAGGATCCTCATCGTCGATGACAACGCCGAGAACCGGGCGCTGGCCCGGGCGACGCTCGAGGACGAGGGATACGAGGCGCTCCTGGCCGCGAACGGCGAGGACGGCGTGCGAGCGTTCGAGGCCGCGCGTCCCGACTGCGTGCTGCTCGACGTCAGGATGGCCGGCATGGACGGCTTCGCCGTGTGCGCGCGGATCCGCGAGCTGCCCGGCGGGGCCGACACCCCGGTGATCTTCCTGACCGCGCTGCGCGACGTCGACACCTTCGACCGCGCGCTCGGGGCCGGCGGAGACGACTTCGTCACCAAGCCGGTCCGCCCGACCGAGCTGGCCCTGCGGGTCCAGTCGGCCCTGAAGCTGCGCCGGATGAGCGCCGAGCTGCGCCAGCACTACGAGCTGGTGCGGCGCCAGCGCGACGACCTGATGCGGCTGCAGCTGCAGAAGGAGCGATTGACCTCCTTCGTGGTCCACGACCTCAAGAACCCGGTCAACACGATGGACCTCCACGCCCAGCTCCTGCTCCGCGATCCGGACCTGCCCGAGCGCGCGCGCCGGTCGGTGCAGAGCATCCGGACCGAGGCGCGCTCGCTCCTGCGCCTGGTCCTCAACCTGCTCGACATCAGCCGGAGCGAGGAGGGCCAGCTCAGCCCGCAGCCCGGCCCGGTCGATCTCCGGGCGCTGTTCCGCGACCTGGTCGAGGCCCACGAGGTCGCGGCGCAGACCGCCGGGGTCAGGCTGGAGCAGACCGTCGAGGTGTCGACGGTGACCGCCGACCCGGATCTGCTGCGCCGCGCGATCGAGAACCTGCTCGACAACGCGCTCCGCCACGCCCCGGAGGGGACCGCGATCCGGCTCGCGGCCAGAGGTCGCGCCGGCGGCGTCGAGATCCGCGTGGCCGACCAGGGGCCCGGGATCTCGCCGGAGCTGCGCGACAAGGTGTTCGAGCGGTTCGTCCGGGTCGAGAGCGGCGAGCGCCTGGTCACCAGGACCGGACGCGGCCTCGGGCTCGCCTTCTGCAAGCTGGCCGCCGAGGCCCACGGCGGCACCATCGAGGTCGAGGACGGGCTGGCCGGCGCCAGCTTCTGCATGAGGTTCCCCGGTGGGTGACGACGAGCAGAGGCGCGGGCAGCCGGGGTTCGCCGGGCTGAGCCAGCTCGAGCCCAGCGACGACCTGTTCGGGCAGCTCCTCGACGCCGCCCCTGACGCGGTGATCGTGGTCGACGAGGACGGGCGCATCGTGCTCGTCAACCTCCAGACCGAGAACATGTTCGCCTACCGCCGCGACGAGCTGCTCGGCAAGGAGGTCGAGGTGCTCATCCCGGAGCGCTTCCGGCGCCCGCACGGCGGGTACCGGGCCGGCTTCGTCGCGAGCCCCAAGGTCCGCCCGATGGGATCGGGGCTGGAGCTGTTCGGCCGCAAGCAGGACGGGACCGAGTTCCCGATCGAGATCAGCCTCAGCCCGCTCCTGACCGAGCGAGGGATGCTGATCTCCGCGAGCATTCGCGACATCAGCGACCGCAAGCAGAGCGAGCACCGGATCCGGCGCATCCAGGAGCAGCTCCTGTCCGCGGTGGAGACCATCCGGGGGTCGTTCGCCATCTTCGACGCGGACGACCGGCTGGTCCTGTGCAACAGCAGCTACCGGTCCTTCTACGGCAGGCACGTGGACGGGGAGATCGTCGGCAAGCGCTTCGAGGAGCTGCTCGACGCCAGCCTGGCCGCCGCCTCGCTCGACCCGCGCGGTCCGTCGGTGGAGGAGCTCCGGGCCCGGTCGCTCGCCTATCACCGGTCCCCGTACGGCGCGATGGAGATGCGCAGCGCCGACGGTGGCAGCCTGCGGATCGTGGAGCGGCGCACCGCCGAGGGCGGGACGCTCATCACCATCTGGGACGTGACCGAGGAGGTGAAGCACGAGGAGGAGCTCCGCCGGGCCCAGGCGATCGCGGAGGCGGCCAGCTCGGCCAAGAGCGACTTCCTGGCCTCCATGAGCCACGAGCTGAGGACGCCGCTCAACGCCATCCTCGGCTTCGCCCAGCTGCTCCAGCGGGACCGGAAGGCGCCGCTGTCCGGGCGCCATCGCGAGCGGATCGACCACGTCCTCAAGGGGGGTGAGCACCTGCTCCACCTCATCGACGACGTCCTCGACCTCTCGCGCATCGAGGCGGGCCGGGTCGCCGTGTCCATGGAGCCGGTCGCGCTCGCCGAGGTGCTGGCCGAGGTGAAGAGCACGCTCGACCCGATGGCCTCCCGCGCCGAGGTGACCATCCTGGTCGAGCCGCTCGCCGCCGACCTCCCGGAGGTGGTCGCCGATCGCACGCGGTTCAAGCAGATCCTGATGAACTACGGGTCGAACGCGATCAAGTACGGGCGCAAGCGCGGGACCGTCACGCTGCGGGCCCGGGCGGCCGACGGGCTGGTGCGGGCGATCGTGGTCGACGACGGCATGGGCATCCCCGACGACAAGCAGGAGCGGGTGTTCCAGCCGTTCCACCGCGCGGGCCAGGAAACCGGCCCGATCGAGGGGACCGGGATCGGCCTGGCCATCAGCAAGCGCCTGGCCGAGCTCATGGGCGGCGAGGTCGGCTTCCGCAGCGAGGAGGGACAGGGCTCGGAGTTCTGGATCGAGGTCCCGGTCCACCAGCCGCGCGCCGACCCCCCGGCCGACCCGCGAGAGAGCCCGCGCGCCGACGGTGTGGCGCTGTCGGGGCCGGACGGGCGGCGCTACCTGGTCGTGTACATCGAGGACAACCCGTCCAACATCGCGTTCATGGAGGATCTCCTGCACGACTACGACCGGGTCGACGTCATCACCGCGCCGACCGCCGAGATCGGCATCGAGCTGGTGCGCGCCCGCCGCCCCGACGTCGTGATCATGGACATCAACCTGCCCGGGATGAGCGGGTTCGAGGCGACCCGACGCCTGCGCGAATGGCCGGAGACCGCCCGCATCCCGGTCGTCGCGCTGAGCGCCGCCGCGATGGTCCGCGACCAGGCCCGGCTCACCGACGCCGGCTTCTACCGCTACCTGACCAAGCCGGTGAAGGTCGACGAGCTGGCCAGCGTGCTGGAGGAGCTCCTCGCCGGGGACGCGCCGTCCGCCGCCCGGTAGAGCGGCGGTCAGCCAGGCAGCAACGGTCATGCCAGGCGCGCGCGGCGCCCGACGACGCGGGCCGCAGGTGCACGCCCTGCACCGCCCTCGGTCGGGACGCAGATCCTTCGCCGCGCTCGCCGCATGCTCGCCACCCTCCACCGGCGAGCGGGTTGCACGGCAGGGCATCGAGTTGAGCGAGGACCTGAAAGCTCGCGGGCCCGGGTCACTGGACGGTCCGGACCGCGCCGATCTGGGTCGCCGGCTGATCGAGGCCGCCCCGGACGCGGTGGTGGTGGTCGACGAGGTCGGGCGCATCGTGCTGGTGAACGCGCAGACCGAGCGGCTGTTCGGCTACCGCCGGGAAGAGCTCATCGGCCAGCGGGTGGAGATCCTGCTCCCCGGGTCGCTCGGGCCGGGCCACGCCGGCGAGCGCGCTCGCTTCCTGGCGGCGCCGCGGGGCCGCCCGATGGGCTCCGGCCTCGAGCTGCGCGGCCGCCGGCGCGACGGGACCGAGTGCGCCGTCGAGATCAGCCTCAGCCCGCTGGTGACCCCGGGCGGGGTGCTCGTGTTCGCGAGCGTCCGCGACATCGGCGACCGGCGGCAGCGCGAGCTCGAGCTGACCGCGATGACGGAGCACCTCTCGGCCGTGCGCGCGAGCAGCCGCGGCGGCCTGGCCGTCCGCGCGGAGGCGCTCCGCCGGGCCCAGCGCGCCGCCGAGGCGGCCAGCGCCGCGAAGAGCGAGCTCCTCGCCTCCATGAGCCACGAGCTCAGGTCCCCGCTCAACGCCATCCTCGGCTTCGCGCAGCTGGTCCGCCGGGACCGGAGCGCGCCGCTCGGCCGGCGCCAGCTCGTCCGCGTCGATCGCATCCTCGAGGCCGGCGATCAGCTCCTGCGCCGCCTCGTCGACCTACTCGAGGTCGCGCGCCTCGACCGCGGCCCGAGCGGGCTCCCGGTGCCGCGCGCCTGATCCGGAGACCGCGCGGAGCTTCCGCCGGTCAAGTAGCGGGTGACGACCGCGGTGACCTCGGCGATGAAGGGCTCGCCGAGCAGGTCCTGTCGCGAGAGGACGGCGGCGTGGGTCAGGTACTCGACGATGCCGACCACGATGAAGGCGGCCAGGTCGAGGTCGGGGACGACGAGCTCGTCGCGCCTCGCCTCCAGGTAGCCGCGGACCAGATCGGTCATCTCGCGCTCGATGCTCTCGACTCGCTCGAGCTTGCCGATGCGGGGGACCTGCTCGACGAAGACCCGGTGAAGCGCGGGGTCCACCGAGTGCGCCTCCACCATCAGGCGGACGATCCCCTCGGCCGCGACCTCGAGCGGGTCGGCGGCCAGGCGGGGGAAGGCGGCGCGCAGGACCGCGCCCATCTCGGCCAGGTGTCTCTCCAGCAGCGCGGCGACCAGCGCCTCCTTGCCGGGGAAGTACTGGTAGAGGGAGCCGATGCTGACCCCGGCCCGCGCGGCGACCTTGTTGGTGCTGGCGCGGTCGTAGCCCTCCCTGACCAGAATGTGAGCGGTCGCTTTCAGGATGGCGTCCACCGTGGCCTGCGATCGGCTCTGGCGGGCGGTCTTGCGCGGTCTGGTGTCGAGTCTGGCTGGCATGGCGGTGGGCCCCGGATGCGAGTTTGTAATGCGTGCTTTCGCTCGCATAATGCCATCGACATGCAGCAGAGCAAGATGAATCAGCGCACGCCCCGGGTGGCCGGCCACCCGATCCTCGGCAACCTGTCCGAGTTCCGCCGGGACCGGGCCGGCCTCCTCCTCCGGATCGCCGAGCAGCACGGCGACATCGCCCGGATGCGGGTCGGCTTCTTCCTGCGCGGCGTCGTGGTCAGCGAGCCGTCCCTGGCCCGGGAGGTCCTGGTCGAGCGCGACGACGCGTTCGTGAAGGGCGTCGGGCTCAGCCTGTTCGCCAGGCCGCTCCTGGGCGAGGGGCTGCTGACCAGCGAGCACGGCGTCCACCGCCGACAGCGGCACATGATGGCGCCGTCGTTCCTGCCCCGGCGGATCGCCGAGTACGCCGGCGCGATCGCCTCCTGCACCGACCGGTCGGTCGAGCGGCTGAAGCGGACCGACAGCGCGGACCTGTCGCGCGAGATGATGCGGCTGGCCCTGGAGATCGCCGGGCAGACGCTGTTCCGCAGCGACCTCGGCGGCGACGCGGGCGAGATCTACGCGGCGCTGACCCTGGCCATGGAGCACGTGAGCTCGCAGCTCGGCTCCCTGGTGCCGGTGCCGCCGCGGGTGCCGTCGCCGTCCAACCTGCGCTCGCGGCGGGTGATCGCCCGGCTGGACCGGGTCGTGTACCGGGTGATCCGCGAGCGGCGCGCGGCCGGCGGCGACGCCGGCGACCTGCTCTCGATGCTGCTCCTGGCCCGGGACGAGGACGGCGCCGCGATGAGCGACCAGCAGGTCCGCGACGAGGCGATGACGATCCTCCTGGCCGGCCACGAGACCTCGGCCAACGCGCTGTCGTGGGCGCTCTACCTCCTGGCCCACAACCCGGGCGTGCGCGCCCGGCTGGAAGAGGAGGTCGACCGCGAGCTGGGCGGGCGCTCGCCCGACCTCGCGTCGCTGGCCCGGCTGCCGTTCGCGCTGCAGGTCTTCAAGGAGGCGATGCGGCTCTACCCGCCGGCCTACATGGTGGTGCGGCGAGCCACCCGCGACCTGACCATCGGCGGCCACGACGTGCGCCGGGGCGAAGCGGTGATCGTCAACATCCTCGGCATGCACCGCCGCGCCGCGCTGTTCCCCGACCCGCTCGCCTTTCGCCCCGAGCGGTTCGCGCCGGACCAGGCCCGGCCGATCGATCGGTACGCCTATCTCCCCTTCGGCGGCGGCTCGCGCGTCTGCATCGGCAGCCACTTCGCCCTGATGGAGGGGCAGATCGCCCTCTGCCGCCTGGTCCAGGAGCTGCGCTTCGACCTCGAGCCCGGGCACGAGCAGGTGGCGACGGAGCCGCTCATCACCCTGCGGCCGAGGGGCGGCCTGCCGATGCGGATCCACCGGCGCGAGCGACTCCGCGCCGCGACCGGCGCGCCCGCGCCCCTGGTCGGCGCGATCGGCTGAACGCCGCGGGTCAGAGGTCCTTCATGATCCGCTTCACCGCCTGCAGCGCCGGGATGCCGGTGACACCGCCTCCTCCGTGGGTCGCCGACGACGCCTGGTAGAGGCCCTGGATCGGCGTGCGGAAGTCGGCGTAGCCGGGGGCCGGACGCATGTGGAAGAGCTGGTTCACCGACAGCTCGCCGTGGAAGATGTTGCCGCCGACCAGGCCGTAGGTCTGCTCCATCTCGTGGGGGCCGATGACCTGGCGGTGGAGGATGCTGCTGGTGAAGCCGGGTGCGACCTCCTCGACCCGCGCGACCAGGCGGTCGGCGTAGGCCTCCAGCTGCTCGCGGTGGGGCGCCGCCGCGTACTGGTGCGGCACCCACTGCGTGAACATCGACATGACGTGCTTGCCGGGCGGGGCCAGGGTCTGGTCGAACACCGACGGGATGCAGATGTCGGCGAACGGGCGCCGGGCCGGGCGACCGCCGACCGCGTCCTGGAACGCGTCCTCGATCTCGCCCAGCGAGTCGGCCAGGACGATGGTGCCGCCGTGCACCTCCGGGTCGAAGCCCGGCCTCGAGCTGAACTCCGGCAGCCGGTCGAGGGCCAGGTTGACCTTCACCGTGCCGCTGCGGGTCTTCCACCGCTCGATCGCCTCGACGAAGTCGACCGGCAGCTGGTCGCGCTCGATGTGGCGCAGGAAGGTGAGCTTCGGGTGCGTGGTGGCGATGACCACGTCCGCCTCGTACTCGTCGCCGCCGGCCAGCACCACGCCGCGCACCCGACCCTCGCGCACGTCGATGCGGGCGACCTCGGCGCCGGTCAGGATGGTCGCGCCGAACCTCTCCGCCGCCCGCCGCATGGCAGCGGTGACGCCGCCCATGCCCCCCTCCGGGAAGCCCCACGAGCCCATCTGGCCGTCGCCGACGCTGCCGATCTTGTGGTGGGCCATGACGTACGCGGTGCCCGGTGAGCGCGGCCCGGCCCAGCTGCCGATGACGCCGCTGACCGACAGCACCCCGCGCACCTGGTCCGATTCGAAGCGCTCCTCGAGCAGGTCGGCGACGCTCATGGTCATGAGCCGGGTCACGTCGGCGACGCCGCGCTCGTCGAGCTTGCGCATGCGCCAGGCGGCCGCGAGGGTGGCCAGGAGGTCGCGCGGGCGGCGCGAGCCGATCCGCGGCGGCACCATGGTGAGCATCGGCCCGAGCACGGCGCCGAGCCGGCCGAGCCAGTCGTCCCAGCGCTCCATCTCCTCGGCGTCGGCGCGCGAGAAGCGGGCGATCTCGGCGAAGCGGCGGGCCGGGTCGTCGCACATCATGAGCGACCGGCCGTCCGGATACGGGGCGAAGTACGGGTGCTGCGGGTAGATCCGGTAACCGTGGCGCTCGAGCTCGAGCTCGTTCAGCACCGTCGGAGGCATGAGGCTGACCACGTAGGACAGCGCGGTCACCTTGAAGTCGGGGCCGAACGGCGTCTCGGTGGTGGCCGCGCCACCTACCTTCTCGCGCCGCTCGAGCAGGAGCACGCGCCGCCCGCGCTTTGCGAGCAACGCCGCGGCAACCAGGCCGTTGTGGCCTCCACCGACCACGATCACGTCGTAGCGAGCTTGCGACACCGGCCCATCTTGCGCCGGTGCCCCAGGCCAGCGGAAGCGCCGCGGCGCGTGGGGATTGCCGATTCGGCGCGGCTCATCGCCCTCGGTCGGTTATGGTCGAGCCGAGACCCCCCGCCCGCCTGCCGAGCAGGAGAGCGGAAGGAGAACGCATGGTGATCGAGATCGCCGCGGAGCTGGCGCGAGCCGTCGACGGTGTCGACTGGGACGCCGGCCGGGTCGACGACGCCTGCCAGCAACTGGTCCGCGTGTCGCGGCGGGCGAGCGCCGAGCAGCTCGCCGCGGCGCTCGATCTCCTGGTCGACCGGCTGGCCCGCGCGCGGCTCGACGACGCCGACGGCGTCGCCCACGTCGCGATGAGCGGCGGCACGCTGGTCGAGCGCGGCGCGCCGCCCCGCCGGCTGGGCGAGGTGCTGCTCGCGAAGATTCCGCCGGTCTTCGCCGCGGCGCGGCGGTTCGCCGACCGCTGCCTGGTCGCGATGGGGCCGGACAGCGAGGAGGAGGACGAGCACGCCGAGTACGACGTCGTCGCGTACGTCGATGATCGCGCGATCCCGCGCGCGCTGTTCCGCGACCAGCTCGACGCCGATCGCCCGGGCGCCGCCGCCCTGGTCCACCTCAAGCAGTGGACGCTGCCGGCGGTGGCCTCGTTCACCCGCGACCGCGAGCTGCTCCGCCGCGCGATCGGCGACGCCGAGCTCGGTCGCGCCGCTCACGCCCTGCGCCGGTCGGAGGCGAGCTGGCTGCACGCGCTGACCGGCGCCCAGCTCGACGCGCCCTGGCTGATCCTGTTCCCGGTCCTCGGGCGCGGCTTCCGGGTGGTGGTGGACGGGGTGGTGTCCAACTTCGACCTGCACGCGCTCCTGGCCGAGGCGCTGGTGCCGCAAGGGGTGCCGGGCACCAGCAACCCGCCCGACGTGATGGCGGTGCTGCGCGGCGAGGCCAGCGAGTGCCGGCGCAACCACGTGGCCGGGTCGTGGAACCTGTACGGCTGGCGCGCCGCTGCCCACGATCTGCGCGAGCCGCGCCATGTGCCGCACGCGCTGTGGGTGTGGGGTGAGGGGCAGCCGCGCGACGTGGCCGACTTCGACGGGGAGAAGACGCTGCTCATCGGCCCGGCCGCGTTCGAGCGCTCGTGGAACGCGGGGCGCACGTTCTCGGCCCTGCGCGCGCGGGTCGACCTCGGCGAGGAGCTGCCGGCCGGTCAGGTCCGCGAGATCCTGCAGCGGCTGGTCGACGCCGCCGCCTGACCTCGCCGCGCGGTCAGGCGAGACCCTGCGCGCGCAGAAAGGCGAGCGTCTTCTCCACGCCGCTCGACAGCGGGGTCGGGCTGAAGCCGAGCGCGGCCCTGGCCTTGCTCGCGTCGACCCGCGCGTTCCACAGGAGGAACGCGAGCTGGCCGGGCGCGACCAGCGGGCGGAAGCCGAACAGCCTCGCCAGCGGCGCGGACGCCCGGGCGAGCGAGCGGACCAGCCAGACCGGGCCGTTGCGCGGCAGCTTGACCGCCGCCTGGCGGGAGATCTCGGCGGCCAGCGCCGCGCAGCTGACGTGCTCGTCGGCGACCAGGTAGCGCTCGCCGGAGACGCCGCGCTCGGCCGCGCCGACGTGGGCCTGGGTACAGCCGTCCACGTACAACACTGACATCCCGCCGGGCGGGACCATCGGCATCTTGCCGGTCACCATCTGCAGGAAGAACGAGTTCAGCCCGACGTGGACGGGGCTCGGCCCGTACACCGCCGCCGGGTTGACGTAGACCAGATCGAGCCCGCGCTCGCGCCGCGCCTCGGCCTCCACCTCGGCCGCCTGCTTCGACCGCTCGTACGCGGTGGGCTTGGGCGCGCGGTCGAGGTTGGTCTCGACCAGGGTCCCACCCGGCTCGGCCGCGAAGACGTCCATCGTCGAGGTGTAGATCACCCGCTTCACCCGGGCGGCCAGCGCCGCGTCTAGCACGTTGGCGGTTCCCTGCCGGTTGACGCGGTCGAAGATGCGCTCGTCGCGCTGCCACTGCTCCGGCATGCCGGCCGCGTGGAAGACCCAGTCGACCTCGCGCATCGCCGCCGGCAGCGAATCCGGCGCGGTGACGTCGCCGCGGGACAAGGCCACCCGCTCGGGCAGCGCCGCGCGAGCCCGGTCGGGATCCCGGACCAGGGCGCGCACATCGTGGCCGCGCGCGATCAGATCCATGGCGATGGCGTTGCCGATGAGGCCGGTGGCTCCGGTGACCAGCGCGCGCATGCCGCGATCTAACCGCTACCGCAGGAGAGAGGGTCGGCGCGGGGCAGCCTTTTCAGGCCGCCCGGCGCCGATTTGTCCCGCCGCCGCTGCGGCGACCCCTCGCACCGACGAAGGGTCAGTCCAGGCGAGGGTCAGCCCAGGCGATGGGTGAAGAGGAGGAACAGAAGAACGACGACGATGATGAGGGCGGGCGACCAGCCAGCGTAGCCCCACCGACTGTGGCCCCAGCCGCCGCCGGCCAGCGCGAGAATGAGAACGACGACGAGTAGAAGCATCAGCATGACGGCCTCCTAGCTCTTCCGCTTGATGGTGCGGCCGGCCTTCTTGACCGCGCTGCCGGCGTCCTTGACCTTGTTGCCCACCGCGCGCGCGGCGTCCTTGCTATGGCCGCCGGCCTGGCCGACGGCCGACTTGGCCGCCCTGGCGGCGCGATCGATCGCGTCCTTGGACTTGCTGGTTGCCTTCCTGATCGCGCCCACGAGGTCTCCTTGCCGGACGGTGCTGTGTGGATCGTCTGAAGTCGTGCTCAGTCGGTCCGTCCGTCCAGCCTGTTCACTGCAAGTCGGCGACCATCTCGCCGCCCGCGCCGAGGACCGGGCGATTTCGCGATCCTCCGGCTCCTCGGGGCCCGTACGGGGGCTCACGGTCGAGCGCAGCCGAACCGTCGACGATGTCGCCATCTCGCCTCGCCGTGCGGCGCCGCTCGGGCGCCGGCGGTCACGCGGCGAAGGAGGCCAGCCCCCAGAGCAGGAGCACGTGCACGGCGAACATGGCGGCCGCGACCGGCGCCTGAAACTTGATGACGCCGTGACGGTCGCGCATCTCGAGCAGCGCCGGGGGCAGGAGGTTGAAGTTGGCGGCCATCGGCGTGCACAGCGTCCCGCACGACGCCACCGTCAGGGTCATGAGCCCGACCAGCGCCGGGCTGACCCCGAACGGCTCGATGAGCAGCGGCACCCCGATGCCGGCCATGATCACCGGGAACGCGGCGAACGAGTTCCCCATGATGAAGGTGAACAGGACGACGCTGGCGCAGGTGACCAGCACGACCGCGAGCAGGCTGTCGGTCGGGATGACCGCGGCGACGCTCGACGCGATCACCCTGCCGACGCCGGCGGTCTTGAACATCTCGCCGAGCGCGGCCAGGAGCTGGGGCAGGATCAGGACCGCGCCGATCGCGTCGGCCAGGCGGCGGCCGTCGTGGGCCAGGAGGACCGGCCGCGCGCGGGTGATCCAGAGGGCGACGACGGTTGCCACCGCCGAGCTGAGACCGAGGCCGACGTAGAGGACGTCGTTGGCGGTGTAGCCCGGCCCCTGGAACACGCGGGTCCCGGCGTAGGTCAGGGTCGGGATGAGCACCACCGGCACGAACAGGAGCAGGCCGTGGCGGTCGGCGCCGGCGGCGCGCTCGGCCTGCCCCGCCTCGCGGTAGCTGCCCTGGCGAACCAGCCCGAGCCCGTCGATGGCGACCAGGATGACCACCAGCACCCCGTTCAGCCAGGCCGGCAGGTGGCTGCCCAGCGCGAACAGGACCCCGAGCACCAGCCAGAACATCGCGGTGCCGATGCGCGCGCGGTTGGCGCGGTCGGCGAGGGTGAAGCCGGCGAACACGGCCAGGACCACGCCGGTCGCGACGTAGACGACCTCGAGATCGAACAGCCAGGCGAGGCTCATGGCGCGATCTCCGCGGGCGAGGCCGCGCGGGCGGCCTGGCGCCGGCGCAGCCAGCGGTCGAGCAGCGCGTACTGCAGCCCGGCCAGGAGCAGCGCCGCGATCGCCACCGGGATGGCGAGCTTGGCCACCAGCAGCGCGCTGACCACGTGGCCGTTGTCGGCCAGGTTCTTCACCACGAGGGCCACCCCCGGCGAGCCGAAGAAGAGGTTCTGGCCGAAGAAGTTGGCGTAGTTCTCGGAGGCGGAGGCGGCCGCCTTGATCCGGTCGATCTCGACGGCGCGGTCGGCGTCGTCGGGGCTGACCTCGGCGCCGCTGGCCCCGCCCTCCGACCCGCCCGGCCCGGCCGACCCGGCCAGCCCGGCCGCGGGCAGCGCCATCGGCACCACCAGCGGGCGGGTGAAGATGACGTGCCCGCTGCCCAGGCGGATGCCGGCGATGCCGATGAGCGAGCGAAACACGTGATAGGCCACCAGCAGCCGCCCGGCGGTGGCCGCGCCGGCTCGCCGGATCACCCGGCTGCACTCCTCCTGCAGCCCGGCGCGCTCGAGCAGGCCGAGCACCGGCAGGGACAGGACCAGGAGCGTGATGATGCGCCCGTTGACGAACGCCTGCCCCAGCGCGGGCAGGATCCCGGGCCCGAAGCCGCCATCGAGCCCCTTGGCGACCAGCCCGGTCGCGATGCCGGCGGCCAGCACCACCACCGTGACCCGCAGGCGCAGCGCGAAGCCGACCACGACCACGGCGACTCCGATGAGACGCAACCATTCCATGGGACCGCTCCCTCACGTCGACGCGACGTCGACCCGATCTTCGGCCACCCGGCCGCCCCGGCGCCATGCGCGCCGGCGCCTGTCCGCACCGCCGCGGGAGATCAGGGCGCGTGCGCTGGCGCGGCCCCGCCAGCCGCCCCGCCGACCACCTCGGCGGCCGCCTGCTGCAGGGTCGCCGCCACGCCCGCCGCGATCCCGTCGGGCGCGGGCGCCCCGACCGGCGAGCGGCCGGTCAGCCCCGCCGCGATGACCAGCGCCGCCGCGTACGATCCGGCCGCGGTCGCGTGCAGACCGTCGGGCGAGTAGAGCGCCAGCGACGGATCGATCCGCCAGGCCACGCGCCACGCCTCGCCGGCCGGCAGGAAGATGCCGTCGATGTCCTCGGCCGCGATCGCGTACGAGTCGCGCACCTCGTCGAACCACTCCGGCTCCGACTGGATCGCCCACACCATGTACAGCGCCGGCCGCGCGCCGGCCGCGCGGATGAGCGGGGCGAACCGGGCCACGTCCTCGCGCAGCTGGCGGCGGCTGTCCGGCCGGCTGGACGGCCCCTGCTGCAGCACCACGAAGTCCCAGCGCGCCCCGGCCAGGCGTGTCCGCACGGTCCCCTCGGCCAGGTGATCGCCCAGGCTCGCGCCGGGCAGGAGCACCGCGTCGACCGAGAGCGGCGTCCCCGCGGCCGCCGCGATCGCCGCGACCATGCCGGGCACGTCGTTGCCGGCGGTGAGGCTGTTGCCGACGAACAGCACCCGCGCCCCCGGCGTGGCCTGGCCCGGCGACGGGCGAGCATCGGCCCCGACCGGCGCGGCCGACGGCCCGCCCGAGCAGGCCGCGACCGCGAGGAGGAGGAGCGACGCCCGCATCGGCGCCTGGCCCTTCTAGGGGCGCCCGACCTTGAAGCTCTTCGGGTAGTTCCCGTAGTCGGACGACTGGATCCCGTTCTTCAGGCTGCCGCGGTACGCGGGCCGGCCGGGCTCGATGGTCACGCCGACGTCGCCGCCGCTGTCCTTGATGATGCCGGCGTGGATGGCCGCGCGGCACACACCGGAGTCGAGGGTGTAGTGGCCGCTGCCCCAGGTCGCGCCCTCGCCCGCGCAGCCGGCCGGGCAGTTCACCACCACGTGGGTGCCGATCTCGCCGACGATCTGGGTGCCGTTGTAGCCGCAGCCGGCCTCGATCACGTCGGAGCCTCCTCCTCCTCCTCCGCCGCCGCCGTCTCCTCCGGCGGGCTCGCCGCCGCCGTCATCGCCGCCGCCCTCGCCACCCTCGGCCACCGGCCCCCCGCCCTCGCCGCCGGCCAGCACCACGAAGCTCTTCGGGTACTGCCCATAGTCGGATGACTGGATCCCGTTGCGCGCGGTGCCGCGGTAGGCCGGCCGGCCCGGCTCGATCCGCACCTGGATCATGCCGCCCGACGTCGGGATCGCGCCGGCGTGGATGCCGGCCCGACACAGGCCCGAATCCAGCGTGTAGACGTCGCTGCCCCAGGTCGCGCCCTCGGCCTGACAGTTGGCCGGACAGGCGACCTGGAACTCGGAGCCGATCTCGCCCTGCAGCTGGGTTCCGTTGAAGCCACAGCCGGCCTCGATCACGTCTCCGGGCCCCTCGGCCCCGCTCTCGGCCGGCACCTCGCCGCCCTCCGGCATCGTCGACGGCTGCCCCGGGCCCTGCACCGTGCACCCACCCAGCAACACCAACCCCATCACTCGGACCACACCGACCATTGCTTCCTCCCCCTGGGCGCGCTTCGCGCGCGTTCGCTCACGACCGCCCTGCGGTCGCCGACGGCAGCCCCCGTCCGCATCATACGTCCCTGGTGGCCTGGCTTGCTCCCCTTGCCAGGTCCGATGGGACGCGGTGCGGCAAATTCTCGCACCCCTCTTGTGCGCGACATGTCGCCCCGGCGACTGTCCTCTCGTCAGACCGTGACCACCCTCCTCCGTCCCGCCGCCCTCCTCGTCCTGGCCACCGCCGCCACCGCGGCCGGCTGCAGCCCGGGAAGTCCCCAGGCCTGCACCGTTGTATGCAGTGACCTGGGGCAGTGTCCAGATGGGACAAGCTGCGATACCGACGGGTTCTGCTACGCCCCGGACCAGGACCGCACCTGCGCCGCGATGGTGCCGGATGGCTCCATCGGACAGCCGGACGGCCCGCTGACCGGCGATCCCGACGCGGCGATCGATCCGCCCGACGGCGGAGGCGACCGGCCCGACGCCGGCGTCGGGATCGACGCGTGTGTCGGCCCGGAGACGTTCTCGGCGGTCGACGACGAGATCGTCGACATCCCCGACAACAGTCCGGCCGGTATCTCGCGCGTCATCGAGGCAACCGGCACCTGCGCGGTGGTGCAGAGCGTCGAGGTCCGCCTCGACATCACCCACACCTTCCGCGGCGATCTCGAGGTCAGCCTGACCCCGCCGCGCGGCGACGCGGTCGTCTTCATCGCACCCGACCCCATCGACGGGCTCGACGACATCCACGAGGTGTTCGAGGTCGACATCCCCGCCGGCCTGGACGCCAACGGCGAGTGGGTGCTCGACGTGTCCGACAACAGCGCGGCCGACGTCGGCACCCTCGACCGCTGGTCGCTCGGCATCAACCGCGCCGCCCCCTGACCGCGCCTCGCCCCGGTTCCTTGCCGCCCGGGCCGCCCCGACGATGCGGCGACGATGTCCTTGCGGCGCCGTTCCTGTCCCATCGATAATTCATGGTCGTGGCAGCTCGGTTCGCCCAGGCAGTCCTCGTCGTCGCGCTCTTCTTCGCGACGAGCGGCCTGGCTCGCGCGGTCTCCGTCCTCGCCGCGGATGGATGCTGCGACGGCTGCGACGAGCCCGATTGCCCGGACGATGTCATTCCGGACGGGGGATGTCCGCTGCCCTGCTCTCACTGCGTGTGCGCGGCGCACATCTCTCCGGTGATGCCGTGTGAGCCCTCGATCGCGGTGGGCTCGTCACCCGCCCCGGCCGTCCAGGCCGTGGCGCCCGATGTTCATCCGCAGAACCGCCTCCTTCCCGGCGTCTTTCGACCACCGCGGCCTCTGGCGTAGCCGCGAGCACTCGAGAGATCACCGCCGCACCGGCACGCACGTGGCGTGGCCGGTCGGCTGCCGTCTGACCATCGGAAGGAGTCGAACATGTCACGCGTGCGAATCGCTCCGTGTGCGGCGCTCGTCCTGATCCTGGCGACCAGCAGCTGCGCCGAGGACGAGCCTGCGAACCCCGCGGTCAGGAAGGGATCGTCGGCCCCGGCCGCGAGCGGCGCCATGTGCGCCGAGCACGGCGTCCTCGAAGCCGTCTGCACCAAGTGCAATCCGAAGCTCGCCGCCGTCTTCCAGGCCAAGGGAGACTGGTGCCCCGAGCACGGCTTCCCGGAGTCGTTCTGCCCCATCTGCCACCCGGAGCGAGGTGGCATGCCCGGCGCCGACGTGAAGGACGAGGTGAAAGACGACGGCGCGCCGGTCGAGGGGACCAAGGTCCGCTTCAAGAGCAAGGATGCCGCCCGGCTGGCCGGCATCGAGGCCGTCCCTGCCGAGGCGCGCTCCGGCGGCGCGCGACTGGAAGCGGTCGCCACAATCGTCTACGACGCCACCCGTCACGCCGAGGTGAACGCGCGAGCGGCCGGCGTCGTCCGCCGCATCAACGTCGATGTCGGCGCCCGGGTCGTCGAGGGCGCGCAGCTCGCGCTCATCGAGAGCGCCTCGGTCGGAGCGGATCGCGCGCGCGTGCGCGCCGCGGCGTCCCGACTCGAGGTGGCCGAGGCCACCCACGAGCGCACGAAGTCGCTCCACGAGAGCGGCGTGGCGCCCGAGAAGGACATCCAGACCGCGCGCCAGGACCTCGACGCGGCGCGGGGAGAGCTCGCCGCCGCGAGGGCCTCGCTCGGCATGGTCGGCACCGGCCAGGCAGGTACCAGCGCCTATGCCGTCCGCGCTCCGCTCGCCGGCACCGTGATCCGCCGAGTGGCCACCATCGGCCACATGGTCGACGGCAGCGAGGTCCTCTTCGAGATCGTCGACACCAGCTCGATGTGGGTGGAGATCGACGTGCCCGAGGACCAGGCGGGAGCGATCGCGACCGGACAGCCGCTCACCGTCGTCCTGGACGCGGCGCCTGGACGCGAGTGGAAGGGCCACATCGAGTACGTGGCGCCCGAGGTCGACGTCCGGACCCGCACGGCCCGGGCGAGGGCCCGGCTCGACAACCCGGACGGCGTGCTGCGCGCGAACCTCTACGGCCACGCGCTCGTGGAGCTGGGCGCCACGCGGCCGACAGTGATGGTCCCGAAGGAGGCCGTCCAGCGGGCGGGCGAGATCTCGCTCGTGTTCGTCCAGCTGGCCCAGGATGTCTACGAGGCCAGGCGGGTCGAGATCGGCCTGAGTGAGGGCAACCTGGTCGAGCTGGCCAGCGGGGTGAAGTCCGGCGAACCGGTGGCCACTCGCGGGAGCTTCTTGCTGAAGACCGAGACCCTGAAGGGCGCCATCGGCGCGGGCTGCTGCGATGTGGAGTGAGCTCCGATGCTGACCCGCGTCATCGAATGGTCCCTCCGCCATCGACTGGTCGTCATCCTGGTCTGGGCCGGGGTGATCGTCGCGGGCGTGATCGCGTTCCGCGACCTCCCGATCGACGCGTTCCCCGACACCACCCCGGTCCAGGTCCAGGTCAACACCGTCGCGCCCGCGCTGTCGCCCGTCGAGATGGAGCGGCAGATCACGGCGCCGGTCGAGCAGTCCCTGTCCGGGCTTCCCGGCCTGACCGAGGTGCGGTCGGTCTCGCGCTTCGGGCTGTCGCAGGTGACGGTGGTGTTCGACGACGACACGGACATCTACCTGGCGCGCCAGGTCGTCAACGAACGCATCGGGCGCGTGAGCTTGCCCGGCGGCGTCGAGCTGCCTCAGCTCGGACCGGTCGCGACCGGCCTCGGCGAGGTGTTTCACTACCTCGTGACCGGTAGCGGCAAGACGCTGTCCGATCTGCGGACGGTGCAGGACTGGATCATCCGGCCGCAGCTCGCGTCGGTGCCGGGCGTGGCCGAGGTCAACGCCTGGGGCGGTGAGGAGCGACAGATCCAGGTCGTGGTGGATCCACGGACCCTCCAGAAGTACGACGTGACCCTGGCCGGGCTGGCCGAGGCGCTCGAGGCGAACAACGCCAACGTCGGCGGCGGCACGGTCGACCAGGCCGGCGAGGCGAGCACCGTCCAGGGGATCGGTCTGGTGACGACGCCGGCCGACATCGAGAAGATCGTGATCGCCGCCGTGGATGGCGTCCCGATCCGGGTAGGCGACGTGGCCCGGGTGGTCGAGGGGCACGAGATTCGCCGCGGCGCCGTCTCGGCCGATGGCAAGGGCGAGGTCGTCCTCGGCCTCGGCTTTCTCCTCATGGGCGAGAACGGCCACGAGGTGACCGGCAGGCTGCGCGCCCGCCTGGCCGAGATCCAGAAGTCGCTTCCGGCCGGTGTCCTGGCGACGCCGGTGTACGAGCGGACGACCCTGGTGGAGAAGGTCCTGCACACGGTCCGCTCCAACCTGCTCGAGGGCGCGATCCTGGTCGTCGCCGTGCTGTTCGTGTTCCTCGGGAGCCTGCGCGCGGGTCTCATCGTGGCCTCGGCGATCCCGATCTCGCTCCTGTTCGCGTTCGACCTCATGACCCGGGCGGGCATCGCGGGCAGCCTCATGAGCCTGGGCGCCATCGACTTCGGCCTGGTGGTGGACAGCTCGGTCATCATGGTGGAGAACTCGGCGCGCCGGCTGGCCGAAGATGGCGGCCGGACCGATCGGGTGGAGGTGGTTCGCGACGCGGCAGTCGAGGTCCGGGGTCCGACGATGTTCGGCGAGCTCATCATCCTCATCGTCTACCTGCCGATCCTCACCCTGGAGGGAGTCGAGGGAAAACTGTTCCGCCCGATGGCGCTGACGGTCGTCTTCGCCCTGATCGGCTCGATGTTCCTGTCGCTCACGCTCATGCCGGTCCTGGCCAGCCTCGCGCTGCCCCGCGCGCCGCGCGAGCGCGACACCTGGCTGGTGGCCCGTCTCAAGCGGCTGTACCGGCCGGTCCTCCGCGGCGCGCTGCGCTGGCGGTGGGCGGTGCTGGCCGGCGCGGTCCTGATGGTGGCGAACGGCGCCTTCCTGGCCACGCGGCTCGGCTCCGAGTTCGTCCCCAGGCTTCGCGAGGGGAGCATCGTCGTCAACACGGTGCGACTCGCCTCCGTCTCGATCGAGGAGTCGGTTCGCTACGGGACCCAGATCGAGCGCGCCCTCCTCGCCGGGTTCCCGCACGAGATCGAGCGAGTGTGGACCCGGACCGGCAGCGCGGAGCTCGCGACCGACCCGATGGGCATCGAGCTCTCCGACGTCTTCGTGACCCTGAAGCCGCGCGACGAATGGACCCGAGCCGCGACCCAGGACGAGCTGGTCGCCGTCATGCAGCAGGAGCTCTCGGTGCTGCCGGGGATGCGCATGGTCTTCACCCAGCCGATCGAGATGCGGATGAACGAGATGATCGCCGGGATCCGCGCCGACGTGGGAGTCAAGCTGTTCGGCGACGACTTCGAGACCCTGCGCGCCAAGGCGGCCGAGATCCAGCGCGTCATCGAGGCCATCCCCGGCGCCGCTGACGTCCTCACCGAACAGGTGACCGGCCAGCCGACCATCGAGGTGACGGTGGATCGCGACGCCATCGCGCGGCGTGGGATTGCGGCGCGCGAGGTCCTGGACGCGGTCGCCGCGCTGGGCGCTCTGGATGTGGGCGACCTCCAGGAAGGAGAGCGGCGGTTTCCCATCGTCATCCGGCTGGCCGACGAGTACCGGCGGGACGCGGCGGCGGTGGGTCGCATCCTGGTCACCGCAGCCAGCGGCGATCGGATCCCGCTGGCGAACCTCGCCCGCATCCACACGGTGGACGGGCCCGCCGCCATCAACCGAGAGTGGGCGCGGCGCCGCATCGTGGTCCAGGCAAATGTGCGCGGCCGCGACGTGGGGAGCTTCGTGGCCGACGCGCGCCGCGCGATCGACGAGCAGGTCGAGCTGCCGCCCGGCTACTATATCCGGCTCGGCGGTCAGTTCGAGCACCTCGAGCGGGCGCGGCACCGGCTGTACCTGGTCGTGCCGCTCGCGCTCGCACTGATCTTCATCCTGCTCTACTTCACCTACGGCCGGCTCATCGACGTGGCGGGAGTCTTCACCGGCGTCCCGTTTGCCACCGTCGGCGGGGTGGTGGCCCTGTGGCTCTTCGATCTGCCCTTCTCCATCTCGGCGGGTGTCGGATTCGTGGCGCTCTCGGGCGTCGCGGTTCTTGGCGAGATGGTCCTGGTCTCGACCATCCGGCAGCACCTCGAACAGGGGATGGCGCTCCTTCCCGCGATCGAGAGCGCGGCCGAGAAGCGGCTGCGCCCGGTGCTCATGACCGGCCTGGTGGCCAGCATCGGGTTCTTGCCGATGGCGCTCAACACCGGCCTGGGCGCAGAGGTCCAGCGGCCGCTCGCGACCGTGGTCGTCGGCGGCGTCCTGTCATCGACCGCGCTGACCCTCCTCGTCATCCCGGCCCTCTACAGCGTCATCGGTCTCGGCCGATCGGAGCGAAACCTGACTCGTGTCCCGCCGCCGTAGCACCAGAATGTGGCTCGCGGTCGGCGCCCTCATCGCCGTGCAGGTCGGGGCGCTGGCGATCTACCGGGCCGTGGAGCGCGGCCGTGAGACGCCAGCATCGCCGAGCTTCGGCGGCGAGGTCGTGACCGGCCGGCTGGCGCCCGATCTCGATCTCGTCCGGCTCGACGGCTCCCACCTCTCCGTGGCCGGGCTGCGCGGCCGCACGGTGCTGGTCCACTTCTGGGCCACCTGGTGCCCGCCCTGCCGCGAGGAGCTCCCCGGGCTGGTGGCCGCGGCGCGCGCGCTCCAGAAGGACGGCCTGGTCCTCCTGGCGGTGTCGGTCGACGACGACTGGGCTACCGTGCGCGACTACTTCGGCGGTGACGTGCCGCCGGAAGTGGTGCGCGCCGCGACGCCCGACGCGCACCACCTGTACGACGTCTTCACCCTGCCCGACACGTATCTGGTGTCACGGGACGGCCGACTCACGCGCCGATACGGCGGCGCGCGCGACTGGCGATCCACGGAAGCCGCGCACCACCTCGCCGAGCTGGTCGGCGATTGAGCCAGGGTGCTACGGCGCGCGGGAGACGCGCCTCAGCTCGACGATCCCTTCGCGCAAGACCGAGCCGGCGGAGCGGAGGAACAGCGCGGCGATGAACGCGCCGACCAGGAGGTCCGGCCAGCCGGAGCCCACGATCCCGACCGCGATCGCGGCGAGGATGACGCCGAGGTTGGCGATGATGTCGTTCCGCGAGCACAGCCAGGTCGAGCGGAGGTTGAGATCGTCGGTTCGATGGCGGAAGAGAAGGACGATGCACGCGACGTTGGCGCCGAGCGCGACGAGCCCGATCGCGCTCATCGTATGCGCCTCCGGTGAGACCTCGCTCCCCAGCTTGAGCGCCGCCTCGATGAGGATCCCGGCCCCGAAGAGGCCCATGACCGCCCCCTTGATCACCGCGGTGCGTGCGCGCCAGACCGGACCGCGGTGGAGCACCCACAGGCTCAGCGCATAGACCGAGGCGTCGCCGAACATGTCGAGCGAGTCGGCGAGGAGCGCGGTCGACCGGGCGACGATGCCGCCGGTGGCCTCGACCACGAACATGATCGCGTTGATGGCCAGCACCACGCCGAGCACACGCCCCTGCCGGGTGCGAAGCTCGGCCAGCTCGCCGGCCTTGTCCTCGCAGCAAGACTTCACGCCTGAAGTCTAGCGTCGTCGCTGAGACACGCTCGTCGCGCGCCGAAGGACGGAGCTCCTCGCCATGGCGATGGCTCACCTCGATCCCGGGCATCGCGAGGTCCTGCTGCTTCGCGATATTCAGGAGCTGAGCGCCCCCGAGGCCGCTGCGAGCCTGGGGATCTCGATCGAGCGTTGAAGAGCCGATTGCACCGTGCCCGGGTGAGCTTGGACCCAGGTTCTCGCGAGGGCCGACGACTTCTGACCCGGCTGGGCGCGGCGCAGCGATGCCCGCCTGGCGAAGCTGGAGCGGCCCACCGATCCAGTGTGCTCCGGCTCGCACACCACGCCGGACATCGTGCTTCGAGATCATGCTTCCGGGGGGCTCTTGGGCAGCTCCAGAGGAGCTATCGCATCACGGCCCACTCTGTCCATCGGGTCGGCGCCACGCGGGCGACCGCCTCGAACTTCGAATTCCCGAGGGGCCGGAAGACGACGACCTCCGCCTCGCCGATGTCGCCGAACTCCTTTCCGGCCGCGTCCTGCAGGTTTGGCTTGTGGCTGACGATGACCAGGTTCTTGCCCTTCGGCGGCGGTGTGCCGAGGAGATGGCGAAGCGCCTCCGCCCGCCGCTTGTTCTCGTTGGGCGACACGACCAGCCCACCCTCGGCGACATCGACAGAGGGACCGACCTCGCCCACGCCGAGGAGCTTCGCGGCCTCCTGGGCTCGCCAGAACTTGCTGCACACGATCCTGGCCACGGGGATCTTCAGCTTGCGGAACGCCTCGCCGATCGCTCGCGCCTGCTTGCGGCCCTCGTCCGAGAGCCCCCGCTGGGCCTTGACGTTGTCGAGGTGGAGCGGGTCGGTGTCGGCCTGGTCGGGGTTGGTCGCCGGATGGCGCATGAAGAGCACGTATCCGCCCTTGCGCAGCTCCGGGACCACCTGAGCCGGCGCGAGCGGCTCGGCGTGAGCGGAGACCGCCGCGGCCATCAGGATGAGAGGCACCAGAGACACAGCAGTTCGCTTCGTCATGAGCTCCTCCTTGCGAGTCGCCGCGACGCGATGAGGTCACGTCGTGGCTCGAGCGCTTCGAGCCGACCAGATTGCCACCTGTTTACGACAGTCGTATATGCTCTTCGTGCATGCTCTCGGCAGAGGACCGCGAGATTCGGCTCGGGATCTGGAAGATCCACATCCTTCATCACGCGGCGGCCCATCCGGTGTGGGGACGGTGGTTGCTCGAGGAGCTCGCCGAGCACGGGCACGTGCTCAGCCCGGGAACCCTCTACCCGGCCCTCGCCCGCATGGAGCAGAACCGCTGGCTGGAGCGGACGGGGGACGCGCCCCACGCGCGGGCTCGGCGGTCGTTCCGGATCACGCGCGAGGGTCGGCACCTCCTGAAGCGGCTCCGCCGCGAGGTGACCGAGCTGTACGAGGAGGTCGTGCTCGGGCGCGAGCCCGTTCACCGGCAACGGACCGCGGGTCGCAAGACCGCGAGGGAGACACGATGAAGCCAGACGCGTTCAAGAGGAGCGATGACGGCCGCAGACGGTTCCTTCGCGCGACAATGTCCGCCGCGGGGCTGGTGCTGGGCGGATGTGGCGCGGCCGCCGCGCGCGAGGCCGGCGGCCACCCCCGGGACGGGGACATGCTCGGAGAAGCCGAGGTCACGCCAGGTGAAGACTTGATGCAGGAGCACGGCGTACTCGAGCGCATCCTGCTCATCTATGACGAGGCCGCCCGCCGCCTCGAGCACGGAGCGGCCGTGGACCTCTCGGTGTTGACGCGCTCCGCCGGCATCGTCCGCCGGTTCGTCGAGGAATACCACGAGCACCTCGAGGAGCAGTTCGTCTTTCCCCGGCTCGAGGCGGCGCGGCGCGAGGTCGACCTCGTCGCGGTCCTGCGGCGCCAGCATCAGCGCGGTCGAGAGGTCACCGCGGATGTCGTCCGCGCGGCGGGGGACCCGGGCGGCGCGCCCCGGCTCGCCGGGCTGCTGCGCGCCTTCCAGCGCATGTATCGACCCCACGCGGCCCGTGAGGACACGGTGCTGTTTCCCGCGTTCCGCGGCGTGGTCGGCGGGGCGGCCTACCGCGAGCTCGGTGAACAGTTCGAGGAGCAGGAGCACGCTCGCTTCGGTGAGCACGGCTTCGAAGGCACCGTGTCGGAAGTAGCCGAGCTCGAGGCGGCGCTGGGAATCGCCGATCTCGCCAGCTTCACGCCATGAGCTCGCCCGTGTGCCGTCCAAGGCTTTTCAGTCCGTGAACGCGAGCGCCGAGGCGCCGAGCAGGCTCGCGCGCCGGCTCGGGACCGGCGACGCCGTCGTGATCGGGCTCGGCTCGATGATCGGCGCCGGCGTGTTCGCCGCGTTCGGGCCGGCGGCGCGCGCCGCGGGAAACGGGCTCCTGCTCGGCCTCGCGCTCGCGGCGCTGGTCGCCTACTGCAACGCGACCTCCTCGGCCCAGCTCGCGGCGCTCTACCCCGAGTCGGGGGGAGCCTACGCCTATGGCAGGAAGCGGCTCGGCGGTCCATGGGGCTTCATCGCCGGCTGGGGGTTCGTGATCGGCAAGCTCGCGAGCTGCGCGGCGATGGCGATGACGTTTGGCTCCTACGCAGCCCCGCGCTTCGCACGCCCCCTGGCCGTCGGGGCGGTCCTCGCGCTCACGGCGGTCAACTATCTCGGCGTGAAGAAGACGGTCGCGGTCAGCCGCGTCATCGTCGCGCTGGTCCTCGCCGCCCTGGCCGTCGTCGTCGTCGCCGTGTGGGCGGGCGGCTCCGCGGACGTCGCACGCCTCTGGCCGATCCGCGGCGCCAGCGCTCACGGAGTTCTGCAATCGTCGGGCTTCCTGTTCTTCGCGTTCGCCGGCTACGCTCGCCTGGCGACGCTCGGCGAGGAGGTCGTCCAGCCGGAACGCACCATTCCGCGCGCCATCCTGATCGCGCTCGGTATCACCCTCGTGATCTATGCCGCCGTGGCCGTCAGCGCACTCGCGGGGGCTGGGGCCGTCGGTGTCGCCACCGCGGCGGCGCCGCTCGCGGCCGGTGTGGAAACCGGCCACCTCGCGCGGCTGGCGCCGGCCGTGCGAGTGGGCGCGACGCTCGCGTCGCTCGGCGCCCTGCTCTCACTCATCGCCGGCGTCAGCAGGACCGTGTTCGCGATGTCGATGAATCGTGACCTTCCCTGGTTCTTCTCGGCGGTCCATCCGCGCCACCGGATCCCGCATCGCGCCGAGCTCGCGGTCGGCGCGACCGTCGCCGCCGTCGCGGCTGTTGCAGACGTGCGCTCCGCCATCGGCTTCAGCTCGTTCGCGGTCCTCGTGTACTACGCGGTCGCCAACGCCGCCGCGTTGACACTCCACCCCGGGCAGCGCCGGTGGCCCCGCGGCCTCGCCGTGGTCGGCCTGGCCGGCTGTCTCGTGATTGCACTCACCCTGCCGCCGCCATCCATCCTCATCGGCACAGGTGTGCTCGGCGTTGGGGTTCTCGTTCATCTCATTCGATCCCGTGGGACGCGCCGCCCGGCTCTCGACGTGCGCAGCTCCGCGCGGTGATCAGCCCTTCGCGCACGGTCTCGCCGAGGCCGACCCTCCCCCGCCCGGCTTGACCGACCTTTCCCGCCATCCTAGACTGCTCGCGGTGTGGACGCGTGCGATGGCCCTGGTGCTCGCGATCGGGCTGACGCCGATCGCGTCCGAGGTCATCGAGGTCGCCGTGCACCTCGTGGAGCACCGCGACCTGTCGCACTACTCGGGAGACGACCAGCCGCTCGATCAGGAGCATGGCTGCACGGTGCTCTGCCACTCGTGCGGTCACGCCACTGCCACGCCGCTGGCGTCGCCGTCGCACAGAGACGCGCCACTGTTCCGGAACCGCCGCGTCGAGTTCGCCCCCTTGCCCGATGTCCCCGGGCGCGCGGCGACTCCGCCTCCCCATCCGCCGCCCATCGGCTGATCTCGCTCGTCCAGCTCCACTGACTCGAGCGCGGCGCATGGGCGCCGCAGGGAGATCATCGAATGCATGTGCGGTCATGGGCCGCGCGTGCACTGGTCGTCGCGATCCTTGGCGGCGGCAGTGCAGCGCGTGGCGAGAACATTTCCATCGACGTGGCGGTCGCCCGGGCGCTGACTGGCAGCCCCGCGATCGCCCAGGCGGCGGCCGATGTCGCCCTGAGCGAGGGCTCGCTGCGCGGCGCCCGCGCGCTTCCGTTCAACCCGGAGCTGGGCGCGACGTTCGGCCCGTCGTTCGGCGGCGGCCGGAAGCTCCTGGGAGGCGGACGGACGCTGGTCGACCTCGACGTGTCGCTGTCGCAGACCATCGAGCTGGGCGGAAAGCGCGGACGCCGCATCGACGGCGCCGAGTCGCGTCGGCGCGCGGCGCGATCGCTCGCCCGCTGGACTCGCTGGCAGGTCCGCTGGGACGTCCAGCGCGCGTTCTACCTCGCCCTCATCGCGCGCGAGCGGCTGGTCACGGCCAGGGAGGCGGAGACCATGGCGGCCGAGATCAAGCAGGCGGTCGACGAGCGGCTGCGCCGCGGCGCCGGGACCGAGCTCGAGGTCAACGTGGCCGCGGCCGACGCCGGTCGCGCCGCACGCGAGCGCCTGGACGCGGATCGCCGCCACGCGGGTGCCAAGGTCGAGCTGGCCGCGGCCATCGGCGCGAGCGCGCGCGCC
Source organism: Kofleriaceae bacterium (assembly GCA_035489015.1). GTDB lineage: Bacteria > Myxococcota_A > Polyangia > Haliangiales > Haliangiaceae > DATFRY01. The sequence continues at coordinate 17,935 of DATHKR010000012.1, read as the reverse complement.
GATCTCGAACCAGTCGGGCCGCTACCGGCGTTTTCGGACCCGGACGCGGAGACCGAAGCCCTGGTCGCCGGCGCGCTCGCGCGGAGACCCGACCTTCACGCGGTCCGCGCGGAGCGCGGCGCAGCCGAGGCGGATGTCGAGCTGGAGGATGCGCAGCGGGTTCCGGACCTGACCGTGTCGCTCACGTACGGTCGAGAGGAGGAGGCAGATGTCACGCGCGAGGTCCTCCTGCTCGGCCTCGCGATCCCGCTCCCTCTCTTCAACCGGAATCAAGGCGGTCGGGCAACGGCCCGGGCGGAGCTGACCAGGGCCCGGATCACCGAGCTGGCCACCCGCCGCGAGATCGAGCGCCAGGTCCGCGCTGCGCGCGTGGCCTACCAGAGGGCGCGCGACGCGGTGCGCGCCTTCGACCGGGACGTGGTCGAGAAGCTCGGCGACAACCTCAGCCTGGCCCGCGAATCGTTCCAGACCGGGAAGATCGGCCTCATCGAGTTCAACGTCGTCCGACGCGACCTGGTCGAGACCCGGCTCTCCTACCTCGACGCGCTCGAGGCGGCGGTGGAGGCGTGGACGACGCTGGAGTTGCTTGCTGGAGAACCGGAGGGATCGCGATGACCGCCAGGAGATCATGGGTTGCAGGCGCGCTGCTCGGAGCGCTCGCCTCGGCGGGCTGTCAGTCGCAGACGTCGGAGCCCGAGGAGGCGAAGGTCGAGGAGGCCAGGCCGGAGGCGGCTCCGCTCGGCGCGGGCGTCGTCGAGCTCACGCCGCAGCAAGCTACCAGCGCCAGGATCGCGACCGGAAAGGTCGAACGAAGACAGCAGGCCGGGGCGCTCTCCGCCACGGCGCAGATCCAGCCCCCGGCCGATGGCGTCGCGCGGGTCGGGCCACGGCTCTCCGGCCGGGTGACGTCGATCCGGGCCTCGGTCGGCGAACAGGTGGCCAGGGGCGAGGTGCTGGCGATCGTGGACGCGCCCGACCTCGGCCAGGCCAAGGCCGACTACCTCGCGGCGCTCGCCGTGTCGAAGGTGGCCCGCGAGACAGCCGATCGCGAGAAGGTCCTGGCCGAGAAGAAGATCAGCTCCGAAAGAGACTGGCGCCAGGCGGAGGCAGAAGCGACCAAGACCCGGGCCGAGAAGGAGGCGGCGGAGAGCCGCCTCCACACGATGGGCATCAGCGATGCGGAGCTGGGCCGATTCAAGGCCGAGGGGCACTACGTATCGACCATGCCGGTGACGTCCCCCATCGCGGGTCTGGTGGTCGAACGTTCGGTCACGCTCGGCCAGATGCTCGAGCCGGCCGACACCCTCTTCGTCGTGATGGACCTGCGCCAGGTCTGGGTCCTCGTGGATGTCTACGAGGAGGATCTGCACCAGGTGAAGGTCGGCCAGGACGCCGTCGCGCGTGTGGCCGCGTTCCGCGACAAGACCTTCCGCGGCGTGGTCGAGAACATCGGCGCCGTGGTCGAGTCGGCCACGCGAGCCGTCAAGGTCAGGGTCGTGCTCCCGAACCCCGAGGGCGAGCTCAAGCCCGGCATGTTCGCCACGGTCGAGATGGCCGGAACGACCGGTCAGAAGGTCGATGGAGTCTTCGTCCCGGCGTCGGCGGTCCAGCGGGACGGAGACCGCTCGATCGTCTTCGTCCCCAAGGGCGAGCGCCAGTACCAGCGTCGCGCGGTGAAGCTCGGGCGGAGCACGGGTGACTGGGTGCAGGTCCTCGAGGGGCTGACCGAGGGACAGACGGTGGCGACCAGCGGCTCGTTCATCCTCAAGGCCGAGCTCGAGAAGGGCGAGCTCGGCGGGGACGAGGGCTAGGGGGCACCATGATCGAACGAATCCTCGAGTGGTCTCTCAAGAATCGCTTCCTGGTGGTGGCGATGTCCCTCCTCCTGGTGTTCGGCGGCCTGGGGGCGATGCGCGCCCTGCCGATCGACGCGTTCCCCGATGTCACGAACGTGCAGGTCCAGGTGCTCACGTCCTCCCCTGCGCTGGGCCCCGAGGAGGTCGAGCGCTTCATCACCACCCCGGTCGAGCTCGCCATGAGCGGTCTGCCCGGGCTCGAAGAAGTCCGCTCGGTGTCGAAGTTCGGGCTCTCGGCCGTGACCGTCGTGTTCGACGAGGGGACCGACCTCTACTTCGCGCGACAGCTCGTCAACGAGCGCCTGCAAGGGGCGCGGGAGAGCATCCCCGAGGGATACGGTGACCCCGAGCTGGGGCCCATCTCCTCCGGCCTCGGCGAGGTGTACCAGTTCGAGGTGCGTGGAGAGGGCAAGAGCGCGATGGAGCTGCGCACCATCCTCGACTGGGAGATCGCGCCGCGCCTGCGCAAGGTCGACGGTGTGGTCGAGGTCAACTCGTTCGGCGGCGAGCTCAAGACCTACACGGTCGAGGTGCACCCCGATCGGCTCGCCGCGCGCGGACTCACCCTCTCGAACCTGTTCGAGGCGCTCGAGCACAACAACGCCAACGCGGGCGGAGCCTACATCGAGAAGAACGGCGAGCAGTTCCTCATCCGCGGCGAGGGGCTCATCGGGTCGCGCGAGGACATCCAGGACATCGTCGTCGCGACCAGCCCGGACGGGACGCCGACCTTCGTCCGCCACCTCGGCGAGGTGACCTTCGCGCCCATGGTCCGACAGGGTGCGGTGACCCGTGACGGCCGCGGCGAGGCGGTCACCGGCATCGTGATGATGCTGATCGGGGCCAACTCGCGCCAGGTGGTGAACGACGTCAAGACGACGCTCGCGGAGATGCAGCCGGCGCTGACCAGGCTCGGCATCACCATCGACACGTTCTATGACCGCACCGATCTGGTGAAGAAGACCATCACCACCGTGGCCAAGAACCTGATCGAGGGCGGCCTGCTGGTCATCGTCGTGCTGTTCCTGATGCTCCGCAACCTGCGGGCCGGGCTGGTCGCGGCGTCAGCCATTCCTCTCTCGATGCTGGCCGGCTTCCTGCTCATGCGCCACTACGGCGTCTCCGGCAACCTCATGTCGCTCGGTGCCATCGATTTCGGGCTCATCGTGGACGGCGCCGTCATCGTGATCGAGAACGCGATCCGCCTCATCGCCGAGAGCTCGCACAAGCTGGGGCGACCGCTCACCGCGGGCGAGCGGAGCTCGGCGGTCCTGCGCGCCAGCCGCGAGGTGCTGCGCTCCGCCGTGTTCGGCGTGATCATCATCTCGATCGTCTACCTGCCGATCCTCACGCTCGAGGGCATCGAGGGGAAGATGTTCGTTCCGATGGCCGTGACGGTGCTGTTCGTCCTGGGCGCCGCCCTGGTCCTGACGCTCACGTTCATCCCGGCGCTCGCCTCCTTGCTCCTCCCGCGCCGGGTGGCGGAGAAGGAGAGCTTCGTGGTCGCCGCGGCGCGCCGCGCCTACGAGCCGCTCCTCGCGCGCATGCTGCATCGCCGCTGGATCGCGGTCGGGTTGCCCGCCCTGGTCATCGCGGCGACCGCAGTCGTGGCTCCGATGCTGGGCGCGGAGTTCATTCCGAAGCTCGGCGAGGGGGCGATCGCCATCCAGGCCTGGCGCCCGCCCAGCGTCTCGCTCGAGCAGTCGATCGTCCAGACCGGCGATCTCGAGCGCGTGCTCGGCCGGTTCCCCGAGGTCGAGACGGTCGTCTCCAAGACCGGTCGCGCCGAGATCGCGACCGACCCGATGGGAGTCGAGGTCTCGGATGTGATCGTCATGCTGACCCCACGCTCGGAGTGGAAGACCGCCGAGACCCAGGAAGGTCTGGTCGAGGCGTTCGACGCCGCCCTCAAGCGGGACCTGCCTGGCTCGATCTTCAGCTACTCGCAGCCGATCGAGCTGCGCGTCAGCGAGCTCATCTCTGGAGTGCGCTCGGATGTCGCCCTCAAGATCTACGGCGACGATCTGGGCGCGCTCGCCAGCGCCGCCGACGCTGCCGTCGCCGTCATCTCCAGGATCCCGGGGGCGGCCGACGTCAAGGCGCAGCAGGTCGCCGGTCTGCCGGTGCTGCGGATCCGGATCAAGCGCGACGCCATCGCCCGGCACGGGATCAACGCATCCGACGTCCTCGACGTCGTCGCGGCGGTCGGCGGCCGCGACGCCGGCGTGGTCCTGGAGGGCCAGCGGCGCTTCGCCCTCCAGGTGCGATTCGCTCGCGAGGCGCGCCGCGACATCGAGCGGCTCGCGGCGCTCAAGGTGCGAGCGCCAGGCGGCCAGCTGATCCCGCTCGCCGAGCTGGCCGAGATCGCGGTCGAGGATGGACCCGCCGAGATCAGCCACGACGGCGGCAGGAGGCGCATCACCGTCGAGGCGAACGTGCGCGGGCGCGATCTGGCCGGATTCGTGGCCGATGCACAGGCCGCGATCGAGAAGGCGGCCGTCATCCCACCCGGCTACTTCACCGAATGGGGTGGACAGTTCAAGAACCTGACCCAGGCGACCCAGCGGCTCGCCATCGTCGTCCCCCTGGCGCTGCTCCTCATCTTCGTCCTCCTCTACATGAGCAACGGCTCGGCCGTGCTGGCCGGCCTCATCTACCTCAACGTCCCCTTCGCGGTGAGCGGCGGCGTGTTCGCCCTCGCCATCCGCGGCATGCCGCTCTCGATATCCGCCGGTGTCGGATTCATCTCGCTCTTCGGCGTGGCAGCCCTGACCGGACTGGTCCTCGTCACCGAGATCCAGCGGCGGCGAGCGGCCGGGGCTGCGCCCGCCGCGGCCGCCTACGACGGCGCGCGCCAGAAGCTGCGCGCGATCCTCACCGTCGCGCTGGTGGCGTCGCTCGGCTTCATCCCCATGGCAGTGGCGACCGGGGCCGGCGCCGAGGTCCAGAAGCCGCTCGCCACCGTGGTCATCGGCGGCCTCATCACATCGACCATCCTCACCCTGCTCGTCTTGCCGACCCTCTACGCCTGGATGTTTCGCGAAAACCGGGTCGTGGGCCCGATCCAGAAGGAGGTCCCATGAAGGAAGTGCGAGCCTATGTGCGGGAGAACATGGCGAGCGCGGTCGTCCAGGCTCTCGTCAGCGATGGTTGGACCGACTTCTCGATCCTCGAGGTGCGGGGCATCGCCGAGGGGCTGCCGGCTCCTGCGAAGTACGACTACTCGGTAGGCCTCGGTGACCTCTACGAGCGGATCATCAAGTTCGAGGTGGTCTGCCGCGATGACAGCGCGGATCGGCTGGCCGAGCTGATCCGGTCCGTCGCGTACACCGGGCAACTCGGGGACGGGATGGTGTTCATAGCCCCGGTGGACGAGGCCCTGCGCATCCGCACCGGTGAACGCGGCGACGCCACCCTCCCGAAATAGACCACGTCGAGCTGCAATGGCCCACGTACACGAAAGGACCGGCGGCGCCGGCGGACGGAAGATCAGGCGGCGGATGGCCATCACGCTGGTCCTGACGGTGACGTATCTCGTCGCCGAGGCCGCGGCGAGCTGGCTGACCGGGAGCCTCGCGCTCCTGGCCGACGCCGGCCACATGCTGACCGACGCGGGTGGGGTTGGCCTGTCCCTCTTCGCCATGGTGCTGGCCGAGCGCCCGGCCACGCCGGAGCGGACCTACGGCTACTACCGGGCCGAGATCCTGGCCACCATGGTGAATGCCCTGCTCCTGCTCGCGATATCGGGGTTCGTCCTCTACGAGGCGGTCCGCCGGTTCCAGGATCCGCCCGAGATCAGCAGCGCCACGATGATGATCGTCGCAGCGTTCGGTCTCGCGATCAATTCGATCGGAGTCCTGCTCCTGCGCGCGGGCGCATCGGAGAGCCTCAACGTCAAGGCCGCTTACTTCGAGGTCGCGACCGACGCACTCACGTCGGTGGGGGTGCTCGTCGCCGGCGCGATCATGTGGACGACCGGCTGGTACTACGCCGATCCGATCGTCTCTGCGCTCATCGGCGTCCTCATCATCCCTCGTGTCTGGCGGCTGCTTCGCGAGGCGACGGGGATCCTCCTCGAGGGGACCCCGGCCGAGGTCAGCATCGCCGCGGTCCGCGAGGCCATCCAGCGGGTCCCGGGGGTCGCCGGGGTGCACGATCTCCACGTCTGGTCGCTGAGCTCCGGGCTCAACTCCCTGAGTGCGCATGTCGTCCTCGCGGCTGACGGCGGGCACGAGGAGGCGCGCGACGCGGTCGTTCGCCTCCTCACGCAGGATTTCCCGATCTCACACGTGACGGTTCAGGTCGAGTCACGCGCGTGCGCTCAGCACGGAATGCACGAGTGATGGCTGAGCTCAGCCGGAAGGGACAGGGACGCATGAGAGTGATACTGGATACCGGCTCGGGTCACCACGATCGATCCACAACCCCGGCAGACTCCTGTCTTCCTCGGGCACGTGTCGTGCGTCGATGGGAACCGGGTGAACGGCAAGAGCTCGTCCGCCTGTGGCTGGGACTCGTGGCGATTGTCCTGCCACTGCTCCTTTTCGCCTACGCGCTCTTCCGCGTGGCGTCATCCGTGCGCGTATTGCCGTTCTTCTCCTGATAGCGGTGACCGGAACGTGGGGATCCTTGCTCGCGCTTTGCCTCTCGCCACCGTCGCGCTATCCTGACGCAGCAGCGTGCGCCGGGTTCTTCCAGTCCTGCTCGTACTCCTGACCGCAGCGCCTCAGGCGGCGCTCGCTGGCGAGTGGTTTCGCTGCCGCTACGACGGGCAGACGCGCGCCCGCTGCTGCTGCGGCGAGCGCGTGGCGCAGGAGAGCGGATCGCCGGCGCCGGAGATCCGGCGGAGCTCCTGTTGCGACGTCCTCCACAACGAGCCGAGCGCGGAACAAGCGCGCGCGGAGTCGCGCGCCGAGCTCCGGGGGCCCTCGGCACACGGCGCGATCGCACCGATTCCGGTTCGCATCGCCGGCGTGCTGGCCGGTTTGCTCACGGTTCCGGCCCCACGGGCCACGGCGCCACCTGGTCGCAGCCAGCCTCTCTATCTCTCGCACTCGTCTCTGCTCCTCTGATCGTCGCCGCCCGTCCGGGTGCAAGCGACGATCTCGCGACTCGCACGGCCTCTTGACCGTGTGTGCTCGCGGCTGACGCGCGGCCGACTGGTCGCGCCGAGAGAGGAAGCCATGATGAAGAGGAAACGGATGACGGCTCGGGCCGTCAGGCGCGGGCTCGCCTTGGTGGCCGCCGCGCTGCTCGCTGGCTGTGCACCATCGAATCTGGAGCGCCGTTACGACGGCATGCTTGCGGAGCTCCGGCGCTCGGCGCCCGCTCCCCCGGTAGGTCGCGAGCCGGATCGCGGCGCCGGCGTGGGCGGGGTGACGCGCGATGGAACCACGCTGTTCGCGGGGGCCCAGCACCTCGCACGCGCCGCGGTCGTCGAGGCCGTGCTGGCCAGGAACCCCGACGTCGAGGCCGCGCGGCGAGCCTGGCGCGCAGCCGTGGCCCGCGTCCCACAGGCCACGGCGCTCGAGGACCCGATGCTGTCCTACGAGATCGCGCCGCTCAGCGCGTCGGGAGACGGTTCCTTTGGACAGAGAGTCGAGCTCGGCCAGAGGCTGCCCTTCCCCGGCAAGAGACGCCTGGCCGGGGAGGTGGCGCTCGCCGAAGCCGAGGCCGCCGGGGGCGGCCTCGACCAGGTCCGGCTCGACCTTGCCCTCATGGCGTCCAATCTCCACGACGACCTTTACGTCGCAGCTCACGCGATCGACGTGAATCACCACCACAAGGAGCTGCTCGAGCAGCTCAAGGAGAGCGCGGCGGCCCAGTACACCGCTGGCCGCGCGTCACAGCAGGATCCGCTGCAGGCCGAGGTCGCGCTGGCTCGCCTCGAGCAGGAACGCATCCTCCTCGAGGCGGAGCAGAGCGCTCTGGTCGCGCAGCTGAACGGCCTCCTCCATCGACCACCCGACGCGCCGCTTCCGCCCCCGGAGATCGAGCTCGCCGATCTCCGCGACGCGCCGGAACCGCCGGCGGCGCTCGAACGCGAGGCGCTGACCAACCGGCCCGAGCTTCGCGCCAAGGCGGCGATTGTTCGCGGTGCGCGCGCCTCCATCGGCGCCGCCAGACGCGAGTACTACCCGGACCTGGAGCTCATGGGCTCCTACGACTCGATGTGGGACACGCAGGAGCATCGATGGATGGTCGGGATCGGCCTCAACATCCCGCTCCAGATGGGACGCCGGCGTGCTGCGGTCGATCGAGCGGAGGCCGACTGGGCGCGAGCTCGGAGCGAGGACGAGGGGGTCCGCGACCGGATCCGCGTCGAGGTCGCTCAGGCCGAGGCTCGGGCCCGCGGAGCGGCCCAGGTCGTGCGTCTCATCGAATCGCGGCTTCTGCCGGCCGCGCGCGACCAGGTCGACGCCGCCCTCGCCGGGTTCAGAGCCGGCCAGAACCCTTTCGCCGCGGTCGTCGAGGCGGAGAAGAACCTGCGCGAGGTCGAGCTCATGCGCCACCAGGCGCTCGCCGATCTCGCACGTGGCCTCGCGGCCCGCGACCGCGCGCTCGGCCGGATACCTGGCCTTTCCCGAGGAGGACCGAGATGAACGCCCGTGTGCTCGCGGCCAGCGCGCGCCGCCGCATCGTCCCCGCGACCCTCCTGCTGCTCCTCGCGGCCGCCGCGCTCGTCCTCTGGCGGCCCCTCATCGCCTGGTTCTCCGGTGAGCCAATGGGTGGTGGCGCCGGGCGAGGATCGCCGGGCTCCAAGGCGCAGGCCGGCGCGCCCGCCACTGGCGAGCTCCCCGCGCCCGCGCTGACCGCGCTGCACAACGCCCTGGTCGCGTACGGGGAGGTGCGCGCGCTACTGGCCCGGGACCGGATCGACGGGATCGCGCCTGCGGCCGGGACCGCGGCAGATCAGGTCCGCGTGGCCGCCCGCGCGCTGTCCGGGCCGCGCTCGGAGGTCAGCGACGGCTTGAGTCAGGGCGCCGCCGCCGCCGACAGGCTCGCGGGTGCGGGCTCGCTCGAGCAGGCGCGCCAGCACTTCGGCGAGCTGAGTCGGCTCCTCATCGCCCTTGCCGACTCCGACCCGAGGCTGCGTTCCGGCTGGCATGTCTTTCGCTGTCCGATGGCGAAGGGCTTCCAGAAGTGGCTCCAGAGGTCGCCGGAGTTCGAGAACCCCTACATGGGGCAGGCGATGACGACGTGCGGCAGCGAGGTCGGATGGCAGGCCGCCGCGCCCACGTCGGCGCCGGGAGGCGGCACCTCGCACGACGGTCACGGTCACCAGGGCGGTGACATCGCCTACTACACCTGCTCGATGCATCCCTCGGTGGAGAAGAAGGTACCCGGCACCTGTCCCATCTGCTCGATGGATCTCGTGCCGGTGACCTACGACGAGACCGAGAGCGGCGCGGTGCTCATCGACGACACGCGCCGCAAGCTCATCGGCCTCGAGACCAGCAAGGTGGCGCGCGCGCCTCTGTCGATCTCGATCCGCGCCCTCGGCCGCCTGACGTACGACGAGACCCGGCTCAAGGACGTCACCCTCAAGGTGAAGGGCTGGATCGCGCACCTGCGGGTGAGCGCGACGGGACAGCCGGTCAAGCGGGGCGAGACCCTCTTCACGCTGTACAGCCCCGAGCTCTACGCCGCTCAGCAGGAGTATCTACTCGCGCTCGACAGCCAGAAGGCCGCCGGCTCGGCCGGCCGCAGCGACTACCTGGTCGAGGCGGCGGAGAAGAAGCTGCGCCTGTGGGACGTCACGGCGGCCCAGCTCGCCGCCATCGCGAAGCGAGGGAGGCCGGTCGAGGAGCTGCCCATCCTGGCGCCGGCCTCGGGCTACGTCATCGAGAAGGACGTGGTCGAGGGCGCCGCGGTCGAACCCGGCCAGAGGCTCTACCGGATCGCTGCGCTCGACAAGGTCTGGATCGAGGCGCAGGTCTACGAGCTCGACCTCTCCCGGGTGAGGGAGGGCCAGAAGGCGCGCGTCAGCCTGCCCTACCAGGAAGGCGAAGCGCTCGAAGGCACCGTCGCCTACGTCTATCCCTATCTCGACGCGAGCTCGCGCACCGGCCGCGTTCGCGTCGAGCTCGTCAATCGCGACCTCGCGTTCAAGCCGGGCATGTACGCCAACGTCGAGCTCCTGGTTGATCTCGGTCCCAGGCTCCAGGTGCCGATCGACTCGGTGGTCTACACCGGCCCGCGCCGCCTCGTCTTCGTCGACGTCGGGGGCGGGCACATCCGGCCCCAGGAGGTGACTCTCGGAGCGAGAGACGCCAACAACGTCGAGGTGAAGTCGGGCCTCTCCGAGGGGCAGGTCATCGTGACGTCGGCCAACTTCCTGGTCGCGGCCGAGAGCCGGATCCGCTCGGCGGCCCAGTTCTGGTCCGATGAGGCGGGGCATGCAGGACACTGACCCCGAGCGCTCCGGTCTGGTCGGCCGGGTCATCGCCGCTTCGGCCAGAAATCCGCTCCTGACCCTTCTCCTGGTCGGCGGACTGGCGGTGTGGGGCTGGATGTCTCTCCGGCGCGCTCCACTGGACGCGATTCCGGATCTCTCCGACGCCCAGGTCATCGTCTTCACCGAGTGGATGGGGCGAAGCCCGGATCTCGTCGAGGATCAGATCACCTATCCGATCTCCACCGCCCTGGTCGCAGCTCCCGGGGTGAAGTTCGTGCGCGGCCAGTCCATGTTCGGCATGTCGTTCGTCTATGCCATTTTCGAGGACGGTACCGACATCTACTGGGCGAGGAGCCGCGTCCTCGAGTACCTGAACGAGGCGCAGGCGCGGCTGCCGGAAGGCGTGACCCCGACCCTCGGGCCGGACGCGACCGGCGTCGGCTGGGTGTTCGAGTACGCGGTGGTCGACGAGACCGGCAAGCACGACCTCCAGGAGCTGCGCTCGATCCAGGACTGGAACCTTCGCTACGCGCTGGAGGGCGTGCCCGGCGTCGCCGAGGTCGGGTCCATCGGCGGATTCGTGAAGCAGTACCAGGTCAACCTCGATCCCAACAAGCTCCTCGCCCATGGCATCGCCACCCGTGAGGTGATCGACGCAGTCCGCCGGTCGAACGAGGACGTCGGCGGGCGCGTCATCGAGATCGCGGGGCACGAGCACGTCATCCGGGGCCGCGGCTACGTGAGGAAAAGAGAAGATCTGGAGCTCATCCCGCTCAAGGTCGGTACCGGCGGCGTCCCGATCTACGTGCGCGATGTCGCCGTTGTCTCGCTCGGGCCCGACATCCGCCGGGGCCTGGTCGAGCTGAACGGCCGGGGCGAGGTGGCGGGCGGCATCGTCATCATGCGCTACGGCGAGAACGCGCTCGACGTGATCGACGCGGTCAAGGCGCGCCTCGTCGAGGTCGAGAAGAGCCTGCCGGACGGGGTCGATGTGGTCATCACGTATGACCGATCCGGCCTCATCCGCGACTCGATCGCCACCCTGCGACACACGCTCATCGAGGAGATGGTCGTCGTCGCGGTGGTCATCTTCCTGTTCCTCCTCCACGTCAGGAGCGCGCTGGTTCCGATTCTCATCTTGCCCATCGGCGTCCTTCTGGCCTTCATCCCGATGTACTACCAGCACCTCACCGCCAACATCATGTCGCTGGGGGGTATCGCGGTGGCGATCGGCGCGATGGTGGACGCGTCGATCATCCTCATCGAGAACAGCCACAAGCGGCTGGAGGAATGGGAGCGGGACGGCCGCCCCGGCGATCGCGTGGCGGTCCTCATCCGCGCGATGCAGGAGGTCGGTCCCTCGCTGTTCTTCGCCCTGCTGGTCATCACGGTCTCGTTCATCCCCGTCTTCACGCTCGAGGCGACCGAGGGGCGCCTCTTCAAGCCGCTCGCCTTCACCAAGACCTACTCGATGGGGTTCGCCGCCATCCTGGCCGTGACCCTCACGCCGGCGCTGGCCGCCGTCCTCATCCGGGGCCGGATCCGCGGCGAGGACCGCAACCCGGTCAACCGGTGGTTGGTGGCCGGGTATGCGCCGATCGTCCGCTGGGTGGTCAGGCACCGGATCGGAGTGCTGGTCGGCGCGATCCTGATCATCGTGTTCACCGCGCCGGCCTTCCTCCGGCTCGAGAGCGAGTTCATGCCGCCGCTCAACGAGGGCGCCATCCTCTACATGCCGACCGCGCCGCCCGGGATGTCAGTCACCCAGGCGTCCGATGTGCTCGAGCGGATGGACCGCGAGCTGGCCCGCTTTCCAGAGGTCGCCAGCGTGTTCGGCAAGATGGGACGCGCGGAGACGCCGACCGATCCGGCCCCCATCGGCATGGTCGAGACCACCATCGTGCTGAGGCCGCGCTCGGAGTGGCGTAGCGGAATGACGTGGGACCTGCTCATGCGCGAGATGGACGAGAAGCTCCAGATCCCCGGCATGCCGAACATCTGGTGGATGCCGATCCAGACCCGGACCGAGATGCTGTCCACCGGGATCAGGAGCCCGCTCGGCATCCAGGTCTTCGGCGACGACATCGAGGCGATCGAGCGCACGTCGGTCGACATCGAGAAGGCGATGGCCGCGGTCCCCGGCACTCGCAGCGCGTTTGCCGACCGGTCGACCGGCGGCTTCTACGTCGACATCGCGGTCAAGCGCGAGGAGGCCGCCCGCTTCGGCCTCACCGTCGGCGACGTCAACGATGTGGTTCAGACCGCAATCGGCGGAATGAACGTCTCGGAGACGGTCGAAGGGCGCGAGCGCTATCCGATCAACGTGCGCTACGCCCGCGAGTTCCGCGACGACCCGGACCTTCTCTCGAAGGTGCTGGTCCCCACCCCGACCGGCGCCCAGGTGCCACTGGCCCAGGTCGCCCAGGTGACGACCTCGACCGGACCGCCCATGATCCGGTCCGAGGACGGAAAGCTGGTCGGCTTCGTCTTCATCGACACCGACCGGCCGATCGCCGAGTACGTCGCGGAGGCGAAGGAGGTCGTGACGCGCGACGTCGAGCTCCCGGCGGGCCTGCGCGTGGAGTGGGTCGGCCAGTTCAAGTACTTCGAGCGCGCTCGATCAAAGCTCGAGGTCGTCGTGCCGGTGACGCTCCTCCTCGTCTTCATCCTCCTCTATCTGAACACCCGCTCGCTCATCGAGACCGGCATCGTCCTCCTGGCGGTGCCCTTCTCGCTCGTCGGCGCCGTCTGGCTCCTCTACCTGCTCGGCTACAACATGAGCGTCGCCGTCTGGGTCGGCGTCATCGCCCTGGCCGGGCTCGACGCCGAGACCGGGGTCGTCATGCTGCTCTACCTCACGCTGTCGTACCGGCGCTGGAAGGAGGAGGGCCGCCTCCGCACGCGAGCCGATCTGCGCGAGGCAATCGTCGAGGGCGCCGCTCAGCGCATCCGTCCCAAGCTCATGACCGTGCTCACGATGATGATCGGCCTCATTCCGATCCTCTGGTCGACCGGCACCGGCGCCGATGTCATGAAGCGGATCGCCGCCCCGATGGTGGGGGGCCTGGTGACCTCGTTTCTCCTCGAGCTCACCGTGTATCCCGCCATCTTCGCGCTGTGGAAGGGCCGCGGTCTGTCCCGGGACGAGGCGGCCAGCGCTGACGTCACGGCGCCCCAGGGCCCCAGTCCGTGACACGGGCCCGACCCGGACGCGCCGCACCCCCAGCGGTCGCTACACCACGGCGCGGACCGCGGCCACCGCGCGCTCGACGTCCTTCTCCAGGGTGAGGAGGCTCGGGGCCAGGCGCACGTGGAGCGGCTGGTAGAAGGCCGGGACCACGCTGGCCACCACGCGCTGATCGGCGAGGCCGGCCACCACCTTGTAGGGGTCCATGCCGTCGACGTCGAAGCAGATGATGCCGGACGACAGCTCGTCGGACATCGGCGTCCGCACCACCACCCGCGGCACCCGGGCCAGGAGCTCCTTGCCCATGCGGTTGAGCTCGTGGATGCGCGCCGCCACCCGCGCCTTGCCGATCCCGAGGTGAAAGCGGAACGCGGGCTCGACCGCCCAGCGGTGCTCGAACGCCTGGAACCCGCCCGGCGTCATCCAGGCGGCCGGCGGCATGCTCTCGGGCGAGCCGGTGCGCCAGAACGGGTCCATGGTCGGGATGGTCGGCTTGGTGATCGGCCACGCCGCGCGCCGCCCCCACACCAGGCCGGTCCCGCGCGGCCCGAGGATCCACTTGTGGGTGCCGGCGACCAGGAAGTCGCAGCCGAGGCTGGCCGCGGTCTCGTCCTCGATGCCGAGGCCGTGCACGCCGTCGACGAACAGGAGCGCGCGGTCGGCCTCGGCGCGGCTGGCGTTGACCCGGGCCAGCACGTCGGCCATCCGGCGGATCGGGAGCTTCACCCCGGTGCCGGAGTGGACCCAGGTGACCGCGACGACGCGCGTGGCCGGGCGCAGGCTGCGCTCGAACGCCGCCGTGATCGAGTCGGCGGTGACGCGCGCGGGATCGTCGTACAGCGAGATCTTCCGGACCGGCGCGCCGCTGCGCTCGGCCCGCTGCTGCAGCGACATGTGCGTGACGATGTGGTCGTGCGTGGTGGTCAGCAGCTCCTGGCCATCGCGCAGGATCAGGCCGCCATACACGGTGCCGAGGCCCATGCTGGTGCTGGTGGTGATCGCAAAGTCGTCCGGGTCGGCCTCCAGGTAGTCGGCCGCGGCGCGGCGGATGCTCTGCTCGAAGCGCGGCGCGTTGCTCTCGAGGTAGTGGATCGGGTTGTCGTCGAGGCCGCGCCGGTGCCGCTCGATGGCCTCGCGCACCGACCGCGGATGCGACGACAGGAAGAAGCTGGACATGTGGACCAGGTCCGGGTTGACCGCGAACTGCGCGCGGATCTCCTCCCAGGTCCACGAGCCCGCCGCGGGCGGCGCGATCGCCTCCGGCGGCGCCGCGCACCCGGACAGCAGCCCACCCACTCCGATCCCCGCCCCCGCCCCGATCAGGAACTGTCTGCGCTTCATGATGGGCAGACCGTGACCGCGGGTGAGCCCGTCCGCAAGTGTCTTTGTCTGGCCCGGCTACTCGACGCGGACGCGCAGCTCCTTGCGCTCCGGATCGCGCTCGAGCCGGGCGCCGCGCAGGACCAGCGCGATGCCGTCGGCGTCGATGGTGAGCGCGCCGGCCTGGTCGCGCGCGCTCGGCTCGCGGTCGAGCCCGCCAATGACCAGCCGGCGAACGCCCTTGAACAGCGGATGAGCGCCCGCCGCCTCGCTGAGCGAGGTGTGGCCCAGCACCTCGACGGTTCCGGACTGGTTGCCGAGCTTGAGGAAGCGAGTATGGAGCAGCGCGCCGGCCCCGACGCGGCGAACGTTCAGCGGGTCGAAGCCCTGCGGCCAGAGCGGCTCGCGCCCGGCGGTGACCACCAGGCGCCAGCCCGGCGCGGCGTCGAAGGCGCGGCGAGCGTCGGCCCGCCCGCGCCCGACACCGGCGGCCGCGGCGCGCGCGCGCCGGTCGGCGGCCGCGGTCTCGGCCGGCGACCACCCGCACGGCGGCGCGGCAGCGGCAGGCCCGGTTCGCGCGGCGAGCCGGGCGGCGAGCAGCTGATCGAGCGAGGCCGCGCGCCCGGCCTCGAGCGTCTCGCGCCAGCCCGGAGCCGCCCGGTCGAGCAGCTCGGCCAGCGCCGCGCCGGTGGCGTACGCGCGGTCGCGGATCTGCTCGGGCGCGAGCGGGACGATGGAGGCCTTCTCGCCAGCGGCCCGGTTCTGGAGGTAGCGGGCCAGCCCCTCCTTCAGCTCGGTGCCGCGCTCGTAGCCGATCGCGCCCTCGCCGAGGCGAGCGAACCGGCGCCCGCGCGCCTCGAGCGCGACGCTGGCCCAGCAGCTCGTGCCCGGCTCCCCGGCGGCCAGCGCGCGGACGAGCGCCCGCTCCTCCAGATCTCGCTCGCGCAGGACCACCGGGTCGTCGACCGGGTAGGTGAACAGCTCGGCCTCGTTGCCGTTCCAGGTCGGATGCCGCGCCGCCTGGAACACGTGGAAGGCCTCGTGTACGAGGACCGCGCCGTTCTGGTCCGCCGAACGCTCCTGGCCGGCGGCGAGCAGCAGCGTGGCGTTCGGCACCCCGCCGATCACCGCCGAGCTGTTCGCGGTGATGGCCGGGTCGCGGCCCGGCAGTCGATCGATCGGCGGCGATTCGCTGACCCGCCTGGCGCCGCGCGGAGGCGAGGGATGGCGGACCAGAAACGTGTCGCGGCCGTCGAAGATCGCGAGCGGGATGCGCGCCGGCTCGAAGCCGGGCCACAGCGGGTGCGCGGTCATCCGATCGAAGGCGGCGACCATGGCGAGGAGCTCGGCGGGCGCGGCGGCGGGCGCGGCGACGGGCGCGGCGGCGGGCGCGGCGACGGGCGCGGCGACGGGATCGACAGATGGCGACGGTCGATGCGCGCAGGCACCAGCGCAGGCGGCGAGCGCGACGGCAAGGACGAGGGATCGCATCGCGGAGGAACCGCACCCCGCCGGGGCGGCATTCCCGCCGGCCCTCACGTCGCCGGCTCGCCGCGCTCACGGCGCGCCGCGGCGCGCCGCTCGACGAACGCGCGGATCCGTCCCGCCGCGTCGGCCGACGCCATGCATCGCTGCAGCGCCTCGCCCTCCAGCCGCATGCACGCCTCCAGGTCCAGCTCGGCGGCCCGGCCGAGCCCATCCTTGAGCAGGCGGATCGACAGCGGCGCACCGGCCGCGATCCGGTGTGCGACCTCGCGGGCGTGCCGGAGGAGCTGGCCGTGCGGCGTCACCCGCGTCACCAGGCCGGCCTCGCGCGCCTCGCCCGCGCTCATCACCTCGCCGGTGAGCAGCATGTCGGCCGCCCGCCCGCGCCCGACCAGGCGCGGCAACAGGTACAGCGCGCCGCTGGTGACGAAGAAGCCGAGCGCCGCCTCGGGCAGGGCGAAGCTGGCCCGCTCGCTGGCGACGCGCAGATCCGCGGCCAGGGCCAGCTCGACGCCCAGCCCGATCGCCGGCCCGTTCACCGCCGCGATCACCACCGCGGGCAGCCCGAGCATGCGCCGGGTGATCTCGGCCAGCGCGGCGATCTCGTCGGCGAGCGCGCGCTCCGGCGACGGCCCGGCCAGGAGCTCGTCGAGGTGCTCGACGTCGATGCCGGCCGAGAACGCGTCGCCCGCGCCGGTCAGGATCAGCGCGCGGATCTCGTCGTCGTGCTCCAGCTCGCCGAGGATCCCGAGCAGCTGCTCGTAGGTGGCGCGGCGGATGGCGTTGCGCTTGCCGGGCCGATCGAGCGCGACCATCGCCACGCCATCCTCTCGCTCGAAGGCGACATCGAGGTGAGTCATCGCCCCGATTGTGTACGACATGTCGCCGCGGCGCCGGCTGTCGCGCGCCGCTCCCGCCGCCGCCTCCCACGAGTTGCGCTAGTGCACCGCCGCCGAAGTGACATCAACGAGGCGGTGTGGATCGCCGTCGAGCGCAAGGCGCGACGACGACGGGCCAGCTCGAGGGGTTGCAACGCAGCGATCGGCGGTGAGGCGCACCGGATCGTTGATGTCGTTCCAGCGGCGGTGCACTAGCTCGGCGGCGCGTCCACGGGGACGACGCCGAAGGCGAAGGTCATGCGCCAGCGGCCGTCGTGGCGCTCGAACAGGTCGGCGAACGGGGCCCGGTCCACGATGTCGGCGCCGTCGAGGCGGAGGCGGGCGATCTGGTAGCCCGTGACCACGCCGTGATCGGGGCCGAGCTGACGGGCGGCGACGTGCTCGCCCTCGACCGAGAGCAGCTCGCCCGGGATCGCGGCGATGCCGGCCAGGAAGCCGTCCCGGTCGACGTCGGGAGCGCCGGGTACGCGCACGAGGAAGGTCTCCGCGGTGAGGGCCCGGAGCGCGGCGAGGTCGCGGCGCTGGATCGCGGCGAAGACCTCGTGGGAGGCGGCCAGGAGCTCGGCTTCGGCGTCGCGGGTGGTCATCGGGGAATCAGACCAGGTTTCGAGAGTCGATGGGCCGCCACGCCGTCGCCGTGGCGGGCGGGCGGGTGCGCGATGTCGCCATCGCAGCCGGCGGTGCTCTCAGCGGCGACGGGCGCGGCCGCGGGTCTGGCGCAGGCGGAGCAGGACGAGGTCGGCGCGATCGCTGACCGCCCAGGCGTCCCCGGTGCCGGCGAGCAGGCCGG
>DATHKR010000011.1:0-13926 GCA_035489015.1 Kofleriaceae bacterium | reverse complement strand
TCGGTGTCGCCGTCATCGGTGTCGCCGTCATCGGTGTCGCCGTCGTCGGTGTCGCCCTCGTCGGTGTCACCCTCGTCGGTGTCGCCCTCGTCGTCGCCCTCGTCGTCCGGGCTATCCATCTGGTCGCCGTCGTTGTCCCCGTTGTCGTCGCTGGGCTGCTTCGGCTCCTCCGGCCGCGGCGGCTGATCCTCCGGCTTGCCGGTGCCGGAGCCGGATCCCGAGCCGGTGCCGGTCTCCCCCTCGCCGAAGAAGCACTCCGAGCCGGCGTCCCACAGCGAGACGCCGCACAGGATGCCGCCCGCGCCGCACGCGAGGATGCTGTCGTCGCAGGCGGCGTAGGCGCCCGCGCAGGTGGCGCCGGCGGTGACGACCGCCTTGCCGCAGCCGCCCGCGCGCAGCGACGTGCTCTGCAGATCGGCGTGCGCCGCGTTCATCCACTTGCCCGCCTCGGGGCTGATGAGAGTGTTCGACTCGACCTCGATCTGGTCGCTCGAGTGGACGACCAGCTCGCCGTCGCCGAAGCGCGCGTTGACCCGGTACTCGGTGTCGGACGCGTAGGTCAGGCCGAAGACCAGCTCGCCGCGCGACGAGCCGCTGTCGTCGACGCCCACGACCCGGACGCCGTAGCCGTCCGACTCGGTGTAGATCAGCCAGCGCTCGACGCCGAGATCCTGTCGGCTCACCTCGCTGGCGGGTACTTCCTCCATGACCTCGCGGTCGTCATCCCCCACGTCGCACGCCGACGCTGTGGCGGCGACCGCGAGGGCCAGAATGGTTCGGCAGGCGTGGAAGCCGTTCGAGCGGTGCATGGCGTTCTCCTCTCCGTTGGATTCGTGTCCCCGGCCGAGTCGCTCATTGCAGGCGTCAGGCCAGCCCGAGTCCGACACAACCCAGTGGATTCGTTCGAACATCCGACGGTGCCGACGGCGGTTCGAGGAGGGGCACCGTCGACCTGGATCTACACGCGGGCGGGGGCTCGGCGCTGCCCGGCCGCGTGATCGCGCCGCGCGCGTCGTTCTATTCTAGGCCCGTGAGCGACCGCGAGGATCTGGGCAGCGCCACCTGGACCGCCGAGCGGGCGGACGGCGTGGAGACGATGCTGGTGCGCAAGTGCCGCCTCGAGGTCGTGGCCGGTCCGGAGGCCGGCTCGTCGCACATGTTCGCCAGCCCGGTGCTGGTCATCGGCCGCTCCGGCAGCGACCTGGTGCTGACCGACCGGCGCGTCTCCGCGCTCCACGCCGAGATCCGCCTCCAGCCGGACGGCTACCGGGTCCGCGATCTCGGGTCGACCAACGGGACCTACGCGTGGGGCATGCGCATCGTCGAGGCGTTCATCGGCCCGGGCACCACCCTCGTGGTCGGTGACAGCGCGGTGCGCTTCGTCCCGCTGCCCGAGGCGGTCGAGATCCCGCTCTGGGCCACGAACCGCCTGGGCGGGCTGGTCGGGCGCAGCCCGGCCATGCGCCGGCTGTTCGAGACGATCGACCGGGTGGCGTCGACCGACGCGACCGCGCTGGTCACCGGCGAGACCGGCACCGGCAAGGAGCTGGTCGCCGAGGCGATCCACGAGCGCTCGCGCCGGGCCAGCGGCCCGTTCGTGGTGCTCGACTGCAGCGCGGTGCCGGTCGCGCTGTTCGAGGACCACCTGTTCGGCCACGAGGCGGGCGCGTTCACCGGCGCGAGCACCGCCACCGCCGGCGTGTTCGAGGCGGCCCACGGCGGCACGCTGTTCCTCGACGAGGTCGGCGAGCTGCCCCAGGACGCGCAGGTCAAGCTCCTGCGCGCGGTCGAGACTCGCCGGGTGCGCCGGGTCGGCGGCAACAAGACGATCGACTGCGACGTCCGGCTGGTCGCGGCCACCAACCGGAACCTGGCTGCCGAGATGAACCGCGGCAGCTTCCGCGCCGACCTCTACTTCCGCCTGGCGGTCGCCCGGCTCCAGGTGCCGCCCCTGCGCGAGCGGCTGGAGGACATCGAGCTCCTGGTCGAGCACTTCATGAGCGAGATGCCGCGCGACCGCGCCTCCGCCCTGCCCGACGACTTCCTGGCCTGGGCGCGCGGGCAGACCTGGCCGGGCAACGTGCGCGAGCTGCGCAACGCGCTCGAGCGGGCGGTGGCGGCGTTGCCCCAGGCGGGCTGGTCGACCGAGGAGTCGGGGGTGACCGGCGCGCTGGTCGACGTGGACACCTCGCTCTCGTTCCGCGACTGCAAGGCGCGGGTGGTCGAGGAGTTCGAGCGCCGCTACGTCGGGAAGCTGCTCGAGGCGCACGCCGGCAACCTGTCGGCGGTGGCCCGCGCCGCCGGGCTCGATCGGATGTCGGTCTACAAGCTGCTCGACCGGCTGCGGCTGCGCGGGCGGATGAAGGGCGGCTGAGGCGACGTGCGCGCCCTGCCTCGCGGCCTGCCCCTGGCCCGGGCGGCCGGCGGCGTGCGAGGCCCGCGATGGCGGTGGCCGGTCGGCGGATCGCTCGCCACCGGCGCGGCGGTGGTGGTCGCGCTGGCCGGCGCGGTGCCCGGCTACTACATCGGACCGACCTCGGCGTTCAGCGCGCTGGTCGCGCTGTGCGTGATCGCGACCGGCGTCCTCATCGGCGGACCCGACGACCGCGGCTCGGCCGCGGCGTGGCTCATCTATGGCGGGCTGGCCGCGGGGCAGGCGATCGCCTGCGCGCTGCTCCTCCTCGGAGTGCTTCCGGATCGCGCGATGGTGCCGTTCTCGATGGGCGCGCTCGGCTGGGGCCAGGTCGGGTCGGCCCACGCCTTTCTCCAGCTGGTCTACCTGGCCGCGTTCCTGGGCGGGCGCGGGCTGCGCCGGCGCTACCGCGCCCTCGGCCTGCAGATCGAGGAGTCGACCCGGGCGGCCGCGCGACGGGAAGCCCTCCTCGAGGAGGCGCGCTCGGAGTACCGCCGCGCGCTCCTGGTCGGGCGGAGCACCTGGCTGGCCGGCATCGGCGGGCGCGCGCTGGGCGGCGAGCTCGGCGGGACCTGGTCACACGGCGACAGCAGCAGCGGGCCGGGCGGCGAGGGAGCATCGGTCGCGCTGGCACCGGACCCGCGCGCCCGGCCGGACGAGCGGGCACCGGAGCTGCGCGCGCCCGCGCGAGTCGACGCGCCGGACCTGGGGGCGTGGCTGCGCGCGTCCGGCCCGCTTCCGGTCGACGACCTGCGCGCGCTGGTCGACCAGATCGGCCGCGCCGTCGAGGACCTGCACGCCGGCGGCGAGGTCCACCTCGATGTCCGCCCGCGCCACATCCGCCGGGTGTCCGATCCGTCGACCGGGGCCGGGGCCCGCTGGACGCTGGTCCACGCGGCGGCGGCGCAGATCGAGGCGGCGCGCGATCCAGGCGCCGATCCATCCGCGCTCCTGGCCTACGCCGCGCCCGAGCGCCTGCACGGCGCCCACGCCGGCGCGCCCGCCGATCTGTACGGCCTGACCGCGTCGCTCTACGTCGCGGTCACCGGCTGCGACCCGTACGACACCGGCGAGGCCGCGGTGCGCGGCGCCGGCATCGACGCCGGTGCCCCGCGCGACCCGCGAGCCCGCGGCCGCCGCGCGGACGCCGGGGTCGCCGCGGTGCTGCGCATCGGGCTGGCCTCGGCCCCCGCCGATCGCTTCGCCTCCGCCGCCGAGCTGCGCCGCGCCTTTCTGGCCGCCCTCGACGGTACCCTCGACGACGGCGTCCGCGCGGCGGCCGCGGCGCTGGAGCAGCGCGACCCGTGGCGACCGGTCGACGACCCCAACGCTCCCCGAGGCCAGGATCCTGGCCCCGGGCCCGACATCGATTCCGGGTCGATGCCCGGCGAGCTGACGCGCTCGATCCGCGACGACCGGCCGACGCCGACGCCGGGCCCGGGCAACGGCCACGATTCGGGTGCCATCCACATCGACACGCCGAGCACGAGCCCGGCCCCTGCATCGACCTCCACATCGATATCCAATTCCACATCCACTTCCGCATCGATGTCGACGTCGACGGCGCCCTCCGGCGGCGCCGACCGCGGCCGGCCGTCGGCCCAGGATTCCGGCTCCGGGCGCGGCCACCGGCGCGGACCGGATCCCGGCGACCTCACCCCCGACCCGGGCGATCCCCACCTCCCGGCGTCGCGCCGCGACCACCGCGACGCCACCGAGCGCGTCGCCCCGCGCCAGCCCGACCCGCGCAGCGCCGACGCGTGGCACCGCGCCTACCTGGCCATGATGCGGGCCTTCTGCACCGTGGTCACGGTCCTCTGCGTCGCGGGCGGCTTCTACCTGATCGTCATCGTCGACGACCGCGAGCTGCTCCACCTGGCCTGGATCTGCCTGGCCGGGATCGTCGTCGCCGCCTGGCTGCACTGGACGCTGGTCCGCCACCGGCCCGGGGTCACGATCGTCTGGCCCTGGGTGGTCGCCGGCGCGCTGACTGCCGGCCCCGCGATGGCGATCGGCCTCCACACCGGCTTCGCCGCGATCGTCACCGTGCTGGTCTTCGCGGGCGGCATGTTCCGCGGCCCGGTCCGCGGCGGGTCCCGGGACCGGCGCGTCATGGTCCTGGTCGGCATCTGCGCCGCCCACGCCGCCGCCTTCGCGCTCATCGCCACCGGCGCGGTCGGCGACCACGGCAGCATCCCGGTCTTCACGCCGCGCCTCACCCTGGTGGAGGCCACGCTGCGCCAGCTGGTCGTGCTCGGGCTCTACACCGCCGGGTTCGCCGCCGGGCGCGCGATCGATCGCCGCCACGAGGCGCTCTCGCTCGAGGTCGAGGTGACCGCCCGCGAGGCGGCCCGCGCCGAGGCGCTCCTGGTCACCGCGCGCGAGGAGATCGACCGCGTCCTGGCCAGCGAGAGCGGTGGGCTGTTCTCCAGCCTCCGTCTGGGTGTCTACGACGTGGGCCGGCTGCTCGGGCGCGGCGGCGTGGGCGAGGTGTACGAGGCCAGGCACGCGGTCACCGGTCAGCTGGTCGCGCTGAAGCTCCTCCGCCGCGACCGCGCCGCCGAGGCGTGGCACGCGCGCCGCCTGCGCAGCGAGGCGACCGCGCTCGGCCGGGTGCGCAGCGACCACGTCGCCCGGATCGTCGACGGCGGCGATCTCGACGACGAGATCCCGTTCGTGGCGATGGAGTTCATCCGCGGCACCTCGCTCGCCGCGCTCCTGCGCGAGCGCCCGTCGATCGATCGCGCCACCCTGGCCGAGCTGGTCCGCGACGTCGGCCGCGGCCTCGGCGATGTCCACGCGGCCGGCGTGCTCCACCTCGACATCAAGCCGGGCAACCTCATCCGCAGCGCCGGCGCCGGCGGCTGGCTGCTGGTCGACTTCGGCACCGCCCAGCTCATCGACACCGGCACCGGCCCGCTGGTCTCGGGCACGCCTTCCTACATGTCCCCGGAGCAGGCGCGCGGCGACGCGCTCGACCCGCGCTCGGACCTGTACAGCTTCTCGCTCGTCCTCTACCGCGCGGTGACCGGACGGCCGGCCTTTGCGGTGCGCGACCCGGGCGAGGTGGAGACGGCCACCGCCGGTGGGCCTCCCGACCCGCGCGCCTACGCCGATCTGTCCCCCGACCTGGAGCTGGTCCTGCGCATCGGCCTGGCCGCCAGCAGCGACGATCGCTTCGCCAGCGCCGCCGAGCTGGGCGACGCGTTCGCCGCCGCGCTCGGCGACTGCCTGCCCGCGCCGCTCCGGCGCCGCGGCGCCGAGCTCCTCGCCCGTCAGCCCTGGCGGCCGATCGATCCGACGCTGTCCCGACGTCGCGCGCCGGCCTGACTTGTTGCGACCGGCCCGAACGCGGATGATGCCCCCATGATCACCGTCCACCACCTCGAGAGATCGCGGTCACAGCGGGTGCTCTGGCTCCTGGAGGAGCTCGGGCTGGAATACGAGCTCAAGGTCTACAAGCGCGATCCGAAGACGCTGCTCGCCCCCGCCGAGCTCCGCGCCGTCCACCCGCTCGGCAAGTCGCCGGTGGTGGTCGACGGGGATCGCACCATCGCCGAGTCGGGCGCCATCCTCGAGTACCTGATCGAGCGCCACGGCGGCGGCCGGTTCGTGCCGGCGGCGGGCAGCCCGGAGCGCGACCGCTACAGCTACTGGCTGCACTACGCCGAGGGCTCGCTGATGCCGATCTTGCTGATGAAGCTGATCGCCGAGCGCATCCGCACCTCACCGGCCCCGTTCTTCGTCCGGCCGATCACCCGCAGCGTCGGTCAGCGCCTGGCCTCCACCTTCGTCGACCCCCAGGTAACCCGTCACCTGGACTTCATGGAGTCCGAGCTGGCCGGCCGCGCCTGGTTCGCCGGCGCCGAGCTCACCGCCGCGGACATCCAGATGAGCTATCCGCTCGAGGCGGCCTCGGCCCGCGGCGGGCTGGGCACGCGCGCCAACCTGTCTCGCTTCCTCGACGCGGTCCGCGCCCGCCCCGCCTATCAGCGCGCCCTGGCCCGCGGCGGCCCGGTGAGCCTCGGGGTCTGACCCGGCCGCGCCGCTGGATCCCGATCACGCGCCGCCGCCGCCGGGCATGCGGGCGGCCATGGCTCGTCGCCGTCGGGGCGCCAGAGAAACAGCTCGCCGGATAGCGGCCCGCGAGTGTCGCGAGAGAAGAGCAGCGAGCGGCCGGTCGGCGAGAAGACCGCGCCGACCTCGCCGCCATTGCGGTTCACCTCGGCGGGCAGCCGGGTGCGCGGTGACCAGCCAGCGCCGCTCGCCCTGCTCTCGAAGTAGCCGACGTCGGCGTTGATGAGGAGGCGGCGCCCGTCCGGCGACGGCAGCGGCTCGTACTCGTCGCCCGCGCTGTTCACCGACGGTCCCAGGTTCTCCACCGTCCATTGCCCGCCGGCGCCGACCCGCGCCCGCCAGATGTCGTTCTTGCCCTGGCCGCCCGGCCGGTTGGAGCCGAAGTACAGCCAGCCGTCGGGCGACGGGCGCGGGAACCACTCGGCGGCGGCGGAGTTGATCGGCTCGGGCAGGCGGACCGGGGTCTGCCACGCCCCCCGCGCGTCGCGGTCGACCCGCCAGATGTCGAGGTCGGCCGACGCGGTGGTGCCGCGCGCGCGGGTCGAGATGTAGTACAGGCTGCGGCCGTCGGCGGTGAAGAACGGATCCGCCTCGACGCCGCGGCCCGCGAACGGGGGCGAGACCGGCTGCCCCCGCGCACCGTCGGCGCCGCACGCGCTGACCAGGATCCGCCAGCCCTCGAACTTCGGCGAGCTCCTGACGAAGTAGAGGTCGGCGGTGCGCGGATCGAACGCGGGATGAGATTCGAACGACGGGCTCGAGACCCCGCGCGGCTGCCAGGGCGTGACCGTGGCGGCTGGCGCGGTCGACGAGCGCGCAGGTGGATCGACGGCCGACCCGCACGAGAAGAGCATCGCCGCCAGCGCCGGCGCCAACGTCGTCACCAGCGCCGTGAACGAGAGCGGCCGCGCCCTGGTCATCGGTTCTCCCTGGTCGCCGACGCCGTCGCCGACGCCAGCCCGGTCGCCACCGCCGCGGCGATGTCGGGCGCGTACTTTCCGTCCGGATCGAGATCCGGGTCGTAGATCGCGACGTCGAGCCCGGCGATCCGCCCCGAGCCGACCAGCCCGCCGATCACCTCGCTCAGCTGCGCGTAGGTGAGCCCGGGGGTGCCCGGCGAGTCCACCGCCGGCATCACCGCCTGGTCCAGCACATCCAGATCGATGTGCAGCCAGCCGCGCTCCACGCCGCGCGCGCCCAGCCGGCCGAGGGTGCGCTCGATCGCCCAGCCCGTCCCCTGTGCCTGGAGCGACTGCACCGTGATGCGCTCGATGGCGGTCTGTTCGATGTCGCGATACGCGTACGCCGGGTCGGCGGCGTCGCGCTCGCCGATCTGCACCACGTCCGCGTCGGCCACCAGCGGCCCGCCGATGTCGGGCCACGCGGTCAGGATCGGCTCGCCGCGCCCGGTCGCCAGCGCGAGGTCCATGCCGGCCGCCGAGCCGAGCCGCGCCGCGGCGTCGTAGTTTCCCGGATGGAAGAAGTCGCTGTGCCCGTCGACGTGGACCAGCCCGCGCCCGCCCGCGCGGCGAAGCCCGAGCAGGCAGCCGAGCACGTTGCTGCAGTCGCCGCCGACCACCACCGGCAGCGCGCCTCGCCGCAGCGAGGTCTCGACCTCGCCGGCCAGCGCCAGGCTGAACTCGCGCAGCGTCACGCCGTTGCGGATGCGCGTGCCCGGCTGCGCGTCGACCACGTAGTCGCGCCGGGGCAGGCGCGCGTGTCGCTCCGGTTGCAGCCGCCGCGCCAGGCCGGCGCGATCGAGCGCGGCCGGCGCCTTCCACGCGCCCGGCTCGACCCCGGGGCGCGGCGGGCGGAGACCGAGGTGGTTGGGGGCGTCGATGAGATCGATCACTGGCCGTGACTCCGTGGGCAAGGGGCGTCGGTCCGGGCGGGCACAGACCACCGACGCCAGCGGCGCGGCGGCCAGCCCGGCGAGCACGACCCGGCGGGTCGGCCGAGAGAACGTCGGCCGTCTCTCTTCGTCGGGATCCTCGGGCATCTCCGTGCTGTAGCATCGTGATGTGCCCCGGGACTTGGGGAATCTTGCCACTCCGGCGCGCCCGGCGGCGCGCACCGTCGCCGACGCGAGCGCGAGCCGGCTGGGCCCCGCCCTGCCCGGCGCGCCGAGCCGTCCGTGCGGCTATCACTCGCTGGGCGAGCATCCGACCTTCTCCGCGCGCGACTGCGTCTGCATCGAGGACGCGCGCAGCCCCGCCTTCGAGGGTCACTACCCGCGCGTCCGCATCGGGGTGATCCTGGCCGGCGGCTTCCACGCGCGCAGCAGCCGCGGCGCCGTGCTGGTCGGCCCGGGCGCGATGCTGCTCGGCAACGCCGGCGCGCCGTACGAGTACCGCCACGTCGACGATGGCGGCGACCGCTCGATCGTCTTCGACTACGAGGAGTCCCTGCTCGAGGATGTGCGCCGATCGATCGGCGCGCCGGCCCGCGGCGAGATCGCGTTCGACGCGGCCTGCCTCCCGGCATCGGCTCGATCGGCCGCCGCGGCCGCCCTGGCGCGCGATGCGCTGCGCAGCGGCGAGCCGCAGGCGCTGCACGAGGCGGCCCTGGCGGTGCTGGCCGCCGCCCTGCTCGCCCGTCGAGGGGCGCCCGCGCCCGCGCCGGCCCGCCACCACCGCGAGGTGGCCCAGGCGATGCGCTACGTGGCCGACCACGTGGCCGACGACTGCTCGCTCGACGCGCTCGCCCGGCGCGCGGGCCTGAGCACCTTCCACTTCCTCCGCACCTTCCGCGCTCACACCGGGCAGACCCCGCGCCAGTTCGTGATCGCCGCCCGCCTGCGCGCCGCCGCCGCCGCGCTCCGCGCCACCCGTGTCCCGATCACCCGGATCGCGCTCGACGCCGGCTTCGGCGACCTTTCCCACTTCAACGCCAGCTTCGCCCGCTCGTTCGGGACCTCGCCGCGCGCCTATCGCCGGCGCTGAGACCGACCCTCGACGGGTCACGCACCCGCCTGCCGGGAAGGGCCAGGTGACGGGCGCGAGAGGTTTGGCTAAGGTAAGCGCCACATGACCGAGATCGCCACCATCCACGCTCGCGAAGTCCTCGATTCACGCGGCAACCCGACCGTCGAGGCCGAGGTCATCACGGTCAGCGGGGCCGCCGGGCGCGCGATGGTGCCGTCGGGCGCCTCGACCGGAGAGCACGAGGCGCTCGAGCTTCGCGACGGGAACAAGGGGCGGTACCTGGGCAAGGGCGTCGAGCGCGCGGTCCGCAACGTGCTCGAGGTGATCGCGCCCGAGCTGTGCGGGCTCGACGCCGACGACCAGGCCCAGATCGATCGCGCCCTCATCGAGCTCGACGGCACGCCCAACAAAGGCAAGCTGGGCGCCAACGCGATCCTGGCGGTGTCGCTGGCGGCGGCTCGCGCGGCGGCCGACGCCCACGGGCTGCCGCTCTACCGCTACCTGGGCGGGGTGGCGGCGGTGACCTTGCCGGTGCCGCTCATGAACATCATCAACGGCGGCGCGCACGCCGACAACAACCTCGACATCCAGGAGTTCATGATCGTCCCGGCCGGCTTCGCCACGTTCGGCGAGGCGCTGCGCGCCGGGGTCGAGGTGTTTCACCACCTGAAGAAGATCCTGTCCGACTCCGGCAAGATCACCGCGGTCGGCGACGAGGGCGGCTTCGCGCCGTCGCTCGACGGGGCCGAGGAGGCGCTCGGCACGATCCTCCGCGCGATCGAGCAGGCCGGCTATCGCCCGGGCGAGCAGATCTTTCTCGCCCTCGACGTGGCCGCGTCGGAGCTCTACGACAAGACGCGCAAGATCTATCGCCACGAGGGCGGCACCCTCGACGCCGGCAAGCTGTGCGACCTCTACACCGCGTGGGTGGCCCGCTACCCGCTGGTCTCGATCGAGGACGGCCTGGCCGAGGACGACTGGGATGGCTGGGCCGAGCTGACCCGTGGGCTCGGCGGACAGATCCAGCTGGTCGGCGACGACCTGTTCGTGACCTCGACCGAGCGCCTGCGCCGCGGGATCGAGCAGAAGATCGCCAACTCGATCCTGATCAAGGTCAACCAGATCGGGACGCTCAGCGAGACGCTCGACGCGGTGCGCACCGCGCAGCACGCCGGCTACACCGCGGTCATCTCCCATCGCTCGGGCGAGACAGAGGACTCGTTCATCGCCGACCTCGCGGTCGCCACCACCGCCGGGCAGATCAAGACCGGCTCGGCGTCGCGCTCCGACCGGACCGCCAAGTACAACCAGCTGCTCCGCATCGCCGACCAGCTCGGCCCCGACCAGCGCTTCGCCGGCCGCGCCGCGTTCGCGCGCCGCGCCTGAGCCAGGCCATGATCGTCAAGCGCCTCGAGGGGATCACCGGGTTCGGGATCGACCGGGTCGCGCGCGCCGCCGCCGCTGACCCGGCGGTGCTTCGCCTCGAGAACCTCGACACCGACCTGCGCCCGCCCGCCGCCGCGATCGAGGCGACCCGCGCCGCCCTCGACGACGACGACGCCAACAGCTACCTGCCATTCCACGGCAAGCTCTCGCTGCGCGAGGCCATCGCCGGGGCGGTCGGCGCGCGGGCCGGGATCGAGTACGACCCGGATCGCAACGTGGTGGTGACCGCCGGCGGAACCCAGGCGATCTACTCCGCGCTGCTGGCCACGACCGATCCGGGCGACGAGGTGCTGCTGACCGACCCGACCTACGCCGGGGTCAGCCACCGGGTGCGCCTGGCCGGCGCGGTGCCGCGCTTCGTGCCCTTCCGGGTGGAGAGCGGCGCCTGGCGGCTCGATCTGGACGCCCTGCGCGCGGCGGCCACCACGCGCACCCGCGCCATGGTGGTCATCTGCCCCGACATGCCGTCGGGGGCGCTGCTGTCGACCGAGGAGTGGGAGGCGATCGGCGCGCTGTGCGTCGAGCGCAACCTGTGGCTGATCTACGACGCGGCGTTCGAGGGGATCGTGTTCGACGGTCGCCCGTGGATCCATCCGGCCACCCTGCCCGGCATGGCCGAGCGCGCGATCACGGTCGGCTCGGTCTCCAAGATCCACCGGATGATCGGCTGGCGGATCGGATGGATCGTCGGACCGCAGGCGGTGATGGACGGCGCGGTGTGGACCCACACCTACGTCAACGTCACGCCGCCCGGCATCTCCCAGGCCGGGGCCGAGGCGGCGCTGCGCGGACCGGCGGCCGACCTCGGCGCGGCGGTGGCCGAGTGGCAGCGCCGTCGCGACACGATGCTGGCCGAGCTGGCCGGCTGGCCTGTGATCGCGCCGGCCGGAGGCTGGTCGCTGCTCATCGACACCGCCTCGTTCGGCGTCGCGCCGGCGCGCGCCTCCGAGCTCCTCCTGGCCGAGGCGCGGATCGCGGCCACCCCGATGACCGGGTGGGCCGGCCCGGTGGCCGACCGCCACCTCCGCTTCGTCTTCGCCAACGAGCCAGTCGACCGCCTCCACACCATCGGCCAGCGAATCGCAGGAACGACGCTCGACCAGCTGCGAGCCAGATCGCGCGCCTGAACCGCCCGCGCCCCGCTCGCCGCGCGCCCCGCCCGCGCCCCGCTCGCGCGGAGATGCTACGAATTGAGGTCTGGCCGCGCCCGACCCAGAGCCCAGCTTCGGCCGCGCGCGCGCCGCCGTGGCGGCCACCTTCGCCACCCACGCGATCATCTCCGCGACCCTCGGCCCGTGGATGCCGCGCCTCAAGGCCCAGTGCGGCCTCGACGCGAGCGGCCTCGGCCTCGCGCTCGCCGGCTTCGCCGCCGGCATGGTCGCCGGAACCCGCGTGGCCGGCCCGGTCCTCGCCCGCGCCAGCGGCCGCGCGGTCGTGCGCTGCGCCGTCCCGCTCCTCGCCGCCACCCTCGCCCTCCTGCCAGCCGCCCACGGCCTCGCCGCCCTGACCGCGATCTTCACCGGCCTCGGCCTGGCCGGCGGTCTCCTCGACGTCGCCATGAACACCGAGGCCGTCGCAGTCGAGCACCGCTTCAACCGGCCCGTGATGTCCGCCATGCACGGCACCTGGAGCGTCTCCGGCCTGGCCGGCGCCGCACTCGCATCCGCCGGAGTGGCGGCCGGCCTGCCACCGACCATCCACCTCCCCGCCATCGCCGCGATCCTGATCGCCGCCAGCTACCCCCTCCTATCCTGGCTCCCCGCGAAGCCAGCCGAAAGGTCCGAGACCAACCAGCCCGCCGAAGCCACCGCACCCACGACCAGCCGCGCCGCGCTCCTCTGCCTGATCGGAGCGGCGGCCTTCCTGGGCGAGGGAGTGGTCCTCGAGTGGAGCGCGATCTACCTGCGCGAGGAAGTGGGCGCCCAGGCCGGCATCGCCGGCCTGGGCGTCGTCGCCTTCTCCGCCGGAATGACGGCCACCCGCTTCACCGGCGATCGATTGTCCGCCCGGATCGAGCCGCGCAAGCTCGCCAGAGCCGGAGCCTCGCTTGCCGCCATCGCCCTCGCCGCCGCCCTGCTCGACGGAGGCACGGCAGCCGCGATGGCCGCCTTCGCCGTGGCCGGCGCCGGCCTCGGCCCGATCGTCCCCCTCGCCTTCCGCGCCGCCGGCGACCTGTCCCTGGCCCGAGGCCGCAGCGCGCTCGGCGTGGTAGTGACCGCCAGCTACATCGGCTCCATCGCCGGGCCACTCGCCGTCGGCTTCCTGGCCGCCGAGCTGGGCCTGCGAGCGGCCTTCGCCGTCCCCGTCATCACCTGTGCCGCCATCGCGACAGCGGCCAGCGCCCTCAACCCGCGCTGACCGCCGAACCCATCGCGCCCGCCAGCCCGCCAGAAGCGGGCATCTCCGCCGTATCGATCGAGCCACCCGCCCGCCGCCATCCCACCCGCAGCAGCCAGCCGCGAGCCGGCACCACCGGCGGCGGCGCGCCCCCACGATGGAGCGGATGCGCGCTGGCATCGCGATCGGGCACGAACGCCCGACAGCCATCCGACCAGCCATCGAAGTAAGCCGCCGAAGACAACGGATCCGTCCAGGACCGCGACCGGCGAAGCCGAGCCTCGCCGCCCGACGCATGCTTCTTGCCGTTCTGGATCACGTAGACCAGCGCCGCGCGCACCTCGCGAGGAGTGAGGAGCGCGCGAGCATGGTAGCGGTCCGCGATCACCTGGCCGCACCGCCCGGCCAGCCTGTTGAGCCGACGAGCCACCCGAACCCCGAATCCCTTCATCGCGCGCCCCAGCGCAACCTGGTCCTGAACCTCCACCAGCAGATGAAGATGATCACCCTGGACCGAGAAGTGGACGATCCGCATCCCCAGCCGGTCCCGAGCCGCAGACAGCGCCGTCCGGATCGCCGGATAACTCCGGAATCCCCGAAGCGACCGCAACCCGCGAACGATCCGACAAGTCACATGGACCGGATGCCGCGACGCCAGCCAAGGCCGCCGACCATGCCTGACCCCAGCCCGAGCCCCCCGAGCCTTCCGCCCCGCCCCACGACGTCGCC
>DATHKR010000010.1:0-3834 GCA_035489015.1 Kofleriaceae bacterium | reverse complement strand
TGCGAGGGCCGGTCCGCCAGCGGCTGCCTGGCCACGGTGCACCAGATCCGCATGCCGCCCGGCGGGACGGCGCGCTACCCGTTCGAGGCGGCGACCGCAGTCCGCGCGTGGGACGATCGGTGCGAGACCCATCGCGGCAAGGGTGCGGTCCCGCGCGGCCGCTACAAGCTGCGGGTGCGCGCCCTCTTCCTCGGCGCCGTCCTGGACGCCGACCTCGTCGTCCGCTGACCTCGCCCGCGCGCGGCGTCAGGCCCTGTGAGGAGCAACGCGTTGCGCGGCCGGTCGCCAGATGGCACCGAGCATCCATGCGATGGAGCATCGTGCCGGTCGTTCCTGTCGTCCTCGCCCTCGTCCTCGGGCTCGGCTGCGCCCGCCACCCGCCGGCCTCGTCGGCGCCTGCCGCCGGCGCGTCGGCGCCGGACGGGAGCTCGCTGCGAGCAGCCACCCTCGAGTACAGCGGCACCCACCGCGGTGATCACCCCGACTGGCGCTACCAGCAGACGGTGACGATCGCGGCGGCCGAGCGCGCGGGCCGGCCGGTCTGGCGACGGACGTCCACGTTCGGCGCCGACGCGCCGATGTCCACCGTGCTGGAGATCGATCGAGCCACGATGGCGGCAGTCCACTCGGATCTGACGTGGAACGGCTCGACCGTCCGGCTGGACTTCAGGCCCGGCCGCACGAGCGGCCTCGTCGAGCACGAGGGCGCCCGCCGCCAGGTCGCGTACCGCCACACCGAGCCGGTCGTTCTGTCCGACGCGCTCGACCTCTACGTGGCCGCTCTCCCGCTCGCACCCGGATACGAGTCGCGCCTCTCGCTGCTCGACTTCTGGCTGCTCGACGATCATCCCCGGTACCAGACTCGCCCCTTCACGGTCCGCGTGGTGGAGGAGACGACGGTGACCGTCCCCGCCGGCTCTCTCCCGGTCTTCACCGTCGCCATCGATCCCGCCGACGGCGACGACAGGCTGCGCTCCACCTACCACGTCCTCAGGACTCGCCCCCACTACGCCGTCCGCATGGAGTACGTCGTGAACCCGGCGACCATCGGAGAGGAGAAGCGCAGCGTCGGCGTGGACGAGCTGGTCCGGTTCACCATCCAGCCGTCGGGCGCGGCCGCCCGGCCATGACGTTCGCCACGATCTGGCTGTTCGCCCGTCCCTCCGGGTCGACGGTCACGCCGGGCCGAAAACGAAAGAGCCCGGGTCCGCTTCCGGACCCGGGCGTCATCTCGTCTCTCTCCCGCTCAGGCCCGTCTCGAGGCCTGGCGGGCTTCTACTGGATCAGCAGGGGCCGTCGGGGCAGCAGTCGCCGAACTGCTGGCACGCCGTGTCGCAGAAGCAGCCGGCCGGGGCCTGGCCGCCGCACGCGTTGTTCTGCACGCAGCTCGCGGGATCCACCGGACCGCCGCCGCAGACCTGCTCGATGTCACCGCAGCAGTCGCCGAACTGCGTGCATTGATCATCGCACTGGCAGGAGGCGTTCGGATCGAACGTGCCGCAGCGACCCTCGCAGCTGCCGCCCGGGTTGGGGCCGCCGCCGTCGCAGGTGATGCCGACGTCCTCCCAGGACTGATCGATCGCGGCCAGCTCGTCGGCCGAGAAGCCGAGCGCGGTGGCGGCCGCAACGACGCCCTGGCAGCCCTGGTCGAACGTGGAGCCCTCGGTCCAGAAGCTGGCGTTGGCCTCGTACCACGCCTCACCGGCGCGGCGCACGCTGGCCTGGGTCGCGACGCCGTCCGGATCGCCGCTGGCCAGCCGCTTGGCGGTGCGGCAGAACGCCTTGTTCATGATGCCGCTCGAGAAGTGGACGTCCAGCCCCTCGAAGTAGTCGGCGATGTTGTCGATCGACGCGCCGTCGGCGGTCGGGTCGCACATGAAGCGGAGCGCCGCGTCCTGCTGGAAGATGTCGCGCCCGAGGTCGAAGTCGGCCGCGTCACCCTCGTTGAAGAACTCGGTGATCGTGCCGGCGATGTCCGAGAACGACTCGTTCATGCCGCCCGACTGCGACGCGTAGATCAGGTTCGAGTGGAACGTGGTGAAGCCGTGGTTGATCTCGTGGCCGACCACGTCGATGTCGCCCGAGAGCGGGAAGAACAGGCTGGCGCCGTCGCCGTAGGTCATCTGCTGCCCGTCCCAGAACGCGTTCTCGTAGTTGACGCTGTAGTGCACGCGGCTGAGGATCTGGAAGCCGTTGTCGTCGATCGAGTTGTGGCCGTACCACTCCTGCATCATGTTGAGCGTCTGCTCGGCGAAGCCGTGCGCGTCGTTGATCGGGGCGTCGCCGATCGGGTTGAGCGGCCCCGTCACGATGGTGCCGGTGCCGGAGGTGCCGCCGTTCATGTTGGTGGTGACCAGGCGCGCCGTGTTCATCGCGAACTGGCCGCCCGACGGCTCGACGTCGAGCTGATCGACCCACTGGCGCGAGACCTTCGGGTTGCCGCCCGGCCCCGACGCCTGATCGAGGCTGTCGATGCCGTTGAACTGGTACAGGATGTCACCGGTCGCGGCGTCGACGAAGTAGTTCCACAGACCCGGCTTGATGCCGGCCTGCAGCTCGGTGAAGAAGACGACGTGCCAGGCGGCGCGGGTGCTCTGCTTGCCCGGGTACGCGACCAGCTCCGTGGTCTCCCGCGAGTAGGCCAGACCGGCGACCGCGCTCTTGCCGAGTCCCGCCGAGTAGGCCGACTTGCCGACGGCGACCGCGTTCTGCGCCGAGATCGACGCGGTGGGCGCGACCACCTTCAATCCCTTGACCAGCGTGCCGCTCATGCCGAGGAAGCGGTTGTCGGCGCTGGCGTGCACCACGATGCCGGAGCCCCAGACTGGCAGCCCGTTGTGGACCTGTCGCATGCGCACGTGGAGCTGCTGGCCGCTCCCCTGGTGCACCTGTCGGACCTCGAAGTCGTCGAGCGACGACAGGCCGAGTTCACCGTCGTAGTTGCGCACGTACGAGAGCGCGGCGTCCTTGACGTCGCCGGTCACCTGTGGCCGCTGGGTGTCGGCGATGTGAAACGCCTCCACCGACGGAACACTTTCGCGCGCGTCGACGGTGTCTTCTTCGTTCGAGCAGCCAACCGCCGAGACGGATGCAGCTGCTGCGAACAGGGCAATGATGCGTCCCAGTTTCATCGTGCACTCCTCCTGATGGGTTCCACGCGACAGGTCCGCGCGGACGACGATGAGCTGGCATCCGACGCGGAGGGGATCAAACGACAGGCTAACATCGCTCACTGAGGGACGCCCGGAAGTTGACCTCACTTCGCCTTTGTTCTTCGCGTGTTGCGATGTGGGATGGATTGCTGGCCCCTACCTGCAGACTGCCAATTGGCGTTCGATGCTCGGATCCTGGAGGGGCGACTGGCATTCATGTTCGAATCGCAGGTCGGCGACTGGCATTCATGCTCGAATCGCGGGGTCGGCCCATCAGCTCGGTCGAGCCGCTGGCTCGATCAAACTGGTTGTTTGCGAGGCACCCGTGCGGTCGGGGAAGCGGCTGGACGCCGGCGGCGCACATACGCTCGAGAGTGGCGGCGGCGCTCGTCGCGGTGCGTCGGCGCCGCCGATCAGGGGTCCCGGTTCCGGGACGGGCGTCCCGGGGCCGAGCACGCGGCCCGGCGATGACCCGCTCTCGTGCCGCCAGAGCGGCCCTCGTGACCCGGCCACGATCGTGCAGTCCTCCACGGATTCCGATGAGGATCCCGACGAAGACCACCCTCCTTCCACCACTGACACTCTGCGTTCTGGTCGCTGCGAGCTCTCTCGCCCGCGCGGAGTGCCCCGACATCGCGCCGTTCAAGGAGTCCAGGGACATCGTCGGCGACCTCGGCCGCAT
>DATHKR010000009.1:0-2485 GCA_035489015.1 Kofleriaceae bacterium | reverse complement strand
GCGCTGTTCGAGTCCGGCGCGATCCTCATCTACCTCGCCGACAAGACCGGGCAGTTTCTGCCGGCCAGCTCGGCCGCGCGCTACGAGACCATCCAGTGGCTCATGTTCCAGATGGGCGGCATCGGGCCCTTCTTCGGTCAGGTCGGCTTCTTCCACAAGTTCGCGGGCCGGAACTTCGAGGACAAGCGCCCGCGCGACCGCTACGTCGCCGAGTCGAAGCGCCTGCTGCGCGTCCTGGAAGAGCATCTCGCCGGGCGCACGTGGATGATGGGAGACACCTACTCGATCGCGGACATGGCGATCTTCCCGTGGGTGCGCAATCTCATCGGCTTCTACGACGCCGCCGAGCTGGTCGGCATGGCAGAGTACCCGGGCGTCTCGCGTACGCTCGAGCGGTTCCTCGCGCGACCTGCCGTCGCCCGCGGGCTCACCATCCCGAGCCGCGGCCGCGCCGCGCTGCGCTGACGGGCTACCAGTCGCTCTACGAGGGCCTCGTGCGCACGGTTCCTACCGTCGGCGCTCTCCTCGGGCGCGCGGCCGCCGCACGAGACGGTGCCCGAGACGGCGATCGGGGCGACGCGCGGCCGCCACTGGCTCGAGCACCTGCTGTGGAGCGTGGCCGACTGGGAGGCGGCGGCCCGCACCGCCCGCGAGGCGGTGGCGCAGTTCGGCGCCATCTTGCTCGAGGTGTCGCCGTGCGGCGAGCTCGACGGCTGGCGGATCGCGTCGGGCAAGGTGGCGCTCCTGATCAGCCGACCGCTGGGGCCGATGGAGGCGATCCTGTCCTTGCCGCTGGCGCCGGCCGCGCTGCTCTCGATCCAGCTCCTCACCCCGCGCGAGCATGCCTGCGCGGTCGCGGCCGGCAAGGGCGGCGGCAAGGCGATCGCGGCCCGGCTCGCGCGCGCCGGCGTCGGCCACGTCGCCTCGCGCTTCCGCTGCTCGGTGGTCTAGCAAATATGGGAGCGTTCAGCCCCCCGGGCTGCGCCTGCCGGCGAGATTCCGTAAGCGTGCGATTGCGTCGCACCGTGGCGGTGCCGCCCCATCTGGTCCCAGCGCGTCGGCTCGACAGGAGGACCGTGTCCTCAGGATCGATGGCGTTGTCAGCGCACTCGTCGAGTCCTCCCCGGCCCGAGCCGCTGCCTGATCGGGCGTGTACCGGTACGCTTCCTGCACCGTCCTGCGACAGGAGGACATAATGGGTCGTTTGATTTTCTCTACGCAAATCACTCTCGACGGCGTCATGGAACCGATCTCGGATTGGTTCGACCAGAAGGGGTCGCACGACCTGGCCGGCCAGGCGCAACTCGCCGCGTCGAAAGCAGCCCTGCTCGGCGGCCCGAACTTCACGGGTATGAAGAAGTTCTGGGAGAAGGAGTCGGGTCCTGAGTACGCGGACCCGTTCAACGCGCTTCCCAAGTTCGTCGCGTCGCGCACGCTGCGCGAACCGCTCGGGTGGAACAGCACGCTCCTCAAGGAGGACCTTGCGAAGTCAGTGCGCAAGCTCAAGGAGGAGACCGACGGCATCATCATCTCCTACGGCTGCGGCGAGCTGGCGTACGACCTCGCCAAGCTCGGGCTGATCGACGAGCTCCGCTTCTGGATACACACGTGGGTGGTCGGCGGCGAGGGCGTTCGCCCGTTCAAGGGCAAGAAGCTCCCGCTCGAACACATCGCGACGACCACCTATGACACGG
The DNA here is from genome assembly GCA_035489015.1 of Kofleriaceae bacterium. Taxonomy (GTDB): domain Bacteria; phylum Myxococcota_A; class Polyangia; order Haliangiales; family Haliangiaceae; genus DATFRY01. Next base: position 791 of record DATHKR010000009.1, on the reverse strand, counting down.
GCGTGGTCCGGATCTCGTATCGCCCGAAGCCCGCGAAGTAGTCGGAGGTGACGTTCCGCGCGCAGCCCGGCGGTAGCGTCGGCGCGCGACGTGGTGAACCCGCCGCTCGCCGCGACTCGGTTCATGGCCGAGGCGCGGGCGGCGAGACGGTCTTCTCGCCGGCTCATCCGGGCGACAGCGCGCGCAGCTTCGGCCCGAGCGCCGGCCAGACGACGTCGACCATCGCCATGACGCCGGCGGCGTTGGGGTGGACGCCGTCGCCGAGGTTGAGCGTCGGGGTGAAGACGACCTTGGTCAGCGGGAAGGCCAGGCGGGTCGCACCGGTGGCGGCGGCTCACCCGTCGCGGACTGAGGACTAGAGCAACTCCCGTAGCTCTGAATTTCGTCGCACCGGGCTATGGATGCCACGGCGCCCCCGCCCTGGCGAAGCGATAACCGCGGCACCGCGCCGGGTGCTGGCGGCGGGCGCCGCGATCGCCGGCGTCGCCGCCGGGCTGGCCTGGATCACCGTGCTCGTGGTGGCCGCCCGGAGCGGATCCCGGCGCCGCGCCGGCCGTCACCAGCGCGGTCGCCGCGCTCCTCGCGGTCCACGCCGTCGCCGCGCGGCGCGGCTGACCTCTCATCCCGGGCCGGGACCGTCGCCGCCAGAAGTCGCGACGCGCCGGCAGGGTCGGGGCGCCCCGTTGCGCCGGTGGGCCACCTGGTCCATAATTCGATACCAACTGGCACGAGCCGAGCAGAGGTTCCCATGACGACAGCACGATCTGGCAAGGGCCGGTCGACCAGAAAGG
>DATHKR010000008.1:0-8767 GCA_035489015.1 Kofleriaceae bacterium | reverse complement strand
ACGCGGTACTTCCCGTCGCCGCTCGAGGTGCTGGAGACGCCGTGGATCCAGTACGCGGTGCTGTTGCCGCGCGAGGAGGACGATCCGACGTGGACACGGTTCCACTCGATCAACGGTGACGCGCTCGCGGCGCTGTTCGGCGACCTGGCCGGGACGGCTGCTGGCACCGCGCTCACTCACATGGAGTGGTTCCTGCGCGAGGACGGCAGCTGCCTGGTCAACGAGGTCGGCGCCCGGCCGCCAGGCGTTCACATCATGCCGCTCATGGGCCTGGCCCACGAGACCGACCTGTTCTCCGACTGGGCCCGCCTGATGGCGCTGGACAGCTTCACCCCGAAGCCGCGCCGGTTCGCCGCCGGCTCGGCGTTCTTCCGCGGCCACGGCGGCGGCTCTCGCGTCGTCGCGGTCGAGGGGGTCGAGCGGGCGGTGGCGGAGTGCGGCGACGCTCTGGTCGAGCTGCGCGCGCCGAAGGTCGGGCAGCCACGCGCCGACGGCTACGAGGGCGAGGGCTGGGCAATCGTGGTGCACGAGTCGACCGAGGGGCTGAAGCGGGCCCTCCGCTCGCTCATCGAGAACATCCAGGTCCGCTACGGCTGATCGGCGCATGCTGGACTCCTGCGCGCGCCTCCACCTCGACCGGCGCGGTCGGCTCGGCAGCTACCTCGGCTGCGGGCTCGTCGGTGTCGTTCTCGGCGCGGCCGTGGTGGTCGCGCTCGGCGTCGCGCGCGCGCTTCCGGCCGGGCTGGTCGCCGTGGCGGTCGCCGCGCCGCTGGTCTCGTTCGCGCTCGCGGTCAAGCTCGGGCGCATCCTGGTCGGCTACGAGCGGATCGTGCTCTACGAGTGCCTGGCCGCGATGCTCGGGGGATCGGCGCTGGCCTTGTGGCTGGCCGGGCAGCCGGTCGTCCAGGGACTCGATCTGGTGATGGTCGGCGTCGCCACCGCGCTGGTCGCCGGGCGGATCGGGTGCCTGCGGGTCGGATGCTGTCACGGCCGACCGTGCCGCTGGGGCATCGCCTACCCGCCCGGGCACGGGCGCGCCGGGTTCCCGGTCCACTACGTGCGGGTCAGGCTGTTCCCGATCCCCCTGGTCGAGTCGGCGGTCGCCGCCGGGCTCGCGGTGCTCGGCGCGGCCACGCTGGTCGCACCGCACGTCCCCGGCGAGGTGCTGGCCACCACCGCGGCGCTCTACGGGCTGGCCCGCTTCCTCCTCGAGCTGGCCCGGGGCGACGAGGATCGCCCGTCCTGGCTCGGCCTCAGCGAGGCGCAGTGGATCGCGGTGATCTCGGCGTGGCTGGTCGTGCTCGCGGCGCGCGCCTGGTCGCTCGACCGGGGCCCGCTCTACCTCGGCATCGCCGCCGCGCTCGTCGCCGCGGCCGTCGCGGTCGCGCTGGCTCGACGCATCCCCGCCCTCGCGCTTCGCGAGCCCCGCCGCGTCCGGGAGCTGCACGACGCGCTCGTCGCGCTCGGCAGCGGACGAGCGGCCAGCTCCAGCCCGGTCCCCACGGTGGCCGAGACGCCGTACGGGCTCCGCCTCTCGCGCAGCGAGCCGGCCGACCAGCGCGGCGACCGCGTCGTGCACCTGGCGCTCTCGCTCGCCAGCGAGCCGCTCGGCGCCCGCGCGGCCCGGTGCGTCGCCGGCCAGGTGGGCTGCCTCCTCCACCTCGGCGCGGCGCCGGAGCTGTCGCGCGGCCTGGCGCCCGGCGTCTTTCATCTGCGCTGGACGACCTCCCCCGACTGATCGAAATGCGCCGCCACGTCGTCATCGGAGATGTCCACGGCTGCCACCAGGAGCTGCTCGCGCTGCTCGATCGGATCGGGCCATCGCAGGACGACGTGCTGGTCTCGGTCGGCGATCTGGTCGATCGCGGCCCGGAGCCGGCCGAGGTGATCCGCTTCTTCCGCGATCGCCCGGGCAGCGTGGTCTTGACCGGCAACCACGAGCGAAAGCACGTGCGCGGGGTCCGCTCGTACGCGCAGGAGATGACGCGCCTGCAGCTCGGGGCCGGCTACGCCGAGGCGGTCGAGTGGATGGCGACGCTGCCCTACTACCTCGAGCTGGACGACGCGATCGTCGTGCACGCCGGGCTCGTGCCCGGCGTCTCGCTGGCCGAGCAGAGAGAGGACGTCCTCTGCGGCAGCACGGCGGGCGAGCACGAGCTCGAGCGCCAGCTCGCCGGTCGACGGTGGCACGAGGTCTGGGAGGGACCGAAGCCGGTGGTCTTCGGCCACCACGTGGTCGACCAGCCGCTGGTCAGGCCCGGCCTGATCTACGGTATCGACACCGGCGCGTGCCACGGCGGCCGGCTGACCGCGCTGACCCTCCCGGATCGTCGTCTCCACTCGGTGGCGGCGCGCGAGGACCACTGGGCGCGGATGAAACGCAGCTGGCAGGCCGACGTCCTGGCCGACCGGCCCTGGCGGGAGCTGTCGTGGTCGGAGCTCGACCGCGAGCTGGCCCGCTTCGACGGCCGCCGCCGCACGAGCGACGAGCCGCGCACCGCGGCCTACGTCGACGCGCTGCGCGCGTGGCGCGCCTCGCTCGACGCGCGGCTGGTCGAGGTCGTGGACGCGATCCGGCGCGAAGCGGAGCGGATCGACGCGGAGGACGGTCCGGCCGGTCGCACCGAGCGGGCCCGGGCGCATCCGCTGGCCAGGTACCTGTTCCAGAGCACCGCCGGGCGGCTCGATCCCGCCGCGCTGCGCAGGCAGTGCCACACGCCCGCGATGCTGGCCGAGCTCGGTCGCGCGCTCGGCCTGGCGCCGCTCGAGCCGCCGGCCCCGCCGCCTCCGCTCCGGGACGACTGACCGACCCGGCTGGCCCCTACCGGGCGGGCGCGTGGCGGACGCGCGCGATGACCCCTGCCTCGACGAGATCGCCGAGCTGGCGCAGCGAGTCGATGACGTAGCCGTCGCGCGCCAGCCCCGCCCAGTCCTGCCGCGGACACAGGTTGGCCGGCGTCGGGGCCAGGTGGGCTTCGGCGGACTTCATCGGGCCGATCTTCCCGGGCTCGGTGCCCCACAGCACCGCGGCCCAGCGATCCGGGTCGACGTCGAACGTGAGGCGCTCGCCGCCCGGCATGCGGGTGCACACCCAGGTTCCGGACGGGACCTCGTGCTCGAACTGGCCGCGCACGTCGACCCGGGTCTCGCCGCGCACCTGCGCGCCCGCGGTCGGTCCGTCGTAGCGGCCGGCCTGGTCCAGGCAGACCGCGAACGAGTCGCCGCGCGCGTCGGGCGGGACCACCTGCAGCGTGCGGTGCTCGCCGCACACCAGGCCCGGCCGGCCGGGGTCGCTCGCCGGCGCACGCGACGACTCGCAGGCGACGAGCAGCGCGGCCACGGCGATCCACCGCCGCCGGGAGGTCGCGGTCAATCCACCTCTTCCCGGTTGAGCACCTTGCCGTGCTGGTCGTAGGTGACCACCTCGACCAGCCCGTCGTCGTCGTGGACGTGCTCGCGGCGGAACAGGAGCGCCCCCTCCGGGCTGTACAGAGACTCCGAGTAGGCCGGCGAGTCCGGATCCAGCTCGTAGGCGATGCTCCGCTGCAGCTGGCCGCGCCCGTCGAAGTCCCACGTCCGCCAGCGGGTCCGGTCGCCGGTGGTGACCGGGGAGTGCACTTGCAGCGGCACCCCGTCGTATCGCGCGCGATGGTCGGCCACTGCAGGGGCGGGATCCTCGTGTCCCGGGTAGATGATCCGGGCCAGCTTTCCCTCGCCGTGCTGGCGGTAGTGGAGCGGAGGACCCTCGACCTCCTCGACGTACCAGGCGCTGGCGCGCGCCTTCTCCTCCGAGATCTCGCGCATCGGCTCCTCGTTGAAGAACTGCTCGAAGTAGCGCGGCATCGATCGGGTCTCCTGGTCCCTAGAGGAACGGTCCGACGTCGAAGTCGGAGCCCTTGACGATGAGCGTGGCCTGGACGCTCATCCCCTCGACCACGCCCTGCGCCTCGGCCGCCACCGACGGGAAGTGGTCGGGGAAGAAGTGAGACGACGGGATCTTTCCGTTCTTGATGTGGGTCTCGAGCTCTCGCCCGCCCCGCCCGGTCGCGTTCTTGCTGAAGCGCTCGGCCAGCCGGTCGAACTCGGCCTGATCGACCTGGATCTCGACGTCGATGTCGCGGGGCGTCTTGCTGTGCATCGCGCTGCCCTGGACCCTGGGCTCGCCCTTGATCCCGCGCCGGTCGAGCCCCTTCTTCATGTTGTCGACGAAGGCCTCGTACTGCGCCTTGTCCTTGAAGCCGAAAGGATAGCCGCGCGCCCGCGCCTCGCCCAGATTGGAGACCGACTCCTCGGCCCGGCCGGCCACGTTCTCGGGCGGCTCGAGCGGGCCCTTGGCCTTGCGGGCCCGCTTCTGCGACCCGTACATGTACGAGCGGAGGATGTCCTCGACGTCCTTGGCGTCGGCCTCGGACCCTCGGCCGAGCAGGTGGATGATGCGGCGGACGTCATCCTCGCTGGCGCTCTCGAGCGCGCGCAGCGCGTCCGGGTGGCGGCGGACCAGCTCGTCCATCGCCGAGGTGGGGACACCCGGGAAGCGCGCCCGCAGCGCCGCGGCCGGATCGAGCGTGAACGGAAGGTCGGACAGGCCGTGGCCGTGGGCGATCTCGGCGCGCAGGCGATCGCGCGCGGCCGCGTCACCGATCTGATCGAGCTCGGCCTGGGCCTGCTTGACCAGCTCCGGGTCGGCCTTGCCCGGCCGCGAGCCCTGCCGTGCCCGGGCCAGGATCTCGTCCCCCTTGCCGAGGTGGGCCAGGTCCGCGTCGGTCATCCGGTCGATGTCCGCCCACGGCAGCTTGCTGCGCCGTACCGCGCTGCCGATGCGCTCGCTCGAGCCGCCCACCTTGCTGCGCGACAGCCGCTGCGCGAACATGACCTCGTCGAGCGCGGCCGGATCGGTCCCCGCCGCCTTGCGCAGCGCGCCCCACGCGTCGGGGACCCGGGCCAGGCGATCGGCCAGCGTCGGATCGGCTCCCAGCATGGCGGCCAGCCGCTCGAGGTCGGCCTTCGGCGCGCGCGCCAGCCGCTTCAGAACGGCGTCGTCGAGGTGAGCGAGGGCGACCAGCGCGTCGGGATCGAGCCCCTTGGCCGCCGGCACCGCGCCGACCACCCGCTCGCCGCGCGCGGCGATCTCGTCCGGGGTCAGCGCGACCGGCGTCGGGGTAGCCCTGGCCGCGGCCGGGTCGACCACGCGATCCGGCTTGGTGGCCAGGTCGAACGACCCGTCCTCCTTGCGGACATAGTAGTAGGCGCTCGACTGGAGATCGGCGTCGCCGAGGTCGTCGATCCCCTTGTCGGGGAAGTCCGGCAGTCGCTTGCCCTGCTCGAGCGCCGCGCGGGTGTCGTCGCTCATGGCCACGAAGCCGCGGCCGCCCTTGGTGCCGGCCAGGGTGTCGACCACCCGGCCGTGGATGTCGAGGTCGTTCTCGAGGAAGGCGATCTGCCGGCGGAGCTCCTTCTCCGCGCCGAGCGCGTCGCCCGCGGCCATCACCTCGTCGAGCTGGGCCCGCTTGACCGCCGCCAGCTCCTTGAGCTTGTGGATCTCGATCCACGACTCGTAGGCGGCGCTGTTCACCGGGAACGGGTTGTCGGCGATGGTCGCGCCCTTCTTGCCGAAGGTGCGGATGCGGGTCCATAGATCCTGGACCCGCTCGACCAGGCCCGACCGCCGCTCGAGCATGCGCACCGTCGACGCGTGGGCGAGGATGTCGCCGGTGGTCGCCTTGGTGCCGGCCTTGATCCCGGTGACCACGGTCCGACCCTTGGCGTCGACGTCGTAGTGGACCTTGACGCTGGCCCCCGCGCGCGGGTCGATCTCGACGGTGGTGCCGACCAGGCGGCTGACCTCGGAGCGGTTGGCCTCGCTGATCGCGTCGCCGATGTCGAGGTTGCCGGCCGCCTTGCGCAGCCGGGCCAGCACGGCGGCGTCGCCGTTGGCCAGGGCCTGGGCCGCCTCGTCCACTGTCTTCAGGCCGCGGCCGATCTTGCCCACCTCGTCGGCCACCTTCACCGCGTCGAAGATGTCGAGGCCGAGCCCGGCCCAGGCCAGCACCAGCCAGCCCCAGTGCATCCGCATGTCCTCGGGCAGGAGCGAGGTGTCACCGGTCTTGTCGATGTCGGTGTCGGTTCCGGCCTTCTTGACCCCGTACTCCTCGGTGGTGGTCACCGCGTCGTACGCGCCGAGCCCGACCGCGCCGGCGGTCAGCGCGAGGCTGAGGCCGCCGGTGGTGAAGGCGGCGGCCAGCCCGAGACCGATGCTGAAGGCGCCCAGGACCAGGTTGCTGACCAGCTCCTTGCGCTGCTGGGCCGCGGCCTTCTCCTCGATCCAGCGCCGCTGGTCGGTGTCCTTCTGGATGCCGAGCCCGGCGATGGTCGCGTCGACCACCCCGGGCACGCCCCACAGGTTGATGTCGCCGGTGAGGACGTTGCCGCGGGTCTCCGCGATGTTCTGCAGCACGGTCCCGGCGTCGCCGGCGAGCGCGGCGGCTCGCTCGGCCGGGTCCTTGGCGATGAACTCGGCCAGGTCGCTGGCCGTCTTGTAGCGGCCGAGCATCGGGTACTTGAAGTCGATCTCCCTGCGCTTCTGGACCAGCGGCTGCTTCTCCTCCTGGAGGTTCATGACCCGGCCCTGCTCCTCCATCGTCATGTCCTGGATGGAGCCCTCGAGGACCGCGATCTGGTTCTCGATCTGATCGATCCGCTTCTGGATCGGGAGGGCCTCGCGCGCGGTGTCGTCGATGGTCTTCTGCTCGCCTGGGCTTATCGCCGACGGACCGGCGGAGAACTGGGCCTGCTTGGTCGCGGCCTGCCGCTCGCTGGCCGCCAGGATGGTCAGCGCGCTGTCGGTCAGCGCCGCCTGGAACACCGCGATGAGCTCCGCCTCCTTCAGGCTGGCCAGGCCCCCCTCCTCGGCGTGGAGCGCCAGGTAGGGGGCGAACGGATCGCCGGCGGGGCTGCGCGTGTCCGCGGTCGAGTAGAGCCCCTCGTGCACGCCGCCCGGCCGGTAGACGTTGGCCCCGACCACCACGGCGGTCACGGCGTCGTCGACCCGGAAGCCGGCGTTGGCGATGATGACCGGGTTCAGGATGTCGGCGCCGTCCAGCTTGTAGACGAAGAAGACGCCCTCCTCGGCGACCACGACCGAGCTGCCGCCGGTGACCTTGGCGACGGTCAGCGCCTCGCTCTCGCTGGTCGCCTCGCCCACCGTCGCGCCGACCTTGTAGACGTGCTCGTTGGTCACCATGTTGCCGCCCTCGGCGAGGACCGCGGCGCGCTGGCCCTCGTGGGCGCCCTTGCGCTCGACCCGGGGATCGTAGTGAGGAGTCGTCCCGCCCTTGCAGCGCTGGAGCTGCAGCCCCGAGGTGAGCTCCACCCGGGCCCGGCTCGCCATCGCGCGCGCGCCGCCCTTGAGCTTTCCCCACAGGCGAGCGATCGCCGACCCGGTCGCCTGATCCGCGTCCGACTCGTGGGCCGCGCTCTCGCCGGCCAGCGGCGCCAGCTGCGCGAGGGCGTCGCCGCCGCCGCGCTGCTGCATCGTGTGGGCCAGCTCGTGGGCCAGGACCGCGTCGCCCTCGAGCGTGCCGGGCTGATACGCACCGGCGGCGAACGCGACGTGCTCGCCGACCGCCATCGCGGTGGCGCCCTCGGCGGCGACCGCGCGGGCCGCCTCCGGCCCGGTGTGGACCGTCACCCCGGCGAAGCTGGCGTCGAACGCATCGCCCATCCGCTGGGCGGTCGCGGCCTCGAGCTGGCGCCCGGGGCCGAACGACGACACCTTGGCCGCGGCGGTGCCCGGCGGCGCGGGGGTCGCGCCTGCCTCGCCGGCCGCCTTCGCCGCCGCCGGTGACGCCGCCGCGATATCCGCCGGCATCTCGCCGGTGTCGCGCCAGTGGCGGATGCCCTGCCGGATCCGCTCGCTCGCGGCGGTCAGGAGCGCCTGCGCCGTGGTCGCGTTCGAGCGGGTGAAGCGGCGCAGCGTCTGCTCGGCGTCGCGCCCCGGTCGACCGCGGTACTCGGCGAAGTACTGCTCGAGGAACGGGCAGCCCTCCGCCGACCACAGCGGGCCGAGCTCCTGACCGGCGGCGGCGGTCGCCTGGCCGTGCAGCGCGGAGAGGAAGTCGCCGCGCCGCATCTGCCCCGGAGCGAGCGCGCGCGCGTCGTCCTCCGCGATCAGGATCTCGGGCGCCGCCCCCGAGGTCACCTGCGCGGCGACCGCGTCCGCCTCGGTCTCCTGCGGGCTGTTTGCCTGCCCGACCTCGATCTTGGCGGCCGGTCGCGCCTCGCCCCCGCTCTGCTGGGCCACGTGGGTCAGCTCGTGAGCCATGAGCCCCTGGTCGCGATCGCTCTCGCCCGGGCCGAGGAAGACGTCGGACCCGTAGGCGAACGCGCGCGCCCCCATCGCCGCGGTCGCGACCCGGGCGTCGTCGTCGTCGTGCACCCGGACGTTCGAGAAGTCGCTGCCCAGATGACTCTCCACCCGCTCGCGCACCGACGGATCGACCGGGCGGCCCGCCGACCGGGTCTCCACCGCCGCGGTGGCCACGTCCTCGACAGTGGGCGCCGCGGCCTCGGCCCCGGCACCGGCCGGATCGCCGCCATCACGACTCCCGGCGCCCTCCTCGCGCTCCGAGCGCCGAGCCTGGTCGACCGGATCGGGATCCTCCGGGTCGCCGGCCGCCGGACCGTCGTCGATCGCGCCGCGCAGCTGGTCGAGCGGCGGCATGAAGCTGCCCTGCCCGGCCCCGCGCTGCGCCGGCGGCATGCGCGCGGC
>DATHKR010000007.1:32500-54962 GCA_035489015.1 Kofleriaceae bacterium | reverse complement strand
CCCTGGCGCTGACCGATCGCGCGCTCGCGCTCGACCCGGACAATCGCGACGCCCTCGCCCTCATCGACGCGATCGGCCGCGGGCGAGTTCGGCGCCGCACCATCGCGCTGGGGCTGGCCGTGGTCGCCGCCGGCGCGGCGTGCTGGGGCGCGCTGGCGATGTGGCCGGTGTCGAGCGAGAAGGACGAGGTGGCAGACGGAGCGACCGCGGCCGCTGCCGCTGTCGGCGCGGCGTCGCGTGCGCCCGGCCGGAGCGGGGGCGCGGCGACCGCGGAGCCGGTGCGAGCCGGGGTCGTTCTGCCTGGGTCATCCGCGGGGGCATCCGGCGCGCGGGCCGCGTCGTCGGCGCCGGACGAGGCCGGGGCCGTTCCGCCCGGCCCGTCCGCGGGATCGTCGGCCGCACTGTCGGCGCGGTCCTCTGCCGCGCCGTCCGCGCCGGACCTCGGATCGTCGGCCGCCGCGTCGCCGCCGCACGCGCGCGAGCACGCCGTCGCCGGCGCGTCGGATCCTCAGCGCGGCACGAGGCCACGCGGCGCGATCGACGACGACTCTGCCACGCGCGCCCGCGCGCGCACCGCCCGGAATCGCGACGGCGACGGCGACCGCGACCGCCGCCCGATCCCCGTCGACCGCGATGCCCCGTCGTCAGTCGCCTCGACGCAATCCGGTCCGGCCTCGACGCAATCCGGTCCGGCCTCGACGCGACCCGATCCCGCCTCGGCCGCCGCGCCGTCGTCCGTGTCCGCCGCACCCGCGGCCGCGCCCGCCGCGCGCGCGCCGGTCCCCGCCGCCTCCACCTCGCCCGCCGACGCCATCATCACCCTCGAGATGGACGCCTGGTGCCGCGTCACCGTCGAGGGCAAGCCGGTCGGGCAGGCCCGCCCGCGCCTCGAGCTTCGCCTCTCGCCCGGCGCTCACACGATTGCCTGCGCCCAGGACATCCGCGGCCGCCGCTGGTCCGAGCGCATCACCGCCCGCTCCGGTGAGCGCCGGGTCGTGCGCGGCCGCGTGTTGCCGCCGCCGGTCGCCGTGACCGTGGCCCTCCGCCACGGCGACGCCGTGCGCATCGACCGCAAGCGGGTGGTGGACGGCGGGGCGAGCATCCAGCTGCCAGTCGGCCGCTACCGCATCGAGCTCCTCCGCGACGGCGCGCCGATCGGGTTCGGCTTCGCCGACCTGCGCGGCCCGCCCTGCACGCTGGTGGACGAGCCCGCCATCGCCTGTCGCTGAGCCGCGAATCGCCGCGCCGGCCCTCCGCGACACGACTGTCGTGGTCCGCGCCCTCGCCCTCCATCGCCGCGCCGCGCATCGGGCGGTTCCGACCACTTGCCAACCGGCGTGGCGGTTGCAGACGATAGCCCCGTGGCCAACCCCACGACCACCCGCGCGCTCCTCGCGGCCCTCCTCTTGCCGGCCGGGTGCTTCTACACCAGCGCCATCAACGAGCGCCCGCACGCCGAGATCCGCGTCGTGGACCCGGGGCCCCACTTCCCCGGCACGGCCGTGACCCTCTCCGCCGCCGGCAGCTTCGACAGCGAGGACGGAAACCAGCTGCAGTGCGTGTGGACCGCCGAGCTCTGCGACGACGACGGCTGCGCGACCACCGATGCGACCGCCCTCCCGTGCACGAGCGACTTCACCGTCGTCCTGCCCAGGCGCCAGCATCGATCGGTGCCGGTCCGCGTCGTGGTGACCGACCAGACCGGCGCCGACTTCGCCGCCAACCAGACGATCGAGGTCGGCAACCGACGGCCCGAGGTGGAGGTCCAGGTGCGCCCGGCCGGGACGGCCGATCACTCGGTGGTGGGCGTGCCGGTCCAGGCCTCGGTCCTGGTCGACGATGCCGACGGCGACGACGTGACCCTGAGCTGGGCTCTGCTCAAGCCTCGCGGTGGCGGCGCCGCCGTCGAGCTCGGCCCGGTCGACGGAGACGGTCTCACCCAGGAGTTCACGCCCGACCTCGCCGGCCTGTGGATGGTCCAGGTCACCGCCGACGACGGCATCGAGGAGGGGGTCGGGTCCGGCGCGGCCGCGGTCGAGGAGGACGGGCCGCCCTGTCTCGCGCTCACCTCGCCCACCGCCGGCCAGGAGCAGCGCCTCGTCCTCCGCCGCGAGGACAGCCCGCGCGCGTTCGCCGTCCTCCTGGTCGCCGACGATCTCGATCCGTTCCCGGGCCCCGCGGCGTCATCGCCCTATCAGGGCGAGCCGACCTTCGCCTGGAAGATCGCCTCGCCCGACACCGGCGGTGAGCTCGTCCCGGTCGCCGGCGCCGTCGCGGCCGACCTCACCATCGACCCGGCCGCGTACGCGCCGGGCGATCTCATCGACCTCCGCGTCGAGGTCGGCGATCGGGTCGACCGCACCTTGCCGTGCGACGACGCCGCGCCGTCGTGCGCCCTGGGCGGCGACGCGTGTCGGCAGCGCCTGAGCTGGGGAGTCGAGATCCGATGACGCACGCCACCCATCTGCTGCGCGCGGGCCTCCTCGCCGCGTTCGTCGCCGCCGTGCTCGCCTGCGGCGGAGGGCTCCCGGACGATGACGACGACGACGTGCCGAGCTGCGACATGGCCTTCAGCGTCGTGACGGACCCGGACAGCCCCACGGAGGAGGTGGGCCACCCTGGTGTGGAGATGGTCGTGACCGGCCAGATCAGCTCGAACGACATAACCGGGTTCCAGCTCTACGAGTGGGGCGTGGAGCTCGACGACGTGTCGGTCCCGTTCGACTCGGTGAGCCCCAACGGCGACGTCATCGAGCTCACCCCCGAGCGAACCGGTGTCTACACGATCTCGCTCGGGGGGTCGGTCGGCGGTCTCGAGTGCGACGCGGCCGGGTCACGCGACGTCAACGTGGTGGAGGAGGGCGCGCAGCCGGAGCGGTTCATCCTCCGCGTGGTGCCCGCGCCGGGCGACGACGTCGCTCCCCAGGATCGATCGATCCAGATCTTCGGCGGCGGCAACGGCTACGCGCTCGGCCCCGTCGTCATCGCCGAGGGCGTATCGGTCGGCGGGGTGTCGAGCGACGCCCTCGGCCAGCCGGTGCCGGCCTACGTGCGCGCGTGGCCGTCGCCGCCGATCGGCGGCGCGCCGCTCCTGCTCAGCGAGATCGCCACCGGCGACGATGGCGCCTACGACCTGCAGCTGGTGGCCGACGACGAGTACGACGTGCTCGTGGTCCCCGCCAGCCCCGAGCTCGCCCCGTACGCCCTGCACGGCGCGCCGGACGCGATCCCGCTCGCCACCACGTTCGAGCCGGGTGATCCGGTCAGCGGCACGGTCGTCGACGGCGACGGGGCGCCCGTGGTCGGTGCGCGCGTGTCGCTGGTGGTCGGCGGCCTGCCGTCCTCGATCGCGGTCACCGACGAGGAGGGCGGCTTCGCCCTGCAGATGCGCGCGGGCGCGTCGCTGTCGGTGATCGTGACCCCGCCGGACGCGAGCGGGCTGCCGCAGCTCGAGCTGACCGACGCCGAGGTCGGCGTCGCCGCGGGAAGCGCGATCGCCGTGGCCTACGGCGCCGCGCTGACCGCGCGCGCGGTCGCGCCGGTGGTGCGTGAGGCGGACGGCGCCACGCCGTCGCCGGGCAGCCGGGTCACCTGGATCGGGCGGCCGATCGAGAGTGCCGGCACCATCGTGATCGACGGCGAGCCGCCGCTGGCGGCGATCGGTCGGGTCCGCCACACCGTCGAGGCCGGACCGGGCGGCGACCTGCCGTCCATCCTCCTGCCCGCCGCGCTCTACGACGTGGTCGTGGACCCGCCGGCCGACGCGACCGGCCAGGCGGTCGCGCTGGTCGCGGTCGATCTGTCCGAGGGAGAGCCGGCGCCGGCTGCGCTCGACCTGGCCGCGCCGGCGGAGCTGCGCGGCAGCATCCTGGCGCCGGGCCAGGAAGGAGACGCGCCGCTGGCCGGCGTGCGAGTGCAGGCCGCGCCGCGCGGCATCCTGGCCAATTCGACCGGCGCCGTCGCTTCCGCGCGCACGGCGGCCGACGGCAGCTTCTCGCTCGCGCTGGCCGGAGGCGGCGACTACGAGATCACCGCCGACGCGACCGCGCAGCGGCAGGGGCGAGTCCGCTGGACCATCACCGCGCCGGCCCCGGGCGTCGAGCTGGACATCGAGCCGGCGGTCCTGCCCCGGGTGCTGCGCGCGACCGGCCAGCTCATCGTCCCCAGCGGCGGCGGCGTGGTGGCCGGCGCCCACCTCCAGCTGTTCTGCTCCACCTGCGCGCCCGACGGCGGCGCCGATGCGGTCGCCGAGACGCTGACCGACGGCGCCGGTGGCTTCGAGCTGATGGCGCCCGATCCGGGCGTCGTCATCTCCCCTGCGGCGAGGCACTAGATCGGTGCACCGCCAGTGCGAGCACGGGTAGCCGCGAGCGGTCGGACTTTGCCGCGCGATCCCGCACTCGACCGCAGCCCGTGTCGCGCCGGACGGCAGCGGCCGCGGTACAGTCGGCCGGTGCGGCTGCCCGTGGTCTGCTTGTTCGCCTGCGCCCTCGCCGCGCTCGCCGCCGCACCCGCGCCGGCCCACGCCGGCGACGAGCAGGGCGCGATCGCGGTCCTCCCGTTCACCAGCCCCGAGAAGCGCCTGGAGATCTACGGGGTCCCGGTCTCGCGCGCGCTGACCAGCGAGCTGCGCGGCGCGGCCGGCGCCCCGGTCCACGCGGTGTCGGACCCGTCGTCGCTGCCGCGCCGGATCGCGTGGGTCATCGACGGCCGCATCCTCGCGCGCGGCGGCGGCAAGGTGGTGCTCGAGGCGCGGCTGCGCGATCCGGACCGCGGCAACGCCGCCGGGCAAGTGGCGACCCGGCCGCGCCCGCTCCGCCAGATCGATCAGCTGGCCCGCGATCTGGCGCGCCAGCTCCTGCCGGTCCTGGCCGGGGCGGAGAGCGCGCGGGCCCAGCGCGCCGCCAGCGCGGCCGAGCGGCGCGCCCGCACCGCCGCGGAGGCCGCGTCGCATCGCCCGGCCCCGGCCCCGCGCGGGCGGGGAGCCGCGCCGGTCCTCCTGGTCGGCCGCACCGGCGGCGGCGTCGCCTCGGCCGGGCTCGACGCCGATCCGATCGTCACCGCCACGGCGACGGAGCTGGCCGGCCGCCTCGGCCGCCGCCCGGTCGTGGTCGAGCTCGGCGGCATCGCCACCCCGGGCGCGGTCAAGGCGGCGCTGGCCGGCGCGCGCGCCTCGCACGCGCTCCTCAGCGAGGTCCGCGAGGTCCAGTTCTCGTGGCTGGGCGTCCTGACCGCGCGCGGCCGGGTGCGCGTCGTGCTGGTCGACGCCGCCGGCAGCGCGCTCTTCGATTCGACGATCGAGACCGACACCCTGGTCGGCAGCCGCGGCGACCGGCACGAGGCGCTGCTCGGCTTCGTCGCCCGCCAGGCGATGGAGATCGCCGCCCCGCGCCTCCGCAAGGTCCTGGCCCGGTGACCTGGCCCGCGCGCCAGCGGGCAGTGCTCGCCGCGGCGCTCGCCGTCGCCGTCTCCGGCGGGCTGATCCGCACCGCCGCGGCCGCGCCACCGACGGCCGCGCCACCGATCGCCGCGCCCACGGCGCCCTCGACCGCCGCGCCCGATCTCCTGGTCGACGCCGGTGCCGCGCTCGACGCCGGCGATCCCGCCCGCGCCGCCGCCCTGGCCGAGCGCGTCGCGCGCGATCCCGGCCCGGTCGATCGCCCGGATCGCGCCGAGGCGTGGCGCATCCTCGGCCTGGCCCAGCATGCCCTCGGCCGCCGCGACCGCGCCGCGGCGTCCTTCTACGAGTACCTCAAGCTCGATCCCGACGCCCACCTCGACCCGGCGCTGGTCGCGGTCGACGCGCTGTCGCTGTTCGAGGAGATCCGCTCGCAGCACGCCGCCGAGCTCGCCGCGCTCCGCCGGAAGCCGCGCCGCCGCCGCACCCCGTGGCTCAACCTGGTCCCGCTCGGCGGTCAGTGGCAGAACGGCGACCGCGCGAAGCTGTGGATCCTCGGCGTGACCGGCGCCGCGCTGCTCGCCACCAACATCACCAGCTACGCCATGCTGCGCCGCTGGTGCGGCTCCGGCTCCGACGGCACCTGTGACGAGGGCGAGCCAGGAGCGCCGGGCTACTCGAATCACGTCGACGCCGCGCGCAACGCCCAGATCATCAACATCGCCTCGGGTGTGGGGCTGATTGCGCTCTACACCTACAGCGTCTTCGACGGATTTCGCGGCTATCACCGGTGGCGAGCCGACGAGGCCCGCCGCTTCCAGCCCGCCCCCGTGGCCGTCGGCGTCGGTGCAGACCGCGATTCGCTCCAGCTCACCGTCTCGGGCAGCTTCTGACCCGCAAGCGGCGCTCGCTGTGGTCGATCGGCCCCGGCCACCGGCCCCCTGAATGAATCGCATCCGGTCCTCACTGCGCCAATGGGGGCGGACGCCCCGGGGGAACCAGCCGCGAAGCACGTTGAGACCCGGTTCGCGCGCGCGCTACAGTGACCCCCGGTGAGGCAGCCGGTCCCGTTCGGAAAGTACCTGCTCCTCGATCGCATCAGCGTCGGGGGCATGGCCGAGGTCTTCCGGGCCAAGAGCTACGGCGTCGAGGGGTTCGAGAAGATCATCGCCATCAAGCGCATCTTGCCGGCGATGGGCGAGGACAAGGACTTCATCAAGATGTTCATTGATGAAGCCAAGATCGCCGGGCAGCTGAGCCACGCGAACATCTGCCAGATCTTCGAGCTGGGAAAGATCCTCGGGAGTCACTTCATCGCGATGGAGTACATCTGGGGCAAGGATCTGCTCCAGATCCAGAACCGCCTGCGCAAGCTGGGCGACGTGATGCCGGTCGGGATGGCCTGCTACGTCACCTCCAAGGTCTGCGAGGGTCTCGACTACGCCCACCGCAAGAAGGACGCGATGGGCCGGCCGCTCGAGATCATCCACCGCGACTGCTCGCCGCAGAACGTCCTCGTCTCCTACGAGGGCGAGGTGAAGATCATCGACTTCGGGATCGCCCGCGCGGCCTCGCGCTCGTCGCGCACCAACGCCGGCGTCCTCAAGGGCAAGTTCGGATACATGTCCCCCGAGCAGGTGCGCGGCCTGCCGCTCGATCACCGCAGCGATCTGTTCGCGATCGGCACCTGCTTCTACGAGAGCCTGACCGGCGAGCGCCTGTTCCAGGGCGAGAGCGACTTCTCCACCCTCGAGAGGGTGCGCAACGCCGACGTGCGCCCGCCCAGCCAGCTCAACCAGAACATCCCGCCCGAGGTGGAGGGGATCGTGATGCGGGCGCTGACTCGCGATCCCAAGGCGCGCTTCGAGTCCGGCGCGGAAATGCACGCGGCGCTGCAGGCGTTCCTCACCAGGCAGTCGGTCCCGTTCACCAGCAAGACCCTGGCCGACTGGGTGAAGGCCGCCTTCCGGGACGATCTCGAGCGCGAGAAGCAGCAGATGGAGGACTACAAGCGCATCGGCCGCGACGGCCTCATCGCCGGCGTGCCGCAGGCGCGGGCCCGGATGGACATCGTCGCCGAGCTCGGCCAGCCCCCGCCGATCGAAGGAGACCCGACCGCCCTGGGCGGCCCCAGCTTCGAGGACATGAGCCAGGACGAGCTGGACGCCTGGCTGAACACGTCGCTGCCGTCAGGCGCTCAGCCGCCCGGTCCGAACGTGGCCGCGGGTCGCCGGGCCGCGCCGCAGGGAGCGCGGGGCAAGGTCGTGCGCGCGGGGAGCGAGGGCGACTGGGAGCCGGAGGAGGCGCCGACCGAGGTGTTCGGTGAGATCGGCGTGCCGACGCCGCCCGGCCTCGAGGCGCTGGGAAGGCGCGGCGGGACAGCCGCGCCGCCGTCGGTGTTGGCCTCGCCGGCGCCGGTCCCGGCCAGGTCGGGGCGGGGCACCCTGGGCCCGTCGTCGCACGCGCCGTCCACGGCACCGGCCCACGCGCCGCCGGGTCGCGCGGCCGGCGCACCGGGGCAAGGTCCCCCGGGCATGGCGCCGCAGGGAGCGATGATCCATCCGTCTCCGTCGGTGCGCGGCCCATCCGGCGCCCCGCCGCAACCCGGCCAGCCGTATCAAGGCGCGCCGCAGCAGCAGCACGGTCAGCCGTATCAAGGCGCGCCGCAGCCGCAGCACGGTCAGCCGTATCCAGGCCCGCCGCAGCCGCAGCACGGCCAGCCGTATCAAGGCCCGCCGCAGCCGCAGCACGGCCAGCCCTATCCAGGCCCGCCGCCGCAGCACGGCCAGCCCTATCCAGGCCCGCCGCCGCAGCACGGCCAGCCATATCCGGGCCCGCCGCAGCCGCAGCACGGCCGGCCCCATCAAGGACCGCCTTCCGGTCAGCCGTACCAGGGTCAGCCGCCGCCGCCACCACAGCAAGGTCAGCCGTATCAAGGCCCGCACGGGCAGGGCCCGACGATGCTCGGCCCGCCCGGGCTGCACGACCACGGCAACTCCGACCAGCGCCCGCGCAACCAGGGCTCGCACGTCGGACCGCAGCCACATCCCGCGTCGGTGCCGCTGGCAGGCGGCGCCTATCCGCATCCCGCCGATCCCGCCGCCGCCAACCGCCAGACGATGCTGGCCGGCCGTCCGCCCGCCATGCCACCCGCGCCCGAGGGCGGGTCGCTGCCCGCGTTCTACCCGGTCCTCCAGCCGGGCCGCCCGCTCTACCCCGAGGTCGCGGGCGGCAACCACGGGCCGTACCCGCCACCCGCGTCCGAGCGCCCGCGCGGCCCGTCGGTGGCGCCGCGCCCGTCCGGTGGCCTGTGGCGTCGGGCCAGCTCCACCCGCGACATCGCGATCGGCTGTGCGATCGCCGCCCTGGTGGTGGCCGGCATCGTCAGCGCGAAGTTTCTATTGTTCGGCGACGAGCCGGAGGCCGAGGCGCAGATCGCGGCGACCGGGACCATCCTGGTGTCGGTGCGCGATTCCCAGCCAGCCGAGGTCGCCGTCGACGGCAAGATCGCCGGCGCCATCCGCGACAAGTCGCCGCTCACCCTGTCGGCGCTTCCGCCCGGCGGCCACACCGTCCAGGTCACCCGGGCCGGCGCGCCGGACTGCGATCGCGAGGTCAAGCTCGCCTCTCGCCAGGTCCTGGTGGTCGAGTGCGACTTCCCCAAGCAGCCGACCTACGGCCGGCTCATCCTCGAGGGGATCGAGCCGACCCACCGCGTGTTCGTCGACGATCAGGAGATCTCGGTCGAGGCGGCGCGCGAGCCGCTCCACCTGACTCCCGGCGTCGAGCACGCCATCCAGGTCAAGGCCGGCACCGGCGCGGCCGCGACGGTCGACGAGTTCACCATCGAGCTCGAGCCGGGCACGGAGCTGCGCCGCGCGCTGAAGACCGGCAAGTCGCCGACCCGCGACAAGGACCGCGGCGAGTCCGGCAGCCGCAGCACCCGCGGCGCGAGCGCGCGAGAGAGCCGAGCCGCCCCGCCGGAGCCGTCGTCGGAAGAGGTCCAGCTCGAGGACGACGACGACCTCGACGAACCGGAGCCGCCCACTCGCTCGCGCGGCGGAGCCCGCGCCGGGGCCGCCGCCGCGTCATCGGCGGTGACCTCGACCCAGCCCGGCAGCTTCACCGCCTTCACCCAGCCGTTCGCGCGCGTCTTCATCGACGGCAAGGACACCGGCAAGATGACGCCGATCGCGCCGCGCTCCGCCATCGCGCTTCCCCCCGGCAGCCACGACATCACCTTCGTGGTCGGCGAGAAGCGCTTCAACTACCGCATCACCATCGCCCCGGGCGAGCACAAGAACCTGATCCGGACCCTCCCGGTCCAGTAGTCGCGCGGCGGCCGCTCGCGCGGCGCCTCAGCGCGGCCGCCGGCGCCGGTCCGGAGATCGCCGCGCCGCCTGCAGCTTCACCGGCGGCGGCCGGCTGTCGGGGCCGACCGCGCGCGGCGGCGCCCGCACCGGCTCCTCGCTCGGCTGCTCGTTGCGACGCTCGAGCCCGCGCATCAGGCGGTGGCGCACGCTCCGGTACTGGCGCGCCTTGTACTCCTCGTGGCTGTTGTCGCCCCGCTCGTTCTCGAGCGCGGTCTCCTGGTCGACCAGCTGGAACTCGGTCAGCACGAACACCACGTTGCCGAAGGTGCGCGACTCCGCGTCCAGGAACGGGTCCACCCGCACCGGCAGGTCGGCCACGAAGTTGACGATCTTGTACCGCTTGCCCGAGAACTCGTTGATCGGCGCCGCCGCCGCCCGCTCCTGCTGCTTCTCCAGCGTGGTGTCGTGCTGGAGCAGCGGCTCCATCGCGCGCAGCGAGTTGCTACCGTCGAGCACCTGGCGGAACGGGAGCAGATGATTGACCGACGCGCCCGGCACCACGTAGTTGAACGGAATGAGCCGCCGGTGCAGCGCCACCAGCATGGACGGCAGGTCGTCCGGCGTGCGCACGATCATGCGGAAGCGCAGCTTGTCGTAGATGTTCGCCGCCAGCGTGGACCGCTTGGCCAGCAGCTTCGTGATGAGCGAGTCCTGGGTCTTGCGGCTCCACTGGAACTCGGTGACCGGATAGCCGGCCGCGCGCAGCTCGTCGACCACCCGCATCACCTTGAGCTCGATCTGTCGGTAGATCTGGTCGACCGAGATCGGCAGGCGCGTCGACAGCTCGCGTCCGGCCAGGTGATGCGCGATGTGCATCACCTTGAGGATGATGCAGGCCCACGTCTTCTGCTTGCCGTCGCGCGACGCCATCAGGAACAGGTCGCGCGCCGGCACGCGGTTGGCCACCGCGTCTGGCAGCTCCATGTTGAAGTTGCGGCTCAGGTACTCGACCGCGTCGAGCCGCAGCTCCTCCAGCCGGGCGATGTCGTCCGGCGAGGCCGGGTCGAACTCGTTGACCCGGAGAAACCGGTCCACGTCGTTCTCGTCGTGGAAGTGAAGCTGATACCAGTCGATGACCGAGCTGCCGCGCAGCATGAGCCGCACGGCCTCGAGATCCTCGAGGGTCAGCTCGTCGAGCCGCAGCTGCCGCTCGTGACCGAGGGCCGGTGTCCAGCTGGTGACCACGTGCCCGCCAGTCTACCACCGGGCACCCGCACAGCGCCCGCACCAGACCCCGCGGGCCGGGAGCTCACGCCTTCTTTCTTTCCAGCCGATTGCCTCGCGCGCCGCGCGGCGCGCGTCAGCGGCCGAGCCGGACCGTCGCCGTGAAGAGGCTGAGAGCGACGAAGCCGACGAGGACGTTGCCGATGACAGCGATCATGAAAGGTCCCTCACTCTACAGGCGCGCGATCGGGGAGTCCAGAAACCGCCGCGGCTTCGCGCCAGCACACTCCGCGGTCGTCCACCCACCTTCGAACACTGCGAGACCGCCCGATCGCGGCCTCCGGGAAAGACAACGCCCGACCGACTTCAATCATTCGGCGCACGAGCGGCGGATCGCGGTTGCGGGGCCCGATGCTATCCTCGAGGGCTCGTGCTCACACCGGGGATCTGCTCTTCCCACTCCCGTCCCGCCGTCGGCTTGCGTCGCCGTCGGGCTCCTCTCGTCGCGGTCACCGTGCTCGCCGCGCTGGTCTGTATCGTCGGGCACACCGGCGCGGCCCGCGCCGACCGCGCCGTGGCCCGGGCGCTGGTCGAGGAGGGACAGCGCCTGTCCGGCGCCGGGCGCGCGGCGCTCGCGCTCGAGCGCCTCGAGCGCGCCATCGACGAGGACCCCGACTATCTGCCGGCCTACGAGGTGGCCGTCGCGCTGTGGCTGCGGGCCGGCAAGTTCGAGCCGGTCATCCGCCACCTCGCCCGCGTGACCCTTCGCCACCCTCGCTACGGGTTCGGCTGGTACACGCTCGCCTTTGCGTATCGCCGCACCGGCCGCCACGACCTCGCCGTCCTCTGCTACCGCGAGTACCTCGAGCTGCGCCCGGCCGAGCCGGATCCGTACTTCGGCATGGGGATGTCGCTGGTCGCGCTCGATCGCCGCGAGGAGGCGGCGGCGTCGTTCGGGCGATATCTCGAGATGGAGCACCGCCCCGAGCAGCGCGAGTTCGTGACGCGCGCGCGGCGCGAGCTGGCCCGCCTCGGCGCGCCCGCCCCGGCCGACGCCACGCCGGGCACCGTCGGATGGGGCCTCCTGCGGCGCGCGCTCGAGCGCATCGACGCAGCCGCTCGCGCCGCCGGCCGCGGCTTCGCCGCGCGCTGATCCGCTCAGCTCAGCGCCGGCGCAGGAAGTGGCGCGAGCTCCACCAGGACCAGACCAGCACCACCGCGGCGATGCGCGCCGTCCACCAGCCGTACTCGGCCCGGTCCAGCTCGCCGCGTCCCTCCAGCACGACCGCGATCGCCGCGCCGGCGATGCCGACCGCGGCGGTGATCGCCTGGTGGCCGAGTCGATAGATGAGGCGGGTCGACTTCTCCAGGTTGTGGAACCGGACCGACAGCTCGCCGGTCTTGGCGCTGGCGACGAACTTGCGGATGTCCGACGGCAGCGCGGTCAGCGACAGGAAAAGGTCCTTGGCCGTCTCGACCGCGAAGCTCTGCCAGTCGCCCTCGTCGCCGAGCACGAACCGCTCGAGGTAGGGCCTCACCACCGTCATCGGGTTCATCTGCGGGTCGAGCGCCGTGCACAGGCCCATGAGCAGGAGCAGCGTGCGCTCGAGAAGGATCCACTCCTTGGGCACGTGGAAGCTGGACGAGAGCTCGCGCAGCGAGATGTCCATCCGGCGCAGGTCGGCCAGGTTCTCCAGCCCCTTCTGCGGGTCGAACTTGATGTCCTTGAGGCTGAGCGAGTCGAGCGAGATCTGCTCCTGGAATCGCGCGTGGAAGTATTCGATCACCCGGTCGAACACGCCGTCGTCGGCGCCGCGCGCGATGAAGCCCATCTGCTTCATGGCGCGCACGATGCGCGGCGTGTCGCGGGCCAGCGCGCCCTGCAGCAGCTCGACCAGCCCCTGCCGCATCTGCGGCGACACCTCGGCCACCGCGCCGAAGTCGAGGAACACGACGGTCAGCGCGCCACCCGGCCCGCGCCGGACCAGGAGGTTCCCCGGGTGCGGATCCGCGTGATAGACACCGTCGCTGAAGATCTGCTGGCAGTAGAGCTCGACCACCGAGCGCGCCACCTCGGCGCGGTCGATGCCGGCGCGGTCGATGCGGGCGATGTCGCCCACCTTGATTCCGGCCTCGAAGTGAGTGGTGAGGACTCGCTGGGTGCTGAGCGCGCGCACCACCTTGGGGAAGGCGACGTCCTGCCGCCCGGTGAAGTTGGCCGCGATCCGCTCGAGGTTGTCAGCCTCGGCCCGGAAGTCGAGCTCCTCGTGCAGCATGGCGCGGATCTCGAGGTAGACGTCCTCGAGCCCCTGGTAGGGGACGAAGTTCTGCACGATGCGGATGATCCGGCGCAGCGTGCGCAGGTCGCGCCGCACGATCTCCTCGATGTCGGGGTACTGCACCTTCACCGCCACGCGCTGGCCGCCCTCGATGCGCGCCAGGTGGACCTGCCCGATCGAGGCCGACGCGATCGGACGCCGGTCGAAGCTCTGGAACAGCTCGTCCGGCGATTTTCCGCCGAACTCCTCGCGGAAGCGGCGCTCGATGTCCCCGTACGGGCGCGGCGGCACCTGGTCCTGAAGCCCCTCGAGCTCGGCGCGGAACTCCTCGGGCAGGAAGTTGGTCATGATGCTGATGAGCTGACCGACCTTGATGTAGAAGCCCTGCAGGTGGGCGATCGCCCGCTCGATGCGGCCCGCGTTGATGCGGTGCTTGCGGGCGAGCAGGCGCGTGATCGCGTCATCGGAGCGGAACCGGGCCTGGATGCGCACCGACAGGTAGCTGGCGATGACCACGAACGTGACCCAGTAGGCGCGCACCGACCGCCACGTCCGCGCCGGCGGCCGACCCGAGCGCGCCAGCTGCGACTCACCGTCCGCGATGGCGGCCGCGATCGCCGAGTCCTCCGGCGCGTCCTCGGGCGGCGTGGCGGCGCGCGGAGGCACCGACATGTCGCCCTTCGCCTGCCTCGCGGGGCGCATCTTCCGGCATAATAGCGCGAAAGCCGACCCCCCCATGATCCCCGACGACAGAGACCAGGACGAGAGCGCACCGCCGGAGCCGGGCGCCACCACCGCCACCGCCGATCCAGGCGCCGCCACCACGGAGCGCCCCGAGCGAGCCGAGCGGCCGGATCGACCCGAGCGCGCCGACCGCAGCGACCCCGACGACGGCATGCTCGGCAGCCTGCCCGAGTCGGTCAGGGGACGCGTGGAGTCGTGGGTGCCGGAGCTGGTCAAGAAGGCGGTCGCCGCCGGCATGGGCGCGGTCTTCACCACCGAGGAGAGCATCCGCCGTCTCACCAAGGAGATGCCGATGCCCAAGGAGGTGGCCGGCTACCTGGTCAACACGGCCTCCTCGACCAAGGACGAGCTCTTCCGGGTGGTCGCCCGCGAGATCCGCGAGTTCCTGACCAGCGTGAACCTCTCGGAAGAGGTCGCGAAGATGCTGACCACGCTGTCGTTCGAGATCAAGACGGAGATCCGCTTCATCCCCAACGACGAGAAGTACACCGGCGTCGAGCCGGACGTGAAGGCGCGGGTCAGGCTCAAGCGAAACGAGCCGCGCGAGCCGCGCGCCAAGCGCGGCGTGTTCGGCCGGCGCGGCCGCGCCCAGGACCCGACCGGCGGCTCCGAGGGCGGCGAGAGCGGCCCGTAGGGCAGGGCGCCGCGCTACTCGAAGTCGCCCTCGCCCGGCGCCAGCGGCGTCACCCGGACGAAATCGACCGGCACGCCGGCGGCGACGCCGTGCGCCACGGCCCAGCCCGCGTTCACTTCGACCACGTACTGCGACTCGACCCCCGGCACGGTGCGCGAGGTCAGCGTCTTGGGCTCGGCGTTCGCCACCACGCCACCGACGACCATCTCCGACGTCACGAAGATCATGTCGAGCGGGATGAGCGTGTTCTTCATCCAGAAGCGCTGCACCCCGGGCCTGGCGAACAGGAACAGCATCCCGGCGTCGGGCGGCATGTGGGTCCGGTACATGAGGCCGAGCTGGATCTGCCGGCGCGTGCGCGCCACCTCGACCGCGACGCGCGCCTCGGCCCCACCCCTCGGTCGAAACACGACCTCCGCAGCAGCCTCGGTGGCTGCGCCCTCGCCAGCCGGATCGTTCACGTCGTCACCTCCGCTCGCCGCGCGCCCGGCGGTGTCCGCGGCGGCTCCCGACGCCGCCGATCCCGCGCCAGCGCGCGGCCGCTCGTCGCTGCTCTGCCGGCCGCACGCCCCCATCGCCAGCGCCGCGGCCGCCATGGGGATGAGCACAGCCTGGGCCGTCATGGCGCGCAGCCTAGCAGAGCTCCCACGCCCGGGCCCGCCGCCGTGCCAGCGCCGGGTCCATTGGCTATAGTGCCCCCGTGTCCGGGGTCGTCTACCTGGTCGGCGCCGGTCCCGGCGATCCGGGCCTCATCACGCGCCGGGGCGCCGACCTCGTGTCCCGCGCCGACGTGGTCGTCTACGACGGCCTGGCCAGCCCGGTGCTGCTCGACCTGGCCCGCCCCGGCTGCGAGCTGATCTACGCCGGCAAGAAGCACACCGCGACCGGAGCGACGCCGCTGGTCCAGGCCGCGATCAACACCGTGCTGGTCGACCGAGCCCGCGCCGGCAAGCAGGTCGTCCGCCTCAAGGGCGGCGACCCGTTCGTCTTCGGCCGGGGCGCCGAGGAATGCGAAGTCCTCGCCGCCGCCGGCATCCGCTTCGAGGTCGTGCCCGGCGTCAGCGCCGCCACCGCCGTCGCCGCCTACGCCGGCATCCCGCTGACCGCCCGCGGAATCGCCTCCACCGTCGCGTACGCCACCGGCCACGAGGCACAGGAGGACGACGAGGCGGGGCAGGGCGCCAGCCGTTCCGGCGCGGTCGACTGGTCCGCCATCGCCCGCGCCGACACCGTCGTCCTCTTCATGGCGGTCAGCACCGCGGCCGAGTGCTGCGCTCACCTCCTCGCCGCCGGCCGCGCCCCCGCCACCCCGGCCGCCGCGATCCACTGGGGCACGACCGCCGCCCAGCGCACCGTGGTCGCCACCCTCGCCGATCTCCCCGACGCCATCCACGCCACCGGCCTGCGGCCGCCCGCGCTTCTCGTCATCGGCGACGTGGTCCGCCTGCGCCAGCGCCTGTCCTGGTTCGAGGATCGCCCCCTGGCCGGGGCCCGCGTCCTGGTCACCCGCGCCCTCGAGCAGGCCGAGCGCTTCAGCCACGCCCTCTCCGAGCTCGGCGCCGAGCCGCTCCACTGCCCGCTGACCCGCATCGTCGACCCGGCCCCCGCCGACGCCGCCCGCCTCGACGCCGCGCTGGCCGATCTGCGCCGCTACGCGTGGCTGGTCTTCGCCAGCGCCAACGCGGTCGAGCGCTTCACCGCGGCGCTCACCGACCGCCGCCTCGACGGGCGCGCCCTGGCCGGCGCCCGCATCGCCTGCGTCGGCCAGGCCACCGCCGCGGCGCTGGCCAGCCGCGGCCTCATCGCCGACCTGGTCCCGGCCCACGGCGACGCTGCCGGGGTCGCCCGCGCGGTCATCGAGTCGAGCGGCGACCTGCGCGGCGCCCGCATCCTGGTCCCGCGCGCCGCCGAGGGACGCGACGAGGCGGTCGATCTCCTGCGCGCGGCCGGCGCCGAGGTCGACGCCATCGCGATCTACCGGCTGGCCCCGGTCCAGCCCGATCACCCGTCGGTGGCCGCCGCGCTGGTCCGCCTGCGCGCCCGCCAGGTCCGCGCCGCCGCCTTCTTCGCCCCGTCGCAGGTGCGCGCGCTCATGGAGCTGCTCGGCCCCGACGCGGTCGACCTCCTCGGCGCGGTCCCGATCCTCGCCGCCATCGGCGCCACCACCGCCGCGGCGCTCGCCGCCCGCGGCCTCACCGCCCAGGTCGTCCCCACCATCCCCGACGCCGACGCGCTCGCGCACGAGATCGCGTGCGCCGCCGGAGCGGCCGCCGCCGCGCGCCGCCACGCCCCGATCCCTCCAGCCCCACCCGCCACCGACTGAGCAGCCCGAGGAGAGCCCGATGCAATTCCCCGACTACCGACCCCGCCGCATGCGCCGCAACGAGCGGTTGCGCGGCATGGTGCGCGAGACCCGTCTCGATCGCTCCAACTTCGTCTACCCGCTCTTCATCGTGCCGGGCAGCGGCGTCACCCGCGAGATCTCCTCCATGCCGGGTCAGTTCCACTACTCGGTGGACCGCGCGGTCGAGGCCGGCCGCGCCGCCTTCGACCTCGGCATCTCCGGCGTCATCCTGTTCGGCGTGCCGGACAAGAAGGACGCGGTCGGCTCCGAGGCCTGGAGCGACAAGGGAGGCGTCCAGCAGACCATCCGCGGCCTCAAGAAGGCGGTGCCGGAGCTGGTCGTGTCGGCCGACGCCTGCTTCTGCGAGTACACCGATCACGGCCACTGCGGCGTCCTCATCGAGGGACAGCTCGACAACGACGCCAGCCTCGAGAACCTCGCCCGCACCGCGCTGTCCTACGCGCGCGCCGGCGTCGATCTGGTCGCGCCGTCGGGCATGCTCGACGGCTTCGTCGGCGCCTGCCGCGAGTCGCTCGACGAGGAGGGCTTCCACCAGGTCGGCATCATGGCCTACTCGGCCAAGTACGCCTCCGCCTACTACGGTCCGTTCCGCGATGCGGTCGACAGCGCGCCGCAGGAGGGCGATCGCCGCGGCTACCAGATGGATCCGGCCAACGCGCGAGAGGCGGTGCGCGAGGTCGGCCTCGACGTCTCCGAGGGCGCCGACATCGTCATGGTCAAGCCGGCGCTGGCCTACCTCGACATCATCCGCGCCGTCGCCGACGAGGTCGACCTGCCGCTCGCCGCCTACAACGTCTCCGGCGAGTACTCGATGCTCAAGGCGGCCGCCGCCAAGGGATGGATCGACTACGACCGCGCGATGATGGAGACGCTGACCGCGATCCGCCGGGCCGGCGCCGACATCATCATCACCTATCACGCGCTGGAGGCGGCGAAGCTGCTCCGCTGATCTCGAGCTCGTACGCGTCGTCGGCGCCGGGCAGGGCCTGCCCGCGCGCCAGCCCGCGGTCGGCGCGCGCCAGGCGCACCAGGTCGCCGGGCGCGAGATCGATCTCCTGTTCGCGCCCCTCGATCGTCCGCGCCCCCACCTGCCAGTCGATCGGCACCGCGCCGGCGCCGCGCACCCGCACGAGCTGGCGCCCGGCCGGGCCGTCGTAGCGATAGATGTCCACGTCGTCGCGACGGTCGAGGTAGCCGCGCACCCGCGCGTCCGCCGCCAGCGGCACCGCGTCGGTCGGCGCGTCGTTCGGCTCCGACTCGGCGTCGCGCGCGGCCGATCGGTCGACCAGCCCGACAGTCAGCCGGTACGAGTCGCTCACGTTCTCGGTCGGCAGCGCGTTCGGCCGCCGCACCTCGCTCACCATCACCACCACCGGCCCGCGCACCCGGTACCAGCGCAGCCCCTCGCCGGAGCCGATCCCGCCCTCGTCGGCCTGCGCCACCAGCCGCCCGTCCGCCTGGTACAGGTAGAGCCCGACGTCGATGTTGGGCAGCGCGCTCACCTCGACGGTCACCCGATCCCCGCCGCCCGCATCCGGCACCTCGCGCAGGCGATAGAAGTCGCGGTCCGATTTCTCGCGGCTGATCCGCCGCCCGATCCACCCGGTCACCGGCGACGTCGTCCCGATCAGCGTGGCGTGAGCGAGATCGTCGTTGCGCTCCACCTCCACCCGCTGAGGCTGCTCGGCCCGCCACGACAGGTAGTAGTAGATCCCCCAGCCGGCGCCGGCCAGGCAGAGCGGCAACGACACCATCGCCACCCAGCGGCGGCGCTGCAGCGACCGCTCGTACTCGTCCAGGTCGGCCCGGCGCAGCCGGCGCTCGCTGTCGATGTCGTAGTCGATCTCCGCCGCCGCCACGCCCTGGGCCGCCGCCGCTGCCACCCGCTGTCGCCGCGGCGTCGACGCCGAGTGCCCGTACAGCTCGTCGGATGCCTGGTCGATCTCGTTGGCCAGCTCGCGCACCGACGGGTAGCGCTCGGCCGGTTGCTTGCGCATCGCCCGCAGGACGATCTCGTCCGCCTCGTCCGGGATGCCGAGCGTCGGCACCCGCCGCGAGGGTGGCACCACCTGCTCGGTCAGGTGCTTGGTCAGGACCCCCACCGGCGACGCCGCCGAGAAGGCGTGCTCGCCGGTCAGCACCCGGTACATGAGCGCGCCGAGCGAGTAGATGTCGGTGCGCGCGTCGACCTCGTCCTCGCCGCGGATCTGCTCCGGCGACATGTAGTGCGGCGTGCCGACGATCGCCCCGCGTCCGGTCGCCGCCGCGATGTCCTCGCGCTCGGCCAGCTTGGCCAGCCCGAAATCGAGCACCTTCACGAAGTCGTGCCCGCCGTGGGTCCGGGTGACCAGGATGTTCTCCGGCTTGAGGTCCCGGTGCACGACGCCCAGCTCGTGCGCCTCGCCCAGCGCCGCGCACACCTGGCTGAACAGCGGCCCGGCCCGCTCGAACAGGATCGGCCCGTCGCGCTCGATGAGCGTGCCGAGGTCGAGCCCGCGGACGTACTCCATGACCAGATAGAGCTGGCCCTGGGCGGTGCCGAAATCGAACACCTGCACCGTGTTCGGATGAGTCAGGCGCGACACCGCCTCCGCCTCGCGCCGGAACCGCCCGGTGACCTCCTTGTCGCCGGCCAGGTCGCCGTGCAGCACCTTCATCGCGGCGATCTTGCCCATGCGCTGGTGCTCGACCTTGTAGACCACGCCCATGCCGCCGCGGCCGATCACGTCCACCACCCGGTAGCGCCCGTCGATGACGCGCCCCAGCCAGGGATCGCGTCCCCCGTTGCGCCGGTCGCGCAGCCGCGCCGCCTCGTCGGCCCTGACGGTCAGCCGCCCCGACTCGCTGTCCGAGGTCGACCGCGCGCGCGCGTGGCTGCCGCTGTCCTCGTCGAGCAGGAGCGCGCGCTGCAGCCGCGACGCGTGGTGCATGTCCGCCCCGCACCGCCCGCAGTAGTTGTGGTCCACGTCGTAGGCGGCGCGGCAGCGGGGACAGAAGTACTTTGGGTTGAGGGTGGTCATCCCGCCCACGGAAGCGCCAGCGCCCGCCTCGACTCGATCGTAGCCACCGCCCGGCCAGCCGGTCAACGCGGGGCGAGAGCGCCGTCCAGCGGAAACCGGACCCGCCGCCATGTGATCTCGCTCGCGCTGGAGCTCACCCATACGACCAGCGCGCCGCCGGCGAACGTTGCCCCGTCCGGCCCCGCGATCGGCATCGCCTCGATCGGGCCACTGCCCAGCACGGTCGGCCCGCCGCGCTCCCCGAGGGCGGCCCGCCCGCTGGCGGCCCCCAGCGCGGCCTCGTCGACCATCCCGTGCAGGACCAGCTGCGCGCGGGCCGCGGGCAGGGCGGCCGCCACCTCGACCTCGCCGACGTGAACTCCGCCCAGCGCCACATCCGAGGCGACCGCGCCGGCCTGCCGGGGCGGCGAGTGACCCACCCACACCCGCACGCCCTTCTGCTTGCCCAGCCGCATCGCCAGCGCCGAGGCGTCGCCCGGCCGATGCACACACCCGTCCGCTCCCGCCATCAGCTGGCTCGCCTCGGCCCCACCGGGAAACGAGGCCAGCACCGCCCCGTCCACCTCCACCATCCGGACCCGGGTCCCGTCGAACACCGGATAACCGGCCGCCGCCAGCCCCGCCACGGCGGCGCGGTGGGCCGGGATGCTCTCGCGCTCCCCCGGGATCGCCCACACCACCCACCGAGCGTCGCGAGCCAGCGCGGCCAGCACCTGGCTCAGCTCCTCCTGACCGGTGCCCATCCCGCCCACGCTCACCACCAGCTCGACCTGCTCGCGCTCGAGCTCGGCCCTCGTTCGCCCGATCTGCGCCAGCGTCGCCGCGCCGGCCCCGCGAGCGTCCGCCACCACCCCCATCACCAGGGTGCGGTCCCGCTCTCCGCCCTCGGCCGCTCCCATCACCAGCCGGTCGCCCTCGAGGGTCAGCCGGCGCCCCACCCGCCGCCCGAGCTCCGCCGCCACCGGCCCGCCCGCGCCTCCGGGACCGCCCAGCTCCGCACATCGAAAGGGCTCGCCGACCTCCGCGGCCTGCTTGACCGCCCCGACCAGCCCCGCGGCCAGCTCGCGCCCCGCCTCCGCTCCCGCGTCCTCCGACTCCGAAGACCCGCACCCCGCAAGGAACCCAGACACCATGAGAGCGATCCCGGCGCTCGGAGCGCACCAGCGCCGGCCAGGCCGCACGGCCCCAGCGCCCGGCCGGACCGAACCGCCCCGCGATCCCACCTCGGCCTGCGCCGCCCGCCCGCCCTGCCTCGCGCGCCGCATCAACGCCTCGGGCCGCGCCCGCCAACCCCGCAGCGCTTCACGGCGGCGGCGACTCGTTGACCCGCCCGCCGGCCTTGCGCCACACGTCGCACACCTTGGGCGAGTACTCGAAGGCGCTCAGCGCCAGCTCGGGCGCGCGCTCGCGCACCTGCTGGAAGTGCGTCCGAGCCGTGTCTGGATCGTCGAAGGCGACATACGCCCCGCCCAGGAGCACGCCGATCTCGACCACGAGATCCGTGTCGAGATACGGAAACGAGCTGACCTGAGCCGCGAGCAAGCTTCGCACCCGTCCGTAATCGCCCCGCTCCCACGCCTTGCGAGCCTCGGGCAGGGCCCGCCGCGCGCTCGCCATCGACTCGGTGCGCCGCGCCAGCAGCGCCATCGACGCCGGGTCCGGCGGCCGCCGCTTCGACGGATGCACCCGCAGATAGATCGGCACGACGATCGCCTCGCCCTTGTTGAGCGAGTCCCGCCGCAGGAAGTTGTAGTCCTTGAGCAGCTGCGCCTTCCTGCTGTCGGCGAAGAGTCCCGCGGCGATCGCCCCCAGCGATTCGCGTCGGGCCGCGCGATAGGTCACGCGCAGCGGCACGGTGATCGACATCCCCGCCGCGACGGTCCCGTCCGGATCGAGCCCGTTGAATTCGGCCAGGTACTTCGCCCGCCGCTCGTCGCCGAGATACTGCGCGGCCAGGTTGGGCAGCGTATCCCCGACCCCCGCGGTCACCTCGGTCGACACCGGGATGCGGAGCCGCTCTCCCGGCTTGAGGTCGCGGGCATGGTCGAGGCGGTTCTCCACCATGATGTAGATCTTGTGCCGTCGGTCGCCGTAGTACTCGGCGGCCAGGAGCTCGAGCGTGTCGCCGCGCTGGACCCGGTGAATCGCGACCCCCGCCAGCTCCGACTCGGGCGCCGACGTGCCCACCGGCGCTCCGGCCGGCTGCGCCACCGCCGCCGTCGTCATCGCCAGCGCGCCCAGGCCGGCGCCCAGCGCCAGCCAGCCGCGAACGCGACCCCTCATCGCCGCACCTGGTCCGGGTCGAAGCGCATGGCCCGCGTGCCCTCGGCCCGCAGGTCGACGTCGACCAGCACCGCCGCCGCCTCGTCGCCCGCCGGCACCGTGACGGTGCGCTCGACCGGCTCGTAGTAGTCGTTGTCGACGGTGATGCGATGGCGGCCGGCACTCAGCGACAGCGGTGCCGCCAGCGGAGTCATCCCTCGCT
>DATHKR010000007.1:0-25000 GCA_035489015.1 Kofleriaceae bacterium | reverse complement strand
GGCAGAACCGGACGGCGGTTCGCACTGCGATCGCTCCGCTCCTGCGCCGTGCGGAGGGCTTCACCAACTCGAAGACTCGGCAGTACGAGCGGCTGGTGGCCAGTTACATCCAGCGGTACTGCGCCAAGAACGATCGGATCGGGTTCTTCGGGCCCCACGCGTGGGGACGGTTGGTGACCTCTGGACCGGCGCTCTCGGCTCGCCCGGGTCCGGTGCTCCTGGCCCGTCGCATCATCCGCGTGGAGGCGTGGGCGGTCCACGCGCTCGGGGATCGCCTGGCGATCGAGCCCGACCTGCGGATGGCGCTCGCGCCACGCCTGCTGCCCACCGTCAGGCTGGAGGGGCAGACGCTCCACCACTCCGTGGACCGGGCGAGCGAGCTGCCGGTCGAGTACGGGGCGCTTCTGGCGAGCTGCGACGGTTGCCGGAGCGCTCGCGACATCGCGCGGGCGCTCATCGCCGAGCCGGCGCTCGATCTCACCGAGGAGTCGGAGGTGTACGCGATGCTCGACGAGCTGGTCGAGAAGCGCGTCGTCGTGTGGACCGTGGATACGCCGACGTCGGGGGGCCGACCGGAGGATCTGCTTCGCGCCGAGCTGGGCAAGATCGAGCCAGCCGAGGTCCGCGGCCGCGCTCTCGGTGCACTGGCCGAGCTGGAGCGCGCCCGTGACGACGTCGCGCGGGCTGCTGGCTCGCCGGAGCGACTCGACGCCGCGCTCCAGCAGCTGGACGAGACCTTCACCCGGCTCACCGGGACGGAGGCGTCGCGGCGGGCGGGGCAGACCTACGCGGGCCGCACCGTGGCCTTCGAGCTGGGCCACCGCGACATCGCTCTCGAGGTCGGGCCGGGCGTCTGGCGCGAGCTCGCCGGACCGCTCGAGCTGCTCCTGCTGAGCGCGCGCTGGTTCACGTGGGAGATTGCCGCGCGATACCGCCTCGCGTTGACGGCGCTGCATCGGCGGCTCGTGGATGAAGCAGGCGGTCCACGCGTGGAGTACCTGCGGTTCGCGGCCAGCATGGCGGATCTCTTTCCGGGGGACGCCCAGGCCGGCTCGATCGTCGACCAGGTGCGGCAAGCGCTCCGCGCGCGGTGGAAGCGCGTCATCGGCTTCGATGATGAGGAGCGCGTCGTGCGCCGGTCGGCTTCGGCGCTTCATGCCGCCGCGCGGGAGGCGTTTGGTGCGCCCGGACCGGGCTGGCCGGCGGCGCGTCACCAGTCGATCGATGTGATGCTGGCGGCGCCCACCGTGGAGGCGATCGCGCGCGGCGAGTTCAAGGCCGTGCTTGGTGAGCTTCACCCTGGGTTGAACACGCACCTCTTGCCCGACCTCCCGCACCCCTACGGCAGCCGCGATGTGCTGTTCGAGCGACGCGACCACGAGATCGGCCGGGCATGCGTCGCGCCGGTGTGGAGCAGGGCGCGTACGCACTTCGACTACTACTCGCGATCCCCCATCGACTTCGACGTCGAGCACTCGTCGGCGCGCTCGTGGCGGCCCCGTGACCGGGTCCTGGCCGCGGCGGATCTGGTCGTCGAGCTGGTGGCGGGCGAGCTCGAGATTGCGACCCGTGACGGGCGGATTCGATTCGACGTGATCGCGTTCCTCGAGCACCACCTCATCGCCGAGAGCCATCAGCAGTTCGGCATCGTGGGCGGCGGGGCCCACACGCCGCGCGTCGAGATCGATCGCCTCGTGGTGGCGCGCGAGAGGTGGTCATGGCCGGCTGCCGAGATCGAGTTTGCCGCCATCGTCGATCCGGTCATGCGGTTCGCGCGGGCTCGTGCCTGGGCTGTGCGGCACGGGCTTCCGCGGCTGGGTTTCTTGCGCACACCCGAGGAGATCAAGCCGACCTACCTCGACCTTGAGAGTCCTACCTATGTCGACCTGGCGGCCAGGTCGATCCGCGCCGCGTCGCAGGTGACGGTGAGCGAGATGTTGCCGACGTTCGATGAATGCTGGCTGCCCGACGCGGAGGGCCGCCGCTACACGAGCGAGATACGCATGGTGGCGTCGGATCCCCAGGTCTGGCGTAGCCCGCGATCGGAGCAGGAGTCCGTCGGCGAGGACTGATCCGCGCGCTCGCAGCATGGCTCCGCGGGCGCGCCGGTATTGTCCTTGACCGGCTCCTGACCGCGGAAGGATACTGCGCGGAATGGCCAAGATCGAAGGGGTTGGCCTGCAGCTCAACCCCACAGTCCTGGGCTTGCTCGAGACGGTGGATCGCAGCTCGTACGCGTTCGCCGAGCTGCTCTGCGACCAGTTCGCGGCCCCTCTGGACTGCGGCTACGTCCTCGATCCGGCCATGCGGCCGCTGCTCCACCAGGTGCAGTCCACGCATCCGGTCGTCGCTCACGGAAACTACGGCAACGAGTTCGGGTTCGAGCCGCTGGAGGAGACGCCGAGCGTGCTGCGCCACATGGCGATCGCGCACGAGATGCAGAGTCCCTGGTACGCCGACCACATGTTCTATGGCTTTCAGGCCAGTGCGTTCGTGTGGTCGAGTCCGCTGCCGTTCTCGCGCGCCGAGATCGAGCGCGTCGCCGGGCGGGCAGCCGCCCTGCAGGACCGGCTGAAGATGCCGCTCCTGCACGAGAACGCGTTCTACTACGCGCGCTTTCCTGGCTCGGAGATCGAGGAGGCGGAGTTCATCGCCGGGCTGGTCGAGCGTGCACAGACTCACCTGCTGCTCGATCTCCACAATATCCACGCCAACTCGACCAACTTCGAGGGATACGACGCGTGGAAGTTTCTTCGCACCATCCCGCTCGACCGCGTCATCGAGGTGCATCTGGCCGGGGGTCAGTGGATCGACGGCTGGTACCACGACTTTCACTGTCAAGCGGTGCCCGACCCGGTGTGGGAGATGCTCGCGCACGTGCTCGACAACGCGCCGCGGCTGCAGGCGGTCACTCTCGAGGTCCAGGGTCCGGCGCACAGCTCCCGGTCTCGCGACGTCGACGCGACCTGGGGCGAGATGATCGAGACCGACCTCCGCCGCGCCAGCGCGATGTGGGCGTCTCGGCGCGCCGGGCTCGGTTGATGGCGTTCGACTCGCAGCGGGTCTATGCGGTCTGGATGCGCCTCATCAACGATGAGGCGCTGTTCCGCGCCCTCCTGGCCGGCACCCACCGCGAGCTGGCGGCCAGCCGCGGGTTCGACAGCGAGGAGCTGGCGATTCTCGATCACTTCCAGCAGGAGCCGGGCACGCGCTGGAACATCGAGAACTTGAGGTTTCGCTCGGCGCTCGAGACCGCCGACACGCTGCGCAGCTATCTGCCGATGACGGTCCGGCTCTTGACCCGTGACGATTCCGACTGGCTGCAGGACGTCTCGTTCGAGTACCTCGCCTACCACGACTGGCGGGCGTTCGGTCACCTGCGGCTGAGCGAGTGCCAGCGCTTCGGCGAGTACGTGCGCGAGCGGATCATGAAGCGCAGGATCGCGCCGGCTCACCTCGAGCCGGTGCTGAGCTTCGAGCTCGCGGTGGTCGACCTGCTCAAGAGCACCTCGGGGATCGGGGCGGGAGAGTGGCCGGCCGGCGGCTCGCTCACCGACGGCCAGCTGACCGAGGCGCGCCCGCGCCGCTCGCCCGCGCTCAAGATGGTGGAGCTGCCGGTCGACATCCGGGAATGGGTGATCTCGGGCGACCCGACCCAGGGAACCGTGCACGAGCGGCCGGTCACCTTCATGGTTCACGTCCCGTCGCTGCAGGAGACTCATCGCGTCAAGGCGATCGGCGACGGTGTGCGCGAGATCCTCGGCCGCTGCGAAGGCGACCGGACGGTGGCCGCCATCGTGGCCGAGCTGGAGACCGAATTCGACGTCGCGGGCGCCAGCGTGGTCAGGTTGATCTCTCAGTGGGTCACGGAGCGAGTCGTTTCGGTGTGAGCGGGACGGGCGAGTGGCGGCTGCTTCCGGTGTATCTGGTCAGGCTGGCCGGGTTCGCCTTCGAGCGCCTCGACCGTCTGCGTTCGTCCGCGGCGGCCGATGCCGCGGCGGTTCTCCTCGCCGCCGAGAGCGCGCGCAGCCGGTCCGGAGCCAGCCTCGAGGCAGCGCTCGGCCAGCAGCGCTACGCCGAGAACCCGGCGTTCGATGATCCGGCGACCCGCAAGGAGCTGGCCGCTCACATCAAGCGAGCGCGGGCGTTCGCGCGCAAGCCGGGTGGCGTCGAGCGACCGGACGCGGCGCTGTCGGCCGCCGCGGCGCTGTTTCCGTCGGTCGCCGCGATCGTCGACCGGCTCCGGGCGGCCGATGATTCCGTTCGCGCCGCGGCCGCCGCCTACCAGGACGTCTTTGTGCGGGAGCTCGAGGTGGCCAGGAGCGCCCTCCGGAACCTCTATCGCGAGGACCCTCGCCTGCGCGAGTCGGTCTTTCTCGAGAACCCCGCCGCGCTCGACCGGCTCATCCAGCTGCTGCAGTCGGACGAGGGGGCGCGCAACGTCAGGGCCAGGCAGCGCGAGCGTCTGGCGACGCTGTACGCCCAGCGCTTCTGCGCCAAGAACGACACCAACAGCATCTGCGGACCGCATGGAGTGGGCTGGATCGGTCCGCGGGACGCGTCAGCCGGGCCCGCGCGCCCGCCGCGGATCGCGATCGAGGTCGAGGAGGGGCGCCGGGAGAGCTACTTCTCGCACTGGGCGGCCGAGCGGTTGCTCGCCTGCGCCGCCGTTCGGGCCGGGGAATCCGCGGTGGTGCCGGTCCGGGTCAACCCGACTGCCTCGCTCCAGGACGACGCGGTGGCCTGGTGCTCCATGGAGCACGACTCGACCTCGACCTTCCGCCGCGCCTACGCTCGCGCCGACCTGACCGCCGCGAGCGGGTTTCTGCTCCGTCTGCTGTCGGAGCGACCCCGCGTGTTCGACGAGGTCGCCGCCGTCGCGGCGGCCGAGCTCGAGGTGGAGCGGGACGAGATCGACGCGTTCGTCGACCAGCTGGCACGGGCCGGGCTGGTCGATCGAGCCGTGGTCCTGCCGCCCGGCTCGTTCCGCCCGCTGCGCGCGGTGGCGCGCGAGGTGGAGCGATGGCCGGCCGGCGACGGGCGCGAGTGGGCGCTCACTCAGGTCGAGCGCTTCGAGGAGCTGGTGGCCGCGTTCGCGCGCGCCGGTCTCGACGAGCGCAGGCAGATCTATGATCAGCTGGTCTCGGCTTACGAGGAGGCCACCCAGGATCGCGCGACCCGTGGCGAGGGCAAGCACTACGTGGACCGAGCCGTGATCCACGAGGACTGCTTCGCGTCGGTGTCGAGCGATCTCGGGTCGACCGCGGAGGCCGCGATCGAGTCGGACCTGCCGGTGCTCCTGCGCGCGGTCGCGCTGCCGCTCGAGCTCGCGCGCGAGCAGGTCGCCACCTGGTTCCGCGCGCGCTTCGGCGAGGGGCGCAGGATCTCGGCGCTCGAGGCGCATCGAGCCTTCGACCTCGAGCGAGCGGCCGAGCAGCCGCTCGGTCCGCGCGGGCAGGCGCTCACCGACGGCATCGCGCGTGTCCAGGAGACCATCGGTTGCGCCCTGAACGCCGGCGACGCCGCCGTGGCCCGGGTCGCGTCGGACGACCTGGCGAGGGCCGTGGACGGCCTTCCTGCGGAACAGCGCTCCACCTACGTGAGCGCCGACGTGATGCTGGCGGCGAACCCGGGCGGCGCGGTCGACGTCGTCATGGGCGAGATGCACGGCTTCTGCTTCCTGCCCACCTGCCTGCTCGACGTCCTGCCGCCGTCGGATCGGGATCGAGCGGTCGCCTGCATGCGCGAGACGATAGGCGTGCTGGCCGGGGGCCACACCACCGCCGAGTGCTTGTTCCTCCACACCCAGGCGACCGATCGGCGCTTCGCGCTGGGAGACATCGATCTCGAGCTGATGGTGCCGAGCGATCGTCCCGACCCCGTCCGGCTGGGTGAGCTCGAGGTCGAGCTCCGCGGCGAGCGCTTCCGCTTCTGCAAGGGCGAGCGCGAGATCGTCCCGATCGTCGCGTACACGGCGTACCCGTTCTTCCTCTACACGAGCCCGCTGGCTCCGCTCCTGTCCGACTTCACCGGCAGCTTCTTTCCGCCTCAGCTACTACCGGAGGCGATCCGCGGGGCGGACGCGCCGCGGCTGGCCATGGGACCGATCGTGTTTCGTCGGCGGACCTGGGTGCGCTCGGCGGCCGAGCTGCGTGCAACCATCACCGCGACCAGCGACGCCGATCTCTTTCTGCGCGGGCAGGTGCTGCGCTGCGCGCTCGGCTGCGACCAGCGGGTGTTCGCCTCCCTGCCGGGCGAGCCGAAGCCGGTCCTGCTCGACTTCGCCGACTTCTTCCTGGTCGAGGTGTTTGCCCACCTGGTCGATCGCCAGGCGCCGGACGCGCGCATCCGGTTCACCGAGATGCTGCCCGGCCCGGATCAGCTCGTGGCGACCGGCAGCGACGGCCTGCGCACGTCCGAGATCCGCATGGGTCTCTACCGGACCGCCAGATCAGGCCCGTAGGGTCGCGTGGAACGCGAAGCGGGACAGTCGGCGCTCGGCCGCCAGCGCCGAGGTGGTCTCGAAGAACCGCTGCTGGCCCTCGAAGGTCTCCGCCCCCTCCAGCTCGAGCAGCTTCTCGCGGTTCTCCGCTCGGGTCTCGCGCCAGCGGCGCGCCACCTGGGCCATGTTCTCGGTCGCGTCCTCCTGGCCGACCAGGTCGAAGCCGGCCTCGGCGAGCCATTGCTCGTTGATGCCGGGCGGCGTGAACATGAAGAAGCCCAGGGAGCTGCGAATGAAGATCTCCTTGTTGCTGAGACTGCCTGTGACCAGGATCGGATCCGTGTAGAGGATCCGCCCGCCCGGCTTCAGGATGCGGCGCCACTCGGCCAGGACCGCGCGGCGGTCGGCGAAGTGGTGAATCGAGTCGATGCAGGTGATGGCGTCGAAGGACGCTGCCTCGAACGGGAGACGCTGTGACGCGTCGCATTCGATGAACTTCGTGCGCTCCTCCACCCGGTTGCGAGCGGCGAGCTTGCCCGCGGTGGCGATTCCTGCGGCGTGCGCGTCGACCCCGACGACGCGGGAGCCGGTCTCGACCGCCGCACAGATCGCCGGTCCGCCGCCGCCGCTGGCGACGTCGAGGAGGGCGGTCGAGGCCGAGAGCTCGAGCCGCCCGAGGTAGCGGCGCCACTCGTCGGCGGTGAGCCAGCTGTTCTGGCCGATGTCCTCGCCGAAGGCGCCGCGGCGCACCGCGCCCTGGACCTCCGTTTCGAAGTTGCCGTAGCTCGCGTCGAACAGCGCGACGGGACTTGGTTCGCTCTCTCTGCCGGCCATGCGCCCATCGTAGGCAAGTCGGCGCGAGAAGGAAACCGAGGCCGCTGCTCACCGAGGGCGGCGGCCTCGCCTCATGCACGATGAACCCCACAGACACTCACACGAACAGGACGGGATTGACTTGGGCCATGAGCCGTTCGAAGCTCGCCGACATGTCCAGTCGGCCGATCGAGCGCACGTGGTCACCGTTGTCTCAGACGGTGCCAATCGGCGCACTCGACGGCTCGACGCAGCTGAGCATCTCGCCCCACGTGCGAGTCGAGCGCGAGCTGAGCGCGATCCGGAGGATCCACCTCGGCGATCGGGTCATCTCGCTCCGGCCCGATGACGGGGAGCGAGTCGCGCGCCTGTTCGACAAGCTCGACGGGCAGCGGACCCTCACCGAGGTCGCCGAGGATCTCGAGTGGAGCGAGGAGGAGGCGATCGACGCCGCCCAGGACCTCTACGGGTACGCGGTGCTGAACAACGTCGGCGACGCCTCGGTGCCGCCCCTCCTGTTCTTCAAGCACGTCGCCGCGCTCGGCTCGTCGGTCCAGGCGCGCCTGGCCGGAGCCGACTCGATGATCGGCAGCCTGATGGAGGGCAAGCCGTCCCGGCGGCTGCTCATGGGCCACCTGATCGAGCTCTATCACGTGGTCGACGCCGCCTCGACGCACATCAGCCCCGCCATCAACCTCGCCCCCAACGACCGGCTCCGCATGCTGTTCTGCGAGTACCTCGCCGACGAGTACTGGCACGGCCGGTGGCTGCGCAAGGGGCTGCTGGCCGCCGGGATCAGCGAGGAGGAGCTCGATCGCTCGGACCCGCTGCCGGGAACGCTGGCCGTCGTCCACTTCCTGCGCATCAAGTCCGCCACCGACCTCCTGGCCTACGCCGCCTGCCTGTCCACCGCCGAGGCGCAGGGGGAGGGCGAGGTCGCCCGCGTGCACCGCCGCTACCAGATGTTCGACAAGGACGGTCTCCTGGGCGAGGACGTGATTGCGCCGTTCCGCGGTCACGAGATCGAGGACGCCAACTCCGCCCACCTGTCGTACTGCAGCGAGCCATTCGTCGAGGCAGCCGCGATCAAGCGCCCGCATCAGGACGCGATCCGCAGCGCGGTGCTCCTCTACCTCCGCACCCTCGACGAGCAGCACCGCCAGGTCGCGCGGTTCTACGGCGATCCGCAGGGCCCTGCGTGCTTCCGGGCCGACCTGTTCGACTGAGGTCCGCCTCTTGATCGACCACCTCGTACCGCTCGCGGAGGGGTGGAGATTGCTGCGGACGGCGGTGGTCCGCGGCGCGGGCTTTCCGGCGGCGCTGGTCCTCGAGCTCGCGTGTGAGCCGGCCACCGCCGCATGCGACCGGCTGATCCAGGGATCGGGGGACCGGGCCGCGGCCGAGCAGGCGTTCGAGTCCGGCCGCGAGGTGACGGCGGCTGCCCTGGTCCGCTTCGCCGGACGGCGCGACTTCATCGAGGCGCTCACCTGGCAGAACCGCGGCGTCATCGATTCCGCGATCCGCCCGTTCCTCGCCCGTCCGGGGGCCCAGAACAGCGGGGCGCGCCGGAAGCAGCAGCTCATCGCCAGCTACCTCCAGCGCTACTGCTCGAAGAACGACACGGTCGGCTTCTTCGGTCCGATCGGCTGGGCGACGATCGACCCGGACGCGAGGACCTCGCTGGAGCCGGGACCCAACCTCGTGTCAGTGCGCGAGGTGAGCCTCGAGCACTGGGCGGTCGACGCCATGGCGCGGTCGCTGGCCGAGGACCTCAAGCCCAGGCTGGCGCCGCGGCGGATGCCCTCCGTCCGCGTCGAGGGCGAGCAGCTGATCTACGCCGACGGCCGCCGCGCCGCGCTGCCGGCGGAGGTGGTGGCGCTGGTCGCTGCTTGTGACGGGACCCGCTCTGCGACCGAGCTGGCCGGGCAGCTCGGTCTCGATCTCGAGGACGTCCTCGATCTGCTGGAGCAGCTCGCCGCGAAGGGGATCGTGATCTGGGCGATCGAGATCCCGGTCGGCGTCACCCATCCCGACCGTCATCTCCACGCCGCGCTCGACGAGCTCGGCGCGACCGACGCGCTGGCGAGGCTGAAGCCGGTCGAGACCGCGCGCGAGCAGGTCGCCGCCGCGGCCGGCGATCCGCCGCGGCTGGACCAGGCGATCGGCGAGCTGGAGCGAGCCTTCACCGAGGTGACCGGTGACCCGGCGACCCGGCGCGGCGGAGAGACGTACGGCGGTCGAACCGTCTTCTACGAGGACTGCGTGCGCGACGTGACGTGCGTGCTGGGACGCGCCGTCCTCGATCGCATCTCGCGGCCGCTTGCGCTGGTGCTGCAGAGCGCGCGCTGGTTCACCCACCAGATCGCGGAGCGATACGAGGCTCACGCGCGCCAGACGTACCGGGCGATGGCCGGCGATGCGAGCGCGATCCCGTTCCAGCAGTTCTGGCAGCACATGGAGCCGGATGGGCTGGCTCATCTGTCGTCGGTGGTGGAGGAGGTCGGCGCCCGGCTGACCCGGACCTGGGCCGACCTGCTCGGTCCGTTCGATCCCGACCGGCCGGTGGTCTGCCGGGCCGAGGTGCTGGGCCCGCGGGTGCGAGAGAGGTTCGCCGCGCCGAAGCCGGGCTGGCCGCACGCTCGCCTTCACTCTCCCGATCTCCTGATCGGCGCCGCGAGCGCCGCGGCGATGGAGCGCGGCGAGCTCACCGCCGTGCTCGGCGAGCTGCACGTGACCTTGAACTCGATGCTGGCGATGGCGCTGTCGCCGCACCTGCCGCCGGATCCGGGCTGGGAGGAGCTCGCCGCCGAGCCGCCTGCGCTGTTCCCGGTGCCGGCGAAGTCGCTCGCGACCCGCGCCATGCACCTGGCAGCGCCGCATCAGATCCACCTCGAGATCGGGAGCGCGAGGTCGCCTTTTCCGCGCGAGCGAGTGGTCGAGATCGCGGACCTGGTCGTGGAGGAGAGCGACGGCAGCCTGTGGGCCCGGACGCTCGACCGGCGCCGGCGGTTCCCGCTCCTGGCAGCGCTGGAGGGCAGCCTCTCGGTGGCGGCGCACTCGCGTTTCCGCATCCTGCCGTCCAGGCAGCCGCACACGCCGCGCGTCACCATCGACGATCTGGTGATCGCGCGCGAGAGCTGGAACCTGGCCGCCGCCGAGATCGAGTTCGCCGCGCAGGCGACGCCGTTCGATCGCTTCCTGGGCGCGCGCCGCTGGGCGCAGCGCCTCGGCCTGCCGCGCTTCCTCTTCGCCAAGCTATCCAGCGAGACCAAGCCGTTCTTCGTCGACCTGCACAGCCCGGTGCTGGTCGAGATCCTGGCTCACCGGGCGCGCGCCGCCGACTGGCTCTCGCTGTCGGAGATGCTGCCGACCTTCGATGAGCTGTGGCTCGCGGACCGCGAAGGGAACCGCTACACCTCGGAGCTGCGCATGGTCGCGGTCGATCCGGTGGCGGCCTGAAGACGGCCGCGCCGCGAACCGCGCAGGAGGGGGAGGGTGGCCCGGGGACTCGATCGCGCGTCGGGGGGAAGTCGCCGTCGCTGGCCACCCGGGCGGGGACTGCTCGCTACGGGGAGATCTTCCGCTCGAGAACCGAGTCGATGTCGTTGACCTCGAGCTCCAGCTTCCTCTTGGGCTTTGCCGCCCCGGTGGAAGTGGGCTTGGCCGGCGCATCTCGGCCCGGTTGAGCAGGCGTCTTGGTCATCTGGGGGCTCCTGTGGCGGGTGTTGAAAGGTGCGTTCGGTTACTAAAATCTTACAAGTTTAGACCTTAGACTTGCACTCAATCCATGTCAAGGTGGGCCTCGATCGCTCCCGAACAGCCACTCTCGTGCCGAACTGACATGAAGGTCTCGGAGCTACTGGATCACGTCATTCTCCTCGAGCCTGCCGTCGAGGTCGTCGCCGAGGCCCAGGACTCGGGACCCGCCAGGCGTAGGCCGGCGTCCCTGATTGTCAATCACCGCTGGCAGAGCGTCATGGTCGCTCCCGGGGGCGCGGACTCGGGGCCTTTGCTGGAGTCGCTGCGGGAGGGGATGTCGGTCTCGGTTCTTCTCGACGAGATAGGGGATCCGGACGTGGCCGAGCGACTCATCTCGGCGCTCGTCCGAAGGGGCCACGCTTACCTCCTGGATCCACAGGAGTCCTCGCTGGATGCAGCGCGACGGGGGTGGCGGGCGCAGGCAGCAGGCTGGCTCCGCGTCGAGATCCGCGCCGTCTTGACGGGGCAAGACGACGGCGCCGGGATCGCGGACCGGCTGCGCCAGGTCGCCGTGCCCCCCAACCTCGTGCTCGTGACCGAGTCACTCGAGGCCAGCGCCGACTCTCTGGTGCAGCTCTTCAATCAGCTTCAGAAGGGCAATCTGCATTTCCATACGATACGGATCGAAACCGGGGACGGCGCGGCCTCGGCGCCTGTGCTGAGCGCGATGGCTGGCCTGCAGGCCGTGGCCATCGTCGATGGTTCGCCGGACCGATCGCCGCCCGACTGGGTTGGCGGGCTCATCAGGGCCCGGATCCCGGTGCTGGCGGCCTGCCGGATCGATCCAGCCCTCCTCGACGGGGAAGCAGGGTACCGGGCGTGGGTCGCGAAGCACCGCCTGGCCGGGCTGCGCCTGGCAGACTGGGCCGAGGCGCTGAGCGCCGGCGCGGTCGACCCCACCGGGCTCGCGGCTCGCGTGCACGAGCTCGAGGAGGCGCTCGGCTGGGTGGAGCTTCGCGGCATCGCGTCGGACGCGGTGGTCTTCGGCGAGGAGCAGCCCGCCGACGACGAGCTCGGCGACGAGCGCGATGACGGGCCGGTCGAGCGGTTCAGGCGCCAGCACCTGGTGAGCCGGGCCAGGGGCATTCGCGCCGAGGAGGGAAGGCAGGTGTGGGCGCAGGTGCCTTCGGCCGAGGAGCTCTGGGTCCCGTCGGAGGCCGACTACGTGCCCGGGCATCCCGGCGAGGTCGGCCTCGCGCCTGGCGTCACCGTCGCGGACATCGCATCCGGGTACGGTCGCGTGGCCCGTCGGATCGCGCCGCTGGTGTCTCCCGGCGGTGCCATCGTTTGCGTCGAGAAGGCCAGCGTCAGCCTGGATCGGGCGCGGCGCTTTGCCGCCGAGGGCGGGTTCACGAACATCCTCGCGCTGCAGGGGCTGGCGCAGCGCCTGCCGCTCGAGACTGACACCTTCGACCTCGCGATCATGGAGTGGGCCGGGCAGGTCATGCGAACGGGGGCGACCGAGGCGGTCGCCGAGATGGCGCGCGTGGTCCGCCCGGGCGGTCGCGTGATCGTCACGCATCGCCTGGTGCGGCTGGTCCTGAACGATCTGGGCCAGGCCGACGCCAGCTCGCCGGATGTGTTCTCGCACTTCCAGGCGGCGTTCGCCCACGCGGACCTCGAGATCCTGACCAGGCGCTTCTGGGGCTGCCAGGATCGGCTGTCCGACCTCCCGATGGCGCTGTTCGAGGAGCAGTGGTTGCCGCGCGCGCTCGACGAGCTGCGCGGAAGGCACTACCCGCCGCTGGAGGAGACCGCGGACATCTACCTGACCGTCATCGCGCGCAAGAAGCCGCCGGCCGGCGCCTGATCGGCAGGCCGCGGCGCGGTGCTCGCGCGGCTGTCACCCGCGCTCGGGTCGCCACACGGTCGGATCGACGGCGACCACCCGGAGCTCGGAGGTGTAGCGCTGGTCGTCGGAGCCGGCCAGCCAGTGCCCGGTGTGGTCGGGCAGCATCTCGCTGA
This sequence comes from Kofleriaceae bacterium, assembly GCA_035489015.1. GTDB lineage: Bacteria > Myxococcota_A > Polyangia > Haliangiales > Haliangiaceae > DATFRY01. Next base: position 12,021 of record DATHKR010000007.1, on the reverse strand, counting down.
CCTGGAGGATGGTGGCGCGGCGAGCCAGCTTGGCCAGGAGCTCGACGTAGAACGAGCTGGCCAGGTCCACGTAGAGCGGCTTCATCTCCTCGGGGACGCGCGCGAACAGGAAGCGGGGCAGGTGGTGCTGCGCGCGCCAGCGCTGGGCGCCGATGAAGCGCTCCAGCGGGGTGGAGGCGCGGATGAAGTCGAGCTGGTCCCCGACGAACCGCCAGGCCTCGCGGGCGATGACCAGCCGATCGACGGTCACTCGGGGCGTGTGCGGATCGTCGGAGGCGAGCACGCTGAAGGCGCTGGCCGACGCGACGGTCAGATCCAGCTCGAAGAAGACGATCGGGTCGAACCGGTGGCGGCGATCGATGCTGGTCACCTGGAGGGCGCCGTCCAGCTCCTCGACCACCATGTCGGCGACCGCGAGCACCTGGCTGCGCGGCCGGAACGAGCGGGTCGCGCCGGTCTCGAGGTGCCAGTCGCGCTTGCCGACCGGGAGATGGTCGGCGCGGGTGGCGTGCTGCTTGGACTCGACCGTGGTGACCCCGATGCTCGGGCGATCGAGCCCGAAGGCGCGCTCCAGATCGGCGCGGCCAGGGTGCAGCTCGAGGACGAAGCCGAGCAGGAGGGTGTTGACCCCGACGTGGAGCTCGCCGAGCGCGAAGTGGTAGTCGCCGTCGGCGATCGCGGCCGCGTCGCGAGCGACCACGAACAGGTCGGGCGAGTGGAACCGGCCGGTCGGCCAGCCCGGATGCGGCGCGGCGAACACCTCGTTGATCGCGGGCGCGAGCTCTGCCGAGGTGCGCGCCGCGCGGTGCTCTCCGTCGCCGAGGCCGAGGACCTTCTTCCACGCCGAGCGCAGCTCGCCCGCCACCTCGCGCACGATCGGCGGCCGGGTCTCGAACTGCGAGCCGAGCTCGGTGAAGACCCGGTCGCGGAAGCGCTGGAGCGGGATGCGGGGCTGGCCGCTCTCGCCGCACAGCTCGGAGTAGGTCTTGCCGAACAGCGCCCGGTAGCGGCGCGCGATCTCGTAGGTGTACCAGCGGGCGCTGAGGAGGAGCAGCTCGAGCGGCTCGCTCAGCGCGCGCCGGATGTCGTCGCCGACCTCGAGCTCGCCGGATCGCCGACAGTCCTCGTAGACCAGGCTGCGGCCGGCATAGGTCTCGCCGGCGCGGCGGGTCGCGTCGGCGCCGGTCAGCTCCACGAAGGTGCTGTCGAGCTGCGCGAGCGCCTGGTCCAGCCGGGCCGGGTCGCCCGCAGCGGCCGCGATGCGATCGCGGTCCGCGACCAGCCGGTCCAGCGGCGCCAGCGCCGCGCCCCGCGCGCGCTCGTCGGGGACGCGGTCCAGCAGGGCGCGCAGGGTTCGATCCGTGTTCGCGTCGCCAGTGGGCAACTCGAGCGTCCAGGTGATGAGCCGGCGCTCGGCCAGCTCCTCCAGCAGCTCCAGCACGTCGTCCAGCGCCAGCGGCTCCTGATCCGGCTCGGCGGCCAGGCGCGCGACCAGCTCCGCCGGGCTGGCCTCGCCGTCGCACGCCGCGAGCACCCGGGCGAACTCCGCGGGCAGCTGCGCGGTGCGATCGATGGCGTAGCAGAGCGTCGTCCCCTCGAGCCGCACGTTCGGCATGCGGCGGGGAGCCAGGTGGATCCGGATCGCCGGGTCCGCGGCCAGCCGCTCGGCCAGGGCGTCCACCGCCCATTGCTCGAAGTAGACCCTCCTCGCCTCGAGGGTGTCCGCGCCGGGCTGGACGCGCACGCCGATGTCGTCCGGCGACCAGCGCGCCAGCCCGACCGGTCCGAAGAAGCCGACCGTGTCGTTCTTCACGCAGTAGCGCTGGAGGTAGCTGGCCACCAGCAGCTCGTTCCCGCGCGTCTTCCAGTTGCTGGGCCGATCCGCGTGACGGAGCATCGACGCGATCCCGGCGTGCACCGCGGCGCGGTTCTGCCACAGCAGCGCCTCGTGAAAGAGATCCGATCGGATGAGCTCGTGCAGGGCGTTGCGCGCCGCCGCCATCTCCGCCTCGAGGGTCTCCTCCAGGCGGGCGCGGCTGGCAGCGAGCTCGACGCCGCGCCCGGTCAGCGCCTGCACCGCGCGCGCGAGCTCGTCGGGCGTGTGGCCCGGTACCTTGAGCGGCTTGCCGTCGCGCAGCTGGCGGGCCAGCTTCGACAGGGCGTCCTTGCCCTCCGGCGCGGCCTCGCGCGCGGCGCGCAGGCAGGCCGCCACCGCCGCCGCGCGGAGGGTGCCACACTCGTCCTCGAGCGCGGCGTGCTGGCCGGCCAGCGCCGCCGACCTCTCGGTGGCGAGGCGGAGCACCAGCGCCGACGGGAATCCCGCGCCGCGCAGGAAGATCCACGGCCACAGAGTCCATCCGCGCAGGAGCGGGATGTGGTGGTCCGGGGCGCCCGGCTCCGGCGCGGGGCCGGGGCTGTTCACGAGGACACGCCCCTCGACTGGTCGTGGCCCGGCATGGTGTCAGCGGTGCTGGAGGGATCGGACCGAGATGCCCATGCGGTCCAGGAGGGTGCCGTTGGCGACCTCGAGTCGCGACAGCGCGACCTGATAGCGGGCGCGCGCGCGGGCCGCCTCGATCTTCGAACGGGTCAGCTCGTCGAGCACGCGGAGCACGTCGAAGCTGGTGCTGTCGTCGTTGTGAAAGCGCTTGCGGGTGCCGTCGAGGAGGCGCTCGGTCTGCGCCACGGCCTGGTCGGCGGCCGCGACGATCGAGGCGTTCGAGGCCAGCCGGCGCAGGCTGGTGCGCACGTCGTTCTCGATGCGCGCCTGGATCGATCGCTGGGCCGCGCGGGCCTTCTCGAGCTGGTGCCGCTGGATCGAGTAGCGCGCCTCGGCCTCCTGGTTGCGGAGCGGCAGCTCGATGCGAAGGCCGAGGTAGAGCGAGTAGAAGTTGCGCGAGACCAGGTTGGCGAGCGAGTCGGGCACGCCGCCATCCAGGTCCGGATCGGTGAAGAACGGCGGATCGAGCCCCATCGGGTCGTTGATGCCGGCGGTCGCGTAGTTGTCGGCGAGCTCGCCGGCCAGCCCGGCCAGCCCGGCCCGGGCGACCAGATCGAGCCCGGGGCGCTTCCGGTTGGCGGCCAGCTCGAGGGCGGCCGTCTCGGCGCCGGTCAGTCGCCTGGCGGCGAGCAGATCCGGGCGATTCTTCCGGGCCAGCGCCAGGTGGTGCTCGATCGACTCGCGGACCGGGACGACCTCGGCGCTGTCGGTCGGGACCAGGACGTCGTCGGACTTCCAGCCGCGCTCGCCGATCCGGATCTGCAGCAGCTCGAGCAGGAGGCCCTCGGCCTCGGTCACGTCGGCGGTCGCGCTGTGCAGCTCCTGCAGCCGGCGGCTGACCCCGGCCCCGGCCTCGACCTCGTCGAGACGCGAGACCGCGCCCAGCTTGACCAGGCGCCGGCTCTCCTCGAGCTGCTCGCGCGCGAGCTGGAGCGAAGCGTCTCTCGCGTCGCGCTCCTGCCGCGCTCGCACCAGGTTCCAGTAGGCCACCTGGACCAGCGACACGGTCTGCTCCAGCTGGGCGCGCAGCAGCGCGTCGCTCTGCTGCTTGCGAAGGGCGACGACGACGATCGCCTGTCGGTTGCCGCTGCCCCAGGCGCCGCGCAGGAGCGGCTGGGTGAGCGACAGGTCCAGCCGGCTGAGGTAGGCCGGGTCGTAGACGGTGCCGAACGGATCGTCGTGGCGCTGCGAGGTCAGGCCAAGGGAGACCGAGTAATCGAGGCCGGTCGGAAGCTGCCCGCTGACACCTGCCTCGCCGCCCAGCTGGCGGTCCTTCGACGGGAACGCGGTCGCCGACCCGGGCAGCACGTCGCGGCCGGCAAAGACACGGCCGAAAAGCACGGGATCATACGCGGATCGCTCGACGTCGACCTGGTCCCCGGCGATGCCGACCTCCTCGCGCGCGACGCGGAGATCGCCGTTGTTGGCCAGGGCCGCCGCGATGGCCTCACCGAGCGAGATCCGGCGCTCCTGCGCCGCCGCGTGACGCCCGGGGAGGAGCGCGACGGCGATGAGGAGGGCGCGCGTCGCCTGTGCGGGGAGTCGAATTCCAGGCAAAAGAGCGCAGGAATGTAGAGTGGGGCGCAAAGCGGGTCAATGGAGGTGGCTGTGCGCCGGTGTATTCCGGCACCGCCGGAACGCGCGTCGGGCGGGCGCGGCGGCGGGCGCTGATCTGTCGACCGATGCCCGTCGGGCAGCTAGATTGTCTTCTCGGACCGACGTGCGGGCAAAACGGAGCGTTTGGCGATGAAGGCAGCACCCGAGACGACCGAGGATCTGATCGCCGCCATCCGGCATCCTGGCTTCGCTCCCCGGCTGATCTCGGACGTCCAGATCGCGCGGCTGCCCGACCAGGAGCGAGTGCGCGTCTGGTACGACGGCAGCCGCAAGTGGGTGGACCTGCAGCCGCTCGACTGCTTGATCGCGCAGCAGATGGACGGCGCTCGCTCGCTCGACGAGCTGACCCGCTTCGCCCGCCAGTACGACCAATCGATCGAGCGCGGCAACATCGAGCGCCTGGTCATCGATCTTCACACCATCGGCCTGGTGTTTCGTGATTCCCACGGACCGGGCCAGCCGGAGCCGAAGGAGGGGAAGATCGTCCCTCTGCCGACCCGGCGCACGCCGGTCGACGAGTTCTCGGCGCTGCGCGAGGACCTGGTCGACGTGTTCTCCGACGACACCACGGTGGACTGGCAGGGGGCGGGCGGGCCGTACGGGCGCCTCCTGGCAGGGCAAGGCGGCGCCGCGTTCGCGCGGCCGGCGCCGGGCCCGGACGCGGAGCCGGAGACCTTCGTGCAGGGCCATCCGCAGGGCTGGTCGGTGTACGACCGGCAGCCCGACGCGGTGCCGGAGGCGGAGCCGGACCCGGAGCCCGAGGCGCCGCCGGAGACGCCGTCGACGCCCGAGGCGGTCGAGGCGGAGCAGGAGCAGCTCTGGGACGAGATGCGGGCGGTCAAGTGGCACCAGCGCAGGCGCTACCGCGCGCTCCTGGTCCTGACCGCGCTGACTCTGGCGGCCGCGGTCATCCCGTACCCGCTCAGGATCACCTCGGACGCGGTCATCGTACCGACCGAGCGGGCCTACGTCCGCTCGAAGACCGGCGGCATCATCGCGTCGATCGCCGTCGACGAGGCGCAGAAGGTGCACAAGGGCGACGTCCTGGCCCGGCTGGACGACCGCGAGCTGAAGACCGAGCAGCGCAAGGCGCAGGCCGAGATCGAGCGGATCGGAGCCGAGATCGAGCGCCTCAAGCGCGGCGCGCGCGCCGAGGAGATCGCCGGGCAGCGCGCCGCGGTCTCGGGTGCCTCCAACGAGGTCGCCTTTGCCCGCAAGGAGGCGCTGCGCAAGAAGCGCATGGCCCAGCAGGGGGTCGGCTCGGCGCAGGCGAGCGATCAGGCGCAGCACGAGCTGCGTGCCAAGCAGAAGGCGCTGGCGGAGGCGAGCGCGGCGCTGCGCCTGCTCAAGGCTGGCTCGCGCCACGAGGACATCGACGCGCGCGAGGCGGAGCTGGATCGCGCCCGGGCCCAGCTCGGCTTCGTCGAGGAGCAGCTCGCGCTGACCGTCATCGCCGCGCCGATCGACGGCGTGGTGGTGACGCCGAAGTTCCGCGAGCGTCTCTACGAGAAGATCGAGGCGGGCGGGCTCCTGTGCCAGATCGCCCAGACCGAGCGCATGCGCGCCGAGATCTACCTGTCCGAGAACGACATGGACAGCGTGGTGGTCGGTCAGCCGGTGGTGGTCAAGGTGCAGAGCTACCCGACCCGCGAGTTCACCGGCAAGGTCGATTTTCTGGCTCCGACGGTGGAGAAGAAGGACGACCAGAACCGGGTCCGGGTGGTGGCCGAGCTGGACAACGCGGAGGGCCTGCTGAAGCAGGACATGACCGGCTACGGCGAGATCAACAGCGGCCGCCGCGCGATCCTGAGCCTGGTCACCCGCAGGCTCCTGCGCTGGGTGCGGGTCCGCTTCCTCCTCTGATCGTGGCATGCCGCTCCGCGCCGCCAAGGTCCGCAGCGACCTCGAGTACTTCGAGCAGGAGGTGGATGATGAGCAGCTGGTCATCGTCCGCGATCCGATCCGCGGCACCTACTTCCGCTTCAACGTGCTGCAGGCCGGGATGCTGCGCGCGCTCGACGGAGTGCGCACCCCGGTCGAGATCGCGGCCGAGCTGAGCGAGGAGTTCGAGGTCGAGGTGCCGGCCACGGCGGCCGAGCGGTTCGTGACCCGCGCGCGCGAGCTCCTCTTGCTCGACGTCGCCTCCTACCGCACCGCCAGCCCGCGGGCGCGCAAGCTGGTGGCGCGCGAGCTCAGGAAGGCGCGCTTCCGCCTGCGCGGCGAGCTGGACGACGAGGGCGACACCCAGCGGGTCGCCTCGGCCGAGTCGGCCCTGTTCATGGCCGCGGTCCGCCAGCTCCGCCTGAACGAGCCGCTCAAGGCGGCCGACTACCTGGTCGCGGTGCTCGAGCTCAACCCGGACAACCGCCGCGCCAAGGAGCTCCACGCCCTCATCCAGCGCGCGTTCGTGCGCGGCTCGGGAGGGGCGACGACGGAGCACCCGACCTTCGTCCTGTTCAACCCGTCGCGCATGCTCAACGTGCTGCGGCGGACGATCGGCCCCTTCCTGTTCTCGCCGTGGGGCGTGCTGGCGATGGCCGTCTACGTGTGGATCGGCGTGCAGTGCTTCTCGCGGATCTCGTTCGCCAACCTCGACATCGGCGCGCGCGACGTCATCGTCCTCCTGGTCGAGACCCGGATCAGCCTCTTCCTTCACGAGATGGGGCACGGGCTGGCCTGCCAGTACTACGGCGGCAACGTCACCGAGATCGGCGTGATGATGATGTACTACGTGAGCCCGGCCGCGTACTGCGACACCAGCTCGACCTACCTGTTCCAGAATCGCCGCCACAAGGTGATCGTCCAGCTCGCCGGCGTGACCTCGTCGGTGCTCTACATCGCGACCGGGGCGATGGTGGTCTCGGTGATGAACCCGGAGCTCGCGGTCTACGACGGGCTCCGGCTCGCGCTCCTGGTCGAGACCACCTTCGCGTTCCTGACGCTGGTCCCCTTCATCAAGAACGATGGCTACTTCGCGATCGGCGACTACCTCGAGCTGCGCAACCTGCGCGACCGCTCGTTCCGGCTGGCGTCGGTGTGGCTGCAGCGCAACATCCTCGGGCTGCCGGTCGACGAGGAGAAGCTCTCGCCGGGGATGCGGCGCTGGTTCCTGGTCTACGCGGTGGCCGCCTTCGCGTGCACCGGCGCGTTCATCTACTGGAGTCTCTTTCGCCTGCTGGCCCCGCTGGTCGAGTGGGCGGGGGGGTGGGGGCTGGTCGTGGCGGTCGCCTTCACCCTGTTCGTCCTCAGCAAGTACGTCTTCCGCCCGGTCGCGAGCACGGCCCGGCTGGTCTGGCGCGAGCGGCGGGCGATCTTCACCCGGCGCCGGACCGGGGTGGTGGTCGCGCTGGCCGCGCTGATCGTGTTGCCGTGGGCGATCCGCTGGCCGGTCCTCATCGACTCGGAGTTCGTGCTGGCGCCGGTCCAGCGGGTGCACGTCCGCGCGCAGACGCCCGGGATCGTCGAGCGCGTGCTGGTGCGCGAGGGGCAGAGCGTCGAGCGCGGGCAGCCGATCGCCCAGCTTCGCAACGACGCGCTGACCGCGCGACGGCGCGCCCTGGAGGAGGACCTGGCCATCGCCGAGGCGGGCGTGGCCCTGGTGAAGAGCGGACCGCGCAGCGAGGAGGTCGACCTGGCCCGCTACCGGGCTGCCCGCGCGGCGACCAGCTACGGCCAGAGCGCCAGCCAGGCGGCGCGCGTGCGCGCGATGGCGCGCGATCGAGTGACCCCGGTCGCCGCGGCGGACAAGGCCACCGGGGCGGCCCGGGTGGCCGGGGCGCTGGCCGGGGCCGCGGCGGCCAGGCTCGCCCTGGTGCGCGCCGGCGCGCTCCCCGAGGAGATCGCCGCGCGCGAGGCCGAGCGGAGCGGCCTCCAGGCCCAGCTACAGCAGCTTCGACTGGACGAGGAGCGGCTGACGCTGCGCAGCCCGATCACCGGCGTGGTGGTGACGCCGCGCATCCAGGAGCGCGTGCTGACCTGGCTCGACAGCGGAGCCGAGCTGGCCGAGGTGCACGACGTGAGCAAGTTCGTCGCCGAGCTCGCCCTGCCGCCGTGGGCCCCGCTGGGTCAGGTGGCGCGCGGCGCGCCGATCGCGCTCAAGCCGTACGGGGCGCCCGGCGAGGAGGTCGACTGCACCGTCATGCGGGTGCGCGACGTCGTCGACGGCGAGGGGACCGGCGCCGAGGCCCTCTACGGCGGCAAGCCGGTCATCGCGGTGACCAGCCCGTTCGCGCTGGCCGACGGGCGGAGCGGGATGCACGGGCACGGTCGCGTGTACGGGGAGAGCCGGTCGCTGGCCTACGCGCACCTGTACCTGCCGCTCCGCCGGCTGTTCAGCATCCGGCTCTGGTCACTCTGGTGACGGGCCGCCGCCATCGCCCGGCCCGGACCGCGGGCCGAGCAGGTGCATCTCGAAGAACGCCGCCATGAGCTGGTAGAACGTGTCGCGGGTGCGGCGCTTGTGGAAGCCGTGCCCCTCGTCGGGCGCGACCATGTACCAGGCCTCGACGCCGCTCTGGCGCACCGCCTTCACGATCTGCTCCGCCTCGGCGAGCGGGACGCGCGGGTCGTTGGCCCCGTGCGCGACGAACAGCGGGCTGCGGATGCGGGCCGCCCCGGTCAGCGGCGAGAGCGCCTGCAGCGCCTCGCGCGCGGCCGGATCGCGCTCGTCGCCGTACTCGGCGCGGCGCGAGTCCTGGCGGTAGGCGCTGGTCCCGGCGAGGAAGCTGACCAGGTTGGACAGGCCGACCAGGTCGCAGCCGGCCGCGATGCGGTCGCCGTACTCGACCAGCGCGGCCAGCACCATGTAGCCGCCGTAGGACGCGCCGTAGATGCCGACCCGGCCGGCGTCGAGCTCGGCGCGTGAGGCGATCCAGTCGAGGAAGGCGCCGACGTCGCGGACCGCGTCCGCGCGCAGGGGGCCGTTGTCGAGGCTGCGGTAGCGCCGGCCGTAGCCGTCCGACCCGCGCACGTTGGGGGCGATGACCGCGATCCCGCGCTCGGCCGCGAAGTACTGGATGATCGGATCGAACGTCGGGCGGTGCTGGTCCTCCGGCCCGCCGTGCATCCACAGGAGCACCGGGAACGGGCCGGGCCCGCGCGGGCGGTAGTAGTAGGCGGGGACGCCCAGGCCGTCGAAGCTGGTGATCCGGATCCGCTCCGGGACGAGGAAGCGGTCCGGATCGCCGGCCAGGCTGGTGGTCCAGCGCTCGAGCCGGCCGGTCGCGAGCTCGAGCGCGTAGATGTCGTCCGGCTCGTTCGGACGCGAGAGGGTCATGGCGAGCAGCTTGCCGCCGTCGGCGAAGCGGAACGACGAGATCACCCCGGGTGGCACGCCGCGCACCCGATGGGTCGTGCGCCGTTTGGTGTCGAAGATGCGGACCACGCTCAGGCCGTCCTCGTTGGTCACGAACGCGATCTTCTGCGACCACAGCGCGATGCCGTCGACGTCCCACGGGATGAGGCCGGTCAACGAGCGCAGATCGCCGCTGGCCAGATCGAGCTCGTAGAGCCGGACGAAGTCACCGTCGCGATCGGAGGTGAAGTAGAGGCGGCGGTCGTCGGCGGAGAAGCGCGCGTCGCCGTAGACCGCCGGGTGCGCGGACGGGGCGACCGGCTCGAGCTGGCTGGTCGCGACGTCGAGGATGTAGAGCGCCGAGTACTCGGTGGACAGGTACTCGCGCACGAGCAGGCGAGTGCCGTCGGTGGACCACGAGCCGGCCACCCACTGGCCCTGGCGGGCGAGGATCATGTGGCTCGCCTCCGGATCGATGCCGTCGCCCAGATAGACGTCCATGTCGGCCTCGGTGCGGCCGTTGGCGGTGAACGCGACCGCGCGGCCGCCCGGCGCGATGCTGAACGCGCCGTGCCGGCTCACGCCGTCCGATACGACCGCGCGGCTGCCGTCATCGAGGACGCGGCGGATCAGCTGGAAGCGCTCGTCGCCGCCCACGTCGGTGCGGTAGAGCAGCGACGGGCTCGCGGTCGGGAAGTAGGAGACCTGCTCGATCGGCTCGCGCTCCGCGGTGAGCCGGCGGAGCGGCCCGAGCGGCACGTCGACCGCGTAGACCTGGGGAAGCCGGCCGAGGCGGGTCAGCGCGAGGAAGGAGCGCCGGCCGGGCAGGGCGCCGACCATCCGGGTTCGCCGGGCGTCGAGGTAGGGTGCGAGTCGATCGCGGACGTCGTCGGGGACCGGCGGGGTGCCATCGAGGAGCAGCCGCGACTCGTCCGCATCGTCCGGCTCGGGCTCGAACTCGAAGGCGGTGTCGTCGCGCGGGCCGCCGATGACGCCGCGCTCGTCCTCGGGGGCGGGCGCCGAGCGCGGGGTCGGCGCGACCGACGGGCGGGTGCGCGGGCGCTGGCCGCGGCAGGCGGGGAGGAGCGCGAGCAGGACCGCGACGGCGAGCGAGGAGGAGGTGAACGGCGCTGGCGCGTCGGCCCTGATCGTCGGTTCTCCTGCCATTCGATGTGCGGTCCTTCGCGCTCCCACCGGGAGGCTCGGGTCGCGCGCGCGATGTGTCAAGCGAGCGGCCGCGCCGTACGACATTCGATGGACTGACGCTCGCGACGTAAGCGACGTCCGGACCCAGATTGGCATTGAATCACGGGCGGGGGCGTGGCGTGATGAGAGACAAGGAGCGCGTATTGACGAGACAATTCTCCTGCGACCGGGCCCTGGCCTCCGTCGTGCTGGCCGGGCTGGCCTGGACCGGGCTCGCCGCATGCGGCGAGGTCTCCGTTCCACCCGCGACCGACGGCGATCCGTCCGGGCCGGTCGTGGATGCGTCGCTCTTCGACGCGGCGCCCCGGCCCGACGCCGCGCCGCCCGTGTGCGAGGACGGGGTGACGCAGCTGCTGGTCAATCCCGGGTTCGAGGACGCCACCCCGGCGGGCGCGATCGGCTGGACCGAGGAGTCGGACGCCGGTGACCACCTGACGTATCCCGAGGACCAGCTCGGTGGATTCGCGGTCCACGAGGGCAACCGCGCGGCCTGGCTGGGGCGCGCCTTCGAGGTCGACCAGCGCCTGAGCCAGCGAGTCACCATCCCGGCCGGGACGACCGCGCTGTCGCTCTCGTTGTTCCGCTGCTTCGCGACCGAGGAGGACCAGGACGAGGAGATCGTGTTCGACACGCTCGACGTGTCCCTGCTCGACGCGAGCGGCGCCCCGATCGGAGCGCCGCTGGTCAGCTTCAGCAACGTGGACGCGGGCACGAGCTGCTTCTGGGACGACCTGGAGCGGGTGATCGACGATCAGCACGCCGGGGAGGAGATCCAGCTCGAGCTGCACGCGGTCACCGACGGCGGGAAGCTGACCAGCTTCTTCTTCGACACGATGGCGCTGAACGCGACCGGGCCGTGTCCCAGCGCGACCCCGTAGGGCCCGACCAGGCGCGCCGCGCGGCTCAGTGGAGCTTGCCGAGCAGGTCGGCGAGCGGACAGGATGCGATGCCGGTCGGCGCGGCCGCCGCGCGCAGCTTGCCGGCGCGCTCCCGGGGTCGGGCCGCGTCCAGGGCAGAGACGAGCGCGGTGACGTCCGGGTTGCTGATCTTCTCTCGCGCCAGCTTCGTCAGCGCGGCCGGGTCCGGCGCGTCGCACAGGATCGCGATCGCCTCGTCGTAGGTCTGCGGCTCGGAGGGCAGGGCGGGGGCGGCCGCGGCGCTCTCCGCTGCCGCCGGCGCGCCGGTCGCCATTCGCTGCCACATCTCGGCCAGGGCGCAGCGCTCGATGCCTGCCTTGGTCGCCCCGTCGCGCAGCGCGGCCAGCTTTCCGGCCGGGGTCTGGGCGGCGGCGGCGGCTCCCATGAGCTGGCGCACCTCGGGGTTGGTCACTCGCTGATCGATCCAGGCCGCCACCAGGAGCGCGCGGTTGACGTCGCCCGGCTTCTCCGGCGGGAGCTCGGCGTTC
>DATHKR010000006.1:0-67318 GCA_035489015.1 Kofleriaceae bacterium | reverse complement strand
CAACGATCCGGTGCGCCTCACCGCCGATCGCTGCGTTGCAACTCCTCGAGCTACAGCGAGTAGCCCGTCGTCGTCGCGCCTTGCGCTCGACGGCGATCCACACCGCCTCGTTGACGTCATTTCGGCCGCGGTGCACTAGCGATCGCGCGCGCGGCTCCTCAAGCGCGGCCCGCGTCAAACGAAGTCGACGTCGGAGGACCGCATCGACGATCACCATGCTCGTCGCGAGGGATGATCGATCGCACTGCGTGAAGCTCGGGTGCTGTGGGCACCCGGCCCACGATTCACCCGGCCAGCGAGTAGCTCTCCATCGGCGGGCAGGTGCAGACCAGGTTGCGGTCGCCGTAGGCGTTGTCGATGCGCGCGCTCGGCGGCCAGTACTTGTGGTCGGCCAGCCACGGGGCGGGGAACGCGGCCTGCTCGCGGCTGTACGGCCGCGACCACTCGCCGCCGCACACGTCGCGCGCGGTGTGCGGCGCGTTCTTGAGCGGGTTGTTCTGCCGGTCCATGCCGCCGTCCTCGATCGCGCGGATCTCGTCGCGGATGCGCAGCATGGCGTCGCAGAAGCGATCGAGCTCCACCTTGCTCTCGCTCTCGGTCGGCTCGATCATGAGTGTGCCGGGCACCGGGAACGACATGGTCGGCGCGTGGAAGCCGTAGTCCATGAGCCGCTTGGCCACGTCGTCGACCTCGATGCCGGCCGACTTCTTGAGCGGGCGCAGGTCGAGGATGAGCTCGTGGGCGACCCGGCCGCGCTCGCCGGTGTAGAGCACCGGATACGCCGCGCCGAGCCGCTTCGCGATGTAGTTGGCGTTGAGGATGGCGACCTCGGTGGCGCGGCGGAGGCCATCCGGGCCCATCAGCGCCATGTACGCCCACGAGATCGGCAGGATGCTGGCCGATCCGCGCGGCGCCGCCGACACCGGACCGATCGCCGGCGACGTTCCGTCGTCGAGCGGGTGGCGGGGCAGGTGGGGCGCCAGATGGGCGGCGACCGCGATCGGCCCCATGCCCGGGCCGCCGCCGCCGTGCGGGATGCAGAACGTCTTGTGCAGGTTGATGTGGCAGACATCGGCGCCGTAGTCGCCGGGCCGGCACAGCCCGACCTGGGCGTTCATGTTGGCGCCGTCGAGGTAGACCTGCCCGCCCTGCTCGTGCACCGCGCTGCAGATGTCGCGGATCGCCCCCTCGAACACGCCGTGGGTCGACGGGTAGGTGATCATCACGCAGGCCAGGGCGGCCGCGTGAGCGCTGGCCTTGCCCCGTAGATCGCCCACGTCGATGTTGCCCTGCTTGTCGCAGGCGACCGGCACGACCCGGAAGCCGGCCATCACCGCGCTGGCCGGGTTGGTCCCGTGCGCCGACGCCGGGATCAGGCACACGTCGCGGTGGGCCTGGCCGCGCGCGGCCAGGTACGCGCGGATGACCAGGAGGCCGGCGTACTCGCCCTGGGCCCCGGCGTTGGGCTGCAGCGACACCGCCGCGAAGCCGGTGATCTCGGCCAGCCATGCCTCCAGCTCGCCGCACATCTGATCGTAGCCGCCGGTCTGCTCGGCCGGCGCGAACGGGTGCAGGCGGCCGATCTCGGGCCAGGTCACCGGCACCATCTCGGTGGTGCCGTTCAGCTTCATCGTGCACGACCCGAGCGGGATCATCGACGTGGTGAGCGAGAGGTCGCGCGCCTCGAGCCGGCGCAGGTAGCGAAGCAGCTCGTGCTCCGAGCGGTACAGCGAGAACACCGGATGAGCCAGGAAGCCGCTCGAGCGGGCGAACGGAGCCCCGTACGCGGCCGGCGCGCTGGCCCCCAGCGCCTCCACGTCGGCGACCGAGCTGCCCGCGCCGCGCGCCGCGAACGAGCTCAGCAGATCCGCCACGTCGCCGGAGCGGGTGGTCTCGTCGAGCGAGACGCCGAGCCCGTCCGGATACACGCGGAGGTTCATGCGCCGGTCGCGCGCCGCGGCGACGACCCGGTCGCGATCGGCCGGCGAGAGATCGACCCGCACGGTGTCGAACCGCGGCCCACCGCGCACCGCCAGCCCGAGCCGCTCGAGCCCGCGCGCGAGCACATCGGTCCACCCCCGCACCCGGGTCGCGATGCGCTCCAGCCCGTCGGGGCCGTGGTAGACCGCGTACATGCTGGCCATCACGGCCAGCAGCACCTGCGCGGTGCAGATGTTGCTCGTCGCCTTGTCGCGCCGGATGTGCTGCTCGCGGGTCTGCAGGGCCAGCCGGTAGGCCGGCCGCCCGCGCGCGTCGCGCGACACCCCGATGATCCGCCCCGGCATCTGGCGCCGGTTCTCCTCGCGAGTGGACAGGAACGCCGCGTGCGGCCCGCCGAACCCGAGCGGCACGCCGAAGCGCTGGGTCGATCCAACCGCGATGTCGGCGCCGAGCTCACCGGGCGGGGTGAGGAGAGTCAGGGCCAGGAGATCGGTCGCCATCGCCACCCGCGCGCCAGCCGCATGCGCAAACCGGATGACCTCGCGGTAGTCCTCGATGCGACCGTCGGTGGTCGGGTACTGGACCAGCGCGCCGAACAGATCGCCCCAGGCGCCATCGGCGGCGAGCGAGCCGGGATCGCCGACCACCACGCGAATCCCGAGCGGCTCGGCCCGGGTCCGGATCACCGCGATCGTCTGCGGATGGCAGCTATCGGCCACGAAGAACGCCCGGCGCTCCCCCTCGGCCAGCGCGTCGCACATGTGCATCGCCTCGGCCGCCGCGGTCGCCTCGTCCAGCAGCGACGCATTGGCCAGCGGCAGGCCGGTCAGGTCGGCGACCATGGTCTGGAAGTTGATGAGAGCCTCCAGCCGCCCCTGCGCGATCTCCGCCTGATAAGGCGTGTACTGCGTGTACCAGCCCGGGTTCTCCAGGATGTTGCGCTGGATGACCCCGGGCGTGATGCAGTCGTAGTACCCCTGCCCGATGAACGACCGGAACACCTGGTTCCGGCCCGCGATCCCGCGAAGCCGGGCCAGGAGATCGAACTCGCCCAGCGCCGCCGGCAACGCGAGCGGCTCCCGCCGCCGGATGACCTCCGGGACCGTCTCGTCGATGAGCTGGTCGAGGCTGCCGAGCCCCAGGGCCGAGAGCATCTCGGCCACCTCGGCCTCGCTCGGTCCAATGTGGCGCGACGGGAACGTATCCGAGGGCGCAAGGTGCGTGGGGAGCGTCACGGCCGGACGATAACGCATCGGCCGCGCGCCGACCAACCGCACCGGCCGCTCAGGGGGCGCGGACCGAGGCGCTCCTCGACGGCGGGGCGGCGGGGGCGGCGTCGTCGCGGTGGGGCGCGAAGTGGCGGGTGGCCAGGGCGATCGGGAGGCCGACCAGGAAGATGTGGCCACCCCAGCCGGCCAGGCAGTTCTGCCAGTCCAGCTTCGGCATGTGAAAGCCGATCGTGGACAGCGGCATGACGACCAGGCGCATGAACAGGAAGACCGCCTCGCCGTAGAGGAACGCGGACAGGTAGGGGCGCCTGGTCAGGAAGCGCAGCTCGCGGCTGGCCAGGTAGTAGACCGCCGCCGCGGTGAAGGCGATGAGGAAGTGGAAGCCCAGCCCGATGAGGGCGGTGCGCCAGCCGCCCTCGAAGGCCGACTTGCCGAGCGCGCCGCGCGCGACCGATTGCATGATCTGCACCGGCGAGACCCCGTCGGGCAGGTACGCGACGATCGCGCTGGTAATGTCGAGCACGCCGGCGATCAGGCCGCCGACCGCGATGGCCGCGAGCGGGCGCGATGGTCTGCGCGCGGGCGCGGTGGTTGCTGACGTCATCGAGTCTCCTCGGGTCGGGGGTTGCGGCCATGCTCGCCCGGTTGGGGCTCCACCGGGAGGGCCACTTCCCGCGCGCCGATCGGGCCACTTCCCGCGGGGTCGGGACGGAGCCCGTCCCGATGGGTCACTTCGCCGCGTCCCGGTAGCGGGCGTCGAGGTCGCCGACCGGGATCAGGCGGGAGAGCTCGAGCACCGCGGCGTCGTCGGCCTCGGTCGCGCCGGCCGCGCGCGCCTCGAGGATGAGCTCCAGGGCGCGGCGGTACTTGAGCGCGGCGACCATCGCGTCGCCGCGGGCGGTATGGATCCGGCCCTCTTCCCAGAACAGCTGGGCGGCGGCGCGGATCCGCTCCGGGTGGCCGAGCAGCCCGGCCAGGGTCGACGAGTCGACCGCGTCGCACAGGTCGCGCGGGATCTCGAACAGCTCCGACCAGGCGCGATCGGCCTCGTCGAGCGCGTCCTCCAGCTTTCCCTCGCCGCGCCGTCGCGCCATCCGGGCCAGGAAATTGGCCAGCTGCTTGACCATGGCGAGGATGTAGTCGTCGCGGAACACGGCTACATGATCATGGCACGCGCCGCCGTGCCTTCGCCAGCGCCTCCAGCCCGGCCGCCGCGCTGGTTCGCACCCGGGGCGAGCGGTCGCCGGCGGCGGCGCGGAAGCGCCGTTCGGCCGATCCGTGGTCGCCGCGCTCGAGGAGGAGCCAGCCGAGCATGACGCTCGCCTCGCCGACCCGCGCCGAGCCGGGATACGCCTCGAGAAAGCTCTCGAAGGCCCGGATCGCGCCCGCCGCCTTGCCGTCGCGCGCCAGCGACACCGCGCCCCAGAAGACCGCGTCCTCGATGGTCGTCGGGTTAATGCTGATGGACGCCGCCCGGTCGAACGCGGCCGCGGCGACGTCGAAGTCGCCGGCCCGGATCGCGGTCCAGCCGTCGTCGAAGGCCTGCTGGGCGGGGCTTCGCGCGGCGGGCGCGGCGCCCGCGTCCGCGTCGGTCCGGGTCTGGCTGGCCGGCGGAGGCTCCGGCTCGGGCGCGCGCGGGTCGAGCGCGGATCGCCGGCCCCGCCGCCGCCTGGGCTCGGGCCGGGGTGGGCCGGCGCGGTCGATCGCGGCGGTCGCGGTGCCACGCGCGGCGCCGGTCGCGGCGCCGGTCGCGGCCCCGGCGCCCGGCGCGCCCGTCGCCGCCGGGTTGCCCGTCGCAGCCGCCGCGGCGCTGTCCGTCGCGCGCTCGACCGGGGCGGTCCAGGTCTGCCCCGAGGTCACCGCGCGACGGGCGGTCCCCTGGGCGCGGACCTCGACGGCGCCGCGCATGACCCGGACCGCGGCCAGCCGGTCGCGCGTGGCGGTGACGTCGAGCGCGGCGCCGGCGACGTCGATCTCGGCGTCGCCGGTCATCACCCGGAACCTCTCACCGGGCCCGAGCGCGCCGACCTCGATCGTCAACGTGCCGTCGACCAGCCGGATGATCTCGTCGGGCTGGACCGACGCGACCAGGTAGCTGGCCCCGCCGTGATCGAGGACCTGAGCCCTGCGCCGCGCCGCGCCCGGCTCGCCGCCGTCGGGCCACAGCCACCAGCCCAGCGCGATCGCCGCGCCGGCCGCGAACGCGGCGGTGGCGACCGGTCGGGCGGCGAACCCCCGGCCCGGGCGCGGTCGCCGCGGCGCGGCGCGGTCCCGCCTCGGCTCCTGCGACAGGAGCGCGGCCCGGATCTCCTCGCGCCGCTCCGGCGGCGACGGCGGCGGCGCCAGCTCGCGCCCCGCCCTGGCCAGCCGGGCGATCTCCGCCCAGACGGGCCCGCACCGGTCGCATCCGGCCGCGTGATCGCGGACGTCCTCGTCGCCGGACCAGAAGCCGCGCTCCAGCGCCGCGGGAGAGATGCACCGTGCTCGCCGCCACTTCATGGATCGACTCCGGCAAGGGACTCGCGCAGGAGCCCGCGGGCCCGGTGCAGACGCTTCCAGATGGTTCCCTCGCGCACGCCGAGCGCCGCGGCGACGTCGCGCCCCGGCAGACCCTCGACGTAGACCAGCAGGAACACCGCGCGCAGCCCGGTCGGCAGGGCCGAGATCGCCTGGCCGAGCCGGGCCGCCCGCTCGCGCGCGAGCACCTCGGCGCGCCCGTCCGCGACGGCCGGCGGCGCGTCCGCCGCCGCGGCGGCGACGTCGCGGGTGAATCGCTTGCGGCGGATCTCCGACCGGATGTGATGGCGCGCGACGTTGGTGGCGATCCCGAGCAGCCAGGTCCTGACCTGGGCCCGGCCGTCGAAGTGCGCGGCCGCGCGCGGGACGGTCTCGAACGTCACCTGGACCAGATCGTCGAGATCGCGATCGTCGGTGCCCGCCATGCGGGCCAGGAATCCGCACACCGCGTCGTAGTGGCGGTCGAACAGCGCCCCCAGCGCCGCGGCGTCGCCGGTCGCGCACGCGGCGACCAGCGCCTCGTCGGACATCTCCGCCGGCACGCCCTCGACCGCGCGGAACAGGATCACGCGCGGCTTCATGAGCCGCCGTAGGCGATGCCCAGGGCGAGCCAGCCGAGCCAGCGCGGCGCGCCGGCCAGCGGCATGTCGTCGCCCGAATCGTCCGGCTCGTCGCCCAGCCGGGTGTTGGCGAGCGGCGCGTACTCCGCCGCGAGGTCGACGCGGAGCGACCACGGACCGGCCAGCCGCCAGCCCGCGGCCAGGTGCCCGCGCAGCTGCAGCGCGATGGTGTCCTCGGTGTCCTGACCGCGCGACGCGTGGATCGACGCCTGCCCGATCCCGGCTCCGGGCGACCACCAGAGGCGGCCGCGTCGGAGCGGCAGGTCCGCGGTCAGGAGCAGGCTCACGCTGTGCCGGGACGACTCGAACTCGGCCGAGTCGCCGCGGGCCTCGCTGTCGCGCGCGTAGCGGGCCAGGCCGCCGACGCAGAGCGCCCCGAGCTGCACGCAGCCGCGCGCGCGCGCGCCGGCCCACAGGGCTCCGTCGTCGCTCACGCCTCCGTCGGCGCCGAGCTCGACCTCGACGCTGCGCGTGCTGCCCGGCGCTGCCTCCGCCTCGTCGACCGCTGCGGCCGCTGGCGCCGGCCCGACCGCCACGGCGCGCGCCTGGAGCAGCGGATCGGACACGTCGCGCCGCGCCCACGACTCGATCGCGGTCGCCGCGCCCTCGACGTCGTCGGCGATCCGCTCGATGGTGCGGCCGTCCGGATCGACGATCGTGACGCGCACCCGCTCGCCTGGCCCGGCCGCGGCCAGCGCCGCGCTGACCGCGCCACACCGGCTCGCGCCGGCCACCGCCAGGCGACGCGCGCGCAGGAGGTCGACCACCGGGCCCACCAGCGCCGGCTCACCGGAGACGCGCACCACCGGCGTGCAGGGCCCCGCCGCGGCCGTGTCCGCCCGGGCCGACGCGGCCGGCGCGAGCAGGACGGAGACGGCGACCAGCCACCGGTGGCGGATGAGCGGGGCCATCCTCACGGCACAGCGTAGTCGATCAGCTCGTCGCGCACGTCGCCTTCCTCGGTGAGGACGGTGCCGACGCCGGCGCAATAGTACTTGAGCTCGTCGGCGGCCGGCTCGATCGCCGAGCGGTCGCGGGTCACCGTGCACCCGGTGAAGGAGCCGGCCGGCACGGTCACCGCCTCGTCGAGCGAGACCACCTCGCCGTAATCCTCGGCCTCGCCGGCGAGGTACTCCTGGCGATAGAGGTCCCCGATCTGCGGGTCGCCGAGCATGTTGACGCCCGGCAGCGCGTCGTCCACGCCCCACTGCCAGGAGCCCTCGGTGGAGACGATCACGCCCCCCTCGTACTCGGCGGTGTCCTCGCCCAGGTACCAGACGTTGCCGGCGCCGTCCTGCGCGAACCAGTCGCGGGTGTCCTCGATGATCTCACCGTCGAGGAAGACGGTGTCGCGCAGCTCGCGCGCCGCCACGCCGTTGACGTCCACGGTCGCCGGCTCGACCGAGATCTCGGTGGTCTCGAGCCCGTCGGGCGTCTCGGCCGAGTAGGACCAGGTGGCGCCGACCGGGGCCGGGAACAGCGGGTTGGTGATGTCGGCCGACAGGTCGGCCGGATCCACGTCTGGCTGGTACGGCGTCGATGGATCGAACGGGGCAGGGGTGGCGCGGACGGCCGCGTCGGCGGCGCTGGCCGCCGCATCCGGCTCGCCCGCGGCGGCGTCCGGTGAGCCGCCGCCGTCGTCGTCCGAGCCGCAGGCGGGCCCGGCGAGCGCCATGCCGAGCGCGAGGAGGAGAGCGGGCGTCCAGGTCGAGTCGATGGCCTTCATGCGACGTGGGTGCCCGCCCGGGCCGGGGACCTTCCCCGGGCACGCGATTTTTCTCCGCCGAGCTCCCCGGCAGGTCGGAGGTAAGATCGGCCGGCCATGTCGCCCGAGCCATCCCGCATCACCACGGCGCTCCGGCCGACCGAGATCGTGTTCGACCGCTTCGCGCTGCGGGTCGCGACCGGGCCCGACGAGGGCAAGGAGGTGATCTCGGCCGGCGAGGAGACCACCGTCGGGACCGATCCGGGAAACGACCTGGTCCTGTCCGACCGCTCGGTGTCGCGCCACCACGTCGCCATCCGGGTCACCGCGCGCGGGCTCGAGCTGCGCGACCTGGGCAGCACCAACGGGACCGTGCTGGGCGGCTACCGGGTGATGGCCGCGCTCATCGAGCCGGGCGCGCTCATCGGCTGCGGGCGCACGGTGCTGCGGCTCGACGCCATCGGCGGGGAGGTGCGCGAGAGCCTGAGCGCGCGCGAGCAGTTCGGCGGCGCGATCGGGGTCAGCCCGGCGATGCGCCGCGTCTTCGCCCTGATGGAGCGGTTCGCCCCGGCCGAGGGCACCGTCCTGCTCGAGGGAGAGACCGGGACCGGCAAGGAGCTGATCGCCCACGCGATCCATGGCGCCAGCGGGCGGGCCGAGGGGCCGTTCGTGGTGGTCGACTGCGGCGCGATCCCGGTGACGCTCATCGAGAGCGAGCTGTTCGGGCACGTTCGGGGCGCCTTCACCGGCGCGATGGAGACCCGCCGCGGCGCGTTCGAGGCAGCGCGCGGCGGGACGCTGTTCCTGGACGAGATCGGCGAGCTGCCCGCCGCGGTCCAGCCGGTCCTCCTGCGCGTGCTCGAGGACCGCACGGTCAAGCGAGTCGGCGACGACCGCCGGATCGCCGTCGACGTCCGGGTGGTGGCGGCGACTCACCGCGACCTGCGCGAGGAGGTCAACCGCAGCCGCTTCCGGGCCGATCTGTACTACCGGCTCGCGGTGCTGCGCCTGCGGGTCCCCGCCCTGCGCGAGCGGCGCGAGGACATCCCGATCCTGGTCCGGCACTTCTGCGAGACGTTCGGCGGCGGCGCGGTCGAGGGAAGCGACCGCCGCGACGAGGGCGAGAGCGGCGGTGAGAGCGGAGGTGAGAGCGGCGGCGAGAGCGGCGACGAGCCGCGCGCACCGGCGTCGCTGTCGGACGAGCTGGTCACCGCGCTCGCGGCCCAGAGCTGGCCCGGCAACGTGCGCGAGCTGCGCAGCGCGGTCCAGCGCGCCATCCTGCTCGGTGACGCGGCGGTGTGGCAGGATCCGCTGGCGCCCGAGCCGGATCCGATCGTCAACGTGGCACAGACCTACGGCGACGCCAAGGAGCAGGCCACCGCGCGCTGGGAGGCCGCCTACGTGCGGCGGCTGGTCGAGATGTTCGGCGGTAACGTGGCCCGCGCGGCCCGCGCGGTCGGCATGAGCCGGACCCACCTGCGCAAGCTGGCCGCGCGCTACGGGCTGCGCGACTGAATCTGCGGATGATCCGCGGATGATCCGCGCGTGACCGGCCGGGTCGCCCAGGTGACCTCGCGCGAGGCCACCGCGAGGGGCGCGGCCCCGAGCCGCTCGCCGCGATTCGCGCACCTGGACGCCGGCGCCGGCGGCCCTCGCGTTGCAATCGGTTGTCCTCGAACGATGAGGACCTCCGACCCGTGCGCGGCGCCTGGCTGCTCCTGACGCTGACCTCGGTCGCCTGTACCGCCGGGCAGGCGATCGAGGAGGCCGGACCGGGCGATGAAGGACGCCTCGACCCGTCCGCCCTCGTGGCCATCGATCGCGACGGTGGCGGCGACGGGTCCGGGGCAGGGCTGCCGTCGGCCACCGCCGAGCAGCCACCCGTTCGTCGGTGGTCCGCCCGGCCCGACCGACCCGATCGCCTGGAGCATCCACGCCGGCATCGACCTCGGTCACCCGCACAGCGACGGGGACGTCGGCCGCAGCACCTCCTCTACCGGCCGCTTCCGTGACGTGACTGGACGCCGCGACGCCACTCGCCCCAGCGAGAGAGCCACCGCAGCCGGTCGGGCTCGCGCGCAAAGGAACAGTGATCGGGCATGGCCAGCGAGCGCCAGGCGACCGCGTCGGGCGCGGCGCCGGTCAGCGACGCGACCAGCAGGGTGAGCGCGGTGCCGTGCCCGACCACCACGCAGTCGCGCCCCGGGTTGGCGGCCAGGATCCCCTCGACCGCGGCGACGATCCGCGCGGTGACCGCCGCGCGCGTCTCCCAGGCCAGGCCGGGCGGGATGGTCCCGTCGGTCAGGAAGCCGGCGACCGCGCGCTCGAAGGCGGCGGGATCCGCGAACCAGCCATCGCCGCGCCCGGCCTCGCGAAGATCGGCCACCACGGTGGCGCTGGCCGGGCCGAGCAGCGCCGCGGTCTCGCGCGCCTTGGGCTCGGGCGACGTGAACCACGCGGCAGTCTCGGGCAGGGCGGCGCTCCGCCGGAGCGCGTCGACCGACCCGTCGGCAGCGAGATGCCACTCGCCGGCAGGAGTCGTCGGATCCAGCGCGGGTCGAGCGTGGCGGATGAGGTGCAGCGACGGCATGAGCGCTCGGGCAGCCGCGTGCGCGGCGCGGAGATGGCGATGCTACCGTCGCCGGGCCGCCCCCGGCGAGGCGCCCGTGGCACACTCCGGGCGATGTCCGAGCCGAAACCGTCCGCCCCGAGCGTCCCGGCTGCCCCGGAGCAGCGCCGCATCGCGACGATGGCCCGCGGCCTCGTGGGATCGGAGATCCTGAAGATCGCCGCCGAGATCCGGACCCGACAGCGCGAGGGCCGCGCGATCTGCAACCTCACCGTCGGAGACTTCGCCCCGGCGCAGTTCCCGATCCCGGACAAGCTTCGCGAGGGCGTCCAGGCCGCGCTGGGCGGCGGCGAGACCAACTATCCGCCGTCGGCCGGGGTGCAGGAGCTGCGCGAGGCGGTGTCGCGCTTCTACGCGCGCGAGCTCGGCCTCGACTACCCGTCGTCATCGATCCTCATCGCCGGCGGCGCCCGTCCGCTCATCTACGCGATCTACCGCGCGGTGGTCGACCAGGGCGACTCGGTCGTGTACCCGGTCCCCAGCTGGAACAACAACCACTACTGCCACATGGTCGGCGCGCGCGGGGTGCCGGTCCTGTGCGGCCCCGAGGATCGCTTCCTGCCCACCCGCGACGCGCTGGTCCGCGAGCTGGCCGGCGCCCGCCTGCTCTGCATCAACTCGCCGCTCAATCCGACCGGCACCGCGATCTCGGCCGACGCGCTGCGCGGCATCTGCGAGGCGGTGGTCGAGGAGAACGACGCGCGCAGTCGGACCGGCGAGCGCCCGCTCTACCTCATGTACGACCACATCTACTGGATGCTGTGCGTCGAGGGGGTGGAGCACGTCACGCCGACCGGGCTGGTCCCCGCCGTCGCCCCGTACACCATCTACGTCGACGGGATCAGCAAGGCGTTCGCCGCCACCGGCCTGCGGGTGGGCTGGTCGGCGGGTCCGCCCGACGTCATCGAGCGCATGTCGGCTCTGCTCGGCCACGTCGGCGCGTGGGCGCCACGCGCGGAGCAGGTCGCGACCGTGGCGCTGCTCGACGATCCGCCGTGCGTCGCGGCGTTCCTGGCCAGCTTCCGGCCGGCGGTCAACGCCCGCCTGGGCCGGCTCCACGACGGCTTCCGGTCGATGCAGGCGGACGGGCTGCCGGTCGAGTCGATGGCGCCGATGGGGGCCATCTACCTGACCGTGCGCATCTCGCCGTTCGGCCTGCGCACGCCGGGCGGCGAGCGGCTCGAAACCAACGAGGCGGTGCGGGCCTACCTGCTCGAGGCGGCCGACTTCGCGGTGGTGCCGTTCCAGGCGTTCGGCATGGAAGGCGAGAGCGGCTGGTTCCGGCTGAGCGTGGGCGCGGCCAGCGAGCAGGAGATCCGCGCGGCGCTGCCGCGGGTGGCCGCCGCGCTGCGCGCGCTCGGCTGAGGCATCGCCTTGGACCGCGACCAGCGCCTCGTCCTCGTCGCCAGCATCCTCGGCTCGTTCGTTGCCTTCCTCGACATGGCGGTGGTGAACGTGGCGCTGCCGGCGATCCGCGCCGAGCTGGGCGGCGGGATGGCGTCGCAGCAGTGGGTGGTCGACGGCTACCTCCTGACCCTCGGCTCGTTCATCCTCATCGCCGGCTCGCTGGCCGATCTGTTCGGCCGCCGGCGCGTGTTCGTGGTCGGCCTGATCGGCTTCGCCGCGACCTCGCTCCTGTGCGCCGCCGCGCCCGGCCAGGAGCTCCTCATCGCCTCGCGCGCGCTGCAAGGGGTGGCCGGCGCGCTGCTGGTGCCGAGCTCGCTCGCCCTCATCATCTCGCGCTTCACCGGGCCGGCCCAGGGCAAGGCGATCGGCACCTGGACCGCGTGGACCGGGATCTCCTTCATCCTCGGGCCGCTGCTCGGCGGCGTGCTGGTCGACGCCGGATCGTGGCGCTGGGTGTTCGCGATCAACGTGGTGCCGGTGGCCGCGACCCTGCTGGTGCTGGCCCGGGTGAAGCCGGACGAGGCCCTCACCGCCCACCGGGTCGACTTCCTGGGCGCGATCCTCTGCGCGGTCGGGCTGTTCGGGATCATCTTCGCGCTCATCGAGCAGCCGGCGCGCGGGTGGGGCTCCCCGCTCATCCTGGTGTCGCTGGGAGGCGGGCTCCTCGTCCTGATCGGGTTCCTCGCCTTCGAGGCGCGCGCGAGCCACCCGATGCTCGACTTCGCGCTGTTTCGCAGCCGCAACTTCGCGGTCGGCAACGTCGCCACGGTGGCGATCTACGCCGCGCTGACCGCGCCGACCTTCCTCCTGACCGTGTTCCTGCAGCAGGTGGGCGGCTACTCGGCGACCCGGGCCGGGCTGGCGCTCATGCCGGTCACCCTCATCATGTTCACCACGTCGCCGCTGTTCGGGCGGCTCGCCGCCAAGCACGGGTCGCGCCTGTTCATGACCGTCGGGCCGATCGTCGCGGCGGTCGGGTTCGTGCTGCTCGCGCGGGTCGAGGCCAGGGTGCACTACCTTTCCCAGCTCCTCCCCGGTGTGCTGGTGTTCGGCCTCGGCCTGGCCGCGACGGTCGCGCCGCTGACCGCCGCGATCCTGGGCGGCATCGACGAGCGCCACGCCGGCATCGGCTCGGCCATCAACAACGCCATCGCGCGGGTGGCCGGTCTGCTGGCGGTCGCCGCGGTCGGCGCGATCGTCGCCTCGGTCTCGGTCGCCGCGATCCAGCGCCGGGTGGCGGAGGAGCCGCTCGGTCGGCGCGCGCGCGCGTTCCTGGCCGAGGCGGCGAGCCGTCCGCTCGACACCTCGGTGCCGGACGAGCTGCGCGGGGAAGCGCGCGCGGTGCAGCCGATCCTCGAGGAGGCGTCGGTGCGCGCGCTCCGGGTCAGCCTGTGGTCGACCGCCGGGCTCCTGGTCCTCGGCGGGCTCATCTCCGCGGCCGGGATCCGCAAGCCGCGCCAGGAAGAAGCCCCGGCCGGCTGAGCCGGGACCTCAGCCGCCGCAGGCGCCGGTCTGCGCCGACGATCTCGTCATCGGCCGGATCCTGCGGGATGACCGAGTCGGTGCCGGTCTCGTCCGGGTCGAACGTCCCGCACTCGTTGGTGACCAGGCCGCCACCCTCGTCGGCGTCGTCGATGTCGACGTCGGGATCCGAGTCATCACAGCGGGCGACCGCCAGGAAGGCGATCGTGAGCCATGTCGCTCGATGGAGGATCGCTCTCTGTCTGCCATGGACGAGGGAGGCCATCGATCGACCCTACGGCCGGCCCGGCGGCCCGCCTGTGACTGCCCCGACGCGACGGAGCCGGGCCGCGGCACGGGCGACCTCGCGCCATCGACCGCCGTCCAGGCGCGGACGGCGAGCCCATGTGCTACGCTGCGGTCATGCGGCACCGGGGCGGGGTGGAGTCGAGTGAGCCGACCCCGCTGGAGCCGACCGCGGCGGCGGCGGCTTCGACCGGCGGGGACCTGCTGTTCATCGCCGGTGAGGGGCACCTGTCGACCCATGAGCTCGGGGTCGCCCCGCTCGTGATCGGCCGCGGCGACGGCTGCGACGTGGTGATCGACCACCCGAGCATGTCGCGGCGCCACGCCGAGCTCCAGCCCGGCCGGCCGACGACGGTCCGGGACCTCGGCTCGACCAACGGCACGCTCATCGCGGGGGCGCTTCGCCGCGGCGGCGAGCCGTTCGCCCTGGCCCCCGGCGACGGCTTCCGGATCGGCCCGTTCGCGTTCATGCTGGTGGGTCGGGCCCAGCGCGACCTGTCGGCGTCCCTGACCGGGCGCGACCTGCTCCGGGTGATCGATCCGACCCCGCGCGGCGTCCCCGGGCTGGTCCGCGACTTCGCGGCCAGCGGGGTGAGCATCCTCGTCCTCGGCGAGACTGGCGTCGGCAAGGAAGTGCTGGCGTCGACCGTCCACGAGCTGTCCGGGCGGAGGGGCGCGCTGACCCGCATCAACTGCGCCGCCCTCGGCGAATCCCTGCTCGAGAACGAGCTCTTCGGCCACGAGAAGGGCGCGTTCACCGGAGCGACCGGCAGCAAGGTCGGCCTCATCGAGGCCGCCGACGGCGGCACGGTGTTCCTCGACGAGATCGGCGAGATGTCGCTGCCGATCCAGGCCAAGCTCCTGCGCGTCTTCGAGCACCGGGAGATCGTGCGGCTCGGATCCACCCGGCCGATCCCGATCGACGTTCGCTTCATCGCCGCGACCAACCGCGATCTGCCGACCGACGTGCTCACCGGGGTGTTCCGCCGCGACCTGTTCTTCCGGCTCGACGGCGTCACCCTGGTGATCCCGCCGCTGCGCGAGCGGCGCGCGCTCATCGGGCCGCTCGCGCTCGACTTCCTGCGGGGCGCATCGACCGGGCACCTGGCCAGCACGCGGCTGGCCGCCGACGTCCTCGCCGCGCTCGAGGCCTACCTGTGGCCGGGCAACGTGCGCGAGCTCAAGGCGGTCATGGAGCGCGCGGTGGTGCTCGCGCGCGGCGGCGACGTGGCGGTGAAGCACCTGACCTTCACGCGCAGCGGCGAGCGAAGGCGGTCGTCGGCCACGACCGTGTCGTTCCCGACCGGAGGGGCCCCGATCGGCCCGGCCGGAGCGGTGCCGCCGGTCCAGTCCAGCCCGACGCCCGCGGATCCGGCGCCTCCGCTGCTCGACGACGCCCAGCGCGCCGACCGCGATCGCATCCGGCAGGCGCTCGAGGACTGCGCGGGCAACCAGACCCGCGCGGCCAAGAAGCTCGGGATGTCGCGCACCGCCTTCGTCACCAAGCTCCGCATCTATCGCATCCCGCGCCCGCGCACCTGAGCCGGGCGCACGCCCGGCCCGGTCGACCCCGGCGTCGTTCCGCCGAGGGTTTCGCCCGGGGCTCGGCTACCATGGGGTGGTCAGTCCGGCCATGGACAGCTTGCTCGCGAGCGCGGAGTCGATGTCGATCGGGGTGCGGACCGTGGGCGGCCGGACACTCGAGTACCGGACCGAGCTCCTCGGCGAGGAGCCCGGGACGTTCACCGTGCACGTCCCGCCCGACCTGTGGGACCGCCTGCACGAGGGCCAGGCGGTGCTGATCAAGGCGGTCCTGCCCGACGCGTTCCTCCTGTTCGAGACCGTGATCATGGCCCTGCGCAGCGAGCCGATCGCCCGGGCCGATCTGTCCGCGGTCGAGCTCGGGCGGGCGCGCCGGCTGCCACGCCGCCAGCACTTCCGCGTGTCGGCGTCGTTGCCGGTCACCTTCACCTTCGAGCAGGTCGGCGCGCGCGTCCCGGAGCAGGTGGTCGTGACCCTGAAGGGCACCACCTTCGACATCAGCTCGGGAGGGGTCGGCGTGCTGATCGACCGCGACCGCGAGCCGGTGCTGCCCGCGCCGCTGGCAACCGGACGCGTCCAGATCACGCTCACCCCCCTCACGCCGTCGGGGGCGGCGCGGTCGATCATCGCCTGCGACGGCCGCGTCGCGCGGCTCGAATCGATCGAGCACACCAGCCGGGTGCTGATCGGCGTCGATCTACAGGATCCGACCGAGGCGCAGCGGATGGAGATCTCTCGCTTCGTGATCGCGCAGCAGCTGGCCCTGCGCCGGCGCGGCGTCCTCTTCTGACCCTGCTCGCCGCCTCACGGACAGTCGCGGTTGCACGCGAGCACGCCGCCGGCGCAGCTGGTCACCGCGCCGTCGCATCGGTGGAAGTCGCACTCGTCGGCGCCGGCGCACTCGAGCAGGCACGACGAGCCGCCGGTGCACTCGGCCTCGCGGCAGTGGTCCGCCCCGGCGCAGTCGATCACGCAGTCGGCGCCCTCCTCGCAGCGAGGGTGACAGTCGCCGACACCGCTGCAGTCGATCGTGCAATCGGCCCCCTTGCAGCGCGCGTCGCACTTGTGATCGGTGCCCCCGCAGTCGAGGGCGCACGAGCAATCCTCGCGGTCGCACTCCAGCCGGCATTCGGGGCCGGCGCACGTCTCGGCGCAGCAGCCCCCCTCACACTGACGGCAGTCGTCGCTGCACTGGTCGGCCGGCGAACCGTCGGGGTCGCTCCCGGCGTCCGCCCCGGCGCCAGCGTCCGCCCGGGCTCCCGCGTCCGCCCCGGCGCCCGCGTCAGGCTCGGTCCCCGCGCCGTCATCCGGGCCGGAGCGAAACACGTCCCCGTCGACCCAGAGCGAGCACCCGGTCCCGATCGCGAGGAGGACTGCGACGACCACCTGGATTGGCCCTCGGCTGGACACCGCGTGGGCGGCTGCGAGGCTCATGCCATGGACGGCGCGGCGCAACCCGCGATTCCCGGCGCGTGCCCGGCGGTCGGGGCCGAGCGGGACGGCCCGCTGCGCGCTGGTGACACATGAGTGTCGCGCGGCGCGAGCGGGCCCTTCGTGCTACCAGCCGCCGCCGCCTTCCTTCTTCTCCTCGCCGCCGGCGGCGCCTTCCTCGGCCGGGGCCGGCGCCTGCTGGTCCTCGTCCTGATCGCCGGCGGCCGCGCCCTCGTCACCGGCAGGCGCGCTCTCCTCGCCCTCCGCGGGGGCGGCGCTCTCGGTCGAGGCCGGCGTGGTTTCTTCCTTCTGGCTGCCGCCACAGCCCGAAAGCAGCGCGGCGAGTCCGAGGGTCGAGATCGTGGTCACGAGAAGACGCATGGCGCTCTCCTGTCTGGTTGTGATCGCCTCACGGCCGGAGGCGCGGCCATCCTATCCCGGTCGCGCGGGACCGCCTATAGTTCGCGCGGCGGATCGCCATGCACGGCACCGACGACCACGGCGCGCCGAACGCTGACGAGCGCGGCGCCCTTCTCGAGATCATCGGCCACGCCTTTCTGGTCGTTCCGGACGACTGCACCGCATGGTTCGAGCGCGCCGGCCACGAGAATCTGCGCGTGATCCGCCGCCGCGGCGAGGTGCTCGGTGGCCTGGTCCTGATCCCGATGGGGCAGTACTTCGGCGGCCGCTCGGTGCCGATGACCGGGATCGCCGGGGTCGGCGTGCGGCTCGACGCCCAGCGGCGCGGCGTGGCGACCGCGCTCATGCGCAACACCGTCGGTGAGCTGGCCGAGGCCGGCGTCGCGCTATCCGCGCTGTTCGCCTCCACCCGGTCGCTCTACCGCAAGGTCGGCTACGAGGCGGCCGGCGGTCGCTTCCTTGCCAGGCTCACCGCCAACCACATCGAGATCGACGAGCGCTCGCTCGAGCTCCGCCGGGTCGGCGACCGCGAAGGCGACCTCGACCTCGTGCGCGCCTTCTACCGCGAGCACACCGCCCACCAGGCCGGCCACCTCGATCGCGGCCCGTACGTCTGGCACAGGCTGGCCGGCGAGCGCGGCGGGGCGCGCGCCTACGGCGTCCTGGCCGAGGACGAGCGCGGCGCGCTCGAGGGCTATCTCCTCTACCGCAAGGTCGCGCCCGCCATGCCGCTCCAGCGGATCGAGATCACCGACCTGCTCGCGATCACGCCGCGCGGCTGGCGCCGCCTGTGGGCGTTCGTCCGCGATCTGTCGACCCGCGTGGTCGAGGAGATCTCGTTCTACACCGCGCCGGACGATCCCGCCCTCCTGGTTCACCCCGACCCGCGCTTCCCGGTCCAGCTGAGCGAGACCTGGCTGCTCCGCGTGGTCGACGCGCGCGCGGCGCTGGTCGCGCGCGGCTACCCGGTCGGCCTGCGCGCCGAGCTGCAGCTCGAGATCTCCGACCCGCTCCTGCCCCGCAACGCCGGGCGCTTCTGGCTGCGCGTCGCCGACGGCGCGGCCGAGCTCGAGCCGGGCGGGGCAGGGCGGCTGCGCGTCGACGAGCGCGGGCTGGCCGCGCTCTACGCCGGCTTCGCCGACCCGATCACGCTCGCGCGGCTCGGCCGGCTGGAGGGCGAACCGGCCGACCTGGCCGCGGCCGCCGCGGTCTTCGCCGGGCCGGCGCCGTGGATGCGCGAGATGTTCTGACCCTGGACGCGGCTCGAACGCCGCGCCCGATCACGCGCCGCGGATGAGCAGCTCGCGCTGCGGCCCGCGCGCGCTCGCCTTGCTGTTGATCGCGCGCGCACAGTCGACCATGTCGATCTGGAAGTCGCGGTAGAGGTCGCGCACGAACGCCGCGTCGCTGTTGGACACCAGCACCTTGCAGCCGCGCCGGACCAGCCGGCGGGCCACCTCGGCCAGCTCGCGCTGATCGTCGGGGCCGAAGCAGGACGACGTGTAGCTGGTGAAGTGCGCGGTGTCGCTGATCGGGTGGTACGGCGGATCGAAGTAGATGAAGTCGCCGGCCCTGGCGTCCTTCACCGCGTCGGCGAAGTGCGCGGTGCCCAGCCGGGCCCGCTGCAGCACGCGCGAGGCGGCGCGCAGCTGCGCCCCGTCGAAGATGGTCGGGTCGTCGTAGCGCCCGATCGGCACGTTGAACTTGCCGCGGCTGTTCACCCGCCAGAGCCCGTTGTAGCAGGTCTTGTTGAGGTAGATGAACGCGGCGGCTCGCTCGACGTCGGCCTCCATCCCGCCCGGCTGGTTCCAGCGCTCGCGCATGGCGTAGTAGTAGTCGGCGCCGTGCGCGGCGCGGTGGCGGCCCAGGCGCTGGATCACTGCCTCGACGTGGCCGGCCACGCACCGGTACATGTTGATGAGGTCCGGGTTCGAGTCGCTCAGCACCGCCGAGCGCGGGTGCAGCCGGAAGTAGAACGCGCCGCCGCCCACGAATGGCTCGAAGTAGCGCCGGTAACCGTCGGGCGCGCGCGCGCACAGCTCGTCGAGCAGGCGGCTCTTGCCGCCCGCCCACTTCACGATTGGCGCGGCGACGGCCTCGTCACCGTCGGTGGATGCGGGGGCAGACGACGCACGCGCCTGCCGGGGCAGGTCGCTGCGCCGCGCCGAGAGCGCGCTACGGCTCGGGATCGCCATGCCGGCCATGCTCGGCCGGAGGCGATCTCGGGGCAATTTTTCGGCAATTCGCGGTGGGGGACCGCGAAGCCTTCGGGCTCCGTCGGCTAGAAGAGCGCCGCGGCTGACACGTAGCCGCCGGTCTTCGGATCGTAGTCGACCAGGACGCCGACCACGCCGTTGGCCCGGGCCACGCGCATCAGCTCTTCCTTGTTGCCCTTCACCACCATGCGCGGCTCGGCGCCGGCGACGGGGGAGCTGGCCAGGAACTTCCTGGCGCTGGGCATGTTGCGGAACCCGAGCAGGTAAGTCTGCTCGTCGCCGGCGCGCGCCATCATCGGCACGCGTCCCTCGACCGTGGGGCCGAGCTTCTGGTCTTCCTGGCCCTCGACCAGTACCAACCACAGACCATCCAGACTCGAGCGCGGTGCTTCCTCTCGACCGGCCCTGCCGGCCATCCAGCTGCCCGCCCGATTGCGGACCTGAGCGGAGCTGGGCAGCTCCTCGCGATGTTGCATAGGCTTGGACATCTCCTTTGGCGTTCCGGCGCGGATCGCCTTGCTTTTGGGCGCGGTTCATGCCCCATTTCCCTCGGCGTGTCAAGGACATTCCCCTGAGCCGCGGATCTCCTCAGGGCGCGGCGCGCTCTTGACGGCGTCCGGCCAGCGGCCCAGAGTCCTTCGAGGCGCGCCCCGTGCACCGACCGGTCAAGCTCCCGATTTTTCCCAAGCATTCGCCCGCGGCGACCACCGCTGCGGCAGCGACCGGCGCAGCGTCCGTCGGCGAGGAGGCCGCGGCGGGGTCCCGCGCGGTCCCGGCGGGGTCGATCGTCGATCGCTTCGCCCGCCGGGTCGAGTACCTGCGCATCTCGCTGACCGACCGATGCAATTATCGATGCACCTATTGCATGCCGGAGGAGGGGGTCGAGCTCCGGCCGCGCCAGGTCATGCTCTCGTTCGAGGAGCTCGAGCAGCTGGTGCGGGTCTTCGCCGGCCTCGGCGTCCGCCGCATCCGCCTGACCGGGGGTGAGCCGACCGTTCGCAGGAACATGGTCGAGCTGGTCGCCCGCCTCGCCGCCGTGCCCGGGATCGAGGAGCTGGTGATGACCACCAACGGCCACCTCCTGGCCGAGCTGGCCGGGCGGCTGCGCGAGGCCGGGATGGGCGAGGTCAACGTCTCGCTCGACACCCTCGACCCGGATCGCTTCCACGCCATCACCCGGCGGGGAGACCTGTCGCGGGTAGTGGCCGGGATTGACGCGGCGCTCGCGGCTGGAATGGCGGTGAAGCTCAACGCGGTCGTCCTCGGCGGGTTCAACGACGGCGCCGACGACCTCGCCGCGCTGTGCCGGTTCGGCTGGGAGCGCGGCGCGACGCCGCGCTTCATCGAGCACATGCCGATGTCCGGCGGGCAGATCTACCAGGCCGGGCAGCACGTGCCGGCCGCTGCCATCCGGGCCCGCGTCGCCGGCGCGCTCGGCGAGACGATCTCCGCCGAGCCATCGTCCGGGCGGCCGGTCGGCCCGGCCCGCTACTTCCGCGTCGAGCCGTCCGGCCGGCGCTTCGGCATCATCTCCGCGATGTCGGAGCACTTCTGCGGCACCTGCAACCGCCTCCGCCTCACCGCCACCGGCGAGCTTCATGCCTGTCTCGCGTGGGATGATGCCTTCAACCTGCGCGAGGTCCTTCGATCGGGACGGACGGGCGACGAGCTCGACCGCGATCTGCGCGCCCGGATCGCCGCGGCCGTCGCTGACAAGCGAGAAGGACACGAGTTCCAGCTTGGGGGGGAGGGGGGCCCCACCAAGCATATGGTGGCCATCGGCGGATGAGCGATCGCCTTTGCGACGCCATCCTGTACCTCGAAGGAATGCGGGGTTAGGTGGGCATGGTTTGGCAAGAGGAGCCGCGAGAGATTGGCCCGGTGTATGCTAGTGTACTGCCAATGCCGCTCGCGCGACTCGAAGGCTTCGAGCTGGAGGGAGCGTAGAAGATGGTCAGCGCAACGAAAGTACTGCTCTCCGTCGCGGTGATCGCCGGCGGAGGAGGAATGCTGGTCTACTCCTCCATGGCCGAGGCGGATTACTACAAGCACGTGAACGAGGTGACCGTCCAGCCTGACCGCTGGGTGGACAAGCACCTGAAGATTCACGGCTTCGTCGAGGCCGGGAGCATCGAGGAAAAGATCATCGGGCAAACGACGGTCCGCACCTTCGTCCTCGAGTTCAAGGGCGAGCGGATTCACGTGACTCACAAGGGCCCCAAGCCGGACACCTTCCGCGATCTGGCCGAGGTGGTGGCCCAGGGCAAGCTGGTCGAGACGCCGGACGGGCCGCTGCTCGAGGCGACCGAGCTCATGGCCAAGTGCCCCTCGAAATACGAGGCCGAGCGGCAGGGACGGAAGGCTCCGCCCACGCTGCTCCCCTCGACCAGCCCCGGGACGCCCGCCTCGCAGGGCGCGGCCGGCTCCAGTCGGTAGCGGACCGGCGTTCGCCAGTCCCCGACCCCCCTTTTTCTCTGGCTCGATCCGACCGGAGGCCTCCGTGCCTGACAGCTCAGTCCTTTCCATTCCAATCTCGCCGATCTCGCTGCTCGGCAAGGGCGCGCTGTGGGCCGCCTTCCTCGTCGCCGCCTACGCGGGGGCGGCCGGGGTGATCGGCAACGCCCAGCGCAGGCGCCGGCTGGTCACCAGCTCGGTGTACGCGCTGTACGGGTTCTTCGGCCTGATGATGCTGGCCTCGGCGCTGCTCATCTACGCCTTTGTCACCCACGACTTCACGATCAAGTACGTCGCCCACTACAGCGACACCACGATGCCGCTGGCCTACAAGATCACGGCCTACTGGGGCGGGCTGGACGGCTCGCTCATGTTCTGGTCGTCGGTCCTGGCGGTGTTCTCGACCATCGCGATCCGGGCCAACGCGACCCGCCACCGCGACATGATCGGCTTCGTCGTCGCGGTGATCATGGGCGTGCAGCTCTTCTTCATCGCGCTGCTCATCTACACCAAGAACCCGTTCGACACCTTTCTCACCTCGGCGCCGCTCGACGGCAAGGGGCTCAACCCGCTCCTGCAGAACTACTGGATGGTCATCCATCCGCCGTCGCTCTACATCGGCTACGTCGCGGCGACCATCCCGTTCGCGTTCGGCATCGGAGCGCTGGCCTCTGGCCGGCTCGATGATCAGTGGATCAGCTCGGTCCGCACCTGGACGTTCGTGTGCTGGTTCTTCCTCTCGTTCGGCCTCATCCTCGGCGGCCGCTGGGCGTACGAGGAGCTGGGCTGGGGAGGCTACTGGGCGTGGGACCCGGTCGAGAACGCGGGCTTTTTGCCCTGGTTCACCATGACCGCCTTCCTCCACGCCGTCATCATCCAGGAACAGCGCGGGATGATGAAGATCTGGAACCTGGTCCTGGTCATCGTCACGTTCGTCCTGACCATCATCGGCACCGGGCTGACCCGGACCGGCGCGGTGCAATCGGTGCACGCGTTCGGTGAGGACAACGCGCTGGCGCTGCTGTTCGTCCTGTTCCTGTGCGTCATCCTGATCGGCTCGTTCGGGCTGCTCCTGGTCCGGCTGCCCCGGCTGCGCTCGTCGGCCAGCTTCGAGTCGTTCCTGTCGCGCGAGTTCGCGTTCCTCCTCAACAACTGGATCCTGCTCGGCTGCGCGCTGTTCGTCTTCTTCGCCACCATGTGGCCGACGCTGTCCGAGGCGTTCACTCACAACCGCATCACCCTCGGCCCACCGTTCTTCAACAAGTGGATGATCCCGCTCGGGCTGATCCTGCTGTTCCTGGCCGGGGCGGCGCCGCTCCTGGCCTACCGGCGCACCACTCGCGACCGGCTGAAGGGGCAGTTCGCGTTCCCGCTGACCGTGCTGGTCCTGTCGATCGCGCTGCCGGCGATCTTCATGCCGCGCACGCGAGCGATGACGTCGATCTTCCACGACGACCTGCTGCTGCCGGTGTCGCTGGTCAACTTCGGCCTGATCGGCTTCACCTTCGCCAGCGTGCTGCAGGAGTTCTGGCGCGGGATGCGAGTGCGCGCCCGGCAGACCGGCGGCCCCAAGGTGACCTCGCTCATCGGGCTCATCGTGTCCAAGCGGCGCAAGTACGGCGGCTATGTGGTTCACGTCGCCATCGCGGTCATGTTCTTCGGGTTCGCCGGCAAGGCGTTCGAGGGCATGGAGGATTTCACCCTCACCAAGCCGGGCGACACGTTCCGCTACCGCGGCTACACGTTCCGCCTGAACCAGGTGGCCGCACCCAGCCCGAAGTCGGACGAGAACCGCGAGGTCGCCGAGGCGTCGATCTCGCTGTTCGAGGGGGTCGACAAGGTGCCGCCGGTGAAGTCGGGGCCGAGGGCGCCCAGCGTGTCGGCGGTGGACGAGGACGGCGAGATCGACGTGATGGAGCCGGCCCGCTTCCGCTACGCCAAGGAGCCGGATCAGCCGACCACCGAGGTGGACATCTCGTCGTCGCTCTCGAACGACGTGTACGTGGTCATGACCGGGTTCACCCAGAACGACGACCACACGCTCAAGGAAGCCAACTTCCGGGTCTACATCAACCCGCTCATCAACTGGGTCTGGCTCGGGTTCGCGTTCCTCGCGCTGGGCACGGCGATCTGCCTCATCCCGCAGGCGTGGGTGGACCGGCTGTCGCCGCAGCGCAAGACCCGCATCGGGCGGCTCGGCGAGGCCGCGCTGCTGATCCTGATCTTCGCCGGGATCACCTTCGGGATGGCCCGGGTGGCGATCGCCCAGCCGGCGCCAGCCGAGCACGAGGACGCGACGTTCGAGGGGGGCCTCACCCACAACTCGGGCGGCGCGCACCTCTTCCGCGAGAACAACGCCGACTACCTGCGCCCGTTCCGGGCCCGGGCGGCGCAGATGGTCGCGAGAGAGGCGCCCCAGGTGAAGCAGGGCACGCCGGAGTGGACTCGCCTGGTCGAGGCCAAGATCACGCCGATCGTCGCGGTGACCAAGAAGACGATGGCGAGCATGACGTGCATGTGTGGGTGCACGCGCGAGGAGATCTTCGACTGCAAGTGCGGCATCGCCGCCCAGGAGCGCGAGCAGGTGCTGAAGCAGATGGGCCGGTTCGACCTGCTGAGCGCGGACGGGCGGCAAAAGGCGATGGACGCGGTCTTGACCGCCTACCAGAAGCGCTTCGAGGGGACCTCGGCCCGGCAGGCCGCGCTCATCGTCCCCAAGGACGAGGGCAGCGGGCGCCTGGCCTGGCTGGTCCCGTACGCGCTGGTCGGTGGCGGGCTCGCGCTGGCGTATGCGGCCGGCCGGCGCTGGGTGAAGCGCGGGCGCAAGGACATGGCGGAGGAGGGCGCGCGCGCGTCCTCGGCCGATGCGCCGGAGAACGAAGACTACGCCGACCTCCTCGATGACGAGCTCCGCGATACGGACTGATCCGATGGCGAGTGGAGCTGGATTGAAGGCGCGGCTGGGTGGCCGCAAGGACCTGGTCGCCGGCGCGGGCCTGGTGATCGCCGGCTGGCTGGTGATCCTCGTGATCAACCGGTGGCACGTGGGCCCTCCGGTGGTCTTTCTGTGCATGGCCTGGTTGGCGGTGCTCCTGTGCGGGCGATCCCTGTGGGGCTCGGCGCAGGCGGCCGCGGGTGAGGGCACCGGGCCGGACGAGGCAGGCTTCGAGCTCTCCGACGGTCGCGTGGCCGAGCTGGAGAAGGAGAAGCGCGCGCTGCTCAAGGCCATCAAGGAGGTCGAGTTCGACCGCGAGATGGGCAAGATGTCCGAGGAGGACGCCGCCGAGATCAGCCGGGTGTATCGAGCTCGCGCGATCGACATCATCAAGGAGCTGGAGGGGGACGAGGGCGGCAAGCCCACCGGGCAGGGGGCGATCGATCGGGAGATCGAGCGCGAGGTGCGCGCGAGGCTGGCGCTGGCGGGGGTGGCGGAGCGCAAGGTGAAGGCCGCGAGGTCGGTCGCCCCGGCAGGCGCGAGCGCCGCGGTCGCGTCGGTGGAGACGACCGCGGACTCGGCGCCCGGGTCGGCCAAGGATCCGCGAGCCGGGTCGAAGAAGGCCGCAGCCAGGGCGGCGGCCGGATCGAAGCCGCCCGACGACAAGCCGGCAGAAGACAAGCCGGGCGAAGCCGCCGCCGACGACGACCATGACGATGACGATGACGATGACGACGAGCCGGGGGCCGACGCGGCCGCCAGCTCCGAGGGCGACGCCGAGAGCGAGGACGGGGCCGGATCCAAGTCGGCGACCGGCCGGACCGCGGCGATGCAAGAGCGGGAGGACGCGTGAAATTCGGATGGCTCGTGGCCCTGGCCGCGCTGCTCGTGCCTGCCGCGGCGTCGGCGCAATCGGCCGACGCCGGACCGGATGAAGCCGGAGAGGGCGCCGCCGGGGGCGGGGAGGGCGGCGACGATCTGCCGCCGATGATGCGCGACCCGCGCCAGCTGAGCGGCATCGCGCGCGGCGAGGCCAACGACCCGGCCGGGCGGCTGACCGTGCGCGCCGTCCAGGGCGCGATGAAGCGCTCCGAGTTCGGCGACGTCCGGGGCGAGTTTCCGGTCGGCACCAAGATCCACCTGGTCGGCCTGGGGGTCGGCGGCAAGGTGACCCACAAGGCCCTCACTCTCGACTCCGGCGGACGGGCCGTGTTCGACGGCCTCGCCACCAACTTCGCCCAGTCGTACGTCGCCCTGGCCATCTTCCCCCGTCCGGGAGCCGAGGACCGCCTGGTCAGCCAGATGGTCAGCATGCCGCCGCAGGTCGGGACGCGCATGATGCTGGCCGGCGAGGCGGTCGCGTCCGGCAAGCCGGCGGTCGACGACCTGGTCAGCGACGACACCCAGGTGTTCGAGGTCCCGGCGGCGGGCACGATCGTGGTCTACCTGCGCGGCGACACCAAGGACGTCCAGGAGATCGAGCTGCTCGAGGCCGGGGTCGATACGCCGGTCGCGCGGACCAAGGTCCAGGTCGTGAGCCGCACCGCCTCGGTCGACGGCCGGGTGTCGCAGCCCGAGGACGATCGCGCGCTGCGCGCCGGGCTGCTCGAGGTGCTGGTCTCGCGGCGCGGGGAGGGCATCGCCGACATCCCGGTCGAGATCGTGGTCGCCGGCGCGGCGCCCGGCACGCCGGCGGCGCGCACCGCGAAGACCGACGCGAGCGGTCGCGCGCTGTTCGAGCCGCTTCCGGCTGGCAAGAAGTACCTGGTGCGCGCGCCGGTCGAGGGCCGTCCCTTCGAGTCGGCCGAGTTCGCGCCGCCGGGCAAGACCGGCCAGCGAGTGCGAGTCGACGCCGACTGGCGCGAGGCCAAGGGGCTCGAGGCGCGCTTCACCGGGATCCAGGGCGGGCCCGACAAGGTGTTCGTGGCCCGCGCGGTCGATCAGCCGCGCCCGTTCCTGACGATGCCGTTCCAGCTGACCTCCAGCCACGGCGCGGCCACCAACCTGGTGATGGCCCCGCCGGTCCTGTTCGCCTTCCACGGCGGCGCCAACCTCGAGGACGAGAAGCTCTACTTCCAGCTGCAGATCTCCATCTACAACGCGTCGGTGCTGCCCTACGAGCCGCCGCGCGAGGGCCTGCGCATCCCGCTGCCGCGCGGGTTCTCCGGCGCCTCGGTCGAGGAAGAGGTGAGCGCGCGGGTCAAGGTGGACGAGAACCGCGGTCTGGTCTGGCGCGGCCTGATACCGCCGGGCGAGCGCCGCTTCATCGCCAGCTTCGCGCTCGGCTCGGTCGAGGGCAAGGCGTCCTTCGACATGGCGATGCCGTACGGCCTCTGGCCCAGCCAGATCGTGTTCGAGAAGATGGCCGGCCTGCGCATCGATCCGCCCTCCGGTGTGAAGCCGCAGGTGGGCAAGACCGACGACGGCCGCCCGCTCGTCATCTTCCAGAACATCCAGCTCGACCCCGGCGCGTCGCTGCACCTCGGGTTCGCCGGCCTGCCGACGGCGCCCCACTGGCAGCGCTGGGTGGCGCGCAGCGTCGGTGTGCTGGTGCTCTCGCTGATGGCCTGGGGCATCTGGGGCCTGGCGATCCGCGGTCGCCGCGGCGGCGGTCGCCTCTCCCACCTCGAGGCCGAGCGCGAGGAGCTGCTCCAGGCGGTGGTGCAGCTCGAGGCCGACCTGCGCCGCCAGCGCGTCGACGAGGCGGACTACAAGCGGCGCAGAGCCGAGCTCCAGCGCCAGCTCGAGGGGACCTACGCGGAGCTGGCCACCGAGGAGAAAGAGGCCCAGGCCCGCGCGGCCGTGGCCGACGCCAGCGCGGCTCGATGATCGACTCGGTCGTCATCCGGGGCCTGACCAAGCGCTACGGTCACAACCGGGTGCTGGCCGGCATCAACCTCGAGCTTCGCGGCGGCAGCCTGTGCGCGCTGCTCGGCCCCAACGGCGCGGGCAAGAGCACCCTGGTCGGCATCCTGTCGACCCTGGTCCGGCCGACCAGCGGCGACGTCGCCTACCGGGCCGGCGACGCCGCGGTGCCGTCGGGCAGCGGGCTGCGCCGGCGGATCGGCGTCCTGGCCCACGACTCGTTCCTGTACGGCGAGCTCACCGCCGAGGAGAACCTGGCCCTCTACGCCCGCCTGTACCGGGTCGAGGACGGCGAGCGGCGGGCCGCCGCGCTGCTCGACGAGGTGGCGCTCGACGACGAGGCGCGCGGCCGCCCGGTGCGCACCTACTCGCGCGGGATGGTGCAGCGGGTGGCGCTGGCCCGCGCGCTCCTGCACGATCCCGCCCTGCTGCTCCTCGACGAGCCGTTCACCGGGCTCGACCGCGGCGGCGCGGCCGCCCTGGCCCGGACCCTCGCCGGAGCGGTCGAGCGCGGCGCGGTGGTCCTGGTCGTCACCCATGACCTCGAGTCGCTGGCCGGGGTCACCGACCACGTGGCGGTCCTCCGGCGCGGCCGGCTCGAGCACGACGCCCGCCAGGCGGGCGGCTACTCCTACACCGAGCTCAAGGAGCTCTACCATCGCCACGCCGATTGAGACCGGCGCGGCCGGCCTGGGCCTGGGCCGACCGTCGGTTGGGCCTTCGGGCCGCCCTTTCTTCGCCCGACTCTTTGGGGGCTCGGCGAGCGCGTCGGCGGCTAAGGATTTACCGTCGGTTGGCCCTTCGGGCCGCCCTCCGGTAGTTGCGGCGCGGGCCGCTCGCAGCGTAAAACCCGCTTCGGCGGTCGCCCTGCGGCCGAGGGACACCGGGTTGGACTTCCTTCGCCACGTCACCACCATCGCGTGGAAGGATCTGCGGGTCGAGCTGCGCAGCCGCGAGATCCTCTTCAACATGGCGTTCTTCGCCGCCATGGTGGTGATCCTGTTCTCCTTCGCCTTCCTGAAGGAGGGCAAGGACGGGGCGATGGTGGTCGTCGCGGAGGTGGCGCCCGGCTTCCTCTGGATCGCGGTCCTGTTCTCGGCCACCCTCGGCATGGCCCGCGCCTTTGACCGCGAGCGCGAGTCGGACACGATGCGCGGCCTGCTCATCAGCCCGGCCCCGCGCGCGGCGCTGTTCCTGGGCAAGGCGGCCGGCCTGTTCGTGCTCATGGCCATGGTCGAGGCGGTGGTCGTCCCGCTGATCTGGTTCTTCTTTGCGGCGCCTCTGTTCGCCGAGCCGGTCGCCATGACCGCCATCATCGTCCTCACCACCGCCGGCGTGGCCGTGGTCGGCTCGGTGTTCGCGGCGATGTTGATGCGCACGCGCGCGCGCGACGTGCTGCTGCCGGTGATCCTCTACCCCATCCTGGTGCCGCTCTTCATCGCGGCGATCAAGGGCACGTCCGGGGTCCTGGTCGGCGAGACCGAGCAGACCTGGTTCTGGATCCGCTTCCTCCTGGTCTACGACTCGTCCTTCGTGGTCGCGGCGCTGTGGACCTTCGAATCGGTGGTGATCGAATGAAGCGAGGAATCTACCTGGCCGCCGCGGCGGCCTGCATCGTCGGCATCGCCGGCACCCTCTATCTCATCTTCTACCGGGCGCCGATCGACCGGCTGCTCCTGTTCAACCAGAAGATCTTCTACTACCACGTGGCCAACGCGTGGATGCTGGGCGCCGCGATCATCACCTGCGGTGTCTCCTCGCTGCTCTACCTGCGCACGCGGCAGGGCCGCCACGACGATCTGGCCCGCGCCGCCGGCGAGCTCGCGGTGCTGTACGGGGCGATCGTGCTGGTGACCGGATCGATCTGGGGCAAGGCGGCGTGGGACATCTGGTGGGACTGGGACGCGCGGCTCACCACGTCGCTGCTGCTGTGGATGACCATGGTCGGCTACGTCCTGGTCCGCCAGTACGGCGGGCCGGGCTCGGAGCGCATGGCGGCCGGCCTCGGCGTGTTCGCGACGGTCAACATCCCGCTGGTCTACTTCAGCGTGAAGATCTGGCGCACCCTCCACCCGCAGACCTCGGTGGTGCCGGGGCTGCAGGGATCCATGCGCGCGGCGATGTGGTCGAGCGTCGCGCTGTTCGCGGTGCTGTACGTGCTCTTCCTGCTGGCGCGCATGCGCGTGGCCCAGGGCGAGCGCCGCCTGTCCGAGCTGCGCGAACAGGCGCTCGACGCCGGCCTCATCGAGTAGCGACCAGAGATCCGCGATAGAGTCACCTCGAGCTCGCAGTCAGGAGAGTCGAATGCCGAACCGCATGACCCGCTATGCCCGTCTCGTCGTGCCCGCCGCGCTGGCCCTGGCGCTGCTGGCGCCGGTCGGTCTCGCCGTCGCCGCCGAGCCGTACCGCAGCCCGATGCGCGAGCAGTGCGAGGGCGAGCTGGCCAAGGACAAGGGCTGGCAGGCCGAGCTGCGCCAGTCGGTCCGCCCCGACGTCCACCAGGAGGACGCCAACATCACCATGCGCAACAAGAAGCACGTGGTGATGGCGTACGGCGCGCTGTGGGGATTGAGCGTGATCTTCCTGGTGCTGATGTGGCTGCGCCAGCGCCGCCTGGTGGCCGAGATGGACCGCCTGGCCCAGCAGATCGCCAAGGCGGCAGCGGAGTAGCGCGCCGTGACCAGTGGACATTTGATCTTCATCCCCGGGGTCCTGGTCATCGGGATCTTCATCGGCTTCCTGTTCGGCACCCGCGCCGCCCAGGACCGCCTCAACCTGGAGCGCAAGCGCCAGGAGGAGCGCGAGGAGGTGCGCCGCCAGCGGGCCGAGCGCAAGGCCTCGCGCGCGGCCGGCGGCGGGGCGCCCAAGGAAGACGAATAGCCGACGGAGCCCGAAGGGCGACGGAGGCTACTTTCGAGCCGCCGACGATCTGGCCGAGGTCGCCGCGCTTCGGGCAATAGCCCGACCGAGCCCGAAGGGCGACGGAGCCTACTTCCGAGCCGCCGACGATCTCGCCGAGGTCGCCGCGCTTCGGGCACCCAGCTCCCGGTCAGCGCCGGATCAGGAGGAGAGGTCGCCGGCCGCCGCGGCCAGCGCCGCCGCCAGCTCGGCGCACGAGAGCAGGCGCTCGGCCGGATCCTTGGCCAGGGCGCCGGCGAGCGCCGGGGCGAGGGTGGCCAGCGCGGGATCGGCGCCGCTCACCTCGGCCGGATCCGGCACCGGCTCCTCGACCACCGCGGCCAGCGAGAGGTGCGGGGCGGCGCGCGCGAACAGCGGACGGCGGGCGAGCAGCTCCCACACGATGGCGCCGACCGCGAACACATCCGAGCGCCCGTCGACCGCGAGCCCACGCGCCTGCTCGGGTGACATGTACGCGATCGTGCCGCGCACCTGCGGCTGCGGCTCGCCGACCGGGTTGGTCACGCCGAAGTCGGCCAGCTCGACCCGCTCGCGGCCGACCAGCACGTTGGTCGGGCTGACGTCGCAGTGGACCACGCCGCGCTCGTGCATGTGGGCCAGCCCGCGCAGGAGGTCGGCCGCGATGCGCAGCGCCGCGCGCGGCGCGATCGGCCCGCGCTGGATCAGCTGGGCGAGGTTGGGTCCGCGCACCAGATCCATCGCGATGTAGTGGTCGTGGTCGACGGTGCCGGCGTCGAACGCGTGGACCAGGTTGTCGTGGGTGAAGCGGCGGGCCATTCGTCCCTCTTCGAGGAACAGCTGCACGTGGGCCGGCCGGCGCGCGAGCTCGCGATGCAACCGCTTCACCACCACCGGTCCGCCGTCGCGCGGCACTCTCGCGATCGCGCGGCTCGCCCGCCGCGCGCGCCGCCACCGCCGCTGCTCCGGTTCTCCGTCGGTGCGGCGGGCGAGGAACACCTCTCCGATGCTGCCGACGTTGATGGTCTGCTCGAGCCAGTAGGGGCCGAATGGCTCTGCCATGCCGGGAAGCCCCGATGGTACCATGCGCCGCCATGCCGCTCGATTTCGCCCTCACCGAGGAACAGAAGGCCCTGGTCGCGACCGCGCGCGAGTTCACCCGCAAGGAGATCATCCCGGTCGCCGCCCGCCACGACGAATCGGGCGAGTTCCCGCGCGAGGTGTTCAAGCGGGCGTGGGAGACCGGGCTCATGAACGCGGAGGTGCCCGAGGCGTACGGCGGGGTCGGCCTGTCCTGCCTCGACCACTGCCTCCTGCAGGAGGAAATCTCGTACGGCTGCGCCGGCATGAACACGTCGCTGGTGGCCAACAACCTCGCCGCGCTGCCGCTCCTCATCGCCGGCAGCGAGGAGCAGAAGGCGAAGTTCCTCGGCCGCCTGACCAGCGAGCCGATCTTCGCCGCCTACTGCTGCTCCGAGCCGGACGCCGGCTCCGACGTGGCCGGCCTGTCGACCAAGGTCACCCGCCACGGCAAGGACTATGTCCTGTCCGGGCAGAAGCGCTGGATCACCAACGGCGGCGTGGCCAGCTGGTACACCGTCCTGGCCACCTTCGACCGCAGCCAGCGCCACAAGGGCATCGCGATGTTCGTGGTCGACGCCGACGCCAAGGGGGTCAAGAGCGGCCGCGTCGAGGACAAGATGGGCCAGCGCTCGTCCAACACCACCGACGTCCTGTTCGAGGACGTGGTGATCGGCGCCGACGCGCTGGTCGGGCGCGAGGACCAGGGCTTCAAGATCGCGATGAAGACGTTCGACCGCTCGCGCCCGTGGATCGCGGCCGGCGCGACCGGCCTCATGCGGCGCGCGCTCGAGGAGTCGACCGCGTACGCGCTCGAGCGCAAGACCTTCGGCGTGCCGATCGCGCAGCACCAGGCGGTGCAGTTCATGATCGCCGACATGGGCATCGCGTACGAGGCCACCCGCCTGCTGTGCCACAAGGCGGCCTGGGCGGTCGACACCGGTGAGATCGACAGCGTGGTCTCGTCGTACGCCAAGGCGTTCGGCGCCGACTCTGCCATGCGGGTCGCCACCGACGCGGTGCAGATCTTCGGCGGCTACGGCTACACCAAGGACTACCCGGTCGAGAAGCTGATGCGCGACGCCAAGCTGCTCCAGATCTACGAGGGCACCTCGCAGATCCAGCGGATGGTCATCGCGCGC
This sequence comes from Kofleriaceae bacterium, assembly GCA_035489015.1. Classification (GTDB taxonomy): domain Bacteria; phylum Myxococcota_A; class Polyangia; order Haliangiales; family Haliangiaceae; genus DATFRY01. The sequence continues at coordinate 34,541 of DATHKR010000006.1, read as the reverse complement.
AACCTGCTCGGCCGCTAGGAAGCCCGACATGAGCGACAAGCGGATCGAACGGCTGGTGCTGGCGTACTCGGGCGGGCTCGACACCTCGGTGGCGATGGCCTGGATCCGGGAGACCTACGGCTGCAAGGTGGTCGCGTTCTGCGCCGACGTGGGGCAGGGCGAGGACCTGGCCGCGGCGCGCGACAAGGCGCTCCGGCTCGGCGCCGAGAGCGCCCACGTGGTCGACATGCGCGACGAGTTCGTGCGCGACTACGTGTTCCCGGCCATCCGGGCCGGTGCGGTGTACGAGAGCGAGTACCTGCTCGGCACCTCGCTGGCCCGCCCGTGCATCGCCAAGGGCATGATGGACATCTACCGCGAGGTCGGCGCCGACGCGATCTCGCACGGCGCGACCGGCAAGGGCAACGATCAGGTCCGCTTCGAGCTCGCCGCCTACCACTTCGAGCCGTCGGTGCGGGTCATCTCGCCGTGGCGCGAGTGGTCGTTCCGCGGGCGCCAGCAGCTCATCGACTATGCGCGCGAGCACGGCATCCCGGTCGAGGCGACCACCGAGAAGCCGTACTCGGTCGACCGCAACCTGCTCCACACCTCGTACGAGGGGGGCGTGCTGGAGGATCCGTGGCGCGAGCCGGATCCGGGCATGTTCCAGCTCACCCGCGATCCAACCGAGGCGCCGGACCAGCCGCGCCGGGTCGAGATCTCGCTCGAGCGCGGCGTGCCGGTAGCCGTCGACGGCGAGGCGCTCGCGCCGATCGAGCTCCTGACCCGGCTCAACCAGATCGCCGGCGAGCACGGGGTAGGGCGGGTCGATCTGGTCGAGAACCGCTTCGTCGGCATGAAGTCGCGCGGCGTGTACGAGACGCCGGGCGGGACGCTGCTCCACGTGGCGCGGCGCGCGGTCGAGTCCCTGACCCTGGACCGCGAGCTGGTCCGCCTGCGCGACGACCTGGTCCCGCGCTACGCCGGGCTGGTCTACAACGGCTTCTGGTTCTCGCCCGAGCGCGAGGCGCTGCAGCGACTGGTCGACGACGTCGCCGAGCGGGTGACCGGCACGGCGCGGCTCATCCTGTACAAGGGCGGCGTCCGCCTGGCCGGGCGCAAGTCGCCGAACAGCCTGTACCGGGCCGACCTGGCCACCTTCGAGGAGGACGCGGTCTACGACCAGCGCGACGCGGCCGGCTTCATCCGGCTGAACGCGCTGCGCCTGCGGGTCCGCTCCGAGGCGGCGCGGCGGGGACACAAATAGCCTCCCTCGCCCTTCGGGCTCGGTCGGGTTCGGCATGCTCAAGAAATAGCCTCCGTCGCCCTTCGGGCTCCGTCGGGTTCGGCGTGCTCAAGAAATAGCCTCCGTCGCCCTTCGGGCTCCGTCGGCTAATCAAACGGATCGAAGACCTCGTCGTCCAGCTTCTGCTGGCGGGCGTGCACGCCGCGCACGTACTGGACCAGGTTCTCGGCGTAGCTGTCGAACGGCGGGCAGCTGGTGCCGTCCTCCTGGAGCAGCGCCATCGCGTTGCGGCAGTTGTAGAAGCACGGGCGATCGAACGACTCGAGCGAGCCCATCGGCGAGCGGGTCAACCGCTCCAGGCCGGGCGTGCGCAGGAGCGTGCGGGCCAGGCCGGCCGGCAGGAACCCGCGCGCGACCTTGCCCTCGGACAGCTCCGCGACCAGCTGGTACACCCGCCGGGCCGGCAGCGGGTTCGGATCGGTCAGGTGGAACGTGCGCCCGACCGCGCGCTCGTCGCGCCAAAGCCGGTAGCCGGCCGCGGTGACGAAGTCGATCGGCACCAGGTGAAGCGGCGCGGTCCCCTTGCCCGGCATCTGCATCCGCATCTGCAGGAGGTTGGTCGACAGGAGGACCATGAGGTAGTACGGCCCGTCCAGCTTGTCGATCTCGCCGGTGGTGCTGTCGCCCACCACGATGCCGGGGCGCAGGATCGTGATCGGCAGGCTGCGCTGGGCCGCGCGGACCAGCTTCTCGGCCTCGAACTTGGTCTCCTCGTAGACGTTGTGGAAGGACTGGCCCTCGTCCAGCTCCTCCTCGAGGATGACGCCCTTGCGCCGACCCGACACCGCCGCGGTCGACCAGTGAACCAGGCGGCGCAGGCGCGCCGCGTCGCCGGCCAGCTCGATCACTCCGCGGGTGCCGTCGATGTTGACCCGCCGCGCGGTCGCCCGGTCCACGCCCATGTAGTAGATGCCGGCCATGTGCTGGATCGACGTGATCTCCCCGGCCAGCGTGGCGTACTCGCGCCCGCTCAGGCCCAGGTCCATGTCGCACACGTCGCCCTCGATCACCTCGATGCGCGCTCCCTGGGCGGGCGGCAGCGACGCGGCCAGCTCGCGCGCGGCGTCGGCGAACTTGGCGCGGGCGAGCAGGAACACCCGCGCCTCGCCGTCGCGGGCCAGGATCTCGAGCGCCATCCGCCGGGCGCTGAAAGCCGGGAAGCCGGTCACCAGCACCACCTCGGGTCGCGTGATCCGGTCCTCGGCGCCGTCGTCGTGCTCGCCGTCTGGCTCGCCGTCGTGATTGCCGTCTGGCTCGCCGGCGTGATGCCCGCGCTCGCCGCCGTTGCTGCTGCCGCCGCGATCGCGGGTCATGTCGCCGCCCCTCCCTGTCCGCCGTCGACCCGGGCCAGGATCTCGCGCCAGACCCGCTCGACCTGGGCCCGGGTGCGCTCCGGCGGGCCGCCGTTGTCGATCACCCAGTCGGCCACCTCCATCTTGGCGGCGAGCGGCAGCTGGGCGGCCAGACGCGCGCGCGCCGCGTCGGCATCGATCGCGTCGCGCTGGCGCAGCCGCTCGACCTGCGCGTCCTCGTCCACCGCCACCACGATGAGCCCGTCGAGGCCGAGGTGGATCCGGTTCTCGACCAGCAGCGCGGCCTCGTAGATCGCGACCGGGTTGCCGCCATCCCGCAGCGCGGCCATCGCGGCGCGGCTGGCCTCGGCGATGCGCGGGTGGGTGATGGCGTTCAGGGCGGCGCGGGTCACGTCGTCGGCGAACACGCGCGCGGCCAGGCGCTTGCGGTCGAGCCGGCCGTCGGCGTCGAGCAGATCGGGCCCGAACCGGGCCGCGATCTCGGCAAGCGCCGGCGTGCCCGGCTCCACCACCTGGCGCGCGAGCAGATCCGCGTCCACGATCGGCGCGCGCAGCTCGCGCAGCATGGTCGCGACGGTGCTCTTGCCGCTGGCGATACCGCCGGTCAATCCGATGACGAGCACACCCCACCCCTACCACGGATCGATTGACCCAGGCAGGTCGCGCGTGGTAGCCGCGCCTGTGACCTCGATGCTGCCCAGGACCTGCGCGATCGCCGTGCTGATCGCGCATGCGACCGCGGCTCGCGCCGGGACCGACCGGGACACCGGAACCGCCGCCTGTGGCGCCTGCCACGCCGAGATCCGGCGCGGCTGGAGCCGCACCCCTCACGCGCGAGCTTCCCTCCGCGCCGGCGAGGCGCGCTCGCCCCGCTGCCGCGCCTGCCACATGACCGACGGCGGGAGCGCGCCCTTGCCCGGGGTCGGCTGCGAGGCATGCCACGGCGCGGGTGTGGACTACGCTCCCGACGACGTCATGCGCGATCCCGCGCTGGCCCGCGCGCTCGGCCTGCGCGATCTATCCACCCCGGCCCGACGCGAGGTGGTGTGCCTGGCCTGCCACCGCGAGAGCACCCGGCTGGCCCGCTTCGACCCGGAAGCGGCCTGGCAGCGCATTCGCCATTCCACCCCGGGCGAGGCACGCCCATGAAGGCCCCCCGGGCAGAGTTCCTCACCTCGGCCTCCGACCCGGGCGGCTTCCCGCGCCCCGAGCTGCCGGAGATCGCCATCGCCGGTCGCTCGAACGTAGGCAAGTCGTCGCTCATCAACATGCTGGTCGGCGTGCCCGGACTGGCCCGCACCTCGCGCACGCCCGGGCGCACCCGGCTGCTCAACTGGTTCCGCGTCGAGCCGGTCAAGGGGCCGGCGCTCGCGCTGGTCGACCTGCCCGGCTACGGCTTCGCCAAGGTGTCGCGCGATCTGCGCGAGGCGTGGCGACCGCTGGTCGAGGCGTACCTGACCGGCCGGCGCGAGGCGCTGCGCGCGGTGGTGCTTCTGGTCGACGCCCGGCGCGGCGGCGAGGACGAGGAGCGCGAGCTCATCGAGTACCTCGCGGAGCAAGAGGTCCCGGTACAGGTCGTGCTGACCAAGTCTGACAAGCTGGGCAAGGCCCAGCGGCGGCCGGCCGCGGCCGCGGTTCGCCGGCAGCTCGGCCTCGCGCGCGACCCAATCCTTTGCTCGGCTTCCACCGCCGAGGGGATGGATCTGCTCTGGCGCTTCCTGCTCGATCGCGCGGCCAGGCCGCGCAGCGAGTAAAATGGAGGCTGCCATGCGGCGGCGGCGCGTCGAGGTGTCTCCGATGGAGCGCACGGATCTCGAGGAGGTGCTCGAGATCGAGCGCCATGCGTTCCACTCGCCGTGGTCGTCGCAGATCTTCCTCGAGGAGCTCGAGCGCGAGTGGGCGTATCTCGAGGTGCTGCGCGAGCGGCAGAAGGACGCCCGCAGCGTGGTGGTCGCGTACTGCAACTACTGGCTGGTGCGCGACGAGGTCCACCTGCTCAACATCGCCACCCACCCCGACCGGCGCCGCAATGGCCACGCGCGCGCGCTGATGACTCACGTGGTCGACTTCGCCGCCCGCCACCGCTGCCGCTACGTCACGCTCGAGGTGCGCCGCTCCAACCGCGGCGCGATCGATCTCTACGGCCAGTTCCAGTTCCAGGCGGTCGGCATCCGGCCCAAGTACTACGTCGAGGATCAGGAGGACGCCGTGGTGATGCTGCTCGAGCTGCCCGGCGCGCCGCTCGACCCGGTCCCGTGACCCCACTGTCAGGCTCGGGCAGGCTCGGGCGAGCCTTCGACGCGGTGCGGCACGCGGCTGAGCCCGGCGCAGCGCTGTGGTGTCCGGCGATGTGATCCGCGGTACTCGCGACGCAGAAGGTGAGGGCTCGAGGGCGCAGCGGCGCGACTTCGCCCGTCCCAACCCAGAGCGCCAGTGGGTGCAAGTGCTCCGGTTCGCGCGGCCGGGCTGCCGATGAACCGACCGATTCGACCCGGCGCCGACAGGATCGAGATCGCCGCGCGGTTCGGGGCGTTCTCGCTGTCATTGAGCCCCTGCCCGCGCGAAATTATGCTGTTCTCCTGCGTCGCCGGGCTCCAGACGATCACGCGACCCAAGGAATGAGCCTGCAACAACAGCGCATCCCACGGATGGAGGACTCTCTTCCACGGATCTTCGGGAGATACCTCCTGGTCGAGCGCCTCAGCCGGGGCGGCATGGGCGAGATCTTCCTCGCTCGCCACGGCCTGAGCGGGTTCGAGAAGCTCGTGGTGATCAAGAAGGTGCTGCCGCACTTCGCGGCGGACCGCGAGTTCCTGACTCGCTTCATCGACGAGGCGCAGGTCGCCGTCCACCTCCAGCACGCGAACGTCGCCCAGGTGTTCGAGGTCGGGCGCTCCGGCGACGAGTACTTCCTCGCACTCGAGTACATCTCCGGAAGTGACCTGCGCGCGACCATGGCGGCGCTCGCGGCCCGCGGCCGGGCGATGCCGGTCGAGCTGGGCCTGTTCATCGCGCGCGAGGTGGCCAACGGGCTGGCCTACGCGCACCGGCGCACCGACGCGGGCGGCGCCCCGCTCGCGCTGGTTCACTGCGACATCTCGCCGCCCAACGTGATGCTGTCGTTCGAGGGCGAGGTCAAGATCATCGACTTCGGCATCGCGCGCAGCCGCCGCCGGCTGACCGAGACCAACCCGGATCGCGGGTTCGGCAAGTTCGGCTACCTCGCCCCCGAGCAGCTGGTGAAGGGCTTCGTGGTCGACCAGCGCACCGACGTCTACGCGCTCGGCGTGGTGCTGTTCGAGATGCTGACCGGGCGCCACATGTTCGAGATCGGCAAGCACCCCGACTACCGCATGCTCGCCCGCCAGGTGGTGAAGGGGGAGCACCCGCTGCCGTCGGCGATCAACCCGTCGCTGGCCCCGTTCGACCGCCTGGTCGCGATGGCGCTGCGCCCCAACGCGGCCGAGCGCTACCAGACCGCGGCGGAGTTCCGCGACGCGCTCCAGCGCGCGCTGGTGGCGGTGAGCCCGACCATCAACCCGGATCACCTGGCCGCGCTCCTGCGCGAGCTGCTCGGCGACGACGTGTCGCGCCGGCGCAAGGCCGCGTCCCTCGACAAGACCGAGCTCGAGCGCTGGCAGCAGCAGCTGACCAGCCAGGCCAGCTCGACCATCTCGTTCGCGCTGGCCGCCGGCGAGCGCGCGATGACCACGACCACATTCGTGCAGAGCGCGCGCGTGGCGGTGAACGGCGAGGGGCCGGCCCGCCCGTCCCGATCGGCGGCGGTGACCGCGGCGCCGGCGCTGGCCGCCGAGCGAGTCATCGAGCGATCCCCGGCCGACACCACGCCGGACGCCGAGGAGCACGTGCCGACGGTGGACCAGTCGGTCCGCTTCGGGCAGGCGCGCCGGACGGCGTGGTCGCGGCGGCGCCTCGTGGTCTGGGCCTCGGTCTTGATCCTGGCCGGCGGGTTCGGGGCCGGCGCGTGGTACGCGGCCCGCCACCTGCTCGGCGGCGGCCGCGCGGCCCAGCCTCGGCAGGCGCTGGCGACCGCGATCGCGCCGGCCGCGGCGCCGGCCACCAGCGCGGCGATGCCCGCGGCGACGCCGGCCGCGGCGACGGGCACCGTGCCCGCGGCGACGCCGGGCACCGCGCACGCGGCGCCCTCGGTGGCGAGCTCGACCGCGCCGGGCGCGACCCCGCTGCCGGTGCCGGCGACCGCCGCGTCCGCGCCAGGCCAGCCGGCCGCCGCGGGTACCCAGCCGACCCCGTCGGCGACGCCGATCGCGCCGGGCGCCGCGGCGCCTGCCCATCCGCCCCAGTCGCCGTCGGACATCCAGGTGCGCGAGCTGCCGCCCGACGAGGCCGACGCGTACGAGCCGCCCCCGCGCGGCTCGAAGCAGCCACCGCGCGTGCGCCGCAAGCCGGACCGTCGCCGCCCGCGCGACGGTGCCAGCACCGGCGCGGCCCCGTCCTCCGGCGCGCAGGTCGAGTCCGCCGCCCCCGACGCCGCGGCGGTGCAGCGCCGCTTCCGCGTCGCGTCGCAGGAGTACACCGCCTTCAAGGAGCGCTACGGCGAGCGCCTCGAGACCAGCTGGAAGGACCTCAGCCACCTGGCCAGCTACGCGCAGTCGACCGATGGCCTCATCGAGCTCGACCGCAAGATCGGCCTCTTCCGCGCCGAGATGCGGGCGATCCAGCAGGACAAGGACCGCTCGATCGACCCGTTCTGAGCGCGGCGCCCGCTCCTGCAGCCGTCGCTACGGCCGCCCAGCCACCGACGGTGCGTCGCGGTCGCGTGCTATAGGTCGTCGGTGGACTACGTCGTCGTCCCGCTTGCCGATCGCCTCTCGCTCGCACCCGGAACCTTCGTCCTCGTGTTCGAGGGCTGCGGCTTCCTCGACGCCACCCGCCCCGGCCAGTTCGTGATGCTGCGCGGGCGGGCGTGGGGCTCCGATCCGCTCCTGCCGCGCGCGTTCTCGCTGCTCGACGTCCGCCGCGGCGGGCCGCGCGGCACCGAGGCCGACATCCTCATCAAGACCACCGGCAAGGCCAGCCGGCTGCTCGAGCACGCCCTGCCCGGGGCCGAGTTCAGCCTGCTCGGGCCGCTCGGCACCGCCTTCCCCGAGCCGTCGCCCGATCGAGTCGACTGGCTGGTCGCCGGCGGGGTCGGGCTCGCGCCGCTCTACCTGCACGCCCGCCGCGCCCAGGAGCTCGGCCTCGCCGGTCAGGTGACGCTGTTCTACGGCGGCCGCGGGGCCGCCGACCTGGTCCTCCTCGATCGCATCGCGGCCACCGGTTGCGAGCTGGTCCTCGCCACCGAGGACGGCGCGCGCGGCACCCGCGGCCGGGTCACCGCCGCGCTCGACGCCGCGCTCGATCGCCGGTCGTCCGCGGCGGCCGGCCGCCCGCCGCCCACCCTCATGGCCTGCGGACCGGATCCGATGCTGGTCGCGGTCGCCCGGGTCTCCCGGCGCCACCGCGCGCCCTGCTACCTCTCGCTCGAGGGGGAGATGGCCTGCGGCGTCGGCGTGTGCCTGGCCTGCGCGGTGCCGTGCCGCAACCGGCCGTTCCGGTACACCTGCGTGGACGGACCGGTCCTGCCGCTCGACGAGCTGGCCGGCCCCTACGCGGAGGGCGCGGCGTGAGCGAGCGCGTCCCCGGATCCGCGGCCGCGACTGCGCCTGTGTCTGCGGTCGACATGCGCACCCAGTTCGGCGCGCTTGCGCTCAAGAACCCGATCCTGGTCGCGTCCGGCACCTTCGGCTACGCGGTCGAGCTGGGCCACCTGACCGATCTGAACCGCCTGGGCGGCATCGCGACCAAGGGCATCTCGCCGCGTCCGCGCTTCGGCAACCCGACCCCGCGCATGTGCGAGACCGCGTCCGGCATGATCAACTCGATCGGCCTCGAGAACGTCGGGGTCGACGGCTACGCGCAGCAAAAGGCGCCCGGCCTGGCCCGGCTCGACACCTGCGTGGTCGTGAACTTCTTCGGCGAGACCTTCGACGAGTACGTCGAGTGCGCGGCCGGGCTCGACCGGGTCGCGCGCGAGGTCGGCGGCGTGCACGCGCTCGAGATGAACATCAGCTGCCCCAACATCAAGAAGGGCGGCGTCGAGTTCGGCACCCAGCCGGCGGTGGCGGCCGAGCTGGTCCGCGCCTGCCGCGCGGTCACCGCGTTGCCGCTCTGGATCAAGCTGACCCCGAACATCACCGACATCGCCGCGCTCGCTGCCGCGGTGGTCGACGCCGGTGCCGACGGCCTGTCGATCATCAACACCATCACCGCGATGGCGGTGGACGTGCGCCGTCGCCGCCCGCGCATCGCCACCGTGTTCGGCGGGCTGTCCGGCCCCGCCATCAAGCCGATCGCCCTGCGCATGGTCTACCAGGTGGCCCGCGCCCGCCTCGGCGTGCCGATCTGCGGCATCGGCGGCATCGTCACCGCCGAGGACGCGGCCGAGTTCCTGATCGCCGGCGCCACCGCGGTGCAGGTCGGGACCCAGAACTTCGCTGACCCGGGCGGGGCGGTCCGCCTGGTGGACGAGCTCGCCGCGCTCGCCGCCGAGCTGGGCGTCAGCCGCATCGCGGACCTGGTCGGAACCCTCGAGACGTCCTTCGAGCCGGTCTGCCCGACCTGATCTCCGGACCCCGCAAGGGCGCGGGTTTCGGCCGAAATTTACGGCCACGAAACAGCCGCGAAACCTGCCGCGCGTAGCGTTTCGCTCAATGATGAAGAAGGTCGAGGCTATCATCAAACCCTTCAAGCTCGACGAGGTGAAGGAGAGCTTGTCGGAGATCGGTGTGCACGGCATGACCGTCAGCGAGGTCAAGGGCTTCGGGCGCACCGGCGGCAAGAAGGAGGTCTACCGCGGCTCCGCGTACGTGGTGGACTTCGTGCCCAAGGTCAAGCTCGAGATCATCGTGCCGGAGGAGAGCGTGCGCCAGGTCGTCAACGTGATCACCGAGGCTGCGCGCACCGGCCGCATCGGCGACGGAAAGATCTTCGTGACCCCGGTCGACGAGATCGTGCGCATCCGGACCGGGGAGACGGGCGAGGACGCGATCTGATCCGCTGCGGATCCCGCGCCTCGCTCAACCATCAACAGCGCCCGGGGGGCGCGCCAAAGGAAGGCACTCGCACATGAAGCCAGGGGACGTCCTGAAGTACGCCGAGAAGAACGGAGCCGTGATGGTCGACTGCAAGTTCGTCGACTCGCCGGGAACATGGCAGCACATCACCTATCCGATCGCTCGGCTCGAGTCGGGACTGGAGGACGGGTACGGGTTCGATGGGTCGTCGATCCGCGGCTGGATGGCGATCAACAACTCCGACATGCTCATGCTGCCGGATCCCACCACCGCGGTCATGGACCCGTTCCTGGAGCGGCCGACGCTGTCGCTGGTCTGCGACATCGTCGATCCGATCACACGCGAGCCGTACGGGCGCGATCCGCGCAGCCTGGCCCGCCGCGCCGAGGCTTATCTCCGCTCGACCGGCATCGCCGACATCGCGTACTTCGGCCCCGAGGCGGAGTTCTTCATCTTCGACTCGGTCCGCTTCGACTCCGGCGCGAACCAGGCCTTCTATCACGTCGACTCCGCCGAGGGCCGCTGGAACAGCGGCCGCGAGCTCGACGCTGGCAGGCCCAACCTCGGCTACAAACCGGCCTACAAGGGCGGCTACTTCCCGGTCTCGCCGACCGACACGTTCACCGACCTTCGCACCGACATGGTGCTGACGATGCAGGAGGTCGGCATCGAGGTCGAGACGCACCACCACGAGGTGGCGACGGCGGGGCAGGCCGAGATCGATCTCAAGTACGACACGCTGCTGAAAATGGCCGACAAGGTCATGTGGTACAAGTACATCGTCAAGAACGTCGCGCTGCGCGCGGGCAAGACGGCCACGTTCATGCCCAAGCCGCTTTTCGGCGACAACGGCAGCGGCATGCACACGCACCAGTCGCTGTGGCGGGGCGAGAAGCCGCTGTTCGCCGGCGACGGTTACGCCGGCCTGTCCGACACCGCGCTGTTCTACATCGGCGGCATCCTCAAGCACGCCTCGGCGGTGTGCGCGTTCGCCAACCCGACCACCAACAGCTATCGCCGGCTGACGCCCGGCTACGAGGCGCCGGTCAACCTGGCCTACTCGGCGCGCAACCGGTCGGCCGCGGTGCGCATCCCGATGTACAGCCCGTCGCCCAAGGCCAAGCGCATCGAGTTCCGCTCGCCGGATCCCAGCTGCAACCCGTACCTGGCGTTCGCCGCCATGCTGATGGCCGGGCTCGACGGCGTGGAGAACAAGATCCACCCCGGTGATGCGCTCGACAAGGACATCTACTCGCTCTCGCCCGAGGAGCTGAAGGAGGTGCCGCACGTGCCGAAGTCGCTCGACGCGGCGCTCGACGCGCTCCGGCGCGACCACGCGTTCCTCCTCAAGGGGGACGTCTTCACTCCGGACCTCCTGGACACCTGGATCCAGTACAAGACGGACAAGGAAGTGGACGAGGTCAGGCTGCGCCCGACCCCCACCGAGTTCGCCCTGTATTTCGACTGCTAGGACCGCTCGGCAGGCGGCCCGGCGACTTTGCTCGGGAAATCGCGATGAGGCGGGGTGACGGAGACGTCGCCCCGCCTTGTCATTTTGGTAAAGGTTTCCTATACTAGCGCGAGGTCTCCGACCTTTGGGTCACAGGTGGACATCGTCGCGCGAGCCCCGAACGCGCGTTGGGAAGCCAGGGGCTACTTGAGCAAGGGGCCGAACACCAAGGACGATCCGAGCGAGGACGACTCGGAGAGGCGTCATCGCCGGCGCCGCAAGGGCGGTGGTCTGCGCGTGCCCTCCGACAACGTTCCTCGTCGAGCGAGCAGCCGGAACGACTCCGGTGAGCTGGTTCCGTCCGCGCCCGAGGTCGAGGATCCGCGCGTCGCGCCGGTGGCGCTCACGTTCACCGACGAGCGCGGAGGGGGCCGCCCGTCGTCGGGCCCGGGGGTGCACGAGCCGATCGCCGCCGACCTGGACTCGCCGCTGACCGAGCCGTCTGCCCGCCGTCCGGATCCCGACTCGTCGCCGGCCGACGGAGACGGCCCCGAGATCTTCGAGGTGGAGCTCTCGGAGTCGACCGATCGCGAGGCCGAGCTCCTGCGCGACGATCGCTACGAGGAAGGCGACGACCGCACCCAGGTCGACGATGCGGACGACGACGAGGTGGCGCGCCGTCGCGGGCGCGCGATCCACTCGCAGCGCTCCGAGCGCGGGCCAGTCGCGCCGCTGTCCGGCCTGACTCACGACGGCAACGCCAGCCTCGACTACCCGCTGCTCGAGGACGACTACGAGGACCAGCTCGGCCCCGGCCCCGGCGACGAGGGCGCTCGCGATCCGCGACCCACGCCGAACCGGGCGGACAGCGTCGACATCCCGATCGAGGAGGTGCTGGACTCCGGCTCGGGTCGGTTCTCGGTCGACGGATCCGGGTCGTTCGGCGCGGTCGGCGATGACGGTACCGACGGGGCCGACGCCGAGCGACGACGGGCCACCCGCCGCTCCGGCCGCTACACCGCGGTGATGGCTGGCCGGCTCGGCGCGCCGCTGTCCGACGGGACGCCGCACCCGATGCCGCGCGCGCAGACCATGGCGCTGTCGGACGCCGACCTCGAGGAGTACGAGGACGCGGACGAGGGGGAGGGCGACTCGCCCGAGCGGGGAGCGGCCGACTCCGGCTGGAACCTGCCCGGGCTCGAGTGGGGCAACGGCGATTCCGGATCGGATCGGCTGCCGCGCCCGCCGAGCGACTCCGGGCCGATCTTCGGGCCGTCGGCGTCCGGCTCTTCCCACACGCCGACTCCGACGCCGGCCCCGGTCGTCGAGCCCGGCGCGTACGGCGGTCCGCACTCGAACCAGCACCAGAACCAGGGCCAGCACCACGGCGCCGCCTCCGCGACGTCCGCGGCGGCGCGAGGGGGCGTCGTTCGACCGATGACCAACCGCGACCCGGGTGACAGCGGCGAGATCATCGACGAGGAGCTGATCGAGGAGATCGAGGAGAGCCAGCGGGCCACCCCGCTCTCCTCGCTGGCCGATCGCCCGCTCCTGTCCGGGCAGGCGGTCGACATCGACAGCACCCTCGATCTCGACGGCGATGACGACGTCGAGGAGCTGCCCGACGATCTGCGCGACTCGATGGGGCAGGGCGGCGGTGACGGCGTCCACGGCGGGGCCGCGCACGCAAAGCAGAAGCCGCCGCCGGCGCCGAGCGCGACGCGCGCCGCCGCGGCCGCCGCGGCCGCCGCCGCCGCGGATCCGACTCAGTCCCGGCCGCGCCGGCGGCGCGGCAAGCCGTGGTTCGAGGACATCTTCGACGAGGACTACCTCCGCACCCTGCCGTTCCTGACCCCGCAGGCCACCCAGATGGAGGCGCAGTTCGTCATGGACGCGCTCGCCATCTCGGCCGGCTCCCAGGTGCTCGACGTCGGGTGCGGCTACGGGCGCCACGCCATGGAGCTGGCCGCGCGCGGCTACCACGTGGTCGGCCTGGACAGCTCGCTGCCGCTGCTGCTGCGCGGCGCGGACGAGGCGCAGCGGCGAGGCCTGACCATCAACTTCGTCCATGGCGACATGCGCGACATGGCGTTCGAGGCCCAGTTCGACGGCGCTTACTGTCTGTTCTCGACGTTCGGCTACTTCGACGACGAGACCAACAAGAAGACCGCGCAGAACATCTGCCGGGCGCTGAAGCCGGGGGCGCGCTGCGTCTTCGAGGTCCTCAACCGCGACTACATCATCGCCGAGCTGCCGCTCCGGGTCTGGTGGGAGGGCGACGGCTGCGTCGTCCTCGAAGAGGTCGACTTCAACTACTTCTCGTCGCGCCTCATCTCCAATCGCTCGGTCGTGTTCGACGACGGCCGCCAGCTCGAGCAGGAGATCTCGATCCGCTCGTTCGGCCTGCACGAGCTGGGCAAGCTGCTCCACTCGGCCGGCTTCCGCGTGGTCGAGGTGTCCGGCAACATGATCACCAAGGGGCGCTTCTTCGGCGCCCAGTCGCGCGACATCGTGGTGATCGCGGAGCGTCGCGTCGAGAAGCCCGGGTCGCTGGTCGACTCGGGCGGACGCATCCCCTGAACAGCTGAACCGAGTCCGGTCGCCGTCCATTCCATTCCTGGCGGCGTAGCGGATTCCGGCGGCGCGGAATAAGCCATGCCCGGGGCGGGTAGTCAGTGCTGTGCCGCCCGCGGAATCCGCCGTCGTCGACCGGGCAACCAGCGGCATCCATCACGGGTCAGCAAACTTTCGGGGGCCCCGGGCGTCATACCGGGGAACGGCCGCGCCGTCCGAGTTGGCCCTGGCGCCGTACCAGAGCGAGGAACCGCCGATGTCAGCGACTTCACAGAAGGCCAAGGTGGCGCCCGAGGGGGGCGCGACCCAGCCGGTCCGGCACACGCGCCGCGGCCGACCGCCGATGATCGCCCGCCGGGGCGCGGGTTCGCGTGGCCGGCGAGCCGCCGCCACCTCCGCGCCGGGTGAGAACCTGCCCGACGATCCGGAGCTGGCCGCCCTGCCAGAGCTTGCCATGGTGCTGGGCGACGACGGTGGGGACGAGGAGGGGGCGCGCCCGGCCGCACGCCGCCGGGCGGCGCCCAAGGAAGACGACAAGGGAAGCTTCCTCTCCAAGTACTTCCGCGACATGGCCGCGCTCGACGTCATGGCGCCGGAGCAGGAGTTCCGCGCCGCGCGCGAGCTCGAGGCGCTCGAGATCGAGATCTGGAAGGCAATCCTCGGTCACGCCGCCGCGCTCGAGCACGTGCTCGAGATGGTCGAGACGTGCATGGACAACTCCATGCCGGAGTTTCGCGCCCTGCGCCGGCTGGCCGCGGCGGCGCGCCGCACGCCGGGCAAGGCGGGCCAGATCAAGCTGGACAAGGCGGTGGCCAAGGTGGCCCCCAAGATCCACTCCGTCGACACCGACCGCATCGTGCTCGACGCGGTGCTCGGTGAGCTCGAGCGGGTCCGACGCGATCGGCCCGGCCGCATCGCGCGAGACAAGCAGTCCCTGTCGGCGACCAGCGCGTCGACCCGCGCGTACCTGGCGCGGGTATCGCGCGCGGATCGCGCGGCCGCGGTCGCGCGCGACGCGTTCGTCCTGGCCAACCTCCGCCTCGTGGTCAGCATCGCGCGCCGCTTCAACCACGGGCGAATGGCGCTGGCCGACCTCATCCAGGAGGGGAACATCGGCCTCATGAAGGCGGTGGAGCGCTACGACTACCGGCGCGGCTTCCGCTTCTCCACCTACGCGAGCTGGTGGATCCGCCACGCGATCAGCCGCGCCCTGGCCGACAAGGGCCGCGAGGTCCGCCTGCCGGTCCACATGATCGACGCGTATCACCGCATCGCCAAGGCCAAGCGCGAGCTCAACGCGCGGCTCGGCCGCCAGCCGACCACCGACGAGCTGTCCCAGGCGACCCAGATCGCGGCCGGCAAGATCGAGAAGATGCGGACCTACCTGGTCGATCAGTCGCTGTCGCTCGATCGCCCGGTGTCCGACGAGGACGGCCGCCACTTCATCGAGTTCCTGCAGGACCCGGTGACCGAGGACGAGGCGCCGGCCGATCGCATGACCACCCAGGCGATGACCGAGGAGGTGCGCGAGCTCCTCCACGACCTGAAGCCGATCGAGGCGGACATCCTGCGCCAGCGCTTCGGCCTCGACGACGACCGCGAGCTCACCCTCAAGGAGATCGGCGAGAAGTACAACCTGTCGCGCGAGCGGATCCGCCAGCTCCAGGAGCAGGCGCTGTCGAAGATGCGGCGCGCGCTGTCGCGCAAGGAGCCCGACTGAGCGCGGCCGGCCCGTCCTTGCCCTCGCGCGGGCTATCGCGATACGTTTCGAGCATGTCGAGCGCCCGCCGGTCCGTTCTCGCCCTGCTCGCCGCCTCTCTCCTGGTCGGCGGAGCTGCCTGCAACAAGAAGAAGGGGCTGCACGTGACCGGCATCGAGCCGCAGAGCGGCCCGTACACGGGCAGCACGACGGTCAGCATCACCGGCAGCGGTTTCCAGGAGGGGGGGACCAAGGGGGTCAAGGTCTTCTTCGGCGATCGCGATGCCCGCGTGCTCGGCTTCGTGGGCGACGATGTGCTGAAGGTCGAGACTCCCGCCGGCGAGACCGGAAAGACGGTCGACGTGGTGCTGGTGTTCGACAACGCGACCACCTCGGAGCCGCTCAAGTACACCTATACCGAGGGGACCGACCAGTTCAACGTCGACTCCCTGGTCGAGGGCGAGAAGGCCGCGAAGCCCGGCGCGCCGGCCGGCGGCAAGACGCCCCCGCCGGCTCCGGCTCCAGCTCCTGCTCCGCCGAAGTGACGGTCAGTGCAGCGCCAGCTTGAACAGCTGCTGCCCTAGCAGCACGAACGAGTCGTTGCCGACCTTGCGCTCGCCCTGCACGCGCAGGAAGGTGCCGTTCGAGCTGCCCAGGTCGGCGAGGTAGACCTTGCCGTTGCGGGTCGACAGCCGCGCGTGCAGGCCGGACACGTAGCCGTCGTCGGGGAAGTTGATGTCGCCGCGCTCGCGGCCCATCGTGACGCTGTCGCCGAGCAGCGGGTAGGCCGAGCCGTCGACCTGGTTGCCGATGATGACGGTGATCTTTCCCCAGTAGCCCGGGTTCGGGCTGCCCATCACCTCGGTCCCGTCCTCGAGCGGGGTCGGCGGCTCGATGAGGTCGAAGCGGAGCAGCTCCTGGCCCATGCGGATCACCTGGCCGGGCTGGATCTCCTCCTCGCCGGTCATCCGCACGAACACACCGTTCAGGCTCTCGAGGTCGCGCACCACCGCCCCGCTGCCGATCACGATCAGCTCGCAGTGGGTCGGGGACAGGTAGCCGTCGTTCTCGAAGATGGCGCCGTGGTCGCGGCCGAGCCGGTTGTCGCCGTCGCGCAGCGGGAACGTCCCGCCCTCGGAGCCGTCCGGTCGGATGAGGGTCAGCGTCGCGCGCGGCATCCCCTGCGCCGACGGGCCGGGCCCCGGGCCGGGCTGGAACTGTCCGCCCGACTGCGGATAACCCGCCGTCGGTGACGCGCCCAGGCTCTGCCCGCACACGCCGCAGAACTTGAAGTTGGGCGGGACGTCGGAGCCGCAGTGCGGGCACTTGCGCGGGCCGGACGAAGCCGCCGCGCCGGCCGGCGATCCGGACGCCATGCCCATGCCGCCGTGCCCCGGGTTGTGCCCGACCGGCGCCGCCGCCGGCGGAGCGCCCCACACCGGGCTGGGCGCGCGGCCGCCGTAGCCAGCCGTCCCCATCCCGCCCATCGGGCCCGGCACCGCGCCCGGAGCCGGGACCGCGCCGCCGAACTGACCGGGGGAGCCCACGCCGGGGGGAGGGCCGGCCGGCGCGCGCACGCCTCCCGAGGCGGGACCGAACGGCGCCGACGGCGCCCGCACCGGCACCGCGCCGCCGGCCATCGGGCTCATGCCGGGCAACGGGCCGGGCACCGGCGCGCCGACGCCGGGCAGCCGCGTGTGAGGCACGCCGCCCGGAGGAGTCGGCGAGGTCCGCTGCTGTCCCGAATCGCCCATCATCGTCTTCATGGTGCCGACATTGCCGTCGTCGCCGGCTGGACCGACGGCGAGCTCGGCACCACAGCCCAGGCAGAACTTGTAGTGGTCCTGGTTTTCTTTTCCACAGCGGTTGCAAACGATCATCGGGCCGCCTCGGGCTTGAGTTGCTGAATTAACCTACACGATCTCAACGCGGAGGAGCTGCTGGCCCATGAAGACATAGTCGCCGTGCTGCAGCGCCGATTCGCGGCTCACGCGGAGGAAGGTGCCGTTCTTGGAGCCGAGATCGGTGAGCGAGAGCCCACCGTCGGCGAAGGACACCTGGGCGTGGTGTCCGGAGATGAAGGGGTCGTCGGGGAAGTTGAGGTCGTTCCCCTCGCGTCCGAGCGAGACCACGTCGCTCTGGGCCTGGAAGGCCAGTCCGCTGTCGCCCCCGCGCAGGAGCTGGATCAGGCGGAAGTGCGACGGTGGGCGCGGGCTGGCGTAGTAGTACGTCCCGTCAGCCAGGGCGCGCAGCGGCTCGTCCGACGGCAGCGAGCTCTGCACCTCGATGACCTGCTCGCCGACCAGGAAGCGGTCGCCCAGCTCGATCGGCACCGAGCCGCGGATGCGGATGAAGATGCCGTTGACCGAGTCCTCGTCCCGCACGATGAGCTGGTTCTTGCGGTAGAAGAAGTTGGCGTGGACCGGGGACATGAACGGGTCCTCGGCGAAGGGGAGCGGGGAGTCGTCGGCGCGGCCGGCGACGTGGTCCTCTCCGGCGAGCGTGAACGACACGCCGTCGAGGCCGTCACCCTTGATGAGGACCAGCTTGGCCCGCGCCGCCTGCATGGCGCCGAAGAAG
Organism: Kofleriaceae bacterium; assembly: GCA_035489015.1. Lineage (GTDB taxonomy): Bacteria > Myxococcota_A > Polyangia > Haliangiales > Haliangiaceae > DATFRY01. The sequence goes on along the minus strand of DATHKR010000006.1, from coordinate 16,546 downwards.
AGCGTGCGCTTCTGGGTGCCGCCGATCGCCTCGGCGAGATCGCTGTTGCCGTCGGCTCCGGCCGGGCTGGACAGCGGCACTCGCACGGCCGGCCGGGTCTCCTCCTGCATGGCGGCGCCGCAGGTGCCGCAGAACTTGAAGTCGGGCTCGACGTCGTCGCCGCACATCCCACAGGTGCGGAGCGGCACCGAGTCGACCTCGATGTCGAGGCCGCGCTCGGATCCGTCGCTCGATTCGCCGCGCGTCGTCGGACGCGACGACTCGTCGGTGCGGCCCGGATTGCCCGACACGCGCGCCGACGCCGACGACTCGACCGCGATCACGAGCGGCACCGCGGGAGGTCGCTGATCGAGCGACAGGGCCTCGCCGCAGCGGGCGCAGGCGCGCGCACCCATCGGATTGAAGGTGTGGCACTCGTCGCAGACCAGCCCCACGTCCATGACGGGGCCAGTGTACCCGCGGCTCAAATACTCGTCAAATTGTCGAAAGCCCTACTTTTTTTCTGATCCGCGCGCGGCCGCCTTCACCTCGGCGCTGGGATCCTGGTCGGCGATATCGGCGAGCACCGCGCGCACTCGTCGGTCGGTGGGCGCCAGCGGCGCGAGCGCCTCCACCGCCGCGCGCCTGACCTCGGGCACCTTCTCGCGGGTCCGGTCGGCGGCCTGCACCAGCACCTCGACGCTCGCCCGGGCGCCCAGCCGGCCCAGCGACGAGACCGCCGCCTCGCGCACGAACGCCTTGGCGTCACCGACGGCGGCGCGGCCGAGCGCGCCGCGGTCCGCGAACGAGCCGAAGTCGCCGAGCGCGCGGGCGGCGGCGACCCGCTCCTGCCAGTCGGGCGCGCTCAGCCGGTCGGTCACCTTGCGGACCAGGTCGCTGGCCTTGTTGCCGCGCCGGGCCACGAACGCGGCGCACGCGCGCATCGCCCCCTCGCGGACCGAGATCTCGTCGTCGCCGAGGGCGCGCTCGAGCAGCGGCTTCACCTCCGGCGCGCCGATCTTGCCGGCCACCGAGAGGGCCCGGCGGCGGACCAGCGGGTCGCGATGTCCGGCCAGCTTCTCCACGTCCGGCAGGATCTCCGCGCCGATCCGGTCGAGGGCGGCGGCCACCTGGCTGCGCTCGGCCGCCGGGGCCTGATCGAGCCCGGCGGTCAGCGGTCCCAGGGCGATGCCGACCGGGCGCGCGTCGAGATCCTCGAGTACGCGCAGGATCGCGTCGCGGTGGCGCTCCATCGCCTCGCGCAGGCCGCGGGCCAGCTCCTTCTCGTGGCCGATCAGCAGGGCGGGGGAGAGCGGCGGATCGCCGCCCTGCGGCCCGAGCAGCGCGACCGCCGCGCGGGCGTCGAGCTTGCCGTTCTTCATCGGGTACTCGATGAAGCGGACCGCCTCGCCGCCGCCGACCTGGCCGGCCGCGACCCGCGGCAGCGCCCACGCCACCGCCGAGCGCACCCGGTCGCGCTTGGCGAAGTAGGCGCCGAGCAGGGCGGGCAGGGCGCGGCGGTCGCCGATCCGGCCGAGCGACCACGCCGCCAGGCGCTGGGCCTCGCCCTGTCCGTCGGCCAGGAGGTCGCCGAGCGGGGCCACCGCGCTCTTCTCGCCCGACACGCCGAGCGCAAAGGCGCAGGCCGCGCGGGTCTCGTCGCGCCGGCCGCCGTCGCGCACCACCGCGGCGAGCGGGGCGGTCGCGGTCGCCTTCTTCTCGGCCAGGCGGGCCAGCCCGAAGCAGGCCAGGGTCTGGACCGAGTCGCGCCGGTCGGCCAGCGCCGCGGTCAGCGGGCCGAGCGCGCGCTTGTCGCCGGTCATGCCGAGCGCGAACACCGCCGCCTCGCGCATCGCCACCTCGGGGTGGCGGCCGAGCGCGATGAGATCCGGGATGGTGCGTGGGTCGCCGAGCCGACCGGCCCCGACCAGCGCCTCCACCCGCATGTCGATCTCCACCGTCGGGATGAGGGTGCCGATGCGCGGCTTGGCCCCGGCCGGCGGGCCGTCCTGGCGGGCCAGGCGGACCAGCGGTGCGGCCGCGCCCTTGTTGCCGAGGTAACCGAGCACCGAGACCGCGATCCGCTGCTGGACCGGGTCGCGCTCGTCGGCCAGCGCCTCGAGCAGCGGCTTGAGCCCGTGCGCGCCGAGCCGCTCCAGCTCCTTTTGCGCGGCCTGCTTCTCCTTGGCGTCGCCGCGCCGCCACTTCTCGACCAGGGTCGGCACGTAGCGGTCGTACAGCTCGACCAGGATGACCCGGTAGACCCCCTTGTGGGCCAGGCTGAACGCGAGCGGCGCCATCGAGCGCTCGAGCTCGCCCAGCTTTCCGGTCAGCTCCTCGAGGTTGACCGCCTCGCGCGCCGCCTTGTGCAGGGTCTCCTCGTCGGTGGAGCGCTCGAGCACCTCGCGGTAGAGCTTGCCGGCCTGGTCGAGGTCGTGGCGGTTGCGGTGCAGGCGAGCCAGCGCGAAGTAGGCCCCGTAGTTGCGCGGGTCGAGCTCGATCGTCTTCTCGTACGCCGCGATCGCGAGGTCGTACTTCTGCATGTCGCGGTAGCGCTCGGCCATCTGCATGTGGGCGAGCGGGTCCTTCGGGCTCTTGGCCACCGCCTTGCGCGCCCACTCGATCGCCTCGGTGTCCTGGTGCAGGATCGTCTTGATCTCGGCGATCTGGTTGAAGTAGTCGCGCTCGCGACCGGGCGACACCTGGGCCAGCTTCTCGAGCAGCGCGATCGCCTTGTCGTACTCGCGCTGCGACTTGTAGACCTTGACCAGCTGGTCCATCGCGTCGAGGTCGTCCTTCTCGATGGTCAGCAGCTTCTCCAGCACCGAGCGGGCCGAGCGGTACTGGCCCTGGCGCAGGTGGACCTCGGACAGGAAGTAGCCGGCCTCGAGATCGGGCGGCTGGCCGGCGAACGCGCGCTCCCAGCGGTCGACGCGGTCGGACAGCGCGCGGCCGCCGGCGCGCTTCAGGAGATTCACGATCTGGCGGCGCATGTCGCGCCGGGTCGGACGCTGCGCCTTGCCGGGCGGCAGGAGCGAGAGCGCCTTCTCCCAGTCGCCGACCGCCTCGGGCAGCCGGCGCTGGCGCTCGAACACCGACGCGCGGCCCTTGTACAGCTCCGGGTCCTTCGGCTTCAGCTTGAGGGCGCGCGCGTACATGTCGAGCGCCTCGGCCAGCATGTCGTGCTCGGCGTAGACCTCGCCCAGCTTGGCGTAGCCGGTCGGTGTCTTGCGCGCGATGATCCGCTTCCACACCGCGAGCGCCTTCTTCTTGTCGCCGCGCTGGAAGTACTGGTCGCCCAGGTTGACCAGGTGCGACGCCTCCTCCGGCTCGATCGAGGTCAGCCGCTCGTACGAGCGCAGCGCGAGGTCCTCCTTGCCCCAGCGGGTGTAGAGGTCGGCCAGCGCCGCCTGTACCCCGGCGTCGCCGCCGAAGCGAGCCTCGACCCGGTGGAGCAGGGCGATGGCGCGCTTCTCGTCGCCGCGCCGCCACAGCCGCTCGGCCAGCTCGAGCTGGAAGCGCGGCTCGCCCGGCGCGACCCGGATGACCGCCTCGTACTGCTTCAGCGCGTCGGCCTCGCGGCCCGAGTTCTCGTACAGCGCGATGAGCCGGCGCTGGGTCTCGAGCTCGAACGGCGCCGCCGCGACCGCCTTGCGATAGGCGTCGAGCGCCTTCTCCTGGTTGCCGGTCTCCTCGTACAGGCGGGCCAGCACGTCCCACTCGAAGTAGCCGCGCGCGCCTGGCTTCCACTCCGACTCGAGCTGGCCGACCAGGACGTTCAGGTCCTGCTTGTGCCGGTGGATCTCGATGATCCGCTCGGTCAGGTCCTTGCGCAGGAAGTAGCCCTTCTGGGTCGCGGCCATCGCGCGCCGGTACTCGCGGATGGCCTCGTCTTCCTTGCCGGCCGCCTCGAAGGTCTGCCCGATCCGCGCGATCACCTCGACCCGGCGGGCCGGATCCGCGCGCAGGCGGCCCTCGGCCACCCGCAGGGTCGCGACCGCCTCGTCGAAGCGCTTGAAGCGGGCCAGCGCGTCGGCCAGGTCGAGGCGGACCTGCGAGTCGGCCGGATCGATCTCGAGGTACTTGTCGAAGTAGGCCTTGGCCGCGGCCATGTCGTTCTTGTCGAGCGCGAGGCCGGCCAGCGTCCTCAGGATCGGCTTCTTCTTGCTCTTGTCGGCGGTGGCGGCCAGCGCCTTGTCGTAGGCGGCGCGCGCCTCGTCGAGCTTGCCGGCCTGGCGGTAGAGGTCGCCCATCGCGCTGGCCAGCGCTGGATCGCCCGGGCGAAGCGCGGAGGCCTTCTCGTAGGAGGCGAGCGCCTCGGCCTGCTTGCCCTCGCCGAGCTGGAGGTGGCCGATCACGACGAGCGCGGCGAAGTCGTTCGGCTTGCCGGCGAGCGCCTTCTGGTACTCGGCGATGAGCTGGCCGACCGAGCGGTAGCGCTTGTACAGGCCGCGCAGCTTGCCCAGCGCGTCGCGATCACCCGGGTTCTGGGCCAGGATCCGCTTGTAGCGGGCGACCACCTGGCGGTCGAAGGGGTCGCGCTTGACGTCCCAGTCCTGGGCCGCGGCCGGGCGCGGCGCGGACAGCGGGGCGAGGGCGGCGGCCAGGGTCAGGAGGCAGACGAGAGCTCTCACGGGCACCTTCCCGACGGCCCCGGGCGGGGCCGACCTGGAAGTATAACGCCCGATCGGCGGAGAGGCCCTCCGCCGGATCGCACCCGGATCCGCGGCTCAGCTGGCCAGGACGGCGCGGCGCGGGGGCGGGACCGGCGGCTGGCGGATGCGCGCGAGCAGCTGGTCGAGCCGGGCCAGGCGCCGCTCGTGGCAGAAGTCGCGGACCAGGCGGGCGTGGATTCGCGGCATGTCGGCGAAGCGCACGCCGCTGCCGCAGACCGCGCGCTCGCGGCGCTCGCGGCAGACCTCGCCGCGCGCCCAGATCACCTCGCCGGTGCCCGGGAGCTCGATCTCCAGGCCGACCGCGGTTCCGCTGGCGAGCAGGCGCGTCGCCGGATCGAGGGTCACGCGGTGGAGGTAGAGCCCGGTCTCGCTCAGGCTGGTGCCGAGCACCCGGTGCGGTCGGTCGCGGATGTACTGGGTGAAGAAGAGCTCGAGATCGACCCTGAAGCCGATCCGGCGGTCGGAAGGTTCCACGGTGTGCCTCCTCGCTTGCCTACAGTGTGCGACAGTGTAGGCAGGCTCGACCGGCGGGGGCCAGTTTCTGGCCCGGGCGAGTGTCGGCGCGGGGCCCGGTCAGGGCTCAGGGTCAGGACTGGGTCGATGCGGCGGCGCGGGCCGCGGCTCGCATCGCCTCGCGGCCGAGCTCGGCGTGGCGCATGCCGACCGTGCGCCAGGACAGATCGACGTGGGCGACGCGCGCAACCAGCTCGTCCCAGATCTCGGTGTTCGAGGCGGCGCGGACCGCGCGGCGCATCGCAGACGGGATGTCCTCGGGCCGGTGCGGCGAGAACAGGAAGCCGGTGCCGGTCCGCGACGTGGGGTCCCAGTCGACCACCGAGTCGGCGAACGCGCCGGAGCGCGGCGCGACCGGGACCGCGCCGTACAGCATGCTGAAGAGCGGCGAGAACCCGCCCGGCGCGAAGCGGTGGCAGTGCAGCACGATGTCGGCGGCGGCGACGATCTGGTGGAGCAGGGCGACGTCGGTGTGCACGCTGCGCACGCGCATCGGGTGGGCGCGGGCCAGCTCGCGCGGGATCTCCGGGTTGTGCCCCGCGGGCGGCTCGGCGGTCCCGGGCAGGTGGGCGAGCACCAGGTGCGCGCCGACGTGGGCCAGGCCCTCGGCGGCGTCGGCGTCGAGCAGATCGAACGGGCCGAGCGCGACCGCCAGCGGGGCCGGGCCGGGCGCGAGGCCCAGCTCGCGGCGAAGGACGCGCTTGAGCTCGGCCTTGCCGGCCCTGGTCGGCTCGAGCGGGCCGGCCAGGTGGAGGTCGCGGGCCGGGCTCCAGTGGACCTCGTCGGCGCCGGTCGGGATGCCGCGCACGTCCTGGGCCTTGGCCCGCAGCATCTCGATGAGCTCGCCCTCGCCGCGCTCGACCACCTCGGCGGCGTAGCTGGCCGAAGGCAGGGCGATGCGATGGGCGGCGGCGAGCGCGTCGCGCAGCGCGGCCGCGACCGGACGCGCGCTGGCCTCGCCGAGCAGCAGCACCGACGCCGGCGCGGTGCAATTCGGCGGCGGCGGGCGCTCCTCGGCGTGAGCGATGATGTGCGGCGCGTCGTCGCGCGCGCGCACCACCTGGGGCCAGATCCCGCGCTGCTCACACAGCTGCAGCGCCGCCGCGGCGAGGATCTCGTCGTCCTCGCTGCCCGGACCCTCGAGCGCGAAGGTGGGCACCGCGCCGCCGGCCAGGCGGCCCTCGCGCACGGTCAGCCGGGCTCGGCCGAGCGGGGCCGAGGCGACCGGAACGTCGATCGGATCGAGGCGGCGGGCCAGGCCGGCCCGCTCCATCGCCGCGTCGCTCAGCCCCGGCGGACGGCGCGTGACGACGGTGACTTGCTCGCCGGCGCGCACCAGAGCGCGGCTCAGGGCGGACACCACGCCGGCCTCCTCGTCACCGACCAGCGGGGCGATTCGGCTGAAGACGTGGAGGGCGCGGACCGGGGCGGGCAAGGCTCGATCTCAGGACGTCTTTACCACGGGCGGCCGTCTCGGGTAGTACTAGCGCCGTGCCGATTTACGAGTACGCCTGCCGGAAGTGTGGAAAGACGTTCGAGTACATGCAGCGGATGAGCGATCCGGTCAAGCGCAAGTGCGAGGCCTGCGGAGGCCTGACGCTCGACCGCGTGATCTCGCAGACCTCGTTCCAGCTCAAGGGAAGCGGCTGGTACAAGGACCTCTACTCCTCGCCCAAGCCCGGAAGTGGATCGAGCGAGGGCAAGAGCGAGGGAACCAGCGACGCCAAGAGCGAGAGCAAGAGCGAGGGCAAGAGCGACTCCGGGTCGGGGACCAGCTCGGGCGCCAGCTCCGGTGGTGATGCTGCATCCGGATCGGGGAGCTCGGGCAGCTCGGCCTCGCCATCGACCGGATCCGGCTCGGAGGGGACCAAGCCGGGCAAGAAGACCAAGAAAGGCTCCCGATGAGCGCTCGACTCCTGGACGGCAAGGCGGTGGCGGCCCGTGTGCGCGAGGAGGTGCGGGCGCGAGTGGCGGCGCTGGTGGCGCGCGGGGTCGCGCACCCGCCGGGTCTCGCGGTCGTGCTGGTCGGCGGGGACCCGGCGTCGCAGGTCTACGTCGGCGCCAAGCACAAGGCGGCCGGCGAGGTCGGGGTGGTCTCGTTCGACCACCGGATGCCGGAGTCGACCACCCAGGCGGAGCTCCTCGAGCTGGTCGGCCAGCTGGGGCGCGATCCGCGGGTGCACGGCATCCTGGTCCAGCTGCCGCTACCCCGTCACATCGACCCGACCTCGATCCTCGACGCCATCCCGCCCGAGAAGGACGTGGACGGCTTCCACCCGGACAACATCGGCCGCCTGGCCCAGTCGCGCCCGCGCTTCGTCGCGGCCACCCCGAAGGGGTGCATGCGGCTCCTCGAGGAGGCCGCGATCGACCTGCGCGGCGCGCGCGCGGTCATGGTCGGCCGGTCCAACATCGTCGGCAAGCCGATGGCGCTCCTGCTCACCAACGCGAGCGCGACGGTCACGGTCTGCCACTCGCTGACCCGCGAGCTGGCCGGCGAGGTCGGCCGCGCCGACGTCGTGGTCGCCGCGATCGGGCGCGCCCGCGCGGTTCGCGGGGAGTGGATCAAGCCGGGCGCGGTCGTCATCGACGTCGGCATGAACCGCGGCCCGGACGGCAAGCTGTGCGGCGACGTCGACTTCGAGGCAGCCCGCGAGCGGGCCGCGGCGATCACGCCGGTGCCGGGCGGGGTCGGGCCGATGACGATCGCCTGCCTGCTCGAGAACACGGTCGCGGCCGCCGGCGGATAGGCGCGCGGCGCCGCGAGGTCGGGCGCCGCGCCGCGGTCAGCGAGTCTTGACCGAGGTCGGCCGTCCGAGCGCGCGCATGACCGCGGTCTGCAGCTCGCCGAACGGAGGCGGCTTGCTCACCACCTCGTCGGCGCCGCCGGAGCGCGCCCGCTGGCGCAGCTCGTCGGTGGCGGCCAAGACGACCATCGGCACCGGGCTGAACATCGACTGGACCCGGCCGAGCAGCTGCAGCGTGCCATCCGGATCGGCGTCGGCGTCGATCACCGCCAGGTCGATGTCCTCGTCGAGCAGGCTCTCGGCCACCCGCGCGTCCGACGCGCCGACCACCTCGGCGGTCGCCATGATGGAGCGCAGCTGGCGAGCGATGTTGCCGCGCTCCTTGGGGTCGTGGCAGAGCAGGAGGACGGTGATGCCGGCGAACTGGGTGACCAGGCTGTCGATGAGCTCGCCGAGTGCATCGACCATGGCGTCGAACTCGACGCCGATGCCTGCCGGGCCCTCCTTGTCGGCCTGGGCGCGGCGCCAGGTGACGCGGCCGGCGAGCAGCGCCGGACCGGCGCGCGGGACCTCGAGCTGCAGCGTCACCTCGGAGCCGATCTCGACCGGCTCCTCGGTCTCGAGGAACACACCGCCGCGCGAGAGATTGACGCTGTACGCGACCAGCAGCGAGGAGGCGTTGCGGAACTGCACGCGCACGCAGAACGGGACCCGGTCGTGAACCCGCTCCTCCATGAGATTTCGCGATTATCACCCGACCCAGGGCGCCGCCCTCGCGCCCGGCGGCACATTCGGCGCGGGCAACGCGGCCGCCGCGCGGGGGGACGGCCGTCGCGGGGGGGCCGTCGGGGGTGGCGCGGCGGGGGGGGGCGCGGTCGCGCGGCGTCCGGTTGGCGTTGCTACCGCTTCAGCAGCTTCTCGAGCAGGCGATCGAGGTCGTCGAGATCTGCGTAGCGGATCTCGAGCTTGCCGCCCTTGCCCTTCTTGCCCTCGAGCAGGCTCACCTGGGCACCCAGCGCCTTGGTGAGGCGGGTCTCGACGTCGCGGACCGATGGGCTCTTGCGCGCGGCGACCTTGGCGGCCGGCCGGGCCTTGCTGGTGGCCTGGCGCTGGCGCACCAGCGCCTCGGTGGCGCGAACCGACAGCCCCTTCGACACGACCTGGCGCGCGACCACCTCGATCTCGGCCACCGAGTCGAGCCCGAGCAGGGCGCGGGCGTGTCCCATGGACAGCGACCCCTCCTCGACCCGGTCGCGCACGCCGGTGGGGAGCTTGAGGAGGCGCAGGCTGTTGGCGACCGTGCTGCGCTCCTTGCCGACCCGCTCGGCCACCTGCTCCTGGGTGAAGCCGTGCTCGCCGAGCAGGCGCTGGTACGCCTCCGCCTCCTCGATCGGGTTCAGGTCGGAGCGCTGCAGGTTCTCGACCAGGGCTCGCTCGAACGACTCGCGCGACGAGACGTCCTGCACCACCACCGGCACCTGGAGCAGGCCGGCGCGCTGGGAGGCTCGCCAGCGCCGCTCGCCGGCGATGAGGAGGAAGCCGCCGCCGGCGCGCGCGCGCACGATGAGCGGCTGGATCACCCCGTAGGTGCGGATCGAGTGAGCCAGCTCCTCCAGCTCGGCCTCGGCGAAGCGCCGGCGGGGCTGGTTGGGCTGCGGATGGATGTCCTCGACCGGCGCCACGTAGTAGTTGCGAGGTCCGGTCGACGGCACGTCGCCAGTCGCGGCACGCGCTCCGGGCGACGTGAGCGCGCCGGGGCTGGCCGGTGGACGTGGGGTGGAGGGCAGGAGCGCCGACAGCCCACGCCCGAGGGCGCGCCGCTTTCCCGGTCCTGCCGGATCCTGACCGTCTTGCGACATATCCCTGCGCTCTGGTGGTTGCGGTGTTTCGGGCGTCTCGGTCATCCGCACGTCTCGGTCATCCATACGTCTCGGTCATCCGCACGTCTCGGTCATCCGCACGTCTCGATCACTCGACGTCCGCGGCGCGCCCGGTTGTCGGTGCGCACCTCGGTAGATGGACGGCTCGAATCGCTCGACGGGACGACCGGCCGGGTCATGCCGACCCGCCGGCGGGCGTGGCGCCCGGCCCCGGCCCGGGGCTGACCCCGGCGCGGTCGACGAACTCGCGCGCGAGCTCGAGGTAGCTCTGACAGCCGGCGCAGCGCAGGTCGTAGAGCAGGACCGGCTTGCCGTGCGACGGCGCCTCGCTCAGCCGTACGTTGCGCGGGATGAGCGTGCGATAGACCTTGTCGCCCAGGTGCTCTTCCACCTCGCCGCGCACCTGCCCGGCCAGGTTGGTGCGCGGGTCGTACATGCAGAACAGCACCCCGTCGAGGGTGAGGCGCGGGTTGACGCTGTCGCGCACGCGCTCGATCGTGTTGAGCAGCGCGGATAGCCCCTCGAGCGCGAAGTACTCGGCCTGCATCGGCACCACCACGCCGTCGGCCGCGGCCAGCGCGTTGACGGTGAGGAGGCCCAGGCTGGGCGGGCAGTCGATGATGACGAACTCGTACTGATCGACGACCTTGGCCAGATTTCTGGCCAGGAAGGTCTCCCGTCCCTCGGCCCCGATGAGCTCGATCTCGGCGCCGACCAGCTCCATGTTGGCCGGCGCGAGGAAGAGGGTGGTGATATCGGTGGGACGGATGATGTCGGAGAACTCGACCTCTCCGATCAGCGCGTCGTAGACCGTGAGCTCGATCCGGTTCTTCGGATAACCGACTGCTGACGAGCAGTTACCCTGCGGATCGAAGTCGACCAGCAGCACCTTGTGCCCGGCGGCGGCGACGCCGGCGGCCAGATTGACGGCGGTGGTGGTTTTCCCCACCCCGCCTTTCTGGTTCACCACGGCGACGATCCGCCCCATCGATCGATTGGTAACACGAATCCCTGACGGGGCTTGTCCGCGCGCCGCAGCGCGCAGAAACAAGCAAAAATTTGATTCGCGAGACGTCTCCTCGTAGGTTGTGTGCGGGCATGTAGGACAAAGTGTGTTTCCAGCCCCAGGAGGAGCCATGTCGCTTGCATTTCCGAGGCTTTACAATTCGTTCGCGGACTTCGAGCGCGAGGAGCTGCGCAAGCTCGACTCGCTCCGCACCACCATCGACGACATGCTCGAGGAGCGCTTCTCCGAGGACCTCGGCGACTCGGAAGGCGCGCCTCGCCGGCGTCGCGGACGGCCCCGAAAGAACGCATGACCATCACGCGCGACGGGCGCCCGTCTCCGCTCAGGCGTCGATCCCGTAGTCCTTGATTTTCTTGTAGAGCGTCGACCGATCGATCTCGAGGATGGCGGCCGCCTGTGCCTTGTTGCCGCCCGTGGCGGCCAGCGCGGCCACGATCCCGTCTCGCTCGAGGTCGCGCAGCGACCGCGCCACCGCCGGGACCGGCATCGCCACCGGCGTCGGCGCCGCCATCGCGCCCGGCACATCGACGGGCGCCGGCGAACCGAACGCGGACGGGGAGGGCGCCTGCGGCGTCGGCGACAGGGCCGGCGCCCCCGCACCCACCGACAGAGGCGGCGGCAGGTCCTCGACCCGGATGAGCTCGCCCTCGCCGAGCACGATCGCCCGCTCGATCGCGTTGCGCAGCTCGCGGACGTTGCCGGGCCACGCGTGGCGGGTGAGCGCCTCCATCGCCTGCGGTGAGAAGCCGGTCACCCGCCGCGCGACCTGGCGGCGCAGCCGGCCCAGGAAGTGATCCGCCAGCGGCGGGATGTCGCCCGGACGCGCCCGCAGCGGCGGGACGACCACGTGGATGACCGACAGGCGATAGAACAGATCCTCGCGGAACTGGCCGCGCCGCACCATCTCGCCCAGGTCGCGGTTGGTCGCGGCCACCACGCGCACGTCCACCTCGATCGGGCGCGTGCCGCCGACCCGCTCGAAGCTCTGCTCCTCGAGCACGCGCAGGAACTTGGTCTGACATCCGAGCGGGAGCTCGCCGACCTCGTCCAGGAACAGCGTCCCCTTGTCGGCCGCCTCGAAGCGGCCGATCTTTCGCTCGGTCGCCCCGGTGAACGCGCCCTTCTCGTGGCCGAACAGCTCCGACTCGATGAGCGTCTCGGTCAGGGCCGCGCAGTTGACCGCGACGAACGCCTGGCGCCGGCGCCGGCTGGCCTGGTGAACCCCGCGAGCCACCATCTCCTTGCCGCTTCCGGACTCCCCGGTCAGGAGCACCGTCGCGTCGGTCGGCCCGACCTTGGCGACGAACCCCAGCACCGCGCGTGCCTCCGGCGACGAGCCGATGAACTCGCGCCCCCCGGTCTGCTCCTCGAGCGACTGATTCTCGCGCTCGAGCGCCTCGCGCGCGGCCAGCCCGGCCATGGCCGCCGACACGAGATGAGCCACGCAGCCGAGGCCGAGCAGATCGATCTCGTCCCACGGCGGCGGCGTGCCGCTCGCGCCGCCGCCCGCCAGGCGATCCGCGTACAGCAATCCAATGGTGGCGCCGTCCGGTCCGTGGAGCGGAGCCAGCATCGCCGAGCGCCCGCCCGCCATCCCGTCCACGGCGATCGCCTTGCTCTCGGTCAGCACCTTGTCCATCGCGTCGCGCGGCAGCGCCAGCTGACCGTCGGCGCCGGCGTGCGCCACCGCGCTCGCGCTGGTCGCCACCTTTCCTCCGGCGTCGCGGAGCAGGAGGAGCGCGCGGTCGGCGGCGAGCGACGCGCGCGCTGCCTCGCACGCGGCCGGGCCCAGCTCGGCTCGTCCCTCGATGGAGCGCAGCCGCTGGCCCAGGCCGGCCAGCGACGCCAGGTGTCGAGCCGCGCGCTGATCCCGACCCGACGCCGCGGACGCTGCCCGGAGGAGCTCGCCGGAGCCCACCTCCATCGTCACCCGGCTCGGCATGGCCTGGCGAAGCACGGCCAGCCCGCCTTCGGCTGGCAAGAACGCGAGGCGAGTCTTGCCGATCGCCACCTCGTCGCCCTGCTCCAGAGGATGGCGGCTGACCGGCTTGCCGTTGACCAGCGTGCGATTGCGACTGCCGGCGTCGACCAGCACGAAGCCGCCGTCGCGCCACTCGATGTCGCAGTGCCGCCGCGAGATCGCCGGATCCGACAGCTGGACGACGTTGTCCTCGCCCCGGCCGATGCCGCCCCCTCGCATCGGGAGGTCGAACTCCGAACCGACGTCGGGCCCCTCGATGACCACCAGCCGGGCCAAACCCATGGGTTCCAGCCTACTACGGATGTACGATGGTCGGCGATGGACCGGCCCGCCCGGGTGATCTACCTCCTCGGTCTGGCCGTTGCCGTCGCCGCATGCGGCGGGTCGCGCGCGCCGACGGACGAGGCCGAGAGCGATCGCCGTCCGCTGTACAAGCGCCTGGTGCTCTCGCTCGAGCTGCTTCCGGTCGCGTCGCGGTCCGGCGATGCCGACGCGGGCGCCGGCGGGCCGGTCGCGCTGTGGCTGATCGAGACCGACGAGACCGGCTCGACCAAGCGCGTCGATCTGGGCCAGCTGCCCGGTCCGTGCACGATGCAGCGCAACCCGCCTGGGGTCCCCATGAAGCCATTCTTCACCCTGGAGTGCACCGGCGGCGCCGGCACCCGGGTGCGGCTGGTCTACCAGCGCGATCAGCTGATCGTCCTGCGAGCCCCGGGCGTGCAGGGTGACGAGCTCGACTTCGAGGAGGCCCAGCGAGTCGACATGCCGATCGGGGTGCGGGTGCTGACCGAGTAGCGCGCGACCGATCTCCCGGCTCAGATCACACCGAGCTTTCGCGCGCGATCGGCAAAGGTCGACTTGGGGAGCCCGAGCGCGGCCGCTGCCCGCCTGACCGAGCCGTGCTGGCGATACGCGCCGAGCAGGAGCTCGCGCAGCGTCGCATCGACCAGGTTGATGACGCCGTCGCCCGGCTCGGCCGCCCGGCCCGGCTCGGCCGCGCGGCTCGGTTCGGCCGCGCGGCTCGGCTCGGCCGATCGAACCGGCGAGAAGGCGGCGCGTCGCGGCAGCATGTCCTCGACGCGCAGCTCGCGTCCCGACAGCGCGACGGCCCGGTGCACCGCGTGGCGCAGCTCGCGCACGTTGCCCGGCCAGCCGTGCTCGGCCAGCGCGGCCAGGACGGCGCGAGGCACCACGCGCGGCCCGAACTCCGGCGCCAGCTCGGCCAGGAAGCCGTCCACCAGCAGGGGAATGTCATCCCGGCGGGCGCGGAGCGGCGGCAGCTCGACCACGAGCGTGGCCACCCGGTGGAACAGATCCGCCCGCAGCGGCGACCGCTCGCCGTCGAGGTCGAGCCGGTTGGTGGCGGCGACCAGGCGGATGTCGACCGCTCGCTCGCGCGCCCCGCCGACCCGGCGGATCTGCCGGGTCTCGAGCGCCCGGAGCAGGTGCGGCTGCTGCGGCAGCGGCAGCTCGCCCAGCTCGTCGAGGAACAGCGTGCCGCCGTCGGCCTGCGCGAACACGCCGTCGCGCTCGGTGGTCGCGCCGGTGAACGCGCCCTTCTCGTGGCCGAACAGCTCCGACTCGACCAGCTCGGACGGGATGCCGCCGCAGTTGACCGCGACGAACGGCCCCAGCGCCCGGCTCGACGCCTCGTGGATCGCGCGCGCGAACAGCTCCTAGCCGGTGCCGGTCTCGCCGGTGAGGAGCACGTTGCAGCTGGTCCGCGCCGCGAGGAGAGCCCGATCGATGGCGGCCCGGAACACCGCCGCCTGGCCGACCAGCGCCTCGCGCGCGCTCGTGCGCTCCCGCGCGCGCAGGCCCACGGCCAGCAGGCTCACCCCGCCCACCGTCAGGATGGCGCCGGGCCGGAGCTCGGCCACCTCGATCCGGTTTCCGTTGATGAAGCAGCCGTTCTTGCTCTGCCGGTCGCGCACCAGCAGGCGGTCCAGCTCGCGCCGCTCGAGCAGGCAGTGGCATGCCGACACATAAGGATCGTCGAGCACGATGTCGCAGCCGGGCGAGGCCCCGATGGACAGGCGACCGTGCCCGTCCGGCAGGTCGATGTGGTGACCGGTGCCGTGAACTCGCAGCGCGGTCACCGGATCGCGCCGGATCGTCGCCAGCAGGGCGAATCGATCGGTCGGCACGGTGGGAGTGTGCAGCTCTTCGCGGTAGCCCATCGCCACCATGTCGGCTCGCGCCCCGCGCGGTTGCGCCGGCGATCACTCGCCGCGAAGAAAATCGCTCACGCGCACCTCGACGTCCGGGAATCCGGACAGCCGGATCCCTTCGCCGCGCGTCCGCACCACGACCCGCCCGTATCCGCCCGCAGACGGCTCGGTCATGACCTCGACCACGCCACGCGCCAGGTCGACCACCCAGTACTCGGCGACACCCGCCTCGGCGTACACCGCCGCCTTGACCGCGCGGTCCTTGGCCAGCGAGCTCTCGGCGATCTCGACCACCAGGAACGCCCGATTCGGATGCGCCCGAGAATAGTTGTCGTCCGGGTGGACCGCGACATCCGGCTCAGGCTCCGAGTCGTCGGTCGCGGCAAACGGAAGCTGGCAGCTCACCGCTGCGCGCTGGCTCAGATGACCGATCAAGATGGACGCCAGCCGCCGGGTGGCGTCGGCGTGCCGAGCACCCTGCGGGCTCATCGCGACCAGGGCGCCGCGCAGGAGCTCGATCCGCTCGTCGGGGAACAGCCCCGCTTCCACCATCCGCTCGTACTCGACCCGGCGAATCGATCGGATCGTGTCCGGGGCGATGGCAGCCTGGTCCAGCATCGACGTCGAGTGTAGCCCGGACGCTATCGGGCCATCACGGGCCCATTCCCACCCACTCGGCGCCGTCCGGACCGATCTCCTTCTTCCAGATCGGCACGCGCTGCTTGAGGCGATCGATGAGCGCCCGGCAGGCGGTGAAGGCCTCGGCCCGGTGAGGAGCCGACGCGGCGATGACGACGGCGGCGTCGCCGACCACGAGGGCGCCGACCCGGTGCTCGACCGCGAGCCGGGCGCCGGCGATCTCGGCCTCGATCTCGTCGCACAGCTCGCGCATCACCTTCTCGGCCATCTCGGCGTACGCCTCGTACTCGAGCCGCTCCACCTCGCGCCCGGCGCTGTGGCGGCGCACCACCCCGGTGAACGTGGCCACGCCGCCGGCGTCGGGCGAGCTGACCGCGCCGACCACGCGGTCGAGCGACAGCGGCCGATCGAGCAGGCGCGCGTGGCGATCGGCCCCGCCCGCGACTGGCGGGATGAGCGCCAGCTCGTCGCCGTCGCGCAGCACCTCGCCCGCCGGCACCATGCTCTGGTTGACCGCGGTCTGGCACCGCCGGCCGAGCGCGCCGAACGGCTCGTGCATCCCGGCCAGCGCGGCCAGCGCGTCGGCCACCGTCGCGCCGTCGGCCAGCTCCAGCGTCTCGCCGTCGGAGCGCAGCCGCTCGCGCAGCACGGCGAAGTAGCGCACCTGGATCTTCATCGATCGTTGTCGTAGCGTGCCCCGATGCCGAGGTCCAGAGCGCGCCGCCCGCCCGCGCGCCCGCCCGCGCCGAAGCGCCGCCCCACCGGCCCGGACGCCGATCCCGTCGCGGCCCTCTACGACCAGTTCTACCGGGTCGTGCGCCGCATCCCGCGAGGCCGCGTGCTCACCTACGGCCAGGTCGCCGAGCTCGCCGGCCACCCCGGATCCGCCCGGGCCGCCGGCGCCGCCATGAGAGCCTCGAGCGGCCGAGGCCT
>DATHKR010000005.1:0-124765 GCA_035489015.1 Kofleriaceae bacterium | reverse complement strand
GATCCTCGGGGAATAATCGCCGCGGCGGTCGTTCCTGCCGCATGCACCGAACTCCGGCCGCGTCTGCGCTCGCCCTGTCGCTGTCCGTCCTCGCCGCCCTCGGCGCCGGCTGCGCCGGTGAGGGGGACGACTCATCGGTGGTCGGGCGCGGGCTCGACGGACCACCGCCGCCGGCCGATCTCGCCGCCCGGGCGACCAGCGAGGGCGAGGTGGTGCTGACCTGGCGGGCGTCGACCGGCGCGGAGAGCTACCGGGTCAAGGTCGCCGTCGAGCGCGGCTACGAGACGATCGCCGAGGTGCGCGCCACCCAGTACACCCACGTCCCGTCCGATCGCACGACCTACGTGGTGACCGCGGTGGGCGGCGGGCGAGAGGGCGGGCCGTCCAACCCGGTGATCGCCGGCATCGATCCCAACCGGTATGGCGGCGACCCCACCCCCGAGGCCCGCGAGGAGCGCGGGGCGGTCGGCACCATCGACGCCAGCTTCGACGTCAACTCCAACGGCGCCGCCACCTACACCGTGCCGATCAAGGTCCCGCCCGGCATCCGCGGCATCGAGCCCCGCCTGTCGGTCGCCTACAGCAGCCAGACCGACAGAAGCGGCCTCCTCGGGGTCGGCTTCGTCCTCTCGGGCCTGTCGCGGATCGAGCGGTGCGAGCGCACCGTCGCCGCCGACGGCGTGGCCGGGACGGTGACCCTCGGCGACACCGACCGGCTGTGCCTGGACGGGATGCGCCTGATCAAGGAGGGCAGCGGCAACTACATGGCCGACGGGTCGCGCTACCGGACCGAGAACGAGACCTGGACCCGGATCGAGGCCGAGGACTCCTGCAACGAGACCATCGTCCTGCCGGGCGTGCCCCTGCCGATCACCGCCGCCGGCCCGTGCACCCTCAGCGCCACCCTCAGGAACGGCACGGTGGTGAGGTACGGCGAGCCCGACCAGACGTTCTGCGCGCGCCTGAACACGCCGACCACCTCGGCGCGCATGGAGTGGCCGATCACCAGCGTCACCGACCCCAGCGGCAACCGGATGACGATCGAGTACACCGCGGTCGGCGAGCACCAGTGCGTGCCCGCCGTCATGAAGTACACCTTCAACTCGTATGCGGACCGGAGCGCGCAGCGCGAGGTGCGCTTCGTCTACGAGAACCGCGCCCTCACCGTGCCCGAGTGGATGGCCGGCTTCCGGCGCGTCCTCGACAAGCGCCTGGCCCGCCTCGAGACGTTCGTCCTCGGCTCCCAGTACAGCGGGGGCGAGATCATGGCCAAGCAGTACCGGTTCGAGTACCAGGTGAGCCCGACCACCAGCCGCGAGGTGCTGTCTCGCATGCTCGAGTGCGACGGGAACACCTGCCTGCCGCCGACGAACTTCACCGCGGCCGCCGAACCCGGCGTGTTCGAGCCGCCCTTCTATGTCGCGACCACCCAGCCGATGCCGAGGGTCGATGTGGATCGCATCTTCTCCGGCGACTTCAACGGCGACGGGAAGCTGGACTACCTCACCGCCTGGGTCTGGTTCGACCCGGAGCTGGGGGATCCGGACGACGTCCACTACGAGCTCAGCCTCAGCACGCCCGGCTTTTTCCCGGACGTCGGGTTCGCCAAGTCGGAGTGGCAGGACCCGGAGCAATGGGACTCGGACAACGGCCTCGAGCTGTTCACCACCGACCTCAACGCGGATGGCTTCACCGACCTCGTCCAGCTCCTGGACCCGTGCAAGGAGGACCCCGCGCTCGGCGGCGCGCGCGTCTACATGGGGTCGCCGGCCGGGCTGGCCACCACACCGAACGCCCTCAGCGACGAGTTCTCCTACGGCGACGAGGTCCACCTGGGCGACTTCGACGGCGACGGGCGCGGCGACGTGCTCACCACCGCGCGCCACTCGACCATCTTCAGCTGCTGGGACAACTACGAGGGCTGGCGGCTCTTCAAGTGGAACGGCACCGGCTTCACCCAGTCGGCCAGCGGCACCTTCGGTTCCGAGCCGGACTGGAACGACTTCGACGACGATCCGTCCAGCCTCCACCTCCACCCGGGAGACTTCAACGGAGACGGCCGGGTCGACTTCGTGGTCGCCAAGCAGGTCCATGACCTCGGCAACAGCCACACCCGCTGGCGGCTGTTCCAGTCCGACGGGAACGGCTTCACCCAGCACGGGTCGGGAGTCTGGCCGCACCTGCGCTACGACGTCGCGGTCGGTGACTTCAACGGCGACGGCTACAGCGACCTCCTCTTGACCGGGCGCAAGAAGATCGCCGACGAGATCTTCCCGGTGGACATCCAGGAGGGCTACATGCTCGTCCTGTCGACCGGGCGGACCTTGAAGCCGGTCATCGTCAACCCGCAGACCTTCACCCGGACGGTCGACGGCCAGGCGATCCCGATCCCGTGGGGGACGACCGGCGACGCCCCCGGCCGCTGGGACTACATCGAGGTGGCCAACTTCAACGGCGACGGCAAGGACGACGTCCTCACCACCTTCGACCTCGGCGAGGAAGACGCCGACAGCGGCCCGGACCCCCACCAGAAGACGGCCTACCTCGGCCTCGATGGCGTCAGCCTGACCGAGAGCACGCAGCTCGGCGGCATGGCCGACGTCACCCACCTGCTCGGCGACTTCAACGAGGACGGTGTCGATGACGTCCTCCACGTGTACCTGAACGGCCAGTCGCACATGCTGTTCGGGCGCAAGAACGATCCGATCGAGCGCGTCGTCGACGGGCTCGGCCAGTCGATCGAGGTCGGCTACCAGCCGATGCTGTACCAGGGGGTCTACGACAAGGGCACCGGCGCCGTCTATCCGGTCCGCGACTTCGTGTCGGGCCGTCGCCTGGTCTCGATGGTCACCCGGACCCAGGTCGGCGTGAACGAGAACCCGCGGAAGTCGAGCTACCACTACTGGCACGCGCGGACCGATCTCGAGGGGCGCGGGTTCCTGGGGTTCGAGAAGATCCGCATGAGCGACGAGACCGACCTCACCTACCTGACCAGCACGTACCGGCAGGACTTCCCCTACGCCGGGCTCCTCGCGGAGCAGACCCGCAGCGGGAGCAACCTCGGCTGTCCGCTGGCCCGCACCCTGTTCGACTACGAGAACGGCGGCACGCTCGCCGGCGTCTTCGGCGTCAGGCTGCACAGCCGCACCGACCGCGAGTACCGCATCGACGTCTGCGACGCCCAGACCCACGAACGCACGCTGACCTACCTCTACGACGCCCACGGCAACATCAGGCAGCTCGACGACCAGGTGCCGGGCTCGCTCCTCCGGACCGCCAAGACCTACTTCAACGATCCGGCCGCCTGGCGGCTCGGCTACGCGGAGACCGAGTCGACCGGCGACGGCACCACCACCTTCGAGAAGAAGCGGTTCGAGTACGACGGCAAGTGGAACCTCACCTTCGAGGGCACCTGGGACGACCAGCACCAGAAGTGGCTCGGGGTCACGCAGGGGTACAACCTGTTCGGGAACCCGAACACCTCCACGGATCCGAAGAGCGGCATCACCCAGCTCCTCTACGACGGCTACCAGCTCGCCGCCGGCACCGTGGATCAGCTCGGCCACACCCGCGGGAGGAAGCTCGACCCGCGCTTCGGCGCCGAGGTGGAGCGGAGCGACCCGAACGGCGACAAGACCTGGCTGACCCTCGACGGCTACGGGCGCACCACGGCGGTCGCGCAGACCAGCCCGCAGGGCCAGACCGTGGAGGTGCAGCGGTTCCGGGTCACCCGCGACCCCGCGCATGTCGAGTCCGGCTTCGTGACCCAGGCCTTCTCGCGCCGCTCGTGGACGACGGGCGAGTGGGACTGGAAGGAGGAGCTCCGCGACGCGTACGGGCGCCTCTACCGCACGCGCAGCCGCGGCGGCTACGACAACAAGCCGATCCGGGTGGACCAACAGTACGTCGACGACCACTACGACCACGTGTGGAAGAGCAGCCAGCCGTACCGCGAGGGCGACACGCCGCTCTTCACCACCTACCTCTACGACGAGAAGAAGCGGATCACGACGGCCACCCTGCCCGGCAGCGCGAAGCTCGAGACCGAGTACCTCGACGCCACCCGCCAGGTGCGGCGGACCGACCCGCTGACGGCGCACAGCACGCAGACCCTGGACGGGCGCGGCAACGTGGTCACGCTCCTCGACGGCGAGAACGCGACGACCACGATGCAGTACGACGCCCTCGGCAGGCTGACCCGCACCACCCGCCCGGGCGGTGAGCAGACCGTGGTCGTCCGCGACGGGCTCGGCCGGACCGAGCGGGTCGAGAGCAGCATCTCCGGCACCACCGGCTACGTCTACGACGACAGCGGCCACCTGGTCGAGGAGACCGACGGCAAGGGTCAGCGGATCGCCCGGACCTACGACGCGCTCGATCGCACGCTGACCAAGCGCTACCTCGACGCCGCCGGCCAGCTCACCCGCCTGTCGACCTTCGAGTACGACGACCCGGCGCTGCTCCACAGCAAGGGCCAGCTGTCGCACCTGACGGTCGAGGACGGCGGCGGCGCGATCGAGTCGCGCTTCGACTTCGCCTACGACGCCTACGGCCACCAGACCGACGTCGCGCTCGAGATCGACGGCTACGCGTTCCACTGGTCGGCCGAGCACGATCCGGCCGGGCGGCTGGTGCGCAGCGTCTACCCGGATGGCTCCGACGTCCGCACCGAGCTCACCCCGGCCGGCCACGTCGCGCGCATCATCCTGCACGAGGCCGGCGCGCTGCCCGGCGACGAGACCACCTACGCCCGCTACACCGGGCACGACGCGCGCGGCAACCCGGGCCAGCTCCGCCACTCGAACGGCGTGACCAGCTGCTACTCCTACCAGGCCGACACCGGCCTGCTCGAGGGCGCGAAGACCTTCCACACCGCCCTGCCCGACCCGATCTCGTGCTCGCAGTCGCCGCCGGGGGCCAAGCAGCTCCTCGACTACGGCTACGTGTGGAACGAGGTCTACAACCTGAAGCGCATCGACGATCACCTGGATCCGACGCGCACGCAGGCCTACACGTACAACGACCGCGGCGAGCTCGGCTCCGCCACCAGCCCGGGCCTCTACGGGACGCTGCAGTACGGCGACTACGGGGCGGCCAACCAGCTCCTCCGCAACGGCACCGAGGTGTTCTCGTTCAACCCGGCGCCCGGCAAGGGCACCCAGGTGGTGGGCAGCACGCAGGGGCTGTCGGCGACCTACGACGGCAACGGCAACATGGAGACCAAGACGCGGGGCAGCGACGCCTGGCTCTATCACTGGGACGTGGCCGATCGGCTGACCAGCGTCGACAAGAACGGCGCGACCCAGGCCGCCTTCGTCTACGACGAGAACGGCCACCGCCTGAAGAAGGCCGACGCCACCGGCACGACCTACTACGTCTCGTCGCAGTACGAGGTCTTCGTGCCGGCGGGCGGCGGCGCCCCGCGCCACACCAAGTACGTCCGCGGCCCGGCCGGCACCCTGGCGCAGATCACCAGCAACGGGGTGATGGTGGCCAGCCTGGTGCGCGACCAGGCGAGGCGCGGCCTGGCCGGCATGTTCGACACCGACACGGCCGCCGGGCTGATGGCGGGCCTCACCCACGGCGTGTTCCTGCGCGTGGAGCCGGCGACCGTGGCCCGCTGGCTGGGCCGGGCGGTCCTGCTCGGCTCGCTGGCCGCGCTGATCGCGGCCTTCGTCATCGGCCTGCGCCGCCGGCGGCCCGGTGGCTCGCGCGCGCGGCGGCCCGGCCTGGCCTTGCTGGCCGCGGCCACCGCGTTCGCGGTGCTCGGGACCTACGGGCTCTCGCCCGGGGTGGCGCGCGCCGCGATGACGCCGGGGCCGAGCGGCGCGGGCGTGCCGGTCAGCGGCGTCTTCCACTTCCACGCCAATCACATCGGTTCGAGCACGGTCGTGACCGACGCCGCCGGCGTCGAGGTCACCCGCATCGAGTACGACCCGTTCGGCCGGGTGCTGCCCGCCTCGAGCGGGACCGATGCGTCGCGGCCGAAGTTCACCGGCAAGGAGCTCGACGGGACCGGCCTCTACTACAGCGACGCTCGCTACTACGACGCCGAGCTCGGGGTGTTCATCAGCGCGGACGATCGGCTGGGCGGCGATCCGCTCAAGTCGGCGTCGTTCAACCGCTACGCCTACGCCCTCTACAACCCCGTCACCCTGACCGACCCGTCCGGCCACTGGGTCGCCGAGGTCCTCTTCCTCCTGGGGATGGCGATCGCGACGACCATCGGGTTCGTCGCCGGCGGCACCGGTGGCAAGATCTTCACCGACCCGGACCACGCCTTCGACGACTTCTCGTGGACCAACGCGATCCGGGGAGCATGGGTGGGCATGGTCGGCGCGTGCCTCAGCGCCGGGCTGGGCAGCTACGCCACGGCGACCGCGATCACCTTGTCCACGGTGAAGGACGCGGCCGTCAACCTGGCCGTGGGGGCGCTCACCAGCGGGGCGCTGAGCGTGGTGGCGGATTACGCGGCCGGCGAGCGCGACTTCGACGCCCTCATGGCCGCCTTCGGGGACGGCCTGGTGAGGGGCTTCGTCTCGGGGGCGTCCGGCGCCGTGGCAGGGGCCGCCAGCGGCCTGGCCAGCGGGAGCAAGTACCTCGCGCAGCTGGCGAACGGGCTGGTCACCTCGGCGATGAAGAAGCTGACCAGCCCCCACGAGCCGGTCAGCATCACCATCTCCCTCTGGTACGTGAACGTGACGGTGTCCGAGGACGACCCCTTCGACCTCTCGCTCGACAGCGGCGCCCTGATATCCGAGGCGAAGATGGTCGTCGGCCAGAAGGTCGAGTCCTGGGCCAACATGAGCGGCCCCGAGTGGGACTGGGCGACGAAGTCCATCGAGGCGGTGAAGTCCCTCCCCGACCGCGTCGGTCTCAGCTACCTGGGCAACGTGCGCGACCTCGCCATGATGCGGTACGGCTCCCTCTACGACGTCACCACGGCGGCGCTCCTGAGAAACCCGTACCTGGCCAGCCGCCAGCAGACCATCGCGACCTGGCTCGACCAGAACCAGCTCCGCCGGCAGATCGAGAATGGTCTGGACAGCGCGCGGGCGGCGCCGTGGCGGCTGGTCGAGGAGCAGATCCTCCACTGACGGTCCGCGCGATCTCTCGATCGGTTGCATGCCGCCTGCTGCCGCGTAGAGTGGATCGAGGGCGGCGATGGAGAGCGAGCGCGACACGGCCTGGGGCCAGCTCCTCGACGGGGAGCTGGCCGCACGAGCGGAGGACGTGGTCACCGAGATCGCGGACGCGCTGGCCGGGATCTCGGCGGTCTCCCCCACCTCGCTCGCCGGAGGCGGCCCGGGAATCGGCCTGTTCTTCGCCTATCTGGCCAGCGTGCGCCCGGGACAGGGGCACGAGGAGCGGGCCGGCCGCCTGCTCGACGCGGGCTTCGACGGGGTGGCGGCCGCGCTGCTCGACTCGTCGCTCTTCGTGGGCTTCTCGGGTGTGGCGTGGACGGCCGAGCACGTCCTCGGTGGAGCCGATGATGACCCGAGCGCGTCGATCGACGAGGCGCTGCGTGAGCTCCTGGCGGCGTCGCCGTGGCGCGGCGACTACGACCTCGTGACCGGCCTCGTCGGCCTCGCGGTCTACGCGCTCGAGCGGATGCCGCGTCCCTCCGCCCGCGAGTGCCTGGAGCTCATCCTCGATCGAATGATCGAGATGGCGGAGCGCCGGGACGGGCGGGCGACCTGGAGAACCCCGCCCGAGCTCCTGATCGAGCCGACCCGCAGCGAGCATCCGGACGGCCACTACAACCTGGGTGTGGCGCACGGCGTGCCCGCCGCGGTGACGGTGCTGGCCGGGATGGCCGCCGCCGGAGTCGGGGGCGAGCGAGCGCGCGAGCTCCTGCGCGAGGCCACCGCCTGGGTGCTCGACCAGAGGCTGGACAGCCCCGAGGGGCGCTCGCTCTTCCCGATCGCCGTCGGCCCCGGGATCGCCCCGGCGCCCGCGCGGTTCGCGTGGTGCTACGGCGATCCAGGCGTCGCCGCCGCGCTCCTGGCCGCGGCGCGCGCGGCCGGCGACGAGGCGCTTCATGACGTGGCGCTCCAGATCGCGCGTCGCGCGGCGGCGCAGCCGGCCTCGCGCGCGGACGTGGTCGACGCCGCGCTCTGCCACGGCGCCGCCGGGGTCGCCCACCTGTTCAACCGCATCCACCAGAGCACCGGCGATGCGGCCTGCGCCGACGCCTCTCGCCGCTGGTTCGCCCGGACGCTGGAGATGCGCTCCCCGGGCCAGGGCGTGGCCGGCTTCCGCTACCCCCCGCGCCGCGACACCCCGGACGCCGAGCGGGTCGACGAGCCCGGGTTCCTGACCGGAGCCGCCGGCATCGGGCTGGCCATCCTGGCAGCGATCTCGACGGTCGAGCCGGCCTGGGATCGCCTGCTGCTCGCCTCCCTCGCGCCCTGACGCGTCAGCCGCGCCGGCGGGCGCGCGCCTCGCGGGAGGTGTAGAGGCGCTGCAGGAGATCGCACAGGACCAGCTCCTGCGCCCGCGCCGCCGACCGGAGCAGGCGGTTGGCGTGCATGTGGATCAGGCTGGCCGCGAGCTGGTCGAGCGGCACCGTGAGCCGACCATCGGCCTCCAGCGCGCGCAGCGCGGCCACCTCCGGCGCGATCGCCCGCGAGCGTGCAGACAGCGCGGCGAACCCGATCGCCAGCTCGTGGTCCGGCCCTCCGGCCTCGGCCCCGAACAGCGGCTCGAGGGCGAGCCGCTCCTGGCGGTAGCGCTCTCCGAGCTGCCGCTCGAGCCCAGGATCGGCGCGCAGCTCGCGGCCATATCCCTCGCGAAGCCGGCCGACCAGCGCGAGGCGGGCGGCCGGATCGAGGCCCAGGTCGTCCTGCAGCCGGTCGATCCCGACGAGCGCGAGGCGCCAGCGCGCGTCCGCGCCGCCCTCCGCGGACAGCGCCTCGACGATCGACAGGACCGCCTCGCTGTCGGCCTGGAAGAGGCGCTCGCAGACCGGCATGGCCTCGTCCCCGCCGTAGCGCTCCACCTCGCGCACGTAGGTATCGAGCTGGAGCTTCCAGATCCGCCCGTCGGCGAGCAGCGGATCGAGGACCGCGCGGAGCGCGGGCAGGACCTCCGCGGCGAGGCGCTCGGGCCGCCCGTGCAGCCGCACGCGCAGGTGCCAGGCCGGATCGCCGTAGCGGACGAAGAACCAGCCGTCCGCTGCCCCCGAGCCCAGCGCCCCGCGGATCGCCGGAGCGGCGGCGGACAGCACCCCGTCGACGGTGGCCGCGCCGGCGTAGATCTTGGCGTAGAGCCACTCCGATCCGGGCGCGAAGCGGCGCTCGATCCGGGTCGTCCGCGGCGGGGCCGGTTCGGCGGCGCGCGCGGGGGTCCGTCGCAGGAACGGGATCACCAGCTCGTGGACGAAGCGGCCCTCCGGACCTCGCGCGCACAGCTCGTCCGGCCCTGGCGCCATCTCGCTCAGCACTGCGCCGGTGCGCCCTCGGGCCAGGTGGGCGAAGGTCTCCACGCTGAGCACGTTGTCGAGGTCGACCGGCAACAGGTTGTCCCCGTCGGCCAGGGCCAGGTGGCGAGGCAGGCGAAGGGCAGCGCGCAGCTCCTGCACCGCGCGGTACAGCGCCGCGCCGTGGAGCGCGCGGAGCGGGTGGAGCTCGGCCTGGTCGAGGCGCCAGCGCGCGCTGGCGAGCACCACCTTTCCGACGACGACGCGCGGGAGGAACCGGGCCGCGTCGAGCGCGCCCCACCGCCATCCCAGGTGCGCGGTCCCCTGCGACTGCAGGGCGCACAGGAACCGATAGACGCCGAGGCCGGGCTGGTTGAAGTTGTGCGCGCTGGTGAGGCGCGGGATGACCTCGCGGCCCAGGCGACGCGAGCGCAGCCGGACCCGATCGCCGGCGACCGAGACCAGGAGGTCGGTCACCGCGATGCGCCGGTCGGCCGGCGCGCCCGACCGGCCCAGGAACGGGATCTCGTGCGACCGCAAGACCGGGCGGAGGAGCACGTTTCCGATCCGCCCCTGGGGCAGGTGGACGATCTCGGCGTGGATGGCGTCGGGCCGGAGCGCCGCCTCGGCGTCGAGGTAGCGGCGCACCGCCTCTTCCAGCTCCGGGAGGGCGTGACAGAAGCGGCCCAGGAGCGCGGCACCGGACGCGCCGGTGGCGCCCCGGAAGTGGAGGCGAAAGTCGCCGCGATCGATCGCGGCGTGCGACGAGGCGGCGAGCGAGACCATGACCGCGAGCGCGTCCGGCAGGGGCGGCGGCTCCTTCGGCGCCAGCGCCCGCAGGTCGGATTCCTCGAGGCGGAGCTCGAGGGCGCCGCGGTCGCGCTCCAGTCGGCGGAGGAGGTGAGCGAAGCCGGGTCCGGTCGTCGCCTGGCCCCCTGGCGCGGCCGGAAAGGCGAGGCCGTCGAGGAGCGACGCCGGCTCGGCTTGCACCCCGTCGACCGAGGCGAAGCCGATGCCGCACTCCTCGTCGAGCGCCTCGACCAGCGGGATCTCCTGTGCCTCCCAGCGCGCGCCGAAGTCGTCGCGGAAGCGCCGGAGGGCGTCCGGGTCGCCGCTCCCCGACAGGCGATGCAGGAGCTCCACCGCGCGCGACACCTCGTCGATGACCACCGGCCCGAGCGCCATCTCGGGCGCCGGCTTGACCATGTCCACCTGGAACAACCGCGACAGCTCGACCGGCGCCGGCAGGTCGCCAAGCTGGCGCGCGATGGCGCGGTACGGCGCCTCGACCGCGCCGGGCGGCGCGGCGTCGAGCTCCGCCAGCACCGCGCACGTCCGATCGAGGCGTTCGGCCGCGAGGGCGGCGTCGGTCGAGCCCGGAGCGGCGCGGAGCGCGGCGATCATGCCGTGCACCGGCTCCGGTCCGGTCACCGCCGGCTCGAGGTCGGCGACGAGCACCTGGCCGTCGATGAGCTCGCCGACGAAGGCCTCCGCCTCCGCCAGCCCCACATCCGGATCGTCGTCGACCAGGGCGCGGGCGAGGTCGGAGGCGGTCGATCCTCGTTCCGCGCGCGCCAGCGTCCTCTCGAGGTACGGCGTCGACTCGAGGGCGACCAGGTGATAGGTGCGCGCCCGTCCGTCCAGGCGCGCCTCGGCGTAGTGGAGACGCCCGCCCGCGTGGTACAGGCTCGAGCTGGGCCGGACCGTGAGCGCCTTCTGCACGTCCTCGCGCGCGCGCAGCGCCTCGCCTAGCGCACAGAGATAGTCCATGTCCAGGCGCGTGTGGCGCCGGTAGCTCGGGCGCCCGGCGACCTCGAGCCGCGTGCCGGCGCCCAGCAGCCCGAACGAGCACCCGGCGAAGAGGCCGAACGGCGTCGACCGGCCCGCCATGCGCGCGAAGTAGCGCGCGACGGTTCGCTCCACCTTGCGACCGCGGTCGCTGTCGGGCGAGGCCAGCCACACCGGGATGCTCTCGTCGAGGGATGGTGAGGCGACCAGCAGCGCCTCGCGCACGTCCGGCCGGGTGGCCGCCGCCTGCAGGCGATCGCGCAGGCGCTCGCGGTCGCGGGCGAGCGCCTCCTCGAGCCCATCGACCGCGCGGGCGGGGTCGAGCGCGGACGGCGCCGCGAGGTCCTCGCCCCAGGCCGCCAGCTCCTCGAACGGCAGGAGCGGCGTGCGGAGGACGAAGAAGCCGGCGGCGACGAGCTCCGGCTCGTCCACCGGCGCCGCCCGCTTCCCGGTCGGCGCCGCGGCCTGCTTCCTCGAATTGCTCTGGTTCCAGCTCATCGGCTCCTCGGCCTTGCGGCGGCGGCGGTTCACGACAGTGGAGCCCGGGGACGGCGAGGGCTCGTTCCCGGGCTCCCTTCAACCAGCCAGTCGACTG
Source organism: Kofleriaceae bacterium (assembly GCA_035489015.1). GTDB lineage: Bacteria > Myxococcota_A > Polyangia > Haliangiales > Haliangiaceae > DATFRY01. Next base: position 112,961 of record DATHKR010000005.1, on the reverse strand, counting down.
GAGCGCCGATCGATCAGGGACAGGCGGTGCCGTTCGACATGTCGGTCGTCGTGCACGCGGTGTGGATTCGACTGATGGGCACGGGATCCGTGCACGTGAAGCTCGCGCAGTCGCACTGCGTGACGATGGTCTGCTTGGGCTTGCCTCCGGCGACGCTCTCCAGCTCGGCGCTGGTGAGACGGCGGACGGTCTCGCGGCTGAGGACCAGCTTCCGGCCGGTCATGATCTTCTTGTTCATGTCTTCTCCTCCTCGTTCCGATGCCGCGCGGTGTTGGAGCGCGGTGCGAGCGACACGAGCAAGGGTCACGCCAGCGCGCGCGGTCGCGCGGAACGCGGAGTTCGTCGCCCGCTCGTCCGCCGCCGCGCAGACCGAGCACCCGGATTGCGCGCACGGATCGTTCGCCGTTCGACGCGGCCACCGACGGGGATCAGGGACAGGCGGTGCCGGTCGGAATGTCGGTCCCCGTGCACGCGGTGGCCACTCGACTCCCGGGCGCTGGATCGGTGCATCCGAAGCTCGGACAGTCGCACTGCGTCATGATGGTCTGCTTGGGCCGGCCGCCGACGACGCCCTCCAGCTCGGCGCTGGTGAGGCGGCGGACGGTCTCGCGGCTGAGGACGAGCTTGCGGCCGGTCGTGATCTTCTTGTTCATGTCTTCTCCTTCTCGTTGCGTTGCCGCGCATCTGGAACGCGGTGCGAGCGAGTCGAGCAAGGGTCGCGCCAGCGCGCGCGGTCGCGCGGATCGCGGCGTTCGTCGGCGTTTCCGTCCGCCGCCGGGCAGACCGAGCACCCGGGTTGCGCGCACAGATCGTTCGCCGCGCGCGCGGCGGCGCGGCCACCGGGCAGTGTGACGACCTCCGGTCGCGCGAAGGTCGCGATGCGGCGCGGGTGTGGGCGGGCCTGCCGCCTCGATGGCGGTGGCGCGTGGCGTGCAAACGAGCTCGCGGCATGAAGCCCGTCATCGAGCTGGAAGACGCGGAGGCGCGGCGGCGGGTCCGGGCGTTCGCGGCATCGCGCAGGCTCGCCGCGGCGACCCACCTCGCCGGCGCCCAGCTGGCGGCCACGACCGCGGTCCTCGACCTCTGCGCCGCGGATCGCGCGCACTGCCTGTTCTTCGACGCGGCCACCGGCGATCTGTGGTCCGCCGATCGCCCGACCGGCGGCGATCCGGAACCCGGCGCCGACCGCGGGCTCACAGGGTGGGCGGCGCGGACCGGCGCGGCGGTCCGGTGCGCCCGCGCCGGCGTGGATCCTCGCTGGGTCGCCGCGGTCGACGATCCGCCGGGTCGCGGCGATGAGCGCCTCCTGGTGCAGCCGGTGAGCGGGCTCGACCCCGACGTGCACGCGGTCGTCGTCGCGGTGCGCGGCGCAGAGCGGCCCGAGTTCGACGACGGCGACGCGGCGTTGCTCCAGGACTTCGCCGCGCTGGCCGGCCCCTTGCTGGAGCAGCTGGCCTGGAGCGTCGAGGCTTCGACGCACCTCGAGGAGGCGCGCGACGGCGCGCTGTTCCGACGTGAGGCCATCGACGCCCAGGGCGAACGCCGCTGGGGCGACGTGGTCAGGATCGCGCCTCCCTGGATCGGGTGGACGTACCGGGCCCTGGCGGTGACGATGATCGCCGCCGCCGCCCTCGCGATCGAGGGCCGCGTCCACACCTACGCGCGCGGCCCGGCGGTGGTGCGCATGCGCGATCGAGTGGAGGTCGCCGCGCGCACCGCGGGCAACGTCGCGGCGGTCACCGCCACCGCCGGGACGCGGGTGGAGGCCCGGGCGGTCCTGGTCAGGCTCGACGACGACGCCCAGGCCGCCGAGGTGGCGCAGCTCGAGCGCGAGCTCGACGCTCGCCTGCGCGACCGGCTGCTCGCGCCCAGCGATCAGGCGGCCGGAGAGGCGGTGGCGCGCGTGCGGCTCGAGCTCGAGCGAGCGCGCGCGGCGCTGGACGAGCGGCTGGTTCGAGCCCCGGTCGGCGGCGTGGTCGGCGCGGTGCGCGTCCGCCCCGGCCAGCGGGTCGAGCCGGGCGACGTCGTCTCGTCGATCGCGGACGCGACCGGGGCGGTGGAGGTCGTCGCCTTCCTCCCGGGCAGCGACCGGCCCCGCGTCCAGCCCGGCCAGCGCATGCGCCTCGCCCTGACCGGCTATCGCGACGGCAACCAGGACCTCACCGTCGGCGCCGTCGCGGGCGAGGCGATGGGACCGGAGGAGGCGCGCCGCTACCTGGGCCGGATCGCCGGCGACGTCCAGCTGCGCGGGCCGGTGGTGCTGGTCCGCGCCGACCTCGGCGCGGAGTTCGTGGCCGACCGGGTGCGATACCGGTACATCGACGGCATGAGCGGGACCGTGGAGGTGAAGGTGGCCACCGAGCGCGTGCTCGATGCGCTCCTGCCCGGCCCGAGGGGTCTGTGATGAGGGCGGCCGACGACGGCGCGGCGGCGCTCGATCCGGGCGGGTTCCCCGCGCTCGATCGGCTGGCCCGGCGGGGCCGGCGCGTGCCGTTCGTGGCCCAGCTGGAGGCGGCCGACTGTGGCGCCGCATGCCTGGCCATGGCGATGCGCTACTTCGGGGGCGCCGCGCAGCTCGACGAGGTCCGCGCCCGCATCGGCTCCGGCCGCGACGGCGTGGACGCCCGGTCGATCATCGACGGCGCCGAGGAGATGGGCCTGCGCGGGCGCGGCCTCCGCATCGAGGTCGACGACGCCCGTCACCTCCCGGCCGCCTCGATCCTGCACTGGGAGTTCAACCACTTCGTCGTGCTCGAGCGCGTGACCCGGCGCGGCGCGATCATCCTCGATCCCGGATTCGGCCGGCGCAGCGTGCCGATGGCGCGCTTCCGCAAGTCGTTCACCGGCGTCGCGATCGCGCTGGAGCCGGCCGTCGAGCTTCACGCGACTCCGGCCGGCGCGCGGCCGCTCGACCGCTACACCCGGCTCATCCTGGAGCAGCGGGCGCAGCTCGGGCGCGTCCTCGGCGTGTCGATCGCGCTCCGCGCGCTCGCGCTGGCGGTGCCGGTCCTGCTCGGCCTGGTCGTCGATCGGGTCGTGCCGCGCGGCGACCGCGATCTCCTCGCGCTCGTCGGGGTCGGCCTCGGCGTGATGCTGATGGTCCAGCTCCTGTCCAGCCTGGTCCGGTCCCACCTCCTGCTCGAGCTGCGCGCCCGGCTCGACACCCGGATGACCCTCGGCTTCCTCGACCACCTGGTCGGGCTGCCCTACGCCTTCTTCCAGCACCGGTCGACGGGCGACCTGACGATGCGGGTCGCGGGCAACACCGTCATCCGCGAGCGGCTCACCACCGCGATGCTGTCGTCGATCCTGGACGGCACCCTGGCCGTCCTCTACCTCGCGCTCGCCTTCCTCCTGGCCGCGCCGCTGGCAGTGGTGGCGCTGGCGCTCGGGACGCTGCAGGTCGCGATCTACCTGGCCGCGCGCCGCCGGGTCCGCGAGCTCATGTCGCAGGACCTCGAGTCGCAGGCGCGCGCCCAGTCCTATCTGGTGCAGATGCTGTCCGGGATGGAGACATTGAAGGTCGCGGGCGCCGAGCGCCGAGCGGTCCAGCACTGGTCGAACCTGTACGTCGACGAGCTCAACGTCTCTCTCGAGCGAGGGCGCTGGGACGCGGTGACCGGCGCGCTGCGCGGCATGCTCGGCGCGGCCGCGCCGCTGGTCCTGCTCGGCTACGGCGCCGTGCTGGTCCTCGACGGCGACCTCAGCCTGGGCGCGATGCTGGCGGTCAACGCCATGGCGGTCGGGTTCCTGCAGCCGCTCGACCTCCTGGTCGAGGCGGCGCTCTCGCTGTCCAGCCTGGGGAGCTACGTCGATCGGCTGGACGACGTCCTGGCCGCCGGTCCCGAGCAGCGCCAGCCAGGTGTGACGCCACCGCGCCTGAGCGGGCGGATCGAGGTCCGCGATCTGTCCTTCCGCTACGGACCGAACGCGCCGCTGGTGGTCCGCGACGTCAGCCTGGTGATCCCGGCCGGCCGGATGGTCGCGGTGGTCGGGCGATCGGGGTCCGGCAAGTCCACACTCGCCCGTCTCCTGCTGGGCCTCTACCCGACCGACCAGGGCCGCATCCTCTACGACGAGAGCGACCTGGCCGGGATGGACCTGCGCGCGCTGCGCCGCCAGCTCGGCATCGTGCCGCAGCACCCCTACGTGTTCAGCGGCTCGGTGCGCGAGAACGTCGCGCTCGGCGACCCGACGATCCCGGAGGAGCGCGTGGTGGCGGCGGCGCGCCGCGCCTGCATCCACGACGACATCGTGGCCATGGGGATGGGCTACGACACGCTCATCGCCGACGGCGGCGTCACCCTGTCGGGCGGCCAGCGCCAGCGGCTGGCCCTCGCCCGCGCGCTGGTCCACGAGCCGTCCATCCTCCTGCTCGACGAGGCGACCAGCTCGCTGGACGCGACCACCGAGCGCGCGGTGATGGACAACCTCGCCCGTCTGTCGTGCACGCGGATCGTGATCGCCCACCGGCTCAGCACCGTGGTGGCAGCGGACCTGATCGTGGTCATGGTGGACGGGGCGGTGGCGGAGACCGGCCGTCACCGGGAGCTCCTCGACCGCGGCGGCGTCTATCGCGATCTGGTCGCCAGCCAGACCGACCTGGGTCGGGGGAGCCGGTGACCGCCAGAGCGTGCCGGGCGAGCCTCGCCCTGGCGGCGGCGCTCTGGGCGATGGGCTGTCGCGCCGGGCCTGGACCGGATCGCGAGCCGGCCGCCGCGCCCCTCGCCCGGCCCCTCGCCGCGCCCCTGCCCGCGCCCACGACCGACGCGGCTCCGCCGCCCGCCTGGACCGGCGTGATCGCCCCGGCCAGGTCGGTCGACCTGGCGCCCGACTTCGACGGCGTGCTGGCCGAGGTCGCGGTGCGACCGGGCGATCGGGTCGTGGCCGGTCAGGTGGTCGCCCTCCTCGAGGAGCGCCCGCTTCGCGAGGAGCTCGACGCCGCGCTCGCCGCCCTGCGAGAGACGCGCGCGCGTGGTCCGCGCATCGCGGTGGAGATCCGCAGCGCGCGCCGACGGGTGCACATCGAACGGCAGGCGGTCGCTGCGGGGACCAGCGCGCGTCGTGTCCTCGAGGAGGCTGGCTTCGCCCTCTCGTCGGCCAGGGCGGCGCGAGGAGAGCTGGTCGCGGCGATCGCCCAGGCCGAGACCCGGGTCGACCGGGCCCGGACCCGGCTCCGCAGCGCCGCGCTGTCGGCGCCGTTCGACGGCGCGGTGGGCGCGCGCTACCGCGACCGCGGCGCGGCGGTCGGCCCGCTGACGCCGGTCGTGCGCCTGATCGGCGGCGGTGCGCTGCGCCTCCGCTTCGCCGCGGCGCCGGACGCCGCGCGCGCGCTCCGCCCGGGCTGTCGGGTCGTCGCCGAGGTGGACGGGCTGCCCGCCATCCCGGCGGTGATCGAGCAGATCGCGCCGGAGCTCGATCAGCCGTCGCAGCGCGTCTTCATCGACGCCGCGCTGGATCCTGCGGTCACCGTCGGGCTCCAGCCCGGGCTGGACGCCCGCGTGCGGCGCTCGTCGTCCGGGCCATGCGGGGACGGCGCGACCGCCGTCACCTCTGGGCGCTGAGCGAGAGGCCCGGGAGGCGCCGGAGCTCGGCCGAGATGAGGCGGCTGACCTCGCGCAGCATGGCGACTCGATCGCGGGCGAGCTGGGCGCGAGAGATCTTCTTGGAGTGACTCGAGCTGTTGATCGCCGCCACCACCCGCCCGGCACCGTCGAGGACCGGCACCGCGACCGCGACGACCCCGTAGGCCAGCTCGTCCTCGACGGCGGAGTAGCCGGCGCGCCGGCACTCGCCGATCAGCTTTGCCAGCTTCGCCCGGTCGGTGACCGTGTGCTTGGTGAGCGGGCTGAGGATCGCGTCCTGGAAGTACGTCTCGAGCCCCTCGCGGCCGAGGCCGGCCAGGAGGACTCGCCCCATCGAGGTCGGGTAGGCCGGGAAGCGGCTGCCGACGTGCGCCTCGAGCCTCATGAGGGTGCGCACCGACGCGCGCGCCACGTACACGATGTCGGTGCCGTCGAGCACGGTCATCGCCGCCGAGTCGCCGGTCCGGGTGGCCAGGTCCTCGAGGTGGGTCCTGGTGAGGCTCTCGATGTCCATCGAGTCGAGGTAGCCGGCGCCGAGCTCCAGCACCTTCGGGCGGAGCAGGAACACCCGCCCCGAGCGAGTCACGTAGCCGAGCTCCTCCAGGGTGTGCAGGCAGCGGCGGGCGGTGGCGGCCGGCAGCTTCGCGACCGCGGCGACCTCGCTCAGGCTCAGCGCGGGTGCCTCGCGGCTGAACGCGCGGATCACGTGGAGTCCCTTGGCCAGGCCGCCCATCACCTCGCGGCGGCCGGCGCTCCTTCGAGAGGGCATCGCCCGAGTGTATTTCGCTATGCGAAATATGGAAGAGCCGGGAGCGCCGGACCGAGCCTTGACAGCGGCACCAGCGCTGTCACAGCATGGGCCGTAGGGACGCGTCGGATTTCGCCATGCGAAATTTCTCCTCGAAGGACGGCGCGGCGTGAAGATCGGCCGCCAGGCTCACCGGTCGACCGCCATCTCGTCCTCGAACGAGGAGACCATCCTGGTTCGCGGCCGCGACCTGTGCGCCGAGCTCATCGGCCACATCGGCTTCACCGATCACATCTGGCTGCTGGTCACCGGCCAGCTGCCGGGTCCGGCCCAGCGGGCGGTGCTCGACGCCGCGCTGGTCGCCATCGCCGAGCACGGCCTGGTCCCGAGCGTCCAGGCCAGCCGCCTGACCCTGGCGGCCGCGCCCGAGTCGCTCCAGGGCGCCGTGGCGGCCGGCATCCTCGGCTGCGGCTCCGTCATCCTCGGCGCGTCCGAGGCGGCGGGCCGGCTGCTCGCCGACGTGCTCGCGCGCGCGGACGGCCCGGCGGTCGCCGGCTCGACGACCGACGGCTCGACGACCGCCGGCTCGACGATCGACGACGCGGCGGCCGCGGCGGTGAGCGAGCTGCTCACCGACGGGCGGGCGGTGCCCGGCTACGGCCATCCGCTGCACAAGGGGCGCGACCCGCGAGCCGAGCGCCTGATCGAGCTGGCCGGCCAGGTCGGCTGCGCCGGCCGCCACGTCGACGCGGCCATCGCGATCGGGCGGGTGCTGCCGGCGCTGTCCGGCAAGCCGCTGGCGATGAACATCTCGGCCGCCATCCCGGCCACCCTGCTCGACGCCGGCTATCCGCTGCTCGCGCTCAAGGGCGTGCCCATCCTGGCCCGCACCGCCAGCCTGGTCGCCCACCTCCTCGAGGAGCAGGAGCGGCCGATCGGGTTCACGCTGTCCCACGCCGGCGCCGCCGCGATCGAATACGACGGCCCCTCGCCTGACGGCTTCGTCCGCCGGGATCGGTGACGGGACATGACGCCCGTCCTGGCCGGAGTCCGGATCGTCGAGCAGGGCACCTTCATCACCGGCCCGTGCGCCGGGATGATGCTGGCCGACCTCGGCGCCGACGTCATCAAGATCGAGAGCCCGACCGGAGACCCGTACCGCAGCTATCAGGGCGGCCAGCTCTCGCCTCACTTCCAGGCCTACAACCGCAACAAGCGGAGCGTCGCGCTCGACCTCGCCCGCGACGCGGACCGCGCGCTGTTCGATCGCCTGATCGTCGAGGCCGACGTCTACATCCAGAACTTCCGCCCGGGCACCGCGGACCGGCTCGGCGCCGGCACGCCGCGCCTGCAGGAGCTCAACCCGCGGCTGGTCTACTGCTCGATCAGCGGCTTCGGGTCGACCGGTCCGTACGCGGATCGGCCGAGCTACGACTCGGTGGCGCAGGCGCTGAGCGGCTTCCTCAGCGTCGTGGTCGACCCCGAGCGGCCGCGCTTCCTGGGCCCGGCGCTGGCCGACGCGATCACCGGCATCTATGCCGCCTACGGCGTGCTCGGCGCGCTCTTCGAGCGCAGCCGGACCGGCCGCGGCCGCCGGGTCGAGGTGTCGATGCTCGAGGCGATGGCTCACTTCTCGGTCGAGCCGTTCGCCGCGCTGTTCGCGCTCGGCCAGGTGCCGCGCTCGAGCGACCGCCCGCGCCTGGCCCAGGCCTACATCCTGCGCACCGCCGACGGCGGGCTGCTCGCGATCCACCTCTCGTCGCTCGAGAAGTTCTGGGACGGCCTGGTCCGCGCGCTCGAGTCGGACCAGCTCCGCGCCGACCCGCGCTTCGCCACCCGGCAGGCCCGCATCGACAACTACGAGGCGCTGAACGCGGCGCTCGACCAGCTGTTCGCGCGGCGGCCGATGGAGGAGTGGGTCGAGCGGCTCGGCCGCTGCGACGTGCCGTTCGCCCCGATCCACCGGGTCGACGAGGTCGTCGCCGATCCACAAGTCAGCCACCTCGACCTCATCGTGCCGGTGCGGGGCGCGCACGGCGGCACGCAGGCGGTGAGACCGGCCGTCCAGTTCGACGGCGAGCGCGCCAACCACGTCCGCGGGGCGCCGCTGCTCGACGAGCACGGCCCCGCCATCCGGCACGCCCTGGCGGGCGCCGGCCACTGGCCAGCCCTCGCCGACTGACCCCCTGCACGGAGACACATGCGATGAAAGCCGCTGCCAAGCTCCCCGCCCGGCTCCACCACACCGCCTACGTCTCGACCGACCTCGAGCGCACGCGCCGGTTCTACGAGGACGTGATCGGCCTGCCCCTGCTCGCCGCGTGGTGCGAGACGGACGAGCTGTTCGGCGCCGAGCGCACCTACTGTCACCTGTTCTTCGGCCTGGCCGACGGCGGCGCGCTCGCCTTCTTCAAGTTCGCCCACCAGGAGGACCAGGACCTGTTCGGGCCGAAGATGCCGGAGACGCCCTTCCATCACATCGCGCTCAAGGTCGACGCCGACGTCCAGGCCGGCATCGAGGAGCGCCTGGCCGCGGCCGGCTACCAGGAGCCGCAGACCTACGTCCTCGAGCACGGCTATTGCCGCTCGGTCTACGCGGTGGATCCGGACGGGATGATCGTCGAGTTCACCGTCGACCACCCGGAGGTCGACGCGATCAACGCCGCCCGGCGAGCCACCGCTCACGCCGACCTCGCGCGCTGGCTGGCCGGCGACCACACGTCGAACAACACGTACCGCTGAGGCATCGCGTGCAGTCGAGCACCGACCGGATCCTCACCACCCACGTGGGAAGCCTGCCGCGCTCGCAGGCCGTGACCGACGTGCTGTTCGCGCGCGAGCGCTACGACGTCGCCGACCCGGTGGCGGCCGATCGGGTCATCGCCGAGGCCGTGCACGACGCGGTGCGGCGACAGGCAGCCGCCGGCGTCGACGTCGTCAGCGACGGCGAGATGAGCAAGATCAGCTACGCCACCTACATCAAGGACCGCCTGACCGGGTTCGCGGGCGACACGCCGCGCGAGCCGGGCCAGGACCTGATCGAGTTCCCCCGCATCCTCCAGCGCCTGGCCGCGCTCGGCTCGACCGCGCAGTACACCCGCCCTCGCTGCGTCGGCCCGATCGGGACCAGGAGCCTCGAGCCGCTCCGCGCCGACCTCGACAACCTGCGCGGCGCCGCGAGGGCGAGCGAGCGCGCCGAGGCGTTCATGAACGCCGCCTCCCCCGGCGTCATCGCCCTCTTCCAGCCCAACGACTTCTACCCGACCGAGGACGCCTACCTGGAGGCGGTCGCCGAGGCGATGCGCAACGAGTACGAGGGCATCGTCGCCGACGGCATCCTGCTCCAGATCGACGCGCCCGACCTCGCGATGGGCCGCCACACCATGTACCGGGACCGGAGCGTCGAGGAGTTCCTGCGCCGGGCCGAGCGGCACATCGAGGTGCTCAACCACGCCCTGCGCTTCATCCCGCCCGAGCGGGTGCGCATGCACGTCTGCTGGGGCAACTACGAGGCCCCGCACCACCACGACGTCCCGCTCGAGCTGCTCCTGCCGGTCGTGGTCAAGGCGAGGGTGCAGGCCCTCCTCATCGAGGCGGCCAACCCGCGCCACGCCCACGAGTGGACCGTGTTCCGCGAGCAGAAGCTGCCGGACGACCGCATCCTCATCCCCGGCGTCATCGCCACGACCACGAACTACCTCGAGCACCCGCTGCTCGTCGCCGAGCGGCTGTGCCGCTTCGCCGATGTGGTCGGTCGCGAGCGCGTCATCGCCGGCACCGACTGCGGCTTCGGAACCTTCGCCGGCTATGGCCCGGTCGACCCCGACGTGGCCTACCTCAAGCTGCAGGCCCTCACCGAGGGAGCCCGCATCGCCACCGACCGTCTGTGGCGCCGCTCGTGACCGAACCCGACCGATAGCCCATCCCCCAACGGAGCCCTCCATGCCAGACATCGACGTGGCCGTCATCGTAGGCAGCCTTCGCCGCGAATCCCTCAACCGAAAGATGGCGCGAGCGCTGGCCGAGCTGGCGCCGCCCGGCATGACGCTGTCCAGCGTCGACATCGGCGACCTACCCCTCTACAACGAGGACCTCGAGGTCGATCCACCGGCCCAGTTCACCCGCTTCCGGGCCGCGCTCGCCCCGGTCGACGCGATCCTGTTCGTGACCCCGGAGTTCAACCGCAGCATGCCGGGCCTGCTCAAGAACGCGATGGACGTCGGCTCGCGGCCGTGGGGCAAGAGCATCTGGAACGGCAAGCCAGCCGCCGTCATCAGCGTCTCCCCCGGCGCCCTGGGCGGCTTCGGCGCCAACCACCACCTCCGCCAGGTCCTGGTGGCGGTGAACGTGGCCGCCATGCCCCACCCCGAGGCCTACATCGGCGGCGCCGGCAAGATCTTCGACGCCGCCGGCGCCCTCATCGACGCCGGCGTCAGGGAGCTCGCGACCGGCTTCATGCGAGCGTTCCAGACCTGGGTCGAGCAGCACCGCAAGCCCGCGACGTAGTACGCCCGACGGGACCGCGGGTTGCGCGGGCGCGGCGGCCTCTGCCACCATGCGCCCCATGTCGCCTTTCCTTTTTTTGGTCGTCCGGTCCAAGCGTCGTGTCTCGCTCGCTGCGGTGCTGACCGCGTCTTCCCTGTGCGCGGTCATGGCATGCGCCGGTCACGCCGCTGGAACCGCGGCGACCCCGGCCGGCGGCGAGGCGGCGGGCGAGGCCACCAGCGACGACGGCAGCGCCGGGCCGGTGTCTTCCGGTGAAGACGTTCGCCCGGTCGCTCCCGCGATGGTCGCCGCGGCCAAGGCCGCCCTCCTGAAGAAGCACGGCGACGGTCAGCTCGCCCGCATCGAGCGCGGCGTCGATCAGGTGGCGTCGTTGTGGCGGGCGTCCGACGGCGACCTGGTCGCGTTCGTCGACGAGCAGTTCGCGGCCGAGCCGGCGGCGGTGGACTCGCTGTTCAACCGGCTGCAGGACCAGCTCGAGCAGATCGGGGGGCACATGCTCGAGCTCGGACGCTCGGTGCGCTGGGCCACCGAGGTGGAGAGCGGCCCGATGCTGCCGGTCGACTCGCTCCTGGCCGGCTACGAGCCGTCCGCCCACCTGACCGAGGACCTGTTCGCCAGCAAGGTCGGGTTCGCCGCGCTGCTCAACTTCCCGGTCACCACGCTGGCCGACCGGCTTCGCGACGGCGAGAAGTACACCCGCCGGCAGTGGGCCGAGGCGCGCCTTACCGGGCAGTTCGACAAGCGCGTCCCGGGCGAGATCGTGCAGGGCTTCGCCGCGGCCTCCGCCACGTCGGAGCAGTACATCGCCGGCTACAACATGTGGATGCACCACGTCCTCGGCGAGGACGGGCAGCGCCGCTTCCCGTCGGGCAAGCGGCTCATCACCCACTGGAACCTGCGCGACGAGCTCAAGGCCAACTACGCCGACGCCGACGGCCAGGCCAAGCAGAAGACGATCGTCGCGATCATGGAGCGGATCGTCACCCAGTCGATCCCCAGGGCGGTCATCGACAACCCGCGGCTGGACTGGAATCCGTTCACCAACGCGGTCACCGCCGCGCCGCCCGACGCGATCGAGAAGGACGCGCCCGAGGGGAAGGCCACCGCGCCGTCCGACGCGCGCGAGCCTGACACGCGGTTCGAGCGGGTGCTCGCGCTGTTCCGCGCCGCCCGCCGGGCCGACCGGTTCGCGCCGGTGGCGCCGACCTACATCGCGCGCGCGTTCGAGGACGCCGAGATGCCGGAGGCGCGGGTGCGCGCGCTCCTGGTCGCGGTGCTCGAGTCGCCGCTCGGCGAGAAGGTGGCCGCCGAGGCGTCCAGGCGGCTCGGCCGGCCGCTCGCGCCGGAGGACCTCTGGTACGAGTTCGGCGGCGGCGACGTGCCGGAGGCCGAGCTCGACAAGGCGACCCGGGCCCGCTACCGCCGCGCCGAGGCGTTCGCCAAGGATCTGCCGCGCATCTTCCGCGCGCTCGGCTTCACCGCGGCCAAGGCGCGCTTCCTGACCGAGCGGATCGCGGTCGATCCGTCGCGCGGCGCCGGCCACGCCATGGGCGCCGAGCGGCGCGGTGACAAGTCCCACCTGCGCACCCGGGTCGAGGCCAGCGGCATGGACTACAAGGGCTACAACATCGCGGTCCACGAGCTCGGCCACAACGTGGAGCAGACCTTCTCGCTCTACTCGGTCGACCACACGCTCCTGGCCGGCGTGCCCAACACCGCCTTCACCGAGGCGCTCGCGTTCCTGTTCCAGGCCCGCGACCTGGCGCTGCTCGGCCGGCGCCCGCGCGGCGGCGAGGCGGAGAAGCTGCGCGTCCTCGACGAGTTCTGGAACACGCGCGAGATCGCCGGGTCGGCCCTGGTCGAGCTCGACGTGTGGCGCTGGCTGTACGACCACCCCGACGCGACCGCGGCCCAGCTGCGCGAGACGACCGTGCGCCTGGCCCGGGAGACCTGGAACCGCTACTACGCCCCGGTCCTGGGCGGCAAGGACCGCGTCTTGCTCGGCATCTACAGCCACACCATCAGCAGCCCGCTCTACCTCTTCAACTACGTCCTCGGCCACTGCATCGCGTTCCAGGTCGAGGGCCATCTCCACGGCAAGGACAAGGCCACCTTCGCGCGCGAGTTCGAGCGCATGGCGACCTACGGCCGGGTCACCCCCGACCTCTGGATGAAGAACGCGACCGGCGCCCCGGTCGGCCCCGAGCCGCTGCTCGAGGCCACCGCGCGGGCCCTCGAGGCGCCCGCGGCGAAGCCACGCTGACCGCCCGATCTCACTCCAGGCCGACGATCTTCTCGATCAGCGCGAGGTTCTCGCGCGCGGACGGGAAGTCGGCGTGCAGCCGGGCGGAGACCTGCGCCCGGACCAGCGCGGTCGAGCCGCGGATGGCCTCGGTGGCTCGCTTCTCCAGATCCACGTCGCCCAGGGCGCGCGCGATCACCCACTGCTGCACCTCGCCGCGCCCGGCCAGCTCTCGCTCGAACACCGGCCTCGCCGCGGCCAGCTGGGGCTGACGGCGAAGCGCGTCGCGCGCCGCCGGCGATGCTCCGGCGATGAGGTGGGCCAGGAGAAGCCAGCTGTGCGAGCGCCGCCTGGGCTCCCACAGCGCGCGGACCTCGGCGGAGGCGGCCACCGCGCCCAGGATCGCGACATCCATGCGGGCGCCGGCGAGCTCGCGCTCGACGCCGGCGTACGGGTAGAGCGACGCGGCCTCGGCCAGCACGCGCTCGCGCTCGGCGTACACCGCCGCGGCGTCACCCAGGATCGCCTCGCCGCGCATCTCCTCGCCGAGCAGCAACAGCACCGCCGCTCGGTTGCGCTTGTCGTGGATCGCCTCGAGCAGGCGCTGGTAGCGGGCCCGCGCGGTCGCCAGCTCCTTGCGGCGGTTCTCGTCCTTGCTGCCGTTCATCCACTCCTCGAAGCCGGTGGACGGAGTCATGGTCACCCGGGCGAGGCGGTCGCGAAGCGACGAGAGCCCCGGCCCGTCGTCGAACATCTCGAGCGCGCTCTCCTCGAGGGCGTAAGAGGCAGCATCCTGTGGGGCCAGGATCTGCCACTGGCGCATGACGTCGTTGCTGCGCCGGAACGCCGCGTCGCCGGTGAGCCGCGCGCGCACCCTGGCGCGCTCCGGTCCATCGGCCAGGACGCCGAGGAGCGCCTGGGCCTCGCTGGATTCGGGCCGGAGCGCGTGAACGTCGAACCACGCGCCCAGCGCCCGGGTCATGGCCAGGGTCCGCCACGCCGTGACCAGGTTGCTGGCCACGATGGCCGACTCCGGTTGCAGTCGATACGCCTCCCCCATGTAGGAGGCTGCCTTCTCCAGGTGACGGAGGTCGCCGGTGCAGCGGAAGCGCCGCCCCTCGGCGACCGCCGCATTGTTGGCTGCGGTCGCGTTGCGAGCGGCCTCCGCGCCGTACTCGCCGGCCACCGCGGCGAACAGCGCATCGGCGCCGGCGGCGTCGCCCTCGCGCAGCTTGCGCTCGGCGCGCAGGGAGGTGAGGGACCGGCGCACGAACGGAACGCTCTGGTCGGCGCGCGCGAGCCAGGTCTCCTCCTCGTCCTCCTCCTCGGCCAGGAGCGAGCGGAGCTGGGCCGCCTCGCTCTTGCGAGCCTGGTCGGCGGCGTCGCTCCAGATCGCCTCGGCGACCTCGATGGCTCGCTTGCGGAGCCCGAGCTCGCGGTACACCTCGCCGACCTGGAGGCGGAGCTGCGCGTCCTTCTCGCCGAGGACATGGGCGAGCTCGCGCTCGCCGTCCTCCGGCCGGCCCAGGCGGTAGTAGACCTGACCGAGACCGAGGTGGAGCTCGGGGCGCCCCTCCGCCTGGCTGCGGACCGACAGGAACGCCTCCTCGGCCCCCGCCAGCAGCTGCTTGCGACCGTCGCCGACCGCCGCGCTGGCCAGCCGCAGGCGCACCATGCCGAGGGTGAGCGCGGCCGGCACCACGTGCGAGCGTCGGCCGACCTCGTCCGCCAGCCGCGCCAGCTGCGGGTCCTGCTCGAGCTCGCGGCGCAGCCACGCCAGGACGATCTCCTCCTGCTTGTCCGGGGCCGCCGCGCGCGCGGCGGCGTCGACGTCGGAGGGCAGATCGCCGCGCTGGGCCCGCTCGATGAGCGCGGTCTGGGCGGCCTGGGCCGAGCGATCGTGGCGGCTCATCGCGTCCTGGTACCCGGCGAGCTCGGCGGTCATCAGGCCGGAGAGCATGCGCTCGGCCTGGTCGAGCGCGCCGGCGTCGGCGTACAGGGTGCCGAGCGCCACCTGCGCCTCGGCGGTCATGCGCCCCGGTCCGCCAAGGGCGGTCAGCGTCGCCAGCGCCTCGTCGAGCTTGCCGTCGTCGCGGCGGGCCCGGGCGAGCGCGACCGCCACGCCGTGGTCGTGCGGGTCGAGCGCCGCGGCCGCGGCGAGCGCCGCGGAGTCGCCGCCAAGCAGCGCCGCGCGCCCGGGATCGCGCTCGCGCCGACGCACCTGGTCCAGGTGCACGCGGACCTCGGCCGCGCGCGGGTGGCCCTGCGCCCCCGACAGCCAGACCTCGACCTCGGCCTCGGCCTCGACCCAGAGCGACGAGCCCGGCTCGAACGTGGCGAGGATCGCGGCGATCGGCTCCATCGTCGAGCGACGGTCTCCGATCGCGGCGTACTGGCGCAGCGCCTCGATCGGCCGCTCGACGGCCAGCTCCTCGGCCAGCTGAGTGCGCGCGCGATCCACGCGCCAGCCGATGTCGGCCTCCGATACCGCGGCCGCGGCCAGCTCCAGCACGCGCAGCGAGGCTCGCCGGGCGGCCAGGTCCTTGCTGCCGATCTGGCCGGCCCAGCCGACCAGCTTGTCGCGCAGCGCCGCCTCCACCTCCGGCGCGCGCAGGGTCGGGTGCAGCTCCTGATAGCGCAGCACGACCCGGCGAATCGCCTCGACCGAGCCCGGGCCGACCGGCTCGGCGACCCGGGCGGCGGCGATGCGCATGATGCCGGCCGCGGCCGGGCGCAGCTCGGCTCCGCTGTCGGCGTCGAAGAAGTCGGTGATCGCGTGATCGTAGGCGCCGAGCGCCTGGTCGAGCCGACCGGCCCGCTCGAGCTCGCCGGCCGCGTCGAGCGCCTGGCCGATGCGGCGCGAGGTCGAGTCGAGGTAGGCGTTGATCGAGAAACCGGCGATGACCAGGGCCAGGGCCAGGGGCGCCAGCAGCCGGGCCCGGCGCGCGAACGCGCTCAGCTTCTCGCGGGCGTGGAAGTAGTAGCTGCCCCCGCCGGCGTCGCTCACCCGGTAGGCCGCCAGCGGCAGGATCGGGACGAACAGGATCGAGAAGCAGTGCGTGGCGACGTACGTGCCGTCGCCGCGGCGGTCGCGCCCACCCACCAGGGTCAAGCCGACACCGTTCAGCGTGAACAGGGTCGGGGCGCCCGTGATCGGGATGGGAGCGTCCATCACCGCCTGCGCCGCGCCGGCCAGCCGATCGCCGCCGCCGGCGGCCACCCGCTTCAGGATCGGCCTCGCGCGGGCGGCGTCTCCCCTCCTCCATAGATGGCGGCCGTGCGCGAGGTCGGTGAAGCGGTCCAGATCGGCCCCCACCGCGCGCCACTCCCTCGACAGGTCGCTGTCGGTGGGGACCAGCTCGATGGCGCGGCGCAGGAGCTGGCGGGCGGCGGAAGGATCGCCGCTGGCGGCGACCAGGGCCGCGGCGTCGGCGTGGCAGGCGGCCAGCCCCGCGCGCAGGAGGTCCCTCTCGTCGGCGCTCTCGATCTCGTCGAGCACGGTGTCCAGCTCGGCGCTGCACGCGTCGAGGGACCGGCGCAGAGCGGCCAGGTCGGGAGCTGCCTCGGCCCAGTCGCCGCGAGCGCGATCCGGCGCGCGCTGGTCGAGCAGCGAGCGGGCAGCGCGCAGGTTTCGCAGCAGCTCATCCGTCGTCATCCGTCACCCTCCTTGCGGTCATGAATCCCGGCAGCTCGTGCCGATCACGCGGTTGTCGGACGCCGGGAGACGCGGTTGCGCCGTTACGGAGCCCTCCGCCGGGCGCCGCGCGGAAGCGCGATGAGGGGCCGCGGAACAGCCACGTCACCCCGACGGGGTGATTCGCCGTGTCGGCGCGCGCCGATGGCGAGAACGCCCCCGCCGCGGCGACGCTATCATCCGCGGGTGCCACGGTGCCCCGTCTGCTCGCGCCGGCTTCGCGGCGGCGCGACATGTCCCGACGACGGCGCGACGGCGGGCCCGGAGCGCGCGGGCCAGGCCGGACCAGCACCCGTCGTCGACGGCTTCGAGATCGGCGAGCCGCTGGGTGTGGGCGGAGCCGGGACGGTGTGGGCCGCGCGCGATCGCGACGGCCGCGACGCCGCGATCAAGGTGGCCCACGGCGCCGCCGAGCTGCTGCGGGTCCGCTTCGCCGGCGAGGCGAGCGCGCTGGCGGCCCTCGGTCCACCCCACGCGCCGCAGCTCTTCTCCCACGATGTCCTGCCCGACGGTCGCGCGTGGATCGCGATGGAGCGGATCGACGGCGCGCGCCTGGCCGACGAGATGGCCGCGATGGCCGCCGCCCCGCCGCTCGAGCGCGGGCACGGCCTGGCCGACGCGATCCTCACCGCCGTCGCCGTGATGCACGAGCGCGGGCTCGCGCACGGCGACATCGCCCCGGAGAACGTCTTTCTGCGCCGCCCGGCCCGGCCGGGGAGCGCCGACCATCGCGTGGCGGCGCTCATCGACTTCGGCCTGGCCGGCGGTCGGGGCGGCGCGGCCGCGGGATCGCCGGGGTGGACCCTGGGCACGCTCGGCTACATGGCGCCCGAGATCCTGGCGGGCCGCCCGGGCGGCCCGCGCGCCGACGTCTACGCGCTGGGCGCGATCCTCTACGAGCTGTTCACGCTCCGGCCTCCGTTCGCCGGCGACGCGTCGGAGCTGGAGCGCGGCCACCTGGCGGTGCGGCCGCCCCCGCCCGGGCTCGTGGCCGACATCCCGCGCGAGCTCGACGAGCTCATCCTGTCCTGCCTGGCCAAGGATCCGGATCGCCGACCGCCCGACGCGGGGGCGGTCCGGCGCGCGCTCGCCGTCGCCGCTCGCCGGGGCGCGGCCGACCAACCGCGCGCGGCCGCCGCGTCGCGCGGCCCGTCCGTCGCCGATGGGCTGGCCGCCGCCGACCGGGACGAGCTCGCCGCGCTGGTCTGGTTCGAGTGCGACGCCGGCCTGGCGCGCACCACCGCCGCGATCGCGGGCGCGCGCGGCTTGCTGGCCCGCCAGCGCGGCCGCACCGGCCTGGCCGTGTTCGCGGCGGGCCGCTCCGACCAGCCCGCCCGCGCGGCGATGGACGCCGCGTCCCGCCTGCTGGCCACCTGGGGCGGGCGCGTCGCGGTTCACGTCGATCGCGTGGTCCTTCGCCCGCGCGACGGGCGCCCGCCGGCACCCTACGGAGCGGCGGTCGATCGACCCGAGGCGTGGTTGCCGGCGGGGCCGTGGGCCGGCCTGGTCTTGACCCGCGAGATGGCCGACGCCGTCGGTGACCTGGCCGTCGTGCCGGCCGAGCCCGCCGGCTTCTTCGTCCCGGCCGGCGCGCGCGCCGCGCCGCCCCCGTCGCTGGTCGGTCGCGCCAGCCTGGTCTCCGCCCTCGCGGGCAACGCGCTCGCCAGCTTCAGCGACGGCCAGCCCGGCATCACCCTTCTGCTCGGCGGTCCCGGCAGCGGCAAGTCGCGCCTGGTGAGCGAGCTCGCGGCCATGGCCGGCCAGCTCGGCGCCGCCCACGTCGTCATCGACGCCACCCGGCCGGGCGGAGCCGATCCGCTCGACGGCGAGGCCCTGCGCGAGCGCGCCCGCGCCGGCCCGCTCGCCGTGCTGGTCGACGACGCCCACCTCGCCGAGTACGCCCTGCTCGACTCCCTCGAGTACGCGACCCTGGGCGGGGCCAGCGCACCGCTCTGGGTCCTGGTCGCGGCCGACGGGCTCGCCCTCGATCAGATCCGGCCGCGCTTCGGCGAGCGCGCCGCCCGCACCGAGCGGCACGAGCTCGAACCGCTCGGCGACGGGGCCATGCGCGACCTCGCCGCCTCGCTGCTGTTCCCGGCCGACTACCTGCCGGTGGCGGTGCTCGATCGCCTGGCCGCGCTCGCCGGCGGCAACCCGGGGCTGCTTTCCGAGCTGGTCCGCGCCCTCAAGCGCGACGGGGCGGTGCGGCCGCGCCCGGACCGGCGCAGCCACGAGCTCGCCATCGAGGCGATCGAGCGCCTGCCGGCCACCGCCGCCGGGCGCTGGGAGGCATCGCGCGCGCTCGACTCGCAGCCGGACGAGCTGGCCGCGTCAGCGCGGGTGGCGGCCGCGTTCGGCCCGATCATCGACGAAGGCGAGCTCGACTGGGTCGCGGACGCGCTCGAGCGCGAGGGTCACGGCCGCTTCTTCGACGCCCGCGTGGCCCTGCGAGCGCTGGCCGCGCGCGGCCTGGTGATCGAGCGCGGCGGCTCGTGGGCCTTCGCCAGCCCGCTGGTCCAGGATGCCATCTACCGGGCGATCCCGGCGGAAGAGCGGGGCCGCATCCACCGTCACGCGCTCGACTACTGGCGCGGTCGCGACGACGCCCGCACGATGGCCGCGGTCGCGCGCCACGCCGGGCTGGCCGGCGTGCACGACAAGGCAATGGCCGCGGCGCTGGCCCTGGCCGAGGCCGCCGCCGCCGCCCACCGCGAGGTGGAGGCCGAGCGGTGGTACTCGGCGGCGCTCCTCCACGTCGGCGATCAGTCGACCCGCGTGCGCGTGCTGGCCGGCCGCGGCCGGGTCCGCTGGCGGCTCGACCGCGGGCCGGAGTCGCTGTTCGATCTGGCCGCGGCTCGGGTCCTGGCCCAGCAGCTGGGCGATCCAGCGCGCGAGGCGTCGCTCCTGCTCGACGAGGCGATGGTGCACGACTGGTTCTTCGACTTCGCCACGTCGGCCGAGCGGCTCGCCGAGGCGCGCCCGCTGGTCGAGGCGACCGACGACGACGCGCTCGCCGCGCGCCTCCTGGTCGCCACCGGCCGCACCCTCTGGCGAGAAGAGCGCGTGTCCGAGGCGCTGGCCCTGTTCGCCGAGAGCGCCGCGCGACCGCTCGACGACGAGACCCACCTCGTCGCGCTGCTCCTGTCGGCCTGTGCGATGTCCTGCGTCGGCAAGCTGGACGAGGCAGAGGCGACCTTCACCCAGGCCGAACATCTGGCCGACGGGATGGACGACCGGCTGCACCGGTGCGTTCTTCACGTCAACCGGTTCATGCTGTGGGCGGCGCGCGGCGACTCCGACCGCGGCGCCGACGACCTCCGCCGGGCCGTCCGCCTGGCCCGCGAGCTCGGCCATCCGGGGCTGGAGCGGGCCGCGACACACAACCTGGCCGAGCTGCTCCACCTCGGCGGGCGCGATGGGGAGGCGCTTCCCCTCGCGATCCGCTCGTTCGAGCTGCAGCAGCGGTACATCCCGCACCCCGGCCCCGAGGACGCGCTCCTGCTCGGGCGCATCGCGGGCGGCCTCGGTGATCGCGAGTCGGCCGATCGCCACCTGTCCTGGGTGGACGCGCACGCGGCGCTGTCCGACGCGGCGCCGACCCACCGCGTGTTTCACCGCGCGCTCACCCTGGTCCAGCGCGGGGGCACGGCGGAGGAATGGGACGCGCTGGTCAGCGACGCCGCCGCGGCCGGGATGGCTCCGATGGAGCACCTCGAGATCCTCTACCTGCGGGCCACCTGCGAGATCGACGCCGGACGGGCGGATGCTGCCCGCGCAACGTTTGCGGCGGCTGGCGAGCTCCGGGACCGGTTCCCCGCATGGAGCCCACGATTCGAAGGGTTGGCGGCAAGCGGCCCCGGCCAGGGGGGTGGGCCTCCTCACCGACGAGTATCTGCATAACGCCCGGTCCACTCCGCGCTCAAGTGGTGGTCGGAGACTCGTGCAACCGACCGGAGGCCACATGAGATTTGGTTCGCGCATCGCTCTCGCCGCGATGCTCACCGTGGGTGCCTGTTCCGACGACGAAGAGGCATCTCGACTCGATGACATCGACTTCATCACGTACAACTCGCTCGCGCCGGCCGCGTTCCTCGACAACGGCGATGCCCTGAACGCGCTGGGGGGCGGCGCGCTCGACGGAGCCACGACCGCCCTGGTCGACAGCGAGCCGGGCCGCGCCCTCCTCTCCTACGTGGTGCGCTGCGCGCTCGGCAGCGGGGCCACGGCCACGTTCCCCCGCCCGGGCGCCCCCGCTCTGGTCTACACCGGCCTGCTCGGCTTCGCGCCGGCGTGGAAGCAAGGCTCCCTCAACCTGACCGGCCGGCGCCTGATGACCGGCTGCTTGATGGCGCACGTCAACGCATTCGAGACCCAGGTCCCGATCTCGATCCGCAACGCGGTGGTGGGCGACGCCGGGCTGGTCGAGAAGCTCCTGTACTCGGCCCAGGAGCTGGCGGTCTACGGCAACTACTTCGCGCCCGCGGCGGAGCGCGAGGTGTATGTCTGCTTCGGCCAGGCCGTCGCCCAGTCGCTCGGCAACGACGGCGCGCTGTCGAGCGCGCTGCCCAGCTACCTCGATCTACGCGTCTGCTCGACCAGCCAGCAGTGCGGCTTCAACCGGGTCGGCGCGTGCTATCACTGGCCGTCGACGCCGCAGGTGACGACGTGGGCGTGCGAGCGGCAATCGGGCAGCCTGTTCGAATCGTGCCACGAGGCGCCGATCCAGCAGCAGGTCACGCCGGCCTGGGAGGAGACCGTGAGCGTGTATCTCCAGCCGGTCCACCTGACGCTGCTCCTCACCACCTACGTCGACCTCATCTGCGAGATCTCGGGCGGCCTGATCTGCGATCTCATCGGGCTCTGATCCGGACCTCGTCCCCGACCGGCTCGACGTCCAGGTCCAGCTGGTTCACCACCGCCGGGCTGGCCAGCACGCCTCGCCCGCCCGCCGCCGGCTGCCAGTCCTCGATGCGCTCCGCCCGATCGAGGTGCAGCCGGATGCGCGCCGTCACCAGCGGGTGAGCGCCGGCGCGGGCGCCAATCGCGGCGTCCAGCTCGAGCGCGGCGCGAACCGTGGCCCCACGGGTGCGCCGGCCTCGACATGGCAGCACCGCCAGCATGGCGTCGCCGCTCTCGACCAGCACCACCCAGCCGGCGGCCGACGCCGCGCCCGCGGCCAGCGAGAGGATCGCCTCGACGTCGGCGCGCACGGCCTCGTCACCGCCGGTGAGCGGCGCCTGCACCTCGACGTGCACCGCCATCGCGTTCTCGCCGGGATGGCCGACCGCCGTGATCCGTGCCGAGGTGGCGGCCTCGAACGCGGCCAGGAAGCTGCGCGCATCGCCGAAGCGATTCTCGGGCGCCTTGGCCAGCGCGCACTCGAGCACCCGATCGAGCTCGGCCGGGATGGGCGCGTACGTGCTGGCGCGCGGGGCCGTCACCTGCAGGTGGTGCAGCAGGGTCCGGTGCATGGTTCCGGAGAAGGGGGGCCGCCCGGTCAGGAGCCGGTAGCAGAGCGCGCCCAGCCCGTAGATGTCGGTGCGCGCGTCGACTCGTCGGCCCATGATCTGCTCCGGCGCGATCGACCAGAGCGTGCCCACGACCTGTCGCGCGGCCGTGATGCCTTCCTCGTCGAGGAGCTTGGCGATGCCGAAGTCGAGCAGGACCACGCGCTCGCCCCCGTCCGGCTGGCTGGCCATGAACACGTTGGACGGCTTGAGATCGCGGTGCACGATGCCGAGGGCATGAGCGGCGTCGAGCGCGTCGCACAGCGGCCGCAGGATGCGATCCACCTCGTCGGCGGCGAAGCGCCCCCGCTCGGCCAGCACCGCCTCCAGGCTGCGCCCGGCCAGCAGCTCCATCACCAGATAGGGCTGGCCGTCGTCCAGGCGCCCGACCCGGTCGACCGCGACGACGTGCGGGTGGCGAAGCAGGCAGAGGGCGCGGGCCTCGCGCGCGAAGCGGAGGGCGTGCTCGGGCGACAGCAGCAGCTCGGGGTGCAAGATCTTGAGGGCCACCGCCTGGCCGTCCGGATCGCGCGCGCGGTACACGGCGCCGCACACGCCCTGTCCCAGGAGCTCCTCGATGGCGTAACCGTCGAGGAGCTCCCTCGCCTCCAGCGGACCGCCGTCGCCGTGATTCGCGACGCTCAAGCGCACCCTCCGGCGGAGAAGTCCGCCACGCCACCCATCGATGACTCTAGCAGGAGGTCGCGGTCCCGTCAGTCGGGTGGGCCGATGTCGGGCGCCGGATCAGGGGCCGGTGGGCTGGCAGTAGCTACCCTCGCAGCAGCCCGACTCGTTGCAGTAGAAGCACTGGTACTCCTCGGCCCAGTCGAAGCCGCCCGGTGTGGTGTAGGACCAGCAGGTGTCGCTTCGCCACAGGCAGCTGATCGAGCTGATGCCGGCCCACACCACGGTCCAGCTGAGCGGGTTGTAGGGCTCGGGGATGTTGCAGACGGCCCAGGAGCAGGCGTTGAAGGCGTCGCCGCCGCACAGCTCGCGCACGCACCAGTCGTGGCTGGCGCAGCCGTGGGTCTTGCATCCACAAGTTTGGTGGAGGGTGTCGGCGTGGGTGTTCCACACGTTGCACCAGCCGCCGTTCTCGATGTCGATGGTGTTGACGTAAGTGCGCTGGATGTTGGTGGGGTAGTCGTTCCAGTCGTTGCAGCCGCCGCCGCAGCGGCCAAAGCACTGCTCGGCGTCGGAGTGGCGCTGGGTGCCATCGCCGTTCGCCGCCGGCGGCGGCACCAGCCAGTTCTCCGGCAGGATCAGGCGGTGGTCGAGCCCCTTCACCGTGAAGACCTCGCCGTTGGCGTGGAGCTCGGCGTCGTCGATCTGGACGTCGGGGTTCACGCCGACGATGAACTGCATCGACTGGAACGGCACCCGCAGGCCGCGCCGCTCGCGGACCAGCGCCGCGGCAGGCGCCGCCTCGCCGATGCCGTAGGCCAGGTCGCGGAGGAGCGGTCCGGCCGGGCCGGTGGCGACCTCCTCCACCGCGATGTCGAACGCCTCGTCGCCGTACGTGGTGTAGGGGACGCCCATCGCGACCAGGTCGGGGCGGTTGATCGGATCCTCGGTGAACTTCACCACCGTGTCGCCGTCCTGGTTGGTGATGGTCGTGGTGAGGACGCTGTCGGCGATCCGCGACTCGAAGCGCAGGACCTGGTCGCCGGCGTCATTGGTCACCGTACCGACGATCCCGTGCGCGGGATCCGCCGAGGTGATCTGCAGCCCGGGCAGTGGCTGCTCCGGGGAAGAGTCCGTACAGGCGGCCAGCGGGGCGGCGAGGCCGAGGGCGAGGGCGAGGGGCAGGGGCAGGCGCATTTCGAGATCTCCTTCTGACCACGTGGGCGGACCGATGCATGGCAAGCCGCATGCCATTCACTGCCCCCGTGAACCTCGTCGCTTGCGCGCGCGCCTGTAGCGTCGACGCCTACGACCTTGTCGCTTCCATGCAACAGGGAGCGACGGGTCGGATGCCGATATACTCGCGGGTTGCGTGGACCACGAGGTCGTCAGAGCCGCCGGCGAGCGATTCGAGATCGTGCGCCGCCTCGGCGAGGGAGGCATGGGCATCGTCTACGAGGCCCGCGACCGCGCGCGCGGGATCCAGGTCGCGCTGAAGACCCTGCGCACGACCGATCCGTCGCGGCTGGTCGCGCTCAAGCGCGAGTTCCGGTCGCTCAGCGACATCGCCCACCCCAACCTGGTCAGCCTCTACGAGCTGGTCTCGGTCGGCGAGCGCTGCTTCTTCACCATGGAGCTGGTCGCCGGCGCGGTCGACTTCATGGCCCACGTGCGCCCGGGCGAGCCGCTGCCCGGCGCGCCGCGCTCGGCGCTGACCGTCCCGCTGCACGGGCCCGCGGCGGGGCGGCCGGCCGGTCCGCGCGGCCGCGCGGCGCCGGTCGACCCGATCCGCCTGGCGCGGGCGCTGCGCCAGCTGGTCGAGGGCGTCCACCAGCTGCACGGCGCCGGCGTGCTGCACTGCGATCTCAAGCCGTCCAACGTGCTGGTCACCGACGGCGGGCGCGTGGTCATCTGCGATTTCGGCCTGGCCATCGACGTGCGCGCGCCCGGTGGGGTCGCGGCCGGCTCGTCGCCGATGGGCACCGCGATCTACATGTCGCCGGAGCAGGCGGCCGGCCTGCCGCTCGGGCCGGCCAGCGACTGGTACAGCGTCGGGGTCATGCTCTACGAGGCGCTGGCCGGGCGGGCGCCGTTCGAGGGCGTCAGCCGGGAGGTGATGGCCCGCAAGCAGCTCGACGCGCCCCCGCTGCCGTCGATGTGGGCCGACCGGGTGCCCGCCGACCTCGAGCAGCTGGCCATGGAGATGCTGCAGCGACGGCCGGCCGATCGCCCGCCCGGCGCCGCGCTCCTGGCCCGCCTGGGCTGCGAGCCCGGCGGCGAGCGACCGGCGAGCGTCCGGCGCCCCACCCGCGAGCCGCGCCTGATCGGGCGCGAGCTGCACCTGGGCCTGCTCGAGCGAGCCCTCGCGGAGGTGGCCGGCGGCCGGGCCCTGGTGGTGCACGTGCGCGGCCAGTCCGGGATGGGCAAGACCGCCCTGGTCCGCCGCTTCGTCGACCAGCTGGTCGACCGCGACGCCGCGCTGGTCCTGTCCGGCCGCTGCTACGACGGCGAGACCGTCGCCTACAACGCGGTCGACGGCGTGATCGATGCTCTCAGCACATATCTGGCCGGCTTGCCGGTCGACCGCGCGCGCGAGCTGCTCGGCGGCGATGCCTTCCTCCTGGCCCGCCTGTTCCCGGTGCTCGGCCGGGTCGAGCCCCTGGCCGGCGCCGATCCCGCCGACCGCGACATCGAGCCGGTCGAGCTGCGCCGGCGCGCGTTCTCGGCGCTGCGCGAGCTGCTCGCCCAGCTGGCCGCGCGGCGCCCGGTGGTCCTGTGGATCGACGACCTGCAGCGCGCCGATCGCGACAGCGCCGCGCTCCTGTCGGAGCTGGTCCACCAGCCGGACGCGCCCGCCATCCTGCTCATCGGCTGCCTCAACGCCGCCGCGCCGCACGGCCTGGCCAGCGCGCCGGCGCTGGCGCCCGGTCGGGCCACCGAGATCCGCGAGCTCCTGGTCGAGGAGCTCGACGAGGGACAGGCGATCGCGCTGGCCCGGGCGCTGCTCGAGGAGGACGGGGCCGGCGACGCCGACGCGGCCCGGGTCGCGCGCGAGTCGCGCGGCATCCCGTTCTTCGTCCAGGACCTGGTCGGCCACGCCAGCACCGGGGGCGCCTCGCTGGAGGAGGTGCTGCAGGCCCGGCTGGGCCAGCTGCCGGCGGACGCGCGGGAGATCCTGACCACCGTGGCGGTCGCCGGCCGACCGCTGGCCCGCGCGGTGGTGCACGCCGCCCACGGCCGGGTCGAGGATCACCACCGGGCGCTCTCCCTCCTGCGCATCCAGCGGCTGCTCCGGCTGGGCGGCGACCGCGACAGCGACGCGGTCGAGCCCTATCACGACCGGATCGGCGCCGCGGTGACCGCCGCCCTGTCGGCCGACCAGCTGCGCGCCTGTCACCGGCGCATCGCGGTCTCGCTGGAGAGCCTTGGCCACGCCGACGCCGAGATGCTGGCCAGCCACTGGCTCGGCGCCGGCCGCCCCGATCTGGCCGGCCGCCACGCCGAGGCCGCCGCCGGCCAGGCCAGCGCCGCGCTCGCCTTTGACCGCGCCGCCCGCCTCTACCGCGTGGCGCTGGCCCGCCACGACGTCGACGTCGCCGTGGTCCACGCGCTCGAGGTGCGCCTGGCCGACGCGCTGGCCAATGCCGGCCGCGGCCCGGAGGCCGCCGAGGTCTACCTGAAGACCGTGGCCAGCGCCGGTCCGGCCGAGGCGATCGAGCTGCGCCGGCGCGCATGCGAGCAGTTCCTGCGCAGCGGCCACCTGGTGGAAGGCGTCCAGGTGATGGAGGAGATGCTGGCCTCGGTCGACATCGAGCTGGCGTGCTCGCCGGCGACCGCGATCCTGTCGGTGGTGGCGCGCCGGACCCGCCTGCGCCTGCGCGGGCTCCAGTTCCGCGAGCGCGCCGCCGGCGAGATCGCGCCCGAGCGGCTGCTGAGGCTCGACATCCTCGGCTCGGTGGCCGGCATCTACGGGCTGGTCGACAACCTGCGCGGCAACGACTTCCAGGCCCGCCACCTGCACCTGGCGCTGGAGACGGGCGAGCCGGTGCGGATCGCCCGCGGCCTGGCCGCGGAGACGGTCTACTCGGCAATCCCGGGCGGCAGCGACGAGCGGCGCACCCGCAAGCTCGAGTCGATCACCGCGGCGCTGGCCGATCGGCTCGGGGATCCGCACGTGCTGGCGCTGAGCGCGACGACCCGCGGGATGGCCGCCTTCCTGCGCGGTCACTGGACCGTGGCCAGCGAGCTGTGCGAGGAGGGCGGGCGCCTGTTCCGCGAGCGCTGCACCGGCTCCATCGCCGAGGCCCGCACCGCCGAGATCTTCGCCCTGGCCGCGCTGGGCTACCAGGGTGAGCTGGCCGCGGTCGGCCGCCGGGTCCCGGATCTCCTGATGGACGCCGAGCGCCGCGGCGACCTCTACACCGCCGGTGCGCTGCGCGGCTGGCGATCCAACACCGTCTGGCTGGTGGAGGACGACGTCCACGGCGCCCGTCACCAGCTCGAGGAGGCGTTCCGCCACTGGCCGCGCGACCGGGTGACGGTGCAGCACTACTACGAGCTGCTGTCGCACGCGCAGATCGACCTCTACACCGGTCGGGGCGAGCAGGCGCTGGAGCGATTGAAGTCGCTCTGGCCGGTGCTGCGGCGCCACAGCCTCCTGCGGGTGCAGATCATCCGCACCGAGCTCCTGTTCCTGCGCGCGCGGGCCGAGCTGGCCGTGGCAGCCCGGTCCGGATCCGCCACCGACGGACTGGCGCGGGCCGCGGCGGACGCGCGCCGCATCGAGCGCGAGGGCATGACCTGGTCGCGGCCGCTGGCCGGGCTGGTCCGGGCCGGCGTGGCCGCCTGTCGCGCCGATCCGGACGCCGCGGCGGCGCTGCTGGCGGCGGCCGGCGCCGAGCTCGCGGCCGCCGACATGGCCTTCCACGCCGCGGTCGCCGATCGCTGCCGCGGCGCGCTGATCGGCGGCGACTGCGGACGGAATCTGATCGCCGCGTCGGACGTTGTGATGGCGGCCCAGGGCGTTCGCCGCCCCGAGCGCATGACCGCGATGCTGGCCCCCGGCCTTCCCGGAGGAGAGTGATGATGAAGGACCCGATGGACGGGAAGCTCACCGACGACCCGGACCGCACCGACACCCTGACCTCGGCGAGGGTGGTCGACCACGCCCTGGTCCAGCAGGCTCGCCTTCGCGTGATGGAGGGCCCCGACGCCGGCCGCGTCTACGCGTCGCGCTCCGAGCGCTCGGTCATCGGCACCCACGAGTCGGCCGACCTGGTCCTCGGCGATCCCACCGTCTCGCGGTTCCACTGCGAGATCATGATCGGCGAGGGTGCACCGGTGATCCGCGATCTTGGCAGTCGCAACGGGACCCAGGTGGGTGACACCTCGGTCCTGGTCGGCCACCTGCGCGACGGCTCGATGCTGGTGCTCGGTCGCACCCGCCTGCGCTTCGAGCTGACCTCCGACCACATCAAGGTGCCGGTCTCCGATCGCGAGCAGTTCGGCTCGATGCGCGGGGTGTCGCGCGACATGCGCATCGTGTTCGCCCAGCTCGAGCGGGCCGCGCGCAGCGACGTGACCGTGCTCTTGACCGGTGAGACCGGCACCGGCAAGGACGTGGCCGCCGAGTCGATTCACCGCGAGAGCGCCCGGGCCGGCCAGCCGTTCATGGTCGTCGACTGCGGGTCGATCCCCGGGCCGCTCCTGGAGAGCGAGCTGTTCGGCCACGAGCGCGGCGCGTTCACCGGGGCCGACCGGGCCCGGCCGGGCGCGTTCGAGGCGGCCGACGGCGGCACCCTGTTCCTCGACGAGATCGGCGAGCTCGGGCTCGAGCTGCAGCCCAAGCTCCTGCGCGTGCTCGAGGACCGCAGCATCCAGCGCATCGGCACCACCGGTCGCACCCAGGTCGACGTCCGGCTGGTGGCGGCGACCAACCGGAACCTGCGCACCGAGGTCAACGCCCACCGCTTCCGCTCCGACCTCTACTACCGGCTGGCGGTGATGGAGGTGACCCTGCCCCCCCTGCGCGAGCGGCCGCAGGACATCCCCGGCCTGGTCGCGGCGCTGCTCGAGGGGATGGACGCCGATCCGTCGGTGATCGCGCCGCTGATGAGCGGCGAGCTCATGGGCGCTCTCGGACGGCACTCATGGCCGGGCAACGTGCGCGAGCTGCGAAACTACCTCGAGCGCTGCGTCGCCATGGAGCAGCCGATGCCGCTGGCCACCGCCGACGACGACGCCCAGCCGGCGGTCGATGTCCGCCAGCCATACAAGGAGGCGCGCGACCGCTGGCTTCGCCACTTCGAGCGCCGCTACCTCGAGGAGCAGCTGCGCCTGCACGGCAACAACGTCAGCGCGGTGGCGCGCGCCTCCCGGGTCGACCGCATCCACCTGTACCGGATGCTGTCGCGCTGCGGGCTTCGCTAGACCATCGCTAGATCGTCGCGAGCGCCAGGATTCGCTCGCACACCTCGGCGTAGCTCATGCCTCGCCAGGCGGCGATCTTGGGGACCAGGCTGTGGCTGGTCATCCCGGGCAGCGTGTTGACCTCGAGGACGAACGGCTCGCCGGCCGGGCTGACCCGGAGGTCGACGCGCGAGTAGCCGGAGCAGCCGAGGGCCCGGTGGGCGACCAGGGCGGCGTCCTCGGCGCGGGAGAGGGTGTCCGGGTCGATCGGCGGCGGGATGAGGTAGCGGGTGTCGTCTCGCTTGTACTTGGCCTGGTAGTCGTAGAAGCCGCTGGCCGGGCGGACGTCGACCGAGCCGAGGACCTCGTCGCCGAGGATGGCGACCTGGACCTCGGAGCCGGGGATGTAGTCCTCGATGAGCGTCGCGCCGCGGTGGCGGCGGGCCAGCTCGATGGCCGGCTCGATGCCGGCGCCCTCGAGGACGATCGAGACGCCGACCGAGGAGCCCTCCAGGGCCGGCTTGATGGCGAGCGGCGGGACCAGGTCGACCAGGAGCGGGGCCATGTCGGCGTCGCGCGCGAGGACGCGGCAGCGCGGGGTGGCGACGCCGGAGGCCTCGAAGATGCGCTTGGACGCGATCTTGTCCATCGCGAGCGCGCTGGCCAGGATTCCAGACCCGGTGTAGCGGATGCCCATGCAGGTGAGGAGGCCCTGGACCGCGCCGTCCTCGCCAAAGGTGCCGTGCAGCGCGTTCCACACCACGGCGATGTCGTTCTCGATGAGCTCGCCGGGCAGCGAGGTGCCCTCGGCCCAGTCGATGCCGACCACGTCGTGACCGCGCGCGGTCAGCGCGGAGAGCACGCCGTGGCCCGACTCGAGCGACACCTCGCGCTCGCTGGACAGCCCGCCCATGAGGACGCCGATGCGGCCGTTCACCGTCGCGTAGATCCGTTCAGTCGTCACCGATGACCTTCCATTCCAGCTCGAGCTCGACCCCGTGCACCTCGGCCACGCGGGCGCGGGCGACGCGGATGAGCTCGAACATGTCGGCGGCGGTGGCGCCGCCCTGATTGACGAACCAGTTGGCGTGGACCGGCGAGCACTCGGCCCCGCCGACCCGGGTGCCCTTCAGCCCGGTCGCCTCGATCAGCCGGCCGGCGAAGTCGCCGGGCGGGTTCTTGAACACCGAGCCGGCGTTGGACACCCGCTGCGGCTCGCGCGAGCGACGGCGATCGCGCAGATCGCGCACCACCGCGTCGATCTCGGCGCGCGGGCGCGGGCGCAGCGCGAGCCGGCCCTCGACCACCACCTCGCCCGGCGGCAGCGCCGAGCCGCGGTAGACGAAGCCACACTCGCCGGCCGGTCGCCGGACCAGCGCGCCGTCGCCGAGGCGCACCGACGCCACCTCGGTGGTGACGTCCTTGAACTCGCCCAGGTAGGTGCCGGCGTTCATGATGAGGCCGCCGCCGACCGAGCCGGGCACGCCGCCCAGGAACTCGATCCCGCCCAGCTCCCACCCGGTCGCGCTGGCCAGGAGCTTGCCGGTCGACACGCCCGCCTCGACCCGGAGCTCGGCGTCGCCGACCCGCTCGAGCCCGCGCAGGTTGCGGGTCGCGATCGCCACCCCGCGGATGCCGCCGTCGCGCACGAGCAGGTTGGAGCCGCCGCCGACCGCGATCATCGGGATGCGGCGCGCCGCGCACGCCTCGACCACCGCGCGCAGCTCGTCCACCGCGGCCGGGGCGAACCAGGCGTCGGCCGGGCCGCCGATGCGCAGCGTGGTGTGCCGGCTCATCGGCTCGTCGAAGGCGACCCGCGCCCCGCCCAGCCGGGCCAGCTCGGCGCGATCGTCGGGGCTGAGGAGAGACGCCGGCATCGCGGCCTCGTGCGCCAGCCCGGCCTTCACCGGCGGGCCAGGTTCTTGATCACCGCCGGCTCGCGGGTCGACTCCAGGATCTCGATGAGCTCGTTGCAGGTGAGCTGGATGTCGCCGGCGCCCAGGGTGATCACCATGTCGCCGCGCTCGACCAGCTGGCCGAGGTACGGCGCGATGTCCTCGCGCCGCGGGATGTGCTTGACCTGCGGGCCGCCCGCCACCTCGATCGCCCGGGCCAGCGCCGCCGAGGTCGCCCCCGCGATCGGCTCCTCGCCGGCGGCGAACACGTCGGACAGGAGCAGGACGTCGCAATCGGAGAACGCGCGGCTGAACTCGTCGAACTGGTCGCGCGTGCGGGTGTAGCGGTGCGGCTGGAACGCGGCGACGATGCGGCGGCCGGGGAACCCGAGCCGCGCGCCGGCCAGGGTCGCGCGCACCTCGGCCGGGTGGTGGCCGAAGTCGTCGACGATCGTCACCCCGCCGACCTCGCCGCGGATGGTGAAGCGGCGCTGGATCCCCTCGAACCGGGACAGCGCCTCGGCGATGGTCGCGAACGGAACGCCCAGGTGCTCGCACACCGCCAGCACCGCGAGCGAGTTGAGCACGTTGTGCACGCCGGGCAACGAGATGGTGATCTCGCCCAGCTCCTCGGCCCGCCGCCACGCCACGTAGCGGGTCTGCAGCCCCTCGTAGCGCACGTGGCGGGCGCGGTAGTGAGCGTGGTTGCCCAGCCCGTAGGTGACGAAGCGCTTGCGCACGTCGGCCATGATCGACTGCACCACCGCGTTGTCGGCGCACAGCACGGCCAGCCCGTAGAACGGGACCCGGTTGATGAAGTCGACGAACGCGCGCTTGATGTGCTCGAGGGTGCCGTAGTGGTCGAGGTGCTCGGCGTCCATGTTGGTCACCACCGCGACGGTGGGGGCCAGCTTGAGGAACGAGCCGTCCGACTCGTCCGCCTCGGCGACCAGGTACTCCGACCGGCCCCAGCGCGCGTTGGCCAGCCCGAGCGAGTTGACCCGCCCGCCGATGACCGCGGTCGGGTCGAGCCCCGCCGCCATCATGACCGCGGCGATCATGGTGGTGGTGGTTGTCTTGCCGTGCGCGCCGGCCACCGCGATGCCGAGCTTCATGCGCATGAGCTCGGCCAGCATCTCGGCGCGCGGGATGACCGGGATCTCGCGGGCGCGGGCGGCCTCGACCTCCGGGTTGTAGCCCCTGATCGCCGACGACACGACCACGACGTCGGCGGCGCCCAGGTTGTCGGCCCGGTGGCCGTACTGCACCACGCAGCCGCTCGCCTCCAGGTGCCGCGTGATCTCGCTGGGCGCCATGTCGGACCCGGTCACCGCGTAGCCCATGTTGGCCAGCACCTCGGCGATGCCGCACATGCCCATGCCGCCGATCCCGACGAAGTGGACGACCGTGTCTTTCTTGCGGAACATTCGATACCTCGAGCCCCGCGCGAACCGCTCCGGGCGGCCGCTGGGACTCCCCAGTATAAGGGTCGGGGGGTCCGGTTTCATCCCGGCCGCCGGGTTCCGCGCGGCCCGCGGCGCCGGGGCGTCAGTCGGCCGCGACCTCGACCGCGCCGCTCGTGCACGGCTCTCCGCGCGGGAGACCGCGCTGGTCGGTCTCCGGGCAGCCGGTGCCGAGGCCGATGGCCGGGCTCTGGCTCGCCGGGGCGGACGTGAGCGTGGGACCGCCATTGTCGGACAGCCCGACCAGCATCGGGTCGGCGACCAGCGCGCCGGCGGCGCACAGCGCGTCCGGATCGTCCGAGCCACCCTCCTCGCGCTGGACCGGCCACTGCACGTTGCCGCCACCGTCGGCGTGAGCCTGGTCGCAGCTGATCGGGCTGAACGGGTTGCCGACCGACTGGCCGTCGATGATGGCGTTCTTGATGGTGAGCCCGTCGCCGGGGCCGAAGATCGCGCCGGCCTGACCGTCGTCGCCGCTCGACTGGTTGCCGGTGATGGTGACGTTGAGCAGCGTGCCGGTCGGCTCGCCGGCCAGCCACAGCCCGCCGCCGTGGAAGGCGAGCGCGCGGTTGCCGGCGATCGTCACGTTGGTGATGTCGACGGTGGTGTCCTGGCCCAGCCACACGCCGCCGCCGTAGTCGGCCTGGTTGGCCGAGATGGTGCTGGCGGTGATGGTGATGGCGAGGCCCTGGAGGTACATGCCGCCGGCCAGGCTGCTCTCCGCGCCGGCCGGGACCTGGTTGCCGCTGACCGAGCTCGCGTCCATCGCGAAGGTGCCGTCGCCGGTGTTGGAGACCCGGAACAGCCCGCCGCCGATCGCGCCGGCGCGGTTGTCGCGCAGCGCGGCGCCGCACAGGACCGTGACCTGGTCGGTGCCGTCGAGATAGACCGCGCCGCCGGCGCCGCCGTTGCCCGGGTTGCCGCCGGTGCCGGTCGCCTCGTTGTCGGCCAGCGTGCTGTTCACGATGGTGAGATCGGTCTGCAGGCTGCCGACCGCCCCGCCGTCGGAGGCGGAGTTCCGGGAGAACGAGCTGCCGACGATGACGACAGGCCCGCCCCCGAAGCCGTAGATCGCGCCGCCGGCCACGTCCTGACCGGTCGCGGGCGCGTGGTTGTCGACGAAGGTCGAGTCGATGACGGTGAGGGCGCCGCCGCGCTTGTAGATCGCCCCGCCGCCCACCTCGGTGTCGTCGCCGCCGGCCGGGCTGTTGCCGCGCTCGAAGCGCATGCGCTGGACGGTGAGCGACGGGGTGTCGAGGTCGAAGCTGGACGCCAGCTCGAGGATGCGGGTCGCGTCGCCGCCGTCGAGGGTGACCAGGTCGGCGCCGTCGACCACGGTGTCGTCGGTGACCACCAGCGGCGCGGTGACCGCGATGGTGACCGGCTGGTCGCCACAAGCGAAGGTGACGACCCCGCCGGCGGCGAGCGCCGCGGCCAGGTCGGCCTCGGTGCAGCTGGCCGCGCTGCCGTCACCGACGATCCGATCGGGGCGCGAGGTGTCGACCGGCTCGACCGGGTCGGCGCAGACCGCGACCGGCGGCGGTGGCTCGCCGTCGTCGCCGGAGTCGTCGCCGTCGGTGCCGTCGTCTCCCCGGTCCCCTGCCCCGTCGCCCGGATCGCCGCCGTCATCGGCGACGGAGTCGTCGCCGGCGCTGCCGCCGTCGTCGCCACCACCGCAGCCCCAGGCGAGGATCGAGACCAGGATCAGCAGGCGTGGCACACCGCGCATGGCCGCATTGTCGCCCCGCGCGATGCGCTCGCGCCACCGGCCGTGTGGGTGGTCGATGTCCGGCATGCGCCGACACGGTATAACGCGGCCATGCTGGTCGAGACCGACAAGCGCGACGGCGTCGCCACCCTGCTCCTCAACCGCCCGGACAAGCGGAACGCGCTCGACGGCGCGGTCATGGAGTCCCTGGCCGCCGCCATCGACGGCGTGCGAGACGATCCGGCGGTGCGCGTGGTGGTGGTGCGCGGCGCCGGGCCGATCTTCTCGAGCGGCATCGACCACGCGCTCCTGCTCGAGGTGTTCCAGAAGTCGCGCTCGGTGCCCTTCTCGCACCTGCACGGCGATCTACAGGATGTCTTCCACCGGCTCGAGCGGATGCGCAAGCCGGTCATCGCCGCCCTGCACGGCGCCTGCGTCGGCATGGCGTTCGAGCTGGCGCTGGCATGCGACTTCCGCGTCGCGACGATCGACTGCCTGGTCGGGCTGCCGGAGATCCACTTCGGCATCGTCCCCGACGTCGGCGGCACCACCCGGCTCGTCCGCGCGGTCGGCCCGGTCAAGGCAAAGGAGCTGGTCATGCTCGGCTCGCTGATCCCGGCCAGCGAGGCGGCCCGGCTCGGCCTGGTCACCGAGGTGGCCGCCGACCGCGACGACCTCGACACCAGGGTCGGCGCGCTCGCCGCCCAGCTGTCCGCGCTGTCGCCGGTCGCGCTCGGCCACGCCAAGGCCCTGGTCCAGCAGTCGGCCGAGATCGACGCGCGCGCCAGCTACCAGCTGGAGGGCACGGTGCAGGAGGTCCTCCTGCACCAGCCGGACGTGGCCGAGCGCATGCCGCGCGCGCTGCAGTGGATCCGCGACCGGCTGCGAGCCGGGCGCGCCTGAGCTGCCGCGAGCGCGCCACCGTCCTGTCGGATGATCGTGAGCCCCCCGGGCCTCCGGCTTGCATCGCGACGCGCGACTTCATCCACGGCGCCGTCGTTCGGCTGGTCCTTGGACCGGGCGAAGGCAAACGCCAGAGCGGCTTCAGACTGCATTTCGTTGATCTCGTCATTGGCAGTCTGCGCCGCGCAGACCGATTGACACGCCGCCTTCGCCGGACCATGGCCACTCAAAGGAGGGACACAGTGAGCCTGGACATTCGAAGAGAACGAGGCGTCCCGATCGACCGACAGACCTTCACCTGGCGCGAGCTGGCCGGGCCGACGTACAGCAAGCTCGACGACGACGCGTTCACGCGCGTCCGCGTCATCCTGATGAACGGCATCGAGATGGAAGCGCTGCGCTTCGCCCATTCCTGTGCGCGCATGAACCGGGCACTTCAGGGCCCGCTCGCGCGTATTCGCCGCATCGACCACCACCAGGCCACGCTGGTGAACTGGTTGAATCCGGCCGATCAGTCGACCCTGGAGACGACGATCGGCTACGAGCAGGTCGCCATCGAGGTGACCGCCGCCGTGGCGCAGAACGAGCCCGACCCGTACCTGGCGCAGGTCTACCGGTTCGGCCTGCTGGAGGACTTCGACCACATGTACCGCTACGCGGCGCTCATGGACCGGGTCGAGGGAAAGGACGCGAACAACATCCTCCAGTCGTACACCGACATCCGGCCGGGTCGCCCGACCATCGTCGAGCACCGGCACCCCAGCGACGATCTACGCGATCCCTATGACCGAAAGACCGCCGCGCCGCTCACCAAGATCAACGCGCTCACGATCATGGCGGGCGAGCAGCAGACCCACAACTTCTACATGAACGTGGGCCCGATGTATTCCGATCCGGTGGTGCGCGCGGTCTACGCCGAGATCGCCTCGATCGAGGAGCAGCACGTCACCCAGTACGAGTCGATCATCGACCCGACCGAGACCTGGCTGGAGAAGTGGGTCCTGCACGAGCTGACCGAGGTCTACAACTACTGGTGCTGCCTGCAGACCGAGACGAACTCGCGCATCAAGCAGATCTGGGACCGATTCCTGGGCTACGAGCTGGGCCAGCTGCATTTCGTCATGGACCTCATGAAGCAGGTCGAGCGGCGCGACCCGGAGGAGCTCCTGCCGGACCATCTGCCCGAGCCCATCCCGTACCAGAGCCAGCGCGAGTACGTGCGCGAGGTGCTGGAGAACGAGGTGCACCTGCGCGCGCTCGGAACCCAGTTCGTGGCGCCGGATCAGGAGAGCGAGGAGACGATCACCTATCGCGAACAGCTGCACTCCGAGGGGGTGCCGACCGAGATCGCCGCCGCCGGCTATTGCTGGCGGCCCGGCACGGAGCTCGGTGAACGAGTCGCCCAGCGCGACGAGGAGAGGTTGCAATGAAGACGAACACCGAGACCGCACCGACGGAGATGGGCCCGAACCGGACCGGGATCAAGGCATCTCCGATCGACTCGAAGAAGACGATCGAGGGGGCCAAGGCCGGGATCGCCCCGGAGCTCATCAGCACCGAGCCCACCGCGATCCACAACTATCGGGTGAGCGCCTCCACCGAGGTCGGACCGGTCGGGACCATGCCTCCGCCCGGCACCCTCAAGGGGGCGGCGAAGACCGCGCTGAAGGCGCTGCAGGGCGAGAGCGCCAACGTGTTCCTCGATCAGCTGGCCGCACGGCTCGCCTTCGAGCGGAGCGGCACCCGCCTCTACGATGCCGTGCTGGCCAAGTTCGACGCCGGCGAGCCGCACGAGGGCGGGCCGACCCGGGCCCAGCTGGAGCACATCCGCGGCGAGGAGATGGCGCACGCTGCCCTCCTGACCGAGTGCATGGAGGAGCTCGGCGGGGACCCGACGGCGATGACGCCCGGCGCCGACATCCAGGCGGTGGCCACGTCGGGCATCCTCCAGGTCGCGACCGATCCGCGCACCACGCTGAGCCAGGCGATGAACGCCCTCCTCATCGCGGAGCTGGCCGACAACGACTCCTGGCTCGTCCTGGTCGATCTGGCCGAGCGGATGGGTCAGACCGAGATGGCGGAGCGGTTCCAGCGCGCCCTCGAGCAGGAGGACGACCACCTGACCAAGGTGAGGGCCTGGCTGACCAGCTCCATCATGGGTCAGGCCGGAGTCGAGCGCACCGAGGCGGTCAACCCACCGCCGCGCGAGCGAAACCGGAACAGCGGGGCAGCCAAAACCTCGCACTGAACGCGCCCTGACCGAGCGGCCCGGGACCGAGGTCCCGGCGCCGCCGGTCCGATCAATCGACCGACTGGTCGACGGCGATCGAGAAGTCGAGGAAGCGGGCTCGGCTGCCGCCAGGCGCGGACCTGTCACCGGGGGAGCGGGCGGTAGCGCGGTTCAAAGCCAGCCATTGAAGACGCTCGACCCATGGCCGCGCAGCCGGACGACGACCCGCAAGGTCGCCGCCTGGTCGTTCACCCAGAGGGGCAAGAACCGACCGGCAGCTGGGGCCACGAAGGTGAAGGTTCCGTGCTCGCTTCGACCTTGCGCGTGGTTCGTCGGGAAATCGCTGTCGTGGCTGTGGATGTTCCAGGCGACCGGGCCGCCCATGCTCGTGAAGTCCATGTCGAAGGCATCGCCCGGTTCCATCGTGACCTGAGCCTCGATGAGCGTCGAAGTCGGAAGGAAGAGGGTTCTCTCTTCCTCCCAGGTCGCGAGCGGCTCGGCTGCGTCGAGGTCATCCGGTATCGATGTGCTCTGGCCCGGGGGTTCGCCGCAACCGGATGCAACGGCGACCACCAGGAGCCAGCGCATCATCGCCAAGTGGTGCCTCACTCGACCGTGACGGCGAAGTCAACCTGGGCATCGGTTGATCCGGGCAACGACCCGACGCCCTCGTCGCTCACCTGCTGGGGCAGGTCAGCGGTCTTGACCGGTGTGTCGTTCACCGGCGGCATGTGGCGCAACGTCACCGTCATCTCGCCCGTGCCCGCCGTGGCGACGATCGTGTTCTCGAGGCCGATCGGCAGGCCATTCACGTCCTCGTCGCCGTAGGTGTGCGTGAGCGGGGCACCTGGCTGCTCGCTCGCCGGACCGTCCACCGCGGTGCCTGTGTAGAAGATCATGTGCTGGTCCGACTCGTCGGAGACTTCCTCGGTGATGTCTTCCGGCGGGTCCGCAAGGTCGTTCACGAACGTGATCGTCATCGCGTAGGTCGTTCCATCGGCGAGATCGATCGGATCGATGGTCGGGGACTCACCGCCATTTCCGTCAGGGTCGTCGAACGCCGCAGTGACGTTCTCGCCGCCGCCTTCCGGCGCGAACGTGAGCGTGACGGTGGTGATGACCTCGTTCTCGTTGCCTCCCTGTGCGTCGTCTCCTCCGCAGGCGGCGAGGCAGCCGGCGAGGCCGGCTGACATGATGACGAACGAGGGGTTCCTGTGCATGTGCATCGGGGTCGTCCTTTCGATGGAGGGTCAGTCTGTCGTCGCGAAGTCGAAGGTGAGGCGAGCGAGGACCTGCCAACCCGGCTGGTCGGCGAAGTAGCGGGTGAGGCTCGTGTAGTCGCGGAAGCGGGCGTTGAGGAGGTTCGTGCCCTGGAGCGCGATCTTGATGTTCTGGTCACCGAGCCGCGTCTGCGTCCCGGCTTCGGCGCCGATGAGCACGTAGGCATCCGGCGGAGGCGCGAGGTCGGCGGCCAGGTCGAAGCGGTTCTGCCTCGCGGAGTAGGTGCCCGAGACCGTGAGGAAGCTCGCACCCAGGTCATCGGTCGGCTGGCGACGAAGCGTGACCGAGCCGCGCAGCTGATCGGGCGGGACAAGAACGAGGTACGAATGGTCGCTCACGTTCCGTGCGCGGACCATCGAGAGCTGGCCGCCGAGCTCGAGGAAGGGCCACGGGGTGAAGTTGATCCCGCCGTCCGCGCCGTAGAACACCGCATCGACCGGGCGGGTCACGAAGCGCGGAAACGATCCCCGGATGAGCACGTCGAAGATCGGGTCGCCGTTCTCGTCGATCGCCGGTGCGAAGTAGATGTAGTCGTCGATGAAGTTCGCGTAGGCCGATGCCTCGACGCCGACATGCTCGCCCTGGTACGTGCTCGTGAGCGATGTGGAGTAGGTCGTCTCGGCGCCGAGGTCTGGTTTGCCGAGGCCGAGGACCGGGAACGTCGGCGAGGTCCCGTTGAGGTACTGCTCGTCGGGATTCGGCGGGCGAGTCGCGGTGGAGAGATCCAGCTTGATCGACCAGACGTTGGTGATCTGGCGCAACCCGCCTATCGACGCCGAGACGGTGTGGAACGTCGATGCGCAGCGGACGGGATCGGCCTCGCCGGGACCGCACGCATCCTCGGCAAGCTGCCCGCTCCGCACCAGGCGCAGGAAGTCGGTTCGATCGATCGAGGCCGTTCGGGCCAGCGCGTCGTAGCGCAGCCCGGACTCGAGCTCGAACGTGTGTCCGATCAGCCGCTCGATGGCGTAGGCACCGCCACTCCAGGCGTGATGGTCCGGGACCAGCGGAAGGCCCGAGGCCGCGTGGCTCTGGATCATGCCCACGATCCCGGCGGAGCCTTCGAGGTGAAGGTGGTCGTTCAGGTGGAGAGGGCGATGCTCGAACCCCACCGTGGCGTCGTGCGTGAACAGGCGGAACGCGAACTGCGGGCCGGTCGTGGCGTCGCGGACAATCTCGTACTCACGTCGGTGATCGTGCTGGAACGAGTAGCTCGCGCTGATCGCGCCCACACCATCCCATCGCCACCGTCCACGACCGATCGCGAGGTCGTGCGCAACATCCTGGTAAGGACGCTCGATCGCGAGGTCCGACTCGTACAGCTCGACGCCGAGGGGCTCTCGACGAGAAAGCTGAGCGAAGAAGTCGTCGCTCGACTCCATCCGCAGGCAGGTGCAGACGCCGAGCTTGGCCTGGTAGTGGTTGTACGAGAGCCTGTACTCATCGCCCTGGAGGCGATACCCGGCGGTCGAACCGACGTTCCATTCCTTGGTGCCGGTGTTATCGAGTGGATAGTCGGGTGTCGCGGGCGCCGCGAGCCGCTTGACGCTCGCCTCGATCTGGCCGGCGAGGCCGGGTATGCGGCCGGATGCAGCTTGTAGCCGCCCGGCGATCGTCCCGCCGAGGCCGTTCGACATGCCGATGACGTGTACCTGGCCGGCAACGCCGGGCTTGCGCAACAGCGCAGGCGGATCGACGAGGACCGCGCCACCGATCGCATCGGGGCCATAGCGAACGCCGGAGGCTCCTCGCACCACGGAGATCTGGTCGGCGACGAAGGGATCGATCTCGGGCGCGTGGTCGAGTCCCCACTCCTGCGCGCGGTGCCGCACCGAATCGACCAGGAGGAGCAGCCGGCGCCCGTACTGGCCACGCACGATCGGCTTCGCCACTCCGCTGCCGGTGCGAAGCTGACTGACGCCCGGCACCCCGACCAGGGTGTCCGACAGCGCTCGGCCGCGTGTCCGTTCCAGCGCCTCCCCGGTCAGCGTCGTCGTCGAGCGCATGTCGATCGGCTCGGCGGCTTCGCCCTGGATCGTGATCACCTCGCCCGCGACGGCATGGAGAGCCATCTCCACCGAGGTGACTTCGGTGAGCGAGAGGAACTGCCGGCCCGGCGCGTAGTCGTCGCGCTGGACCTCCAGCGTGATCGCGTCGGAGCACAGGTGGTCGAGCGTGAACCTGCCGCCCTCGCCCGTGAGGGCCTTGTCCTCGCCATCGACCCGCACGATCGCGCCAGCCACCGGCTCGTGAGTCACGTCATCGACGACGTGACCATCGAGCTTGCCGGTGCAGGACTTGCCGCTCTGGGCAGCCGGAGCCGGTTGCGAAGACGCCGTGCCGGTGGCGGCACACAACGTCGCCGCGACCGTGAGCGCTGGTCGAAATCGGAACATTCGTCTCTTCTCTTCTTCGGCAGGTGCCGATCAGGACGAACGCCGTGGAGCTGGGCGTGGCGTGCCCAGATACGTGGCGTCCGGACAACGAGCGGAGCCCCGGTGGGGTTCACCGTCGTGCGGCCAGGTGCGTGCTGCACCGGAGGTCGATGCAGACGACGCAACGCTGCGGCTTCAAGCCGTCGCTGGCTCGCGCGCCAACGCCACGCAGGCGTCAGCCGCGATGCGCGGCGGACAGGAAGGCGCGTCTACGCCGGGTCGGGCGGCGAGCTCTTGGGGGCGACGCGGAGAAGAGCGATGGGCCGGAACGGCTCGTCCGCCGCCGCAGCTACGAGCTGGACGAACTGCGTCGCGCTGGATTCGGCGGTCCGATGCTTCGGCGTGGCGACGCCGATCGCACCTGCACACAATGTGCAGTGGTCGTCGCCCATGCGGTGGGCAGCGAAGGGAGCCGCTTTCAGGCTGTCTTGCGACCACGAAGTGGCAACTGATTCACCCGCAGCCACGGCTTGAACATCGACCAGCTCGCCGTGCTCGGCGCAGCGGGTGTGCAGCGTTCTCGCGTCGTGCCACCCCGCAGCGACGAGGTTGGCCAGGAACACCAGCGCAGTTGCAGCGCCGATCCGCTGCCGCGATGCACGGGTCACTGGACCACAGAGACGCACTCGTTTTCGAGTTGGTCATAGTCGCTCGTGGTTGTCAAACGCGGAAACCCACCCGGCCCGCCGCCCGAGACGGTCCTCCTGCAGGTGAGCGGCGCCGAGCAGCGCGGGTGCCGGTAGGCGTCGACCTGTCACCGGGCTTTACGAGCTCGATGCAACGGAGTCGAGAAACGATGTCATGGACTCTCATGGACCGCTGGAGATGGACAGTCCAGGCGCGCCATGACAGAGGGGATGCCCGGTCGCGATGGCGCGACAGGTCGCCCGCGCCCGGCGTGGGATTCCACGGCGCGCCGTACGAGGCGCTGCTCGTGTGCGAGACCGACGACGACGGTGAGCTGATCGTCCCGGCCGATCTGATCGCGCGGTTCCCGCGCCAGCGGTCGTCTTCCCTCCAGCACCCGTCGTGGCTGGCGCGCTTCAGCCGCGATGTGATCGACACCGACGAGAGCCCGTCGAGCTCTTCGTCGCGAGTCGCATCACTTTCGGCTTCGATCGCGACTGACAGGGCTGTGGCGGTGCACTACGTTCGCCGCGTGAAACGCCGCCTCATCGGACTCGCCCTCGCCCTGTCCGCCTGCTCGACCGCCGAGCCGGCCGCGTCCGCGACGATCGCGCCCGCGGCGATCGCGCCCGAGGCTCGCCCGGCCGCCACCGCGTCGTGGGCCATCCCCGACGGGTTTCGCAGCGAGATGATCCCGTTCCCGCTCGAGTTCGCCCCCGGCCTCGACCACAGGGGTGTCGAGGAGCTCCGCTTCGCGCCCGGGTTCTTCGATCCGGCCGCGCCCGGCTACTGGTCGTACGCCTTCGTCTGGCGCCTCGAGGACGCGGCCGCCCTCGACGCCGCCGGGCTGGCGCGCGAGCTCGAGGTCTACTTCCAGGGGCTCCTCGGCGCCGTCGACCGCGAGGCGGTGCAGGCCAGCCGCACCCCGATCGCGGTCACCGCGCGCCCGGCCGGCGTCGGCCTGGTGATCACGGCGCACCTGATCGACGCCTTCAAGACCAAGCAGCCAGTCACCTTGACCGGCACCGCCGAGCGCCGGGCCTGTCCATCGGGCGCCGTGTGGATCTTCGCGCTCGCGCCCGAGCGATCCGGCGTCCGCGACCGCCTCGCCGCGCTGGCGAGCGAGGCCGCCTGTGGCCAGGCGCCGGTTCCCAACCGACCGCGATAGCGCCCCGACGCCGC
The DNA here is from genome assembly GCA_035489015.1 of Kofleriaceae bacterium. Classification (GTDB taxonomy): domain Bacteria; phylum Myxococcota_A; class Polyangia; order Haliangiales; family Haliangiaceae; genus DATFRY01. Next base: position 69,923 of record DATHKR010000005.1, on the reverse strand, counting down.
GTCGCGGTGGGTCGGAGTGCAACACTGCAACAACCTCCAACCGCCTGTGACACCACGAGATTGTTCACCGCAGGCGCGCGTCCCGGCGCTACCGTCGCGGTGCATGTCGACCTCTCGCAACGACCTCACCCGCCGCGACGTCATCCGCAGCGGCCTCGCCGCGGCCGCGCTCGGCGCCGTGTCGTCGGCGTGCTCGGGCTCCACGCCTACCTCGCGCTCCACGCCGGCGCCCGCACCGGGGCCTGATGGTCCCGCCGCGGCGCCCAAGAAGCGGATCTTGATCCTGGGCGGCACCGGCTTCCTCGGCCCCAAGACGGTCGCCGCCGCGGTCGCGCGCGGCCACACGGTCACGATCTTCAACCGCGGCAAGCGCGAGAAGCTCCTGCCCCTCGAGGTCGAGGCCGAGCACCTCTACGGCAACCGCGACCCGGAGCTGCCCGCCGACGACGAGCGCGGCCCGGACGGAAAGCTCCTCCACCCCGACGCGACCCCGAAGGGCCTCGAGCAGCTCAAGGGGCGCAAGTGGGACGTCGTCATCGACAACTCCGGCTACTTCCCGCGCATGGTCAAGGCGTCGGCCGGGCTGCTCGCGCAGAGCGCGTCGCAGTACATCTACATCTCGAGCATCTCCGCCTACGACGAGAACCCGGCCGCCGGCGGCGACGAGACCACGCGGCTCGCCACGCTCGCCGATCCCAAGGTCGAGGAGATGGGAGCCGAGTTCCAGAACTACGGCGGCCTCAAGGTCCTCTGTGAGCGCGCGGCGGAGGAGGCCTTCCCCGGTCACGCCACGATCGTGCGGCCCGGCTACATCATCGGCCCCGGCGATCCCACCGATCGATTCACGTACTGGCCCGTTCGCGTCTCGCGCGGCGGCGACGTCCTCGCGCCCGGCGCGCCGGCCGATCCGCTGCAGTGGATCGACGTCCGCGACCTCGCCGACTGGCTGGTGACCCTCGCCGAGCGCGGCACCACCGGCGCGTTCAACGCCATCGGACCGGACAAGCCGGGCCGCTGGGGCGACGTCCTCCAGACCTGCGTCGACGCCGCCCCGGGCGCCAAGCTCGTCTGGGTCCCCGCGACCTGGCTCGAAAAGAACGGCATGGGCGGCGAGGACGCGTTCCCGATCTGGGTGGCGCCCACCGGCAAGTTCGCCGGCTTTCACCGCTGGCGCAACGAGCGCGCCGAGGCAGCCGGCCTCACGTTCCGACCGATGGCCGACACCGTGAAGGCGCTGCTCGCGTGGTACCCGGCCGAGGTCGAGCGCCGCGTTCGCCTCACGCGCGAGCTCGCCGAGGCAGCGAAGGGCAAGGGCGCCCCGCCGCCGCCCCTCGCGGATCCCGCCGCCCTTCGCGCCGGTCCGCCCCGCGAGCGCGAACAGGAGCTGCTCGCGAAGTGGCGCGCGGCCTCCCGGCCCTGACCCGCCCGCGGGGACATGACATCGCCCGGCCGGGCGGGCTGTCGCCCTACTTCCGGGGACGGCTCGACGACGCTCGTTTGTACGACGGCGCGCTCGACGGGCCCGAGATCCGCGACATCGTCGGCGACATCGTCTTTGCTGGACGTTGATGGGCAGCGCGCCAGAAGGACTCCGCGCCGGACCAGGCCAGCATCGTCACGGCCGTCACGAGATCGTCGCCATCCAGCGACGGCGCGAGCCGGATCCGCGCGACGAGCGGGGTCGGGACGTCCGGCTCGCACATGGCGATGAAGATCGACCGCCGCAGCGCCTCGTAGGTCGACCGGTCGAGCCCGTTGACCAGGCGCCCGTCGGCGACGACGACGTGGACGGCGCCGATGAGGCGCGCCCTGTGGTCGAGCGAGCGGGCCAGGATGACGTGGTGCCCGGCCAGGATCAGGCTGGCCGCGCTGTCGATTCGCTGCGCGACGTCGGGAAAGGCGACCAGCACCCGGCGCCGTACCGATCGCTCGGCGACTCCGTCCTCGCGCCCGAGCGGTTCGGTCGAGCGCCTCTCGCGCGTGGCCTCGCAACGTGAATTCTTGCCCATCTCCGACTCCTCGACTCGCCTGGTCGAGGCAACATGGTGCAAGGGAGAGGCCGGCACCGCGCCGACTCGCGCCTCGCACGGAGAGCGCCAAGGCCGCGGATGTAGGAGGGGGCCGGGCGGTGAAGCGGGGCCGGGCCGCCCCGAACGCGAATGCGTCGCTGTCAGATTGGCGACGACACCGGCCGAGTCGTGCCGGGCAGGCAATGACACCACACGATTCAGTCGACCTGGCCGCGGGTGACCTTCCAGTCGCCGTCCTCGCGGGCGAGCTCGACGTGGACGGTGCGCGCGCCCACGTCTCCCTCGGCGGCGCCGCGCAGGCCGCCGCGGACCACGACGACCTCGAGATCCGCAGTGGCGGAGTCGCCTGCGACGGCGACCTGCTGGCTCAGCACCTTCACGTCGATGCCGCCGCCCAGGACGAGGCCGGTCAGATACGAGCGAAGACCGGCCCGATCGCCCCCCTCGCCCTGATAGGCCGCGCTGACCGCGTCCATGAGATCGCCGACGTCGCCATCCTCGGCGTCCTCGACCGCATCGTCGATGAGCGCGGCGATCTGCTTCTCGGGACCGAGCGCCGGCCCGCGAGTGAGCAGCCAGGCCAGCACACCGACGGCGATCGCGCCGGCGGCCAGGAGCGCGTGGCTCGCGCGAATGACCATGCGCGAGTGTAGCGCGAGGTCAGGACGCGCCGCCGGTCAGCGCGCGCCGCCGGTCGCCGCGCACCAGTCGAGGATCGCGGCGGCCGCCTGCGGCCGGCCCAGCGCGCGCATCGCGGTGCTCATGGTGACGAGCTTCTCCGGCCTGGCGGCCAGCTCGGCGATCGCGTCGGCCAGCACCCCGGGGGTGAGATCGTTCTGGCGGAACATCAGCGCGGCGCCGGCCCCGGCCATCTCGCGCGCGTTGATCTCCTGGTGGTTGTCGGCCGCGAACGGGTACGGCACCAGGATGGCCGGGCGGCCGACCACGCCCAGCTCCGCCACGGTGGTGGCGCCGGAGCGAGCGATGACCAGATCGGCGCGGCGGTACTCGGCCGCCATGTCGGCGATGAAGGTGCGGAGGTCGGCGGCGACGCCGGCGGCCTGGTAGAGCGCGCGGGTCGGCTCGAGGTTGGCCTCGCCGGTCTGGTGCACGATGTCGAGCGCGACCCCGCGCGCGGCGAGCAGCCCGGCCGCGTCGGCCACGACGATGTTGAGCGCGGCCGCGCCCTGCGATCCGCCGAACACGAACAGGCGAAACGGTCGAGCCGCGGCGCCCGCGCCAGTCGCCGCCGTGCCCGCCGGATCCGGCACCGCACCCGCCGCGTCGCCGGCGCCCGCCGCCTGCAGCGCCAGCCGGATGTCGCGGCGGATCGGGTTGCCGGTCATGAGGATCTTCTTCGGCTTGAAGAACCGCCGGGTCTCCTCGAACGCGAGGAAGACGGCCTGGGCGAAGCGACCCAGCACCTTGTTGGCCAGCCCGGGCAGCGAGTTCTGCTCGAGGATGCCGGTCCGCACGCCCATGAGCCGCGCCATCAGCACCACCGGCGCCGACGCGTAGCCGCCGACCCCGACCACCACGTCCGGCCGGAAGTCCTTCACCACCCGGCGCGCCTGCCAGAACGCGCGCGGCAGGCGAAACAGGCCGCGCAGCGCGCCCAGCGCGCCGACCGTCTTCAGCCCGGAGACCTGGATGAGGACCAGGTCCCAGCCGAGCCCGGGCAGGACCCGCGCCTCGATCCCGCGCGCGGTGCCGACGAAGCGGACGGCGGCGCCCGGCTCGCGGCTGCGCAGCTCCTCGGCCAGGGCGACACCCGGGAACAGATGACCGCCGGTGCCACCCCCGGCGATCATCAGGCGCATGCGACGACCGCGCGCCGCTTGCGCCGTCGCGCACCGACCAGGTTCACCAGCTCGCGCCGGCGGACCGCCGCCGGCGGTGCGCCGCGCGCGACGTTGAGGAGGATGCCGGCCAGGTACATCGACATGATGAGCGAGCTACCACCATAGCTCACGAACGGCAGCGTGATCCCCTTGGCCGGCAGGAGCCCGAGCACCACGCCGAAATTGACCAGCGCCTGCAGCGCGAACCCGAGCGTGATCCCGAACGCGAGGTAGCCCCCGAACGGCTCGCGCGAGCCGAGCGCCGCCCGCCCACCGCGCCACACGATCACCGCGAACAGCGCGAGCACGATGATGACGCCGACGAAGCCGAGCTCCTCGCCGATCGACGCCATGATGAAGTCGCTGTGCCCCTCCGGCATGTAGCCGAGCTGCTGGCGCCCGTCGCCCAGCCCGAGCCCGGTCACTCCGCCGGAGCCGACCGCGATGCGCGCCTGGATGATCTGGTAGGCGACTCCGTCGGAGAACGCCTCGGGGTTGAAGTAGGCCAGGAAGCGCTGCATGCGCCACGGCGTCCCGACCACGAAGTGATAGACCACCGGCGCCGCGCCGAGCACCGCGAGGAAGATGTACGAGGTCTTGGTGCCGGCCACGAACAGCATGGTCAGCGTGGTCGCCCCGACGATGATGCAGGAGCCGAGGTCCGGCTGCTTGAGCAGGAGCGCGAGCACCACCGCGCAGACGGTGAGGTGCGGAACGAACCCGACGGTGAAGAACTTCATCCGGTCAGCCTTGCGGGTCAGGCTGTGCGCCAGGTAAGCGACCAGCGCCAGCTTGGCGATCTCGACCGGCTGGAGCGAGAGCGGCCCGAGGATGAACCACCGCCGCGCCCCGTTGATGGTCGCCCCGGCGGCCAGCACGGCGACCAGCGCGCCGATCGCCCCGATGAGCAGCCAGTGCGATCGCCTGCGAAGCCATCGGTGATCGGTGACCGCGCCGAACCACAGCGCCACCATCCCGAGCGAAAGCCACGCCATCTGCCGCTTCAGAAAATACCCAGCGTCGCCGCTCTTCTTCAGCGCATACACCGCGCTCGAGCTGAACACCTCGACCGTCCCGACCGCGACCAGCCCCAGCACCGCGGCCAGCAGCACCACATCGACCGCGCGCTCCGGCAACACCGTCACCGGCGCCTGCTCCTCGAGCGGCTGAGGCCGCCGAAGTGGTGACGTGCTGGCGCGCTTGAGTACCTCCCCGCTCATGAAATGGATCCTCCGACGACTCCGCCGGAGGGCGCCATTTTTTTGCCAGCCGCCCGAGCCCAAAGGGCGAAGAAGGCTGTTCCGGGAGCAAAGCGGGCGCGCCCGAGCCCGAAGGGCGAAGAAGGCTGTTCCGGGAGAAAAGCGGGCGCGCCCGAGCCCAAAGGGCGAGGAAAGCCCCCCGACCCGACCGCCTTTACTCCGCCGCGTGCCGATTATCGAACCGCATTCCGCGCTGAACCTCGTCGATCGCGGCGTTCGTCAGCTCCACCGCCTTGACCCGGTGCCCGCCCTTGTCGGGGACGGCTCGCTGCAGCGAATTCTTGGCCTGCCGGAGATAACCGAGAGCCGTCCGCATGTTCGGCTGAGCCTCGGGCCCCGCCGACGCGTCATCGACCACGCGAAGACCGACAAAAAACAGCACCACGAGAGCAAGAACCAGCGACGTGAGCTTCCAGGGGTTCATACAACCTCCAGGCAAAGGGTAGGTACCGCCCGAAAAAGACCCCGACCCAACCCGCCCGGTTAACAAACGAACCGCCGTCGAGCACGCGCCGGAGGCATCGCCCTTGCAACCCACCCGCCGAGGAGATCCATGCCCATCCAAGCCACCTGTCACTGCAAGGCCACCCAGCTAACCCTGAGCGAGCCTCCCCTCCGCGTCACCCAGTGCAATTGCACCTTCTGCAGCAAGCGAGGAGCCCTCTGGGCCTACTACCAGCCCGACCAGGTCACCCTCACCAACATCACCAGCTCCGCCACCTACCAGCGAGAAGGCCACCCCGTCGCCCACCACCACTGCGCCATCTGCGGCTGCTCCACCTACGGCGAATCCCCCGAGTGGGTCGAAGGAAAGCCCCACCCCACCCGCAAGAAGATCCTCATCAACGCCCGCCTCCTCGACGACCTCGACCTCTCGCCCCTGCCGATCGACTTCGTCGACGGCCGCCACCTCTGGTGAGGCGACAAGCCCGACAAGGACGCCAGGTCACCCGCCTCCCCCGCCACTTCCCGTGCACAACCGCGACCGCCCGGTCGGTCTGCGAACCTGATCGAAGCTGAGCTGGGTCGATCGAGCCCGCGCCGCCGACCACCCACGTCCCACCGACGATCGCGATGACGATCGGAGCGGCACGAGCAGGACACATCGGACGCGCGGCGAAGCGGTTGCCGATTGATTCAGGGCAATGTTCGTGGCCGCGAGGAGCCGCCCGAGTCGCCTGGAACATCGCGCCCCCCGGCCGCTCAGGTGCCCGGCGAAAGCCGCGTCCCTCGCCGCCGAGAGAACGTTGCCCTCAATCAATCGGCAAGGCAGGGGCTGACCGTCGCGACGCCCTTCGCGGCCGAGGATCGCAGCCGCAAGCCTCGCTTGCCGCCGACCCTCGCATCGGAAGCCCGGTCCAGGAGGACCTCGAGCTCGCACGCACGGCCCGGGTACGGACGCTCGCGGGTTGCGGTCGCGTTCAGGCCGCGGCCAGGACGCCCGCGGCGATCGCAGCACGGAGGTTGCCGATTGATTCAGGGCAATGTTTCTTCGCCCCGGGGAAAGCCGCATCTCCTCCACCGGAGGCCGACCCACCTCCACCGGAAAGCCGACCCCGCCTCCACCGGAGGCCGACCCCGCCCCCACCGACCAACCCCCTGTATCTGGTTCCCAACCCACCACCTGCCCAGGCCGTCCACGCGCCGACGCGGCGCGACGCCAGCGAGGCAACCGCGTCGCGCCGGGCACGGCGGAGGCAGCCGAGCATCTCGCGCGCTTCCTCGCGCCGAGGCTGCCGATTGATTCAGGGCAATGTTCTTCGCCCGGGGAAGGCCGCGTCTCCCTCCAGGTCTCGCGCCGGGGCGGGGGCCGGGCCCGGACGCTCAGGTCAGGGGATTGGGGGCGCGCTGGATGCCGTGTCGTGCTCGCCGCCCTCGGAGTCGGTCGCGTCGGTCGCGCGGTGCGGGCGAGGCACCGGATCGGTCGCAGGCGTCGCTTGGGGCGCCGACCAGGTCGTCGCAGCACCCGCAGAGGTCGCCGGGCATCCACCTCATCGAGTAGTCCGATCTCGAGGCGAGCAGGTCCTCGGCGGCGCGGCCTCTCTTCCTTCGCTCGGGAGCGGTCGCTCTCTTCCCGGCCGGGCGCGCGCGCGACAGCGGCTCGGCTTCGGGCTACCATCCGCCGCATGTTCTTTCAGCTTGCGTCGCAGATGAAGAAGGATCTCGGTCAGCTCGTGGGGTGGCTCGATGCCGCGTCGGAGCATGCGAAGACGAGATCCTTTGATCCGGATCTGTTTCTGGCGGTCCGGCTGGCGCCGGATCAGTTTCCGCTGCTGCGGCAGGTGCAGACGGCGTGTGACACGGCGAAGCTGTCGGTGTCGCGGCTGACCGGCAAGCCGGCGCCGTCGCATGCCGACGACGAGAAGACGATGGCGGAGCTTCGCGCTCGGATCGCGGCGACGATCGAGTACCTCGGCGGGTTCACCGCCGCGGACTTCGAGGGCGCGGCCGGCCGCTCGGTGACGACGGCGCGCTGGGAGGGCAAGACGATGTCGGGCGCCGATTACTTCATCGAGCACGCGCTGCCGAACTTCTTCTTTCACCTGACCCACACGTACGCGATGCTTCGCCACAGCGGGGTGGCGCTCGGGAAGCGCGACTTCCTGGGGACGCTGTCGCTGCGGGCGCCGTCGTAGCGGCGGCGCGCATATCGGGTGCGGGGGCGAGGTGGTACACCTCGTCCCGATGTCGCCCCGGCGCGTGCTCGTCAACTTCGCTCACCCGGTGCTCGAGCGGTCGCGCGTCAACCGGCGGCTGCTCGAGGCAATCCGGGATCTCGAGGGCGTGACGGTCCACGACCTGTACGAGGCCTATCCGACCCTCCACGTCGACGTCGCGCGCGAGCAGGAGCTTCTGCTCTCGCACGACGTCATCGTCTTCCAGCACCCGTTCTACTGGTACTCGACCCCCGCGCTGCTCAAGCAGTGGCAGGACCACGTGCTCGAGCACGGCTGGGCCTACGGGGCCGGCGGCACCCACCTGCGCGGCAAGCTCACCTTCAACGCGCTGTCGACCGGCGGGCCCGGGGTCGCCTACAGCCACGACGGGTACAACCGCTTCACCATCCGCGAGCTGCTGGCGCCGTGGGATCAGACGGCGTACCTGTGCGGCATGCGCTTCCTGGCCCCGTTCGTGGTGCACGCCGCGCTGCGGGTGCGCGGCGACGAGGACGTGGCGACCGCGCGGGGTGCCTACCGGCGCCTCATCGAGGCGGTGCGCGACGATCGCCTCGACCTCGAGCGCGCCGCCGCCGCCGCCACCCTCAACGAGCTCGACACCACGACCCCGGAGGCCGCTCGATGACCGACGACGTCCTCACCCAGGCCTTCGTCTATCTGTGCGCGGCGGTGGTGTTCGTGCCGATCGCCAAGCGCCTGGGGCTGGGCGCGGTGCTCGGCTACCTCCTGGCCGGCGTGTTCATCGGCCCGTACGCGCTCGGCCTGGTCGGCACCGAGGGGCATCACGTGATGCACTTCGCCGAGTTCGGCGTGGTGATGATGCTGTTCCTGGTCGGCCTCGAGCTGCGTCCCGCGCTCCTGTGGCAGCTCCGCCGGCCGATCCTCGGGCTGGGCGGCGCCCAGGTGGTCGGCACCATCGCGCTGGTCGGCGGCGCGGCGATGGCGCTCGGGGTGGCGCCGAAGCCGGCGCTGGCGATCGGCATGGTGCTGGCGATGTCATCGACCGCGATCGTGCTGTCGACCCTGTCCGAGCGCGGGCTGCTGAAGACCTCCGGCGGGCAGGCCAGCTTCTCCATCCTCCTGTTCCAGGACATCGCCGTCATCCCGATCCTGGCGGTCTTCCCGCTCCTGGCTGCCAGCGGCGCGACGACCGCGGTCAGCCAGGGCGAGGGTCGGCCCGGCTGGCTCACCGCGCTCCTGGTGATCGGCTCGGTCAGCGGCGTGGTGCTGTCGGGCCGCTTCATCATCCGCCCGATGTTCCAGTTCCTGGCCGCGGTCAAGCTGCGCGAGTCGTTCACCGCCGCCGCGCTGCTGCTGGTGGTCGGTATCGCGCTGCTCATGCAGGTGGTCGGGCTGTCGCCGGCGCTGGGCACCTTCCTGGCCGGCGTGGTGCTCGCCGACAGCGAGTACCGCCACGAGCTCGAGTCGGACATCGAGCCGTTCAAGGGCCTCCTGCTCGGCCTGTTCTTCATCTCGGTGGGCGCGCAGATCGACTTCGCGCTGATCGTCGACGCGCCCGCCACGATCGCCGGAATCGTGGCCGGCACGATGGCGCTCAAGCTGGTGGTGCTGTACGCGGCTGCGCGCCTGTTCCGGCTGAGCCGGGCGGCCCGCTGGCTGGTCGCGGTCGGGCTGGCCCAGATCGGCGAGTTCGCCTTCGTGCTCCTGTCATTCGGGCTGCAGAACCGGATCTTCACCGACGCCATCGCCAGCCCGCTGGTGGCCGCGGTCGCCATCTCGATGGTGCTGACCCCGCTGCTGTTCGTCGCGCTGGAGCGCTGGATCCTGCCGGCGGTGACCGACACCGAGCCGGCCCGCCCGCACGACACGATCGAGCACGCCGACACCCCGGTCGTGATCGCCGGCTACGGCCGCTTCGGGCAGATCGTCGGCCGCATCCTGCGCGCCAACCGCATCCCGTGCACCGTGCTCGACCTGGATCCGGAGATGGTCGACATCCTCGGCCGCCTCGGCATCAAGGTCTACTACGGCGACGCCTCCCGCCTGGACCTCCTGCGCGCGGCCGGCTGCGACCTCGCGAAGCTGTTCGTCCTGGCGGTGGACGACAGGGCCGAGTGCACCCGGATCGCCGAGGAGGTGCGCAAGCACTTCCCGCACCTCCTCATCCTGTCGCGGGCGCGCGATCGCCCGCACTACTTCGATCTCCGGCGCCTCGGGGTGGCCAGCGTGCACCGCGAGACCTTCGCGTCGGCCTACGAGATGGGCATCGAGGCGCTCCGCAAGCTCGGCTACCGCAACCACACCGCCCACCGCCTGGCCCGCCGCTGGCGCGACCACGAGGAGCGCGAGATGGAGGAGCTGGCCCAGCTCCAGACCGCCGACCGGGCCACCTACCTCGATCGAATGCGGCGAGCCCTCGACGAGGCCGAGCGCCTGATGCGCGACGAGGACCCGGTGGTCTACGAGGAGCGCGACGCCGCCTGGGACAACGAGTCCCTCCGCGCCGACCAGCACCCCGACGCCGCCGCGCAGAACCCGGTCAGCCCCGACGAGACCGCCTGACCGACCGACCGCGGACAGACCCGTGATCTCCGCGGCTTGTAATCAATTGCACTTCTCGCGCTACAGGGGAGCCGAGCCGCGGGGTCGCGCGTTGGATGGGGGATGAAAACGAGTCGGGGTTCGATGATCTTCGTGATCGGTTCGGTGCTGGCTGGCGCGGCGGCCTGCTCGGCGAAGAAGAGCGACGAGGTGGCTCAGTCGGCCCAGACGCTCTCGCCGGCGGGGGAGCCGTCGGCGCTGCGGACCGCGGATGCTCCGGCGGCCTCGGGCCCGGGGCAGAACGAGCAGGACCGGGCCGGGCTGGGCCGCGATGTCGGCAAGGCCGATGGCACGCCGGAGGGGCGGCCTCGCAAGATGATCCGGACCGGGTCGCTGACCCTCGAGGTCGATGACTACGAGCGGGCGCGCGCGGCGGTCGAGCGGCTGGTCAAGCAGTCGGGCGGCATGGTCGCCAGCATCGAGGTCGGGCGGGCGGAGGGATCGGGGGCGGCGGCGACCCTGGTGCTGCGGATCCCCGAGGGCGAGCTCGACGGCGCGGTGGCGGCGCTGGGGCGGATCGGGACTCTGACTCGCGAGTCGATCCGGGCCGAGGACGTGAGCGAGACCTACTACGACCTGGCGGCCCGGCTGCGCAACGGGAAGCGGCTGGAGGAGCGCATGGTCGAGCTGGCCGCCAAGGCCGGTGGCGTGAAGGACCTGCTCGAGGTGGAGCGCGAGATCGGGCGGGTTCGCGAGGGGATCGAGGTGATGGAGGGGCAGATGCGCGGGCTGGACGATCGCACCTCGCTCGCCACGCTGACCGTCGAGATCCGGGCCCGGGTGGCCTACGTGCCGTTCGAGGAGCCCGGGCTGGCCGGCAAGATCGACCGCGCGTTCTCGTCGTCGCTGCGCGGGCTGCGCGACGCCGGTGAGGGGCTGCTCCTGTTCCTGGTGTCGGCGCTGCCCTGGCTGGTGCCGATCGGGGCCGCCGCGCTGGTGCTGCGCCGTCGGCTGCGCCGTCGGGTCTAGCAAGACCGCGCGATCTGGAGAGGCGGGGCCCCTGCTGCTACCCTGTGGCGGCCTTGCCGATCGGTCCCTTTCTCCTTCGCAGGCTCGGGTCCAGCGCGCTTGCGGTGCTCGGGGTGTCGGTGCTGGTGTTCTTCTTTCTGCACCTGGTGCCGGGGGACCCGGTCGATCGGCTGGCGGGTGGCGACGCGACGCCGGAGCAGCGGGCCGACATGGCGCGGTGCATGCACCTCGACGAGTCGATGCCGGTCCAGTTCGGCATCTTTCTTCGCAACATCGGGAACGGCTCGCTCGGGCAGCAGTGCCCCAACCCGTCGGAGAAGCCGACGGTGATGCGGCGGGTGCTGGACGTGATGCCCTACACGATCCAGCTGGCCCTGGGTGGGATGCTGGTCGCGCTCCTGCTCGCGCTTCCGCTCGGGGTGATGGCGGCGGTGCGGCGCGGAACCTGGGTGGACGCGATGGCCGCGGTGCTGTCGCTGTCGGGCATCTCGATGCCGACCATGTGGATGGGGCCGCTGGTCATCTTCGTCTTCTACGTGCAGCTGGCCTGGCTGCCCGGCCCGGCCGAGGCGGACGCGGCGCTGGCGCTCCTGCTCCCCTCCATCGTGGTCGGGACCCACCTCATGGCGATGCTGTCTCGCATGACCCGCTCGTCCCTCATCGAGGTGCTTCGCGAGGACTTCATGACCACGGCCCGGGCCAAGGGGCTGCCGGAGTGGGTGGTCATCCTCAAGCACGGGCTGCGCAACGCGCTCCTGCCGGTCATCACGGTGGCCGGGCTGCAGTTCGGCGCGCTCCTCGGCGGCGCGATCATCACCGAGAAGATCTTCGCGCGGCCGGGGCTGGGGACGCTCCTGCTCGAGGGGATCAGCGAGCGAAACTATCCGCTGGTGCAGGGGACCGTGCTGGTCATCGCGGTCGGCTACGTCACGGTGAACCTCCTGGTCGATCTGGCCTACGGGCTGGCCGATCCACGGGTCAGGCGGGCGGCGGCGTGAGGAGCCGGGCTCGCTCGCTCGGCCTCAGCAGGTCGACCTGGGTCGGCGTGGGGCTCATCGCGCTGTTCGTCCTGACCGCGCTGGTCGGCCCGCTGGTCGCGCCGGACTCGCCGACCCATCAGGACCTCGACCACATCCTGGCCGGCTCGTCGCCCGATCACTGGCTCGGCACCGACGAGAACGGGGTCGATGTCCTGTCCGAGCTGCTGCACGGCGCCCGGCTCGCCCTCGTCATCAGCGGCGTGGTCGTCTTCCTGTGCGCGACGATCGGCACCGCGCTCGGCATCGTGGCCGGCTACTACCGGGGCGTGGTGGAGGAGGTCATCATGCGCACCGTCGACATCCTGCTCGCCTTCCCCGGCATCCTGCTCAACATCACGATCGTCGCGCTGATCGCGCGGCCCGGGGTCGGCGTCATGATCTTCGCGCTCGCCCTCAACGGCTGGGTCGGCTATGCGCGGCTGGCGCGCGGCCAGGTCCTCAGCCTGCGCGAGCGGGACTACGTGACCGCGGCGCGCGCGATGGGGGCGCGGCCGGCGCGGATCATGTGGCGGCACATCTTCCCCAACTTGCTCTCGCCGATCATGGTGCAGATGAGCTTCGCGTTCGGCGGCATCGTCCTGGTCGAGGCATCGCTGTCGTTCCTCGGGCTGGGCCCGCAGGTCAACTACACCTGGGGCGCGCTGCTCGACCAGGGCACCACCTATCTGTGGAAGACGCAGCGGCTCGCGCTCGTGCCCGGCATCGCCATCATGCTGGTCGTGCTCGGCTCAAATCTACTCGGCGACGGCCTGCGCGACCGCTTCGACCCGAAGCGACAGGCGGTGGAGTAGCCATGGGCTTCTGGGTGCGAGTCGGCTCGACCGACGAGGTACCGGCCGGCGAGGTGCGCGGCTTCCACGTGGCCCAGCTGTCGTTTCCGGTGATGGTGGCGCACGTCGGCGACGGACGGTTCCTGGCCGCGACCAGCATCTGCCCGCACGAGGACGTCTCGCTCCTGCACGGCGAGCTACAGGGGACGGTCATCAACTGCCCGGGCCACGGCTACGAGTTCGATCTGGTGAGCGGGCGGTGTCCGCACGATGCGGGGCTGCGCCTGCGCCGCTTCGCGGTCCGGGTCGAAGGCGATGGGATCTACGTGGAGATCGACCTCCACCGGCCGCACGGCTGACCGCGTCCATCCGGCCCGGGCTCGGGTTTCGCGGCCGACCTCGATCGGCCGGCGATCCACGTCCGCCGCGCGTGAACTGGGGTTAGGATGCCGAGGTTGCGGTCGTACCGGACCTACGCCTGGTCCCTGGCCCTGAGCCTCCTCGGGTCGGCCTGCTCGTTCGACCCGAGCGGTGGCCCCGGCGTCGGCTCGAACGCCGATGGCGGCCAGCAGACGCCCGACGCGGCGGCGGTGCCCGACGCGGCGATCCCGGTGATCGACGCCGCGGTGATCGACGCCGGCTGCCAGGACCTGCTGCCGTTCACGCCGTCCAACTTCGACGGCTGCGACCTGGCCCCGCTCAATCCGGCGCTGGTGCTCGACCAGGCCGACCAGGTCTACCGGATCGACACCGACGCCGAGACGCTGGTGCGGCCGGGCCAGGCAGCCGAGCCGCTGATCGGGGTGGTCATCGATCAGGACGGCGCCCCCGACCTCCTGGTGATCGCGACGTCGTCGCTCGCGGTCGGCCCGACCACGGTGCTCGGCGTGGCTGGATCGCGCGCGCTGGCCATCGTGTCGACCGGCGACCTGGTGGTGCAGGGCGGGATCAGCGCCGGCGCGGTCGCGGCCGGGGATGGCCCGGGCGGCGACGCCGACGAGGCGTGCGCGAGCGGGCGCGGCGCCACCGGCGGGGTGCAGGATGTCGACGGGACCGCGCTCGAGGGCGGCGCGGGCGGCGGCGGCGGCGGCTTCGCCCAGGCCGGCGGCAACGGGGCCGGGGTCGATGGCGCGAGCGACGCGGTCGAGACCCAGGGCGGCGGGGCGGGCGGCGCGGCCGGGCTGGTCCCGCTGCGCGGCGGTTGCGGCGGCGGCAACGGCGGATTCACCGGCGGAGGCGGAGGCGGCGGGGCCGGTGGCGGGCTCCAGCTGGTGGCCGGCAACGCGCTCCGCGTCGAGGGGATCGTGACCGCGCGCGGCGGCGGTGGCGGTTCGGTCGGCTCCTCGTTGAGCGGCGGCGGCGGCGGCGGCGCGGGGGGCGGCCTCCTGCTCGAGGCGACGACCATCGATGTGAGCGGCGCGCTGACCGCCAACGGCGGCGGCGGCGGCGAGGGCAGCCGCACCGGCGGCTCGTCCGACCCCGGCAACGACGGCCAGGATGTTCAGACGGCGCCGGCCGCGGGCGGATCCGGCGTGAGCAACGGCGGGGACGGCGGGCCGGGCGGCGCGCGCGACAGCGAGGGCGGCGGGGCCGGGCTCGAGGGCAGCTCGCTGGTCACCGCGCTGGCGGGAGGCGGTGGTGGGGGCGGCAGCGCGGGGCGGATCCACCTGCGCGCGGCATCGGGTGCGCCGACGTTCGGTCCCGAATCGGTGGTGTCGCCGGCCCCGCAATGACGATGGGCGCCCGCGGTTCACGTGGCGGCGACCCGGCACGGCCGGCGCGGCCGGCGCGGCCGGCGCGGGCGATCGACATGGCGCCGCGGTCCGCCGCGCTCCTCTTTCTTGCCCTGGCCTGCGGCGGGTCGCCCTCTCCGGATCCGGCCGCTGCCGGCTCGACGCCCTCCTCGTCCCCCCTCGCCGACCACGACTCCGACGCGCGCGCCGACGCCGACGCCGCGTCCGATCCGCCGCCGACGGGCCGCCTCGGCGACGCGGTCCAGCCCCGCGCGGTCTCGCTCGAGCTCCGGCTCGACCCGCGCGAGCCCGGCTTCCGCGGTCGCGTCACCATCGACCTGGCCATCACCCGGCCGGTCTCGGCGATCTGGCTCGACGCGCGCGAGCTGGAGCTGGAGCGCGCCCGCCTCACCGTCGGCTCGCGCGAGCTCGATCTGCGCGCCATCACCCCCTCCCCGCCCGGACGGCTCGGCCTCGTCCTGGGCCAGAAAACCGGCCCCGGGCCGGCTCGCCTGGTCATCGACTACACCGGCCGGTTCGGCGCGCGCAACGGTCTCTTCCGGCAGAGGGTGGAGGACCGGTGGTACGCGTTCACCGACTTCGAGGCGGCCGACGCGCGCCTGGCGGTCCCCTGCTTCGACGACCCTCGCTTCAAGATCCCCTGGCAGGTCACGCTGGTGCATCCCGCGGGGATGCGCTCGTTCGCCAACGCGCCCGAGGCCCGCACCGTCACGGCCGAGCGCGGCTGGCAGCGCGTCGAGTTCGCCGCGACCCCGCCGATCCCGTCGTACCTGGTCGCCTTCGCGGTCGGGCCATTCGACGTGCTCGACGGCCCGCGCCGGCCGGTGCCGATCCGCGTGGTCACCACCCGCGGCCGCGCCACGCTCGGGGCCGAGGCGCTCCGGATCGCCCCCGCCATGCTGGCCGAGCTCGAGCGCTACCTCGGCAGCCGGACGCCGTTCCCCAAGCTCGATCTCCTGGCCGTGCCCACCTTCAACGGCGCGATGGAGAACCCCGGGCTCATCACCTTCGCCGACCCGATCCTGCTCCTCGACTGGCGCGGCCGCGACACCGACGCATGGCGCGACCGCCAGCGCTTCATGGCCGGGGTCATGGCCCACGAGCTGGCTCACCTCTGGTTCGGCGATCTGGTCACCATGAGCTGGTGGAACGAGCTGTGGCTCAACGAGGGCATCGCCACGTTCATGTCCGACCGGGTGATCGCGGCGACCGATCCGGCTCGGCGCGGGCTGGTGGCCGACGTGGTCGACAAGCGGCTCGGGCTCGCGATCGACCGCGGCCGGGTCGACACCCCGGTCCGCGCGCCGATCACCCGGCTGGACGACATCGAGGGCCAGTTCAGCCCGCTGGTCTACCGCAAGGGCGGGGCGATCCTGGCCATGTTCGAGGCGTACCTGGGCGAGGAGCGCACCCGCGACGCCCTGCGCCGCTACCTCGCCGCCAGCGCGCGCGGCTCGGTCACCTCCACCGAGCTGGCCGCCGCGCTGTCGGCCGGCGCGGGGCGCGATCTCCGGCCGGCGCTCGAGAGCTTCCTCGATCAGCCGGGCGTGCCGCTGGTCGAGGCCGCGCTCGAGTGCCGCGGCCGACCGACGGTGACGCTGCGCCAGAGCGCGTACGCCGCGCTCGGCAACCCCGCCCCCGCCCGGCGCTGGCAGGTCCCGGTCTGCGTGGCCTGGGAGGGCGGCGCCGCTCCGGCGTGCACGCTCCTCCGCGACCAGCGCGGCGCGATCGAGCTGCCCGCCGCCCGCTGCCCGTCGTGGATCCATCCCAACCCGGGCGAGCGCGGTTACTACGTCTACGCGCTTCCGCCCGCCCAGCTGCGCGCGCTGGCCGCCCTGCCCGGCCTGACCGCGCGCGAGCGAGCCGGCCTGGCCGACGACATCGGCGCGCTGCTCGGCGCCGGCCGGGTCGATCTCGCCGCCGCGCTGGATGCGTTCTGGTCGCTTGCCCGCGCGCGCGACACCCTGACCGACACCCGCGCGGCCCAGGCGCTGACCCTGGTCGGCCGCGCGCTGGTCGGCCCGGGCCAGCGCCGCGCGTTCGCGGCCCGCCTGCGCTCGGCCTACGGCGCGCGCGCCGAGCGGCTCGGCCTGTCGCCGCGCGCCGGCGAGAGCCCGTTCGACGCCGAGCTCCGCGAGGTGCTGGTCCCGCTGGTCGGCCGCGACGGCGACGATCGCGTCCTCCAGCGCGAGGCGCTGCGCCGCCTGCGCGACGCGCTCGACCAGCGCACCGGTCAGCCGGACCCGATCACCGCCGCCGAGTACGACCTCCTCTACCGGCTCGGACCGCTGGCCGCCGATCAGGCCATGTTCGACCGCCTGCTCCAGGACGGCCGCGGCCACGCCGCCCGCGCGCTGAGCGGCTTCCGCCGGCCGGCCCTGGTCGCCCGCGCGCTCGACGCGGTCGACAAGGATCGGCTCGGCCCGGCCGAGTCGCTCGACCTGCTCGGCGCGCTGGTCCGCGACGGCGCCACCCAGGACGCCGCGCTGCCGGTCGCGCTCCGCGTCTACCCGTTCCTGGCCGCGCGCGTGGCCGACACCGTTCGCAACCGCTCCGCCGCGGTCCTGGCCGGCGCGTGCCGCACCGCCGCCCGACCCGGCGTGGAATCGGCGCTGCGCCAGGCCCTGGCCCCGCGCGGCCAGCTCCCCGCCCAGGCCCGCGCCGCGATCGACGAGGTGAGCGCGTGCGGCGCCTTTCGCGACCACTACGCGGCCGCCGCCGCGACCTACTTCCGCTGATCCTCGGCCGGCTGGAGCCGGGCCACCGGGCCGCTACTTCGCCGCGATGAAGCGCGGCCGGGCCAGCCCGGCCTGGCGGAACGCGCGGTCGAGCGTGGGCCTGTCCGCCATGCACACCACGATCTCCTGATCCGGGCGGAGCTCCTCGGCGATGATCGCGCGCACCTGGGCCGGGGAGGCCGCGGCCACGTACTTCACCAGCGAGTCGTAGTAGTCCGGGCCCAGCCCGAACGCCGCGATCCGGGCCAGCCGCGCGGCCATCTGCTGGGTGTCGGTCGACTCGGCCACGAGCTGGCGCAGCACCTGCCGGCGGGCCAGCGCGAACCGGCGCGCGAAATCGTCGCCCCGGCGCAGGGTCTCGACCCGCTTCCTCATCTCGACCAGCGACTCGCCGGCGCGCGCCGAGTCGACCCGCCCGCCCATGCGGTAGCCGTTGGGCCCGAGGTGATCGGTCTCCTGCGCGTAGGTGCCGTAGGTCGAGCCGAGCTGGGTGCGGATCGCGGCCATCTCCTGGTCCAGCATCTGGGCCAGGATCATGCGGGCGGCGTGCTGCCCGTCGCGCCCGGTCGGCGCCGGATACTCGATGGTCACCTCCATCTGCTGCTGATCGTCGCCGACCACCCCGATCGCCTGGGCGCCGCGCTGCGCGGCCCGGGCCGGCAGCGCCGGCACCGGCGTCCCGCTCGGCCACCCGCCGAAGGTGTCGGCGATCGTGGCCCGCGCCTTGGCGGCGTCGAAGTTGCCGACCACGATGAGCGTCGCGTTGCGCGCGACGTAGCGCTCGCGCTTGAACGCCATCGCCGCGTCGTGCCCGATCCGCCCGATCGTGTCCGGCGTGGCGGCGCCGTTGACCGCGTACGGGTGCCTGTCGCCGTACAGCGCGGCGGCCACCGCGCGCTCGTACTCGAACCGGTTGCGATGGTCGGCGCTGGCGAACTGGTTGCGCACCCGCCGCTGGTTGCGCTCCAGCGCCTTCTGGTCGTAGTCGCCGGTCGTGATGATGCGCTCGAGCGACTCGATGACCACGTCGGTGTAGATGTTGAGCCCGCGCGCGACGAACGCGGCCCGATCGTCGTCGACCGCGGTGCCGAGCGAGACCCAGAAGAGGAAGTTCGCGTCGGGCGGCGGCTGCAGGTAGCGGGCCGCCACCTCGGCCAGACCAGCGCGCCCGGCCGGCTCGAAGGCCGACCCGGCGCTCAGCACCAGCTCGGCGTGGACGATCGGCAGGCCGGGATAGGACAGGAGGACGACCGCCATCCCGTTGGGCAGGGTGTAGCGCTGCGCGGTGGACAGGATCGAGCTGGTGCGCGGCGCCGGCAGCGGGCGGAGCGCCTCGGACGCGTCGACCAGCGGCTCGGGCTGCCGCTCGTGGCCCTGGCGGGTGTAGGCCAGCTTGGCCCGCGTGTCGCCTCGCGCGCCGGTCTGCTTCGGCTTGAACACCACCACCACCGCGCGGTCGCGGTCGAGCGTCCGCTTCACGAAGTCGCGGTAGCCGTCCGCGGTGAGCTTGTCGATCTTGTGGAACTCGTTGATGAGGTACTCCTGCCCGGACGCGCCGAAGTCGACGTCGCCGGTCGAGAACTGGATGGCGTCGGCGACCAGGCCGGCCCGGCTGCCGAGCGCCTCGATCCGCTCGACGAAGCCCATCTTGATCCGGTTCCTGGTCACCCGGTCGAAGTCGACGTTGCCCATGCCCCAGTGGGCGGTGCGGGTCGATCGCCACACGTAGTCGAGCGCCTCGTCCACGTCGCCACCCGGATCGAGCTGCACCACCAGCGCCAGGGTCGGGGCCAGGTTGCCGCCGAAGGTGGTGACGAGGACGTCGGAGGCGAACTCCCACTCCTCGGCCAGCCGGGCCAGCTTGCGGGCGAACAGGACCAGCGCGTCGGCCTTGGCGAACTCGGGGCTGTTGACCGGCGGCAGCTTCCACAGCACCCAGACTTGTGGCCGCTCGATGTCGAGCTCGTGCTCGACCCGCTTGTAGCGGAGCTCGATCGGCTTCACCGCGACGCGAGGCGCCGCCGCGCGCCGCGGGATGCCGCGGAAGAGAAAGGCGAACTTCTTGCCGACGTCCTCGGGGTCGACGTTGCCGGTCACGATCACGGTGGCGCGGTCCGGCGTGTAGTACTGCTCGAGGAAGCGGCACGCGTCCTCGAAGGTGATGCGGGACAGCTGCTGGTCGTCTCCGCCGGTGACGTGGCTGTACGGGTGCCCGGCCGGGTAGACGTCCTGCGAGACCAGCTGCGGGATCAGCCCCTCGGGCGTGCCGCGCCCGCCGCGGATCTCGTTGCGCACCACCTCGCGCTCGCGCTCGAACTCGGCCGCCGGGATGGTCTGGCAGCGCGCGTTCATGCGGAACGCCTCGACCCGGAGCAAGGCCTCGACCTCCTCCTTGCTGGCCACCATGAAGTAGTGGGTCTGGTCGTAGGTGGTGTACGCGTTGTAGCCGAACGCGATCTGGGGCAGGAGATCGAAGGTGGCCGGCTTGTCTGGCCCCAGCATGTGGTGCTGGAACATGAGGTGCTCGACCAGGTGGGCCAGCCCGGCCTTGCCGGGCGGGTCCTCGTTGGAGCCGACCTCGTAGCGGACGTCGACCTCGACGAGCGGCGTCGATCGATCCGGGATGACCACCAGGCGCGCGCCATTGTCCAGCCGGGCCCGCTTCTCGGAGTACTGGAACGAGTAGGTCGGGTCCTTCGGCGCGCAGCCGGCCGAAGCGACAACCAGGCAGAGGGCGGCCAGACGGGTCATGGATGGGATCTTGGGGGAAGCCGGGCCGGCGCGAAAGCGGTGCCGCCACCGCGTTCAGCTCGGTGCGACTTTCGCTCTTCGCCGGGCGAGACCGCGCCACACCAGGAACAGCGCGGTGGCGACGAGGGCGGCGTAGAGCGCGCACAGCCCGAGGTTCAGCCACAGGTGGAGCCGCGGCCGCTCCTCGGGGGACATGTACCTCAGCCCGTCGACGAAGTGGCGCAAGCTGACCCGTTCCCAGGCCCAGGAGATGCCGTCGCCGCCGCTCTCGCCGGACGAGCGGGTCATCACCCGGCGTGGATAGAGAGGCAGCACCGGCGCCACCGCCAGCCCGACCAGCATCGACACCGCCCCGCGCACGACCGACCGCATCCGGCGATTCTGCTTGGAAGCCCTCCCGATGCAAACGGAGCAGAGCATCCCCCGACGGTGGGAGATGACGCGGAGCGCCACGTCCGTCGAGCGTGGCGCGCGGTGACCTGTCAGGCCGGGCCAGGCCGTCCGCCCGGGTTCGGGTGGTCGCCGTCGAGAACTCGGTGTACGTTCGCGGACCGATGGGTACCCCGCCGAGCGACATGCCCCCCGCGGCCTTGCGTCCGTCCGCCCCCAACTCGGACACGAGCTTCTTCGGCCACCCTCGAGGGCTGTCGGTCCTGTTCTTCAGCGAGATGTGGGAGCGCTTCAGCTACTACGGGATGCGCGCCCTGCTCATGCTCTTCATGACCGCGCCGACCGCCACCGGCGGGCTCGGCTTCTCGATCCCCAAGGCCGGTCTGGTCTACGGCGTGTACACGTCCATGGTCTACCTGCTCGGCGTCCCGGGCGGCTGGATCGCGGACAAGTTCCTCGGCCTCCGCCGTGCGGTCCTGTGGGGCGGCGTCCTCATCATGCTGGGTCACGTCGCGCTGGCGCTGCCCGCGGTGTCCACCTTCTACGCCGGCTTGGTGCTGGTCATGATCGGGACCGGCCTGCTCAAGCCCAACATCAGCGCCATGGTCGGCCAGCTGTACGGCAAGGACGACCCGCGCCGGGACAGCGGCTTCTCGATCTATTACATGGGCATCAACATCGGCGCGTTCGCGGCGCCGCTCCTGTGCGGCTACCTGGCCCAGCAGCCGTCGTTCCGCTCATTCCTCTCCGGTGTCGGCATCTCGCCCAACTCGGCCTGGCACTTCGGCTTCGCGATGGCGGCGATCGGCATGGGCGCCGGCCTCATCCAGTACGTCCTGGGCTGGCGCCACCTGGGCGACGCCGGTGTGCGCCCCTACCAGCCGTCCACCACGGCCGAGGCGAGCCGCAACCGGACCATCCTGGTCGCCATCCTGGCCGCGGTGTTCCTGATCCCGGCCGCGGTCGGCTTGCTCGGCTCGACCGGTACGCTCCTGGTCAACGAGGGCCGGGTCGGGCTCTGGTTCGGCACCTTCCTCCTGGTCCTGGTCGCCGGTCTGTTCGGCGGCCTGTTCGGCCTCGGCAAGTGGAGCATCGAGGAGCGCCGTCGGCTCCTGGTCGTGCTGCTGCTCTTCTTCGGCGCGATCGTGCTGTGGGCGCTGTTCGAGCAGGCCGGCTCCACCATGAACCTGTTCGCGGAGCACAACACGCGCAACACGGTCTTCGGGTTCGGCTACCCGGCCAGCTGGTTCCAGTCGGTCAACTCGGTCTTCGTCATCGCGCTGTCGCCGGTGTTCGCCTTCATCTGGCTCAAGCTGGCCCGCGCCCGGCGCGACCCACCCAGCCCGATCAAGTTCGCCATCGGCCTGGTCCTGATCGGGGCCGGCTTCCTGCTCATGGTCCCGGCCGCCCAGCTGTCCGCGAAGGGCATCCTGGTCAGCCCCTGGTGGCTGGTCGGGCTCTACTTCCTCCACACCTGCGGCGAGCTCTGCATCAGCCCGGTCGGGCTCAGCGCCATGACCCGGCTGGCCCCCAGCGCCATCAGCGGCATGGTGATGGGGATCTGGTTCCTGGGCGCCGCGGTCGGAAACTACGTGGCCGGGCGCATGGGCGGCCTGTACGGCTCGATCGCGCTGGACAAGCTGCTCCTCTACCAGCTCATCCTGCCGGCCGCCTCGGCGATCATCTTCTTCGTCCTGTCCGGCCCGATCCGCCGCATGCTGGCGCGGAGCGAGCCGGTCCCCCCCGGACACTGAGCGACGGGTTACTTGTCGCCGCGCCGGGCCGCCGTCTCGGCCAGCTCGTCGAACTGATCCTTCATCCGGTCGAACTCCGAGCGGCCGGGGCGCGGCGTCTCGGCCGCTGGCAGCTCCGGCTTGGCAGCGGACTTGAGCTGGCTGGCGGCCAGCGCCGCCGCCGCGGCCGTGATCAGGTTGGCGCCGGCGGCCGACCCGGCGGACGACCCGTCGGCGGCGGCGCGCGGCAGGAGCTCGATCGGGATGGGGAAGATGATCGTGTTGTTGCGCTCGGCCGAGACCTCGACCAGGGTCTGCAGCGTGCGCAGCTGGAGCGCGGCCGGCTGGCTCGAGATCATCGCCGCCGCCTGGGTCAGCTTCTCGGCCGACTGCAGCTCGCCCTCGGACACGATGATCTTGGCGCGCCGCTCGCGCTCGGCCTCGGCCTGGCGGGCCATCGCCCGCTTCATCTCCTGCGGCAGCGAGATGTCCTTGATCTCGACCGCCGTGATCTGTACGCCCCACTGCTCGGTCCGCTCGTCGAGAATGCTGCGGATGTCGTCGTTGATCTCCGAGCGCTTGGCCAGGATGTCGTCCAGGTCCATCCGGCCCAGGATCGACCGCAGGGTGGTGGCGGCCAGCTGGAGCGTGGCCGGCATGTACTGCTCGACCCTCAGCACCGCGTCGGCCGGTGAGGCCACATCGGCGTAGACCACCGCGTCCACGCCCATCGAGATGTTGTCGCGGGTGATGACGTCCTGCGTCGGGATCTGGATCACCTTGGTGCGGGTATCGACCACGATCGCGCGGTCGATGCCGAACGGCAGAAGCAGCCGCATGCCCGGTCCGAGCGGTGTGGGCCGGGCCCGACCCAGCCGAAACACCACTGCGCGCTCGTACTCCTTGTACACGCGCAAACCGGAGAGAAGGAGAAGGACAGCACCACCGACCAACCCGAGAAAGATCTCCATCATGCAATTCTACCGCTCCGCCAGCCGGAAGCTCGGCCACGGGTGAACCCGGTCAGGATCCTCTTGTCTGGCCGCCGGGCCCCGCATCCGGTAGGTTGGGAGAGGGGATGACCGAACCGTCGGCGCGGTGCTGGATCTTGAACGCGTTCGACGTCGCGCGCGCGATCTCGTTGCCGGAGTGCCGCCGCGCGCTCGCCACCGAGGAGGTGACCGCGGGCCGCCGGCCGGAGTGGCCGCACCTGTTCGGGCTCGACGAGCGGCCGCTGGTCTGGCACGCGGAGCCGGAGACGGTGTCCATGGCCGGCCTCGAGCTGGATTTCCAGCCGCGGGCGATCATCTACGATTTCGGCAGCGTCTCGGTGGCGCTCGGCTGCCGCCTGCCCGGACCGGTGGCGTCCTGGCGCCACGCGGCCGAGGCGCTGCGCAACCCGCCCGAGCTGCGCGAGCTGGCCCGCCGGGTGGTGACCAGGCTGCTCGACCTCGCCGCCGGCGCCATCGAGGACCGCCGCCCGGCCCACGAGCTCGAGCAGTACACCGTCTTCCAGATGGACCGGGTCGCGGCCGAGAGCGCGGCGACCTGGCTGCGCGACGACGCATCGACCATCGCCCAGGTCCTGCGCGGCGACACCGTCGCGCTGGCCGACGAGGAGATCGCCGAGGCGCTGACCCGCCGGCTCAGTTACTCGACCCAGGACGCGGTGGTCATCGACAGCAGCGCGGCGATCATCCTCGACGACGAGTTCGAGGACACCCTGGCGGTCATCGACTTCGCCAACTGCGAGCGGCTGTCGATGCGCGTGCTCGACGAGGACCTCGACTCCGCCATCGCCGAGGCCAGCCGCCTGCTCCGCTCGCGCGCGTGGCGGTGGAAGCGGATGATCTCGCCGTGGGGGCGCGACGTCACCCGGCTGACCCAGCTCACCTTCGACGCCGCCGCCGAGTTCGAGGCGATCGAGAACGCCATCAAGCTGACCGGCGACCACTACCTGGCCCGGGTCTACCGCATGGCCATCGAGCGGCTCGACCTGCGCGCCTTCCGCGAGGGAATCACGCGCAAGCTGAGCAGCCTGTGGAGCATCCAGGGCGTGTTCCTCGACCAGACCTCGTCGCGCCGCAGCGAGCTGCTCGAGTGGATCATCATCGGCCTCATCACGCTCGAGATCGTGCACGCCCTGCGCTAGTGCCGCGCCGACGCGACCGTCGACGGGTCGCTCGCGACGGGCGCGCTTTGCCGGCGAGACGGTCCAGGTCCCGGCGCACTGGTACGATCCGCGCGAGCTGCACCAGGTCGAGGTCAGCGCCGGGCGCCGGGTGGCGATCGAGACGACCATGTTCCCGCTGCGCAGCGCCGGCGGCGCGGTCGAGCACATCGGGCTCTGCTTCCGCGACGCAGAGCGGCGCGCGCCTGCAGATCCTGGCCGACACCTCGCACCAGCTGTCGCTCAGCCACGGCGATCCGCTCCAGCTGCTCGACCTGATCGCGCGGCGGCTGGGCGACGTGATGGGCGACTCGTGCGGCGTCATGCTGGTCTCGAGTGACGGCGAGTCGCTCGAGATGAGCGACGCGATCTTCCATCGCGATCCGGAGGTGCTCGCCCTCCTGCGCGATGCCTTCGCCGCGCTGCCCCACCGCGTCGGCGAGGGGCTGGCCGGCCGGGTCGCGGCGACCGGAGAGCCGCTGCTCCTGCCGGTGGTCGTGCGCGACGAGCTGGTCGCCAGCGCGTCGGCCCGCTTCCAGCCGCTGACCTCCAGGCTCGACGTGTCCTCACCGCCTGGGCCGACCCTCGCCTCATGACCATCGCGCTCGAGAACCTGCTCGGCAACGCGTGGAAGTTCACGTCCAGGCGGCCCGGGGCGACCATCGTGGTCGGCCGCGACGCCGGGGCCGAGGGCGACGTCTTCTACGTCAGAGACGACGGCGCCGGCTTCGACATGGCGTACTCGAGCCGGCTCTTCCTGCCGTTCCAGCGCCTCCACCGCGCCTCCGAGCTCGAGGGCATCGGCATCGGGCTGGCCACCGTGCAGCGCATCGTCGAGCGCCACGGCGGCCGCATCTGGGCCGAGGCCGAGGTGGACCGGGGGGCGACCTTCTTCTTCGAGCTCCCCCGGCCGACCGGCGCGCCGCTCAGGCCGGGCGGCGGCGGCGAGTGACCAGGAGCGCCAGCAACAGGAGCGGCAGGCTTGCCGCCGCGCCGCCGGTCGATCCGGCCGCGCTGCAGCCGCCGCCGTCCTCGTGCGAGGCGTCGAGCAGGATGGCCGAGGTGGTCTCGTTGCCGACGTTGTCGGCCACGTGGAGCTCGGCCCGGTAGAGCGCGCCGTCCTCGATCTCGACGGTGCCGGTGGTCGCGCCGCGGACCAGCTCGATGGTGCGGACGTGCTCGACCGCGAGGAGGTCGGCCGGATCGGTGACCTTGTACAGCTCGATGCGCGGGCTGAGGTCGGCCGGCGAGGTGCGGTCGTCGTTCATGGTCCAGCTGAGATCCGACGCGCCGCCGGCCAGCTTGCGGACCCGGTCGCCGTCGACCAGGACCTCGGGGCCGATGCCGTCCACCTCGATCTGGACGCTGGCCGGGCTCGCGTCGGTGTTGCCGCCGAGGTCGACCGCGGCGACCTGCACGTCGTAGGTGCCGCTCTTGCCGACCTCGCCGACCGAGAAGCGCTTGATGTAGCTGGCCGGCGACGCCTGGCCGTCCACGCTCACCTGGTACTGGAGCAGCTCGGTCGGGATGAGGCCGTCCACGCCGCTGACCCGCACCACCGCGTCGGTCGGCGACACCACGCCGGACGGGTAGTCGATGATGCTGGTCTCGGGCGCGCCGACGTCGCCGTCGGGGATGCGGAACAGGTCGGCGTGGACCGACAGGAACGCGTCGTTGTTGTCCATGCCGCGCAGGATGACGGCGAAGGGGAGCGGGCCGGCCTGGAACACCGGGCCGGTCAGCGGCAGGGTGCCGAGCTCGCCGAGCAGCTTGGGCATCATGTGGTCGCGGATGACCTCGGTCATGCGCGCCACGTCGAAGCCGAACTCGGCGACCGACACCTGGTCCATCTCCAGGCGCTTCAAGGTGACCTGCTCCGGCGTGGCGACCAGCGCGTTCGACTCGCGGTCGACCCCGACCGAGGCGGTCGCCTCGAGGTCGACCCCGACCTCGATCACGCGCTCGGAGCCGTCCGGCAGCTGGCCGCGCAGCACGACCTCGACCCCGTCCACCGCCAGGTCGAGCGTGACGCCGTCCTCGCCGTCGCCGGCGCCGCTGACCCGCGGCGGGTGGGTGAGGCGGGCCTCGACCGCGAGGGTGCTGCCGGGCGGGAAGCCGGGCATGAGCGCGGTGATCTGGTCGATCGGCAGCTCGATGCCGAGCGCCTCGAGAGTGTCGCCGGTGATGCAGGTCAGGCCCTGGCGCCAGACCTGATAGAGCGCGTTCTCGGCCAGGCCGAGGTTCACGGCCAGGCCGAGGTGGGCGTCGACCGCGGCCAGGTCGGGGGCGTCGCCATCGTGGGCCGACGGGGCGCCGTCGTCGAAGTCGGCCACGCACTCGCTGGCCTCGCCCGGGCTGGACAGACCGAGGCTGGCGCCGAGCTCGATCCCGCCGGTGCGCACGGTCAGATCGTCGAGCGAGGCGTCGATCGCGTAGGTGCCGAACGGGCCCGAGAACCCGCCGGAGAAGCTGGTCCCGAAGCTGCTCAGGGTGGTCTCGACCAGCGGGCCGAGCTGCGCGATCGCGATCTCCTCGGCCTTGGACAGGAGGAAGTCGATGACGAACTGCTTGGCGAAGCCGACCACCGAGGTGGCGATGTCGCCGACCGCGCAGCCGGAGAACTGGAGGTCGATGTCGTCCTCGCTGAGCTCGAGGTCGACCGAGCGGAACACGATCGAGGGCCGGCCGTCGGCCAGCGACACGTCGAAGTCGATGGTGGCGCGCGCGCCGTTCACCGCGATGTGGTCCTGACAGGTGAGCGAGCCGAGGCAGGCGATCGCGCCGTCGATGAACACCTCGCCGTCGCCCTGCGCGCTGACCTCGATGAACAGGCGCAGCCGCCCCGGCTCCGGGATGGTCAGCGAGAAGTCCTCCACCTCGAGATCGACGTGGGTCCCGCGCTGGGTGGCGGTGATGCACGCCAGGTCGCGGCTCAGGTCGGGTGCGTCGAGCCCGCTCGGCACCAGCGACGGCACCTGCGCGGCGATGAAGTCGAGCCCCGACGAGGAGACGTACCCGCGCACGTCGTACTGCGCGCTGGCGGGGGTCGCGGCCGCGACCAGAGCGACGGCGAAGGAAAGCCCGCTGGCGGCGAGGAGGGAGCGATTCTGCACGCGACCTTCCTATGCAAGTCGCAGGCTCGCATGGAGCCGATGTATCCGTCCGAGATCGCTCGCGGGGCGGGGACGACTGACCTACATGGTGGAGGTTGCAGCGGCCATTTGAGTCGCCGATCGGATCCGCGCGACGAGGGAAGGGACGGGGCGCGCGATGCTGCGACGCGTCATCGCGCGCGGGCCGAGCGACCGGGATAGGATCGATCGGTGCGGGGGCCGCGCTGGCTGCGAGGGCTGGCGCCGTGGGTCGTCGCGGCCCTGGTGGTCGGCCTGCTCGTGTGGCGCTACTCGCCGCGAGCGATCGCGGCGGAGCTCGCGCGCGGAAGCGTGCTCGCCATCCTCCCCTGGTGCGCGGCGGTCTCGCTGGTCTCGCTGGTCCTGATGTCGCTCGCCGACTGGCTGGTGTTCGCGTCGGCGCTCGGGGCCGGCGATCGCCTGCGGGTCACCGACGCCGCGCGCGGTCGAGCGGCGACCTCGATCCTCATGAGCATCAACTACGGCCTGTCGAGCGGCGGCTACGGCGTGTGGCTGGCGCGGCGGACCGGCTCCGGCGCCGCCGCCGCGGTCGGGGCCACGACCTACCAGGTGCTGAGCGACCTGGGCGCGGTGTTCCTGTTCGCGCTGCCGGCCGCGCTGCTCGGCGCCGACCTCCTGCCCGCCCGCATCGGTCAGTCGGCCGCGATCGTGGCGGCGTGCGGCGTGGTCGGCGTGACCGTGCTGCTGGTCGCCGCGCCGAGGGTGGCGCCGCGCCGGCTGCGCGAGTCGCGCGTGCTGGTCGCCTGGGCGCGGGTCCCGATCGCGGTCGGCGCGCTCGGCGCCCTCCTCCGCGCCGGCTCCATCGCGGCCAACATCGCCGGCACCTGGGGCGCGGCGCGCGCGTTCGGGCTCGACATCCCGGGCGAGGCGCTGGCCGCCGGCCTGCCGATCGCCTACCTGGTCGGCGCGCTGCCGGTGAACGTGCTCGGGCTCGGCGCGGTCCAGGCCGCCTGGCTGGTGCTGTTCGCGGCCCACGCGCCGGGCGCGCAGATGCTCGCCTTCCAGTTCGCGTTCCAGCTGCAGAGCGTGCTCGTCATGGTGCTGCGCGGCCTGCCGTTCCTGCCCGGCGTGATGCGCGATCTGCAGCAGCCACCCGCGGCGACGCCGGCGAGCGGCGGCTGACCGCGGTGAGCGACCCCACATGGGCGCCCACCTCCCCACCCTACAACCCGGTCCGGCGCGGTGCTACAAGGCTGTATGAGCGAGGGTCTTCCAGCGGGCGGCGAGCGCCCCGCGGTCGTGCTCCTGTCCGGCGGTCTCGACTCCACCACCACCCTGGCGATCGCGCGCCAGCAGGGCTTCGCGTGCCACGCGCTCACCGTCGCGTACGGCCAGCTCCACCGCTGCGAGGTGGACGCGGCCGAGCGAGTGGCGGCGGCGCTGTCGGCGGTCGAGCATCGGGTGCTCGAGATCGACCTGCGGCCGCTGGCGCGCTCGGCGCTGACCTGGCCTTCGCTCGAGGTGCCCAAGAACCGGCCGCTCGAGGTGATCGGCGCCGAGGGCGACGTGCCGGCCACCTACGTGCCGGCGCGCAACGCGGTGCTCCTGTCGCTGGCGCTGGCCTGGGCCGAGACGCTGGGCGCGTTCGACCTGTTCCTCGGGGTCAACGTGCTCGACGCCAGCGGCTACCCCGACTGCCGCCGCGAGTTCGTGCGCGCGTTCGAGCAGCTCGCGCGGGTCGCCACCCACGCCGGCGCGAGCGGGCGCTTCCGCGTGCACGCGCCGCTCATCTCGCTGCGCAAGGCGGAGATCATCCAGCGCGGCATCGAGCTCGGGGTCGACTACTCGCTCACCCACTCCTGCTACGACCCGGGCGAGGACGGCGCGGCGTGCGCCGCATGCGATGCATGTCTCCTGCGCGCCAAGGGATTCAAAGAGGCCGGGGTGGCGGACCCGACCCACTACCGCGCGGTCGCGCCCTGAGCCGCGCGATGGCCTCGCTTGACAGCCGCCAGGGTGCACGTTAAACGTTGTTTAATATCTGAACGAGAGTAGAAGTGGGCACCGCCGAGCGACGCGAACGAGACCGGAACGAGATGCGCGAGGCCATCATGGCTGCCGCGATGAAGCTCTTCCTGGAGGAGTCGTTCGAGAAGACGACCATGCGCCGCATCGCGCAGTCGATCGAGTACACGCCGGGCGCGCTCTACTCCTACTTCAAGGACAAGGACGAGATCCTCTACGCGCTGCACCAGCGCGGGTTCGAGATGCTGTTAGCCGCGCAGCAGCCGGCCCTGGCGATCGCCGACCCGGTCGCGCGCCTGGCCCGGCTGGCCGACATCTACCTCGAGTTCGCCTTCGCCAACCCGCAGGCCTACGACCTCATGTTCATCGCCAGCAAGACCGGGCGATCGATCGAGGAGGCCGACGACTGGGGCTGCGGCGAGCGCGCTTACGGAGTGCTGCGCCAGACGATGGTCGAGGTGATCGCGGCCGGGCGGATGCGCGGCACCGACGATCCCGACGTGGCCGCGTTCACCGCGTGGGCCGGCGTGCACGGCATCGCGTCGCTGATCATCCGCAACCGCTGCCGCCTGATCCCCGAGGAGCTCCGCCCCGGCATCATCCGCGGCGCCGCCCAGCTCCTCATGCAGCTGACCCGCCCGGCGCCGGGCACCGGCAAGGAATCCGACGACGACTGATCCGCCGCTCGGCGCATCGAATCCGTGAATCGACCAGGGCCGCCCCCGCGGCCCTCTCTTTGGCTCTCCGGTTAAACAACGTTTAACAAAAGAACGGGGTAAGGCGATGAAGCGATCGTTCCCGAATCCAGCTCTCCTCCTCGGTGCTCTCGGCGTCGCCGGTGTCGTCGGCCTCGCCGCCGCGTGCTCGGTTCCCGACGCGCCGGCGGCGACCGAGCCGCCGGTCAAGGAGGTCCCGGTCCGGCTCGCCGCGGTCCGGCGCGAGAAGGTCACGCCGCCGGTCCACGCGTCGGGGCGGATCGGCTACGCGGCCGAGACCCGGCTGGCGTTCAAGGTCGGCGGCGTGGTCGCGCGCATGCTGGTCGACGAGGGCGCGCACGTCCGTCGCGGCCAGGTCCTGGCCCGGCTCGACCCGCGCGAGATCGACGCGCAGCTTAGCTCGGCGGAGAGCGCGCGGACCAAGGCCGAGCGCGACCTCGAGCGCGCGCGCGTCCTCCGCCGGGAGGACGTGGTGCCGGGCGAGGTGCTCGAGAACGCGACCACCGCGGCCGAGGTCGCCCGCGCCGGGGCCGACGCGGCCCGCTTCAACCGGCGCTTCTCCGAGGTGCGCGCGCCGGCCGACGGCGTGGTGCTGGCCCGGCTGGTCGAGCCGGGCGAGGTGGTCGGTCCCGGTACGCCGGTCCTCATGATGGGCGCGGCCGACGCGGCGCGGGCCGGCGCGGATCGCGGGGCGGGCAACCCCGGGCGCACTGCCGGCCGCGTGGTCCGCATCGGCGTGGCCGATCGCGACGTGGTCCGCCTCGCGATCGGCGACCCGGCCACCATCCGGCTGGACGCCCTGCCCGGCCAGACCCTGGCCGGCGCGGTCGACGAGATCGCCCCGACCGCGACGCCGACCACTGGCTCGTTCGAGGTGACCGTGCGCATCACCGGTCCGGCCGCGGGGCCTGGCGCGGCCGCGGGCGCCGGCCCGGTCGCCGGCGCCCGCGATGCCGAGGTCGCCACGCTCGCCGCCGGCCTGGTCGCCGAGGTCGAGCTCCAGCCGCGCGCCACCCGCGAGCTCACCACCATCCCGCTGGCCGCGCTGGTCGACGCCGACGGCGCGCGCGGCCGGGTGTTCGCGGTCGCCGCCGATCGCCGCCACGCGGTCGCGCGCCCGGTCGACATCGCCTTCCTGACCGGCGATCGGGTCGCCCTGACCGGCGGCCTCGACGGCGTCAGCCAGGTGGTCAGCGACGGCGCCTCCTACCTGGACGAGCGCAGCGTGCTGGTGGTGGTCCCGTGAAGATCGCCGAGCTCGCGGTCCGCCGGCCGCAGTTCACGCTGGTCGTCTTCGCCATGGCGGCGGCGCTCGGGATCTACTCGTTCCGCGCCATCCCTCGCTCCGAGGACCCGCAGTTCCCGATCGCGGTCTTCCAGGTGGTCGCCATCTATCCGGGCGCCACCCCGACCGACCTCGAGCAGCTGGTGGTCGACCCGGTCGAGGACGCGATCAACGAGCTCGACGACATCAAGACCATCAAGACCCGCATCTTCGACAGCGTCGCGGTGGTGCTGGTCGAGTTCGAGGCCGAGGTCGACGCCGACGAGAAGCACCAGGCGGTGCTGCGCCAGATCGGTGAGATCCGCTCCGACCTGCCGGCCGACCTGCACAGCATCGAGGTGCGCCGCTACTCGACCACCAACGTCAGCCTGGCCCAGATGGCGCTGACCTCGCCGACCGCGTCCTACCGCGAGCTGCAGGCCCAGGCCGAGCGGCTCGAGAAGCGGCTCGAGGCGCTGGTCGGGGTCAAGCGCGCCACCACCTGGGCCGCGCCGGACGAGGAGGTCAAGATCGCGCTCGACCTGGGCAAGCTGGCCATGTTCGGCGTCCCGGTCGATCAGGTGATGCAAGCGCTGGCCAGCGACAACACCAACCTGCCGGGCGGCAGCGTCGACGTCGGCGGCAAGAAGCTCAACGTGAAGTCGACCGGCCCGTACCGGTCGATCGACCAGGTGCGTGGCACCGTGGTCGGCGGCGACGGCCGCAACCTGGTCCACCTGCGCGACGTGGCCGACGTGAGCTGGGACTACGCCGCGGTGGACGACCACGCCCGCTACAACGGCGTGCCCGCGGTCTTCGTCACCGCCACCCAGAAGGAGGGCCAGAACGTGTTCGGGGTGGCCGAGCGGATCCGCGCCGAGGCGGACGCGTTCGCCGCCGAGCTGCCGGCCGGCATCCAGCTGAAGCGCGGCTTCGATCAGTCGAAGAACGTCTCCCACCGCCTCGACCACCTCTACCGCGACTTCGCGATCGCCATCCTCCTGGTCCTCATCACCCTGGTCCCGCTCGGCATGCGCGCGTCGCTCATCGTCATGGTGTCGATCCCGCTCTCGCTGGCGATCGGGCTGTCGCTCCTGCGGGTGGCCGGCTTCGGGCTCAACCAGCTCAGCATCGTCGGCTTCGTGATCGCGCTCGGCCTCCTGGTCGACGACTCGATCGTCGTCATCGAGAACATCTCCCGCCACCTGCGCGAGGGGGCGTCGCGGCTCGACGCCGCGATCGGGGCCACCCGCCAGATCGCGGTCGCCGTGCTCGGCTGCACCGCCGCGCTGGTGTTCGCCTTCGTGCCGCTCCTGTTCCTGCCCGGCACCGCCGGCGACTTCATCCGCAGCCTGCCGGTCGCGGTCATCCTCACCATCGTCGCGTCGCTGCTGGTCTCGCTGACCATCGTGCCGTTCCTGGCCAGCGTGGCGCTGAGCCGCGAGGTGGACGAGCGCGGCAACGTCTTCCTGCGCGGCATGCGCCGCGCGATCGAGGTGTCGTACCGGCCGGTCCTGCGCTGGTCGCTGGCCCACCCGCGCGCGACCCTGGCCGGCGCCGGCCTGCTCATCGCCGGCAGCGTGGCCCTGGTCCCGTCGATCGGCTTCAGCCTGTTCCCGCGCGCCGGCCTGCCCCAGTTCATGGTCTCGATCGAGACTCCGGACGGCTCGTCGCTGGCCCACACCGACGAGGCGGTGCGCCACGTGGAGAAGGTGCTGGCCGCCCACCCCGAGGTCGACTGGACCATGGCGAACATCGGCAAGGGCAACCCGCAGGTCTACTACAACTTCGTGCCGGCGCCGGAGCGCAGCAGCGTGGCCGAGGTGCTGGTCCAGCTCCACTCCTACGACCCGCGCACCTCGCCCGCGCTCATCGATCGCATGCGCGACGAGCTGGCCGCGTGGCCCGGCGCCGAGATCCGCGTGGTCGAGTTCGAGAACGGCCCGGCCATCGACGCGCCGATCGCGATCCGCATCGTGGGCGACGACCTGGCCGTCCTGCGCCGCCTGTCCGGTCAGGTCGCCCACATCATCGAGGCCACCCCCGGCACCCGCTACGTGAGTGATCCGCTGGCGGTGCGGCGCACCGACCTCCTGGTCGATGTCGACCGCGACAAGGCCGGCCTCCACGGCGTGCCGACCGCGCGGGTGGCCCAGATGGTGCGGCTCGGGCTGGCCGGGCTCAGCGCCGGCACCCTGCGCGACAACGACGGCGACGAGCACGACATCAGCGTGCAGCTGCGCGGGGTGGCGCGGAACGACCCGCGCGCGTTCGACCGGCTGTACGTGCCGTCGGTGACCGGCCAGGACGTGCCGCTGCCGCAGGTCGCCACCCTCGAGCTCACCGCCTCGCCCACCTCGATCCAGCACCAGGACCGGCAGCGCGCGGTGACCGTCACCGCCCATGTGAAGACCGGGTTCAACACCGACCGGGTCACCCGCGAGGTGCTCGGCCGGCTCCGCACCGTCGAGCTGCCGCGCGGCTACCGCACGGTCGCGGCCGGCGAGATCGAGAGCCGGGAGAAGAGCTTCGGCGGGCTGGGCGCGGCGGTCCTCATCGCCGTCTTCATGATCTTCGCCATCCTGGTGCTCGAGTTCGGCAGCTTCCGCGGCACCGTGGTGGTGGCGTCGGTCATCCCGCTCGGGATCATCGGCGGGCTCCTGTTCCTCTACCTGACCGGCAACACGCTCTCGTTCACCGCGATGATCGGCTTCGTCGCGCTGGTCGGCATCGAGATCAAGAACTCGATCCTGCTGGTCGATTTCACCAACCAGCTGCGCGAGGCGGGCGAGCCGCTCGACCAGGCGATCCAGGTGGCCGGCGAGGTCCGCTTCCTCCCGATCGTGCTCACCACGATGACCGCCGTCGGCGGCCTGATGCCGCTCGCGCTCAGCGGCTCGGCGCTGTACTCGCCGCTGGCCTGGGTCATCATCGGCGGGCTCATCACGTCCACGCTGCTGTCGCGCCTGGTCACGCCGGTGCTCTACAAGCTGCTGGCGCCGCGCATGCGCCTGACGGAGGTCGTATGACGAGGACGAGCCCGAGCCCGAGCCCGAGCCCGAGGATGACGACGAGGACGACGACGGCCGCCCCGCTCGGGGCGGCGATCCTGCTCGGGGTGGCGCTGATCGCGGGTCCGGCCGCGGCCGGGCCGGCCGCGCCGACGCCCACGCCGGCACCGACGCCGACACCGGCGGCCAGCTCCGCCGCCGAGCTGCAGAGCGCGTTCGCCAGCCAGGTCGGCGTCGCCGGCGGTCTCACCGCGGCGCAGGCCGCCGCCGGCGCCGCGCGCCACTCGCCGGCCGCAGCGGCGCGGCGCGAGGACGTCGCCATCGCCGACAGCGAGCTGCGCGCCACCCGGCTCGAGTTCCTGCCGCGCACCGCGCTGACCGGGCGCTACACCCGGATCGCGCCCACCGACGAGACCGCCATCGAGGGGCTGCCGGTCCCGGTGACCCTGCCCGGCGCGATCGAGGACCAGTGGTGGTTCGGCGCCCAGGTGTCGGTGCCGCTCAGCGACTACGTCCTCCGGCTCGGCCGCGCCACCGCCGCGCGCCGGCACTCCACGCGCGCCGCCGAGTGGATGAGCAAGGCCGAGCAGCGCCGCGCCACCGCCGAGGCGCGGCTGGCCTACTACGACTGGGCCCGGGCCCGCCTCGGCGTGCTGGTCGCGGACCGCGCGCGCGCCCAGGCCGAGCAGCACCGGGGGCTGGCCGGGCGGCGGGTCGCGGCGGCCAGCGCCACCCGGGCCGATCTGCTCCTGGCCGAGGCGCGGGTGGCCGAGTCGGACGAGCTGGTCACCCGCGCGCGGCTGGGCGCGGCGCTGGCCGAGCGCCGCCTCCGCGTGCTCATGGGCGAGCCCGACGGCGGGCACGGCGGCGCGGCGATCGCGATCGGCGAGGACGTGCTCGCTCCGCTGCCGGCGCACCGGACCGGCGACGACCAGCGACTGATCGCGGCCGCGCTGGCCGGGCGGGCCGAGCTGCGCGCGCTCGGCGAGAGCGGCGGCGCGCTCGCCGCCCAGTCGGCGCTCGAGGGCGTCCGCTTCCTGCCCCGCCTCGACCTGGTCGGCAACCTCGCCCGCGCCAACCCCAACCCGCGAGCCTTCCCCCAGTCGGACGAGTTCGACACGCTGTGGGACGTGAGCGCGGTCGTCACCTGGACCCTCGACGATCTGCCGCGCGCGCGCGAGAAGCGGCGCGAGCTGGCCGCGCGCGGCCGCCAGGTCGACGACCAGCGCCGCCAGCTCACCGACGGCGTGATCCTCGAGGTCACCCGCGCCGCCCAGGAGGTGAGCGCCGCCGAGCGATCGATCGAGACCTCGCGCCGCGCGCTGACCGCCGCCGAGGAGGGCCACCGGGTCCGCCTCCGCCTGTTCGAGGTCGGCAGCGCGTCGAGCACCGAGCTGGGCGACGCCGAGACCGATCTGACCCGGGCGCGCTTCGCCGCGATCGACTCGCACATCGCGCTGCGCAAGGCGCTGGTGGCGCTCGACCTGGCCGTCGGGCGCTGAAAGCTCGGGCCACTCGCGTCTTCTGCGATCGAGCGCGTGTGCTCCCCCGCTGACATTTCTCGCCGTGACACTCGCGCCAGCGCGGACGTCGGCCGTTTCGCCGCCGCAATTCATGCGGGCGCAGATTTCGCCGGCTGCCACGAAGGGCCGCGACGGCGGCGCCCGTCCCTGCGTGGTAGATCTGGAAGCGCTCGGGCGGAGGGGGATTGGCAGCAAGGCTCAGAGATCGTCTATCGCGGGCTCTCGACGTGTTCGTGCGACGCGCCGATCTCGGGTCGCCGGAGGATCGCCGCCGGGCCCGCTTCGCGATCGGGATGGCGCTGGCGCTGACGCCGGTGATGGTGCTGCTGGCCGCCGCGCAGCTCGTATCCGGCAATCCCGAGGGCGCGGTCGGCAGCGCGGCCATCGGACTCATGCTCGGCCTCGCCCCGTTCCTGTACCGCAGCTGGGGCCGGCTCGAGCCGATCGTGCACGGCACGCTCGCGTTTGCGTGGGTCGCGCTCCTCTACATCGCGATCAGCAGCCGCGGGGCCGGCATCAACGCCGCCACCGTCGGCCTGGCCGAGCTGCCGCTGTTCGCGGTGCTGCTGACCAGCGTGACCGGCGGCGCGATCTGGGCCGCGATCACCTGCGCGAGCGAGCTGGGCCTCGCCGCCCTGGGCCGGGCCGGCCGTCTGGTCGAGCGGGTCCCGCCCGAGGGCCAGCTCTTCGTCGAGTACTCGGCGCTGATCCTCATCACCATGACGCTGTTCGCGATCGGCGTCATGTACGAGGTCCGCCGGCGCCAGGCGCTGGTCGAGGTCGCGGAGCAGGACGCCGCGCTGCGCGTGGCCGAGCGCAGGCAGGTCGAGGCCGAGACCGAGGCCAGGCTGGCCCACGCCGAGAAGCTGGCCTCGATCGGTCGGGTCACCGCCGCGGTCGCTCACGAGATCAACAACCCGCTGTCGTGCCTGGGCATGAACCTGCGCTTCCTGCGCGAGGAGCTGGCCGGCAGCTACAACCCGGACGAGCTCGAGCGCGCGCTGGCCGACTCGATCGACGGCGTGTCGCGCATCGCGCACCTGGTCACCCGCCTGCGCAGCTACGCGCGCGGCGACGCCGACACCCCCGAGCTCGGCTCGACCGATCTCGCGGTCGCGCTCGATCGCGCGCGCCGGCTGGCCGAGCCGCACACCCGCGGGCGGGCGACGGTGGACCTGGAGCTGGAGCCGATCGCGCACGCGAAGGGGCAGGAGCGCGCCCTGGTCGCGGTGTTCGTCAACCTCCTGGTCAACGCGGCCCAGGCGCTGCCCGAGGAGCGCGCGTCCGCCAACCGGATCACGGTGCGGGCGCGCCCGCGCGACTCGTCGATCGAGGTCGAGGTGCGCGACAACGGCGCCGGCATCCCGGCCGAGGTGCTGGCCCGGATCGGCGAGCCGTTCTTCACCACCAAACCGATCGGCGAGGGGACCGGGCTGGGCGTCGCGGTCAGCAAGTCGACCATCCGCGCGATCGGCGGCAGGCTCACCTTCGAGAGCGAGCCGGGTCAGACGGTGGCGCGCGTGACCCTGCCGGTCGCGGTGGGCCCGGCCCGACCGGACGCGCCGGCCGCGGCCACCCTGCCCGACAAGGACCTCTCCGGGCTGCGCATCCTCATCGTGGATGACGACGAGCTGGTCGCCCGCTCGCTCCAGCGGGTGCTGACCGCCCACGAGATCACCGCGGTGTCGAGCGGGGCGAGCGCGCTCGACGTACTCGATCGGCGCGCCGACTTCGATCTCATCCTGTGCGACCTCATGATGCCGGACATGACCGGCATGGATCTCTACGACGTGCTGACCGCGTCACACCCGCAGCTGGCCGCGCGCATCATCTTCTCGACCGGCGGCGCCTTCACCGACGGGGCCCGCGAGTTCTGTGAGCGACACTCCGCCCGCGTGCTCGGCAAGCCGGTCTCGGTCGAGGCGCTGACCCGGATCCTGGTCGAGGCGGCCGAGGGCCGCCAGGCCTCCGCGGCCGCGCCGGGCTGATCCGGGCCCGTCGCGGGGGCGGGGCCTGGAGAGCACGCCGGCTCGGCGACGTGGTATGGATCTTCGATGCGCGCCTGGATCTCGATGGGGCTCGGCGTGCTGCTCCTGGCCAGCTGTCGCCCTTCGGCCACGGTGCAGCGCACCACCCCGGTCGCCAACCTGCAGCCCTACACCGGCCTGATCGTGCGCGGCACCCGCGCCGGCCGGCACGGCATGGGACGCCTCGCCTTCATGCTCGAGCGCGCCTCGGTCGCCCGCATCCGCCGGGCATGCTCGTTCCGCGGCGTCCACCCGGCCGCTCGCTCGGCCGAGCCGGGGCCCGACGACCTCCTGCTCGACGTGACGGTGCAGAACGCGTACCGCGGGGGCGGCGGCGGGCTGGTCCAGAACGAGAACCAGGCCACCGTGGTGGTCAAGGCGGTGCTGTCGGACGGAGCCGACATGGAGCTGGTCGGCGCGGCCGACATCCGCGGCCAGTCGGGCGGCCTCATCATTGGCGAGCAGTCGCCCGAGCAGGAGGCCATCAACGCGGTGGCCGACAGCATCGTGCAGATGCTGGTCCGCTCCGGCTGCCGCGGGCCGCGCATCGCGCGGGCGCACCGGCCCCCGCCGGTCGATCACCGGACCGAGCAGCCGGACGAGCAGAGCTCGGATCCGACCGGGGTGGCCCTGGTCTCCGACGAGAAGAGCGAGGCGGCGGTCCGCGCCGAGACGGAGAACGAGGAGGGCAAGCGCCTGTTCCGCGCCGCCGACGTGGCCGGGGCCAAGGGGCACTTCCGCACCGCCATCCGGCTGCACCGGGATCCGCGCTACGTGTTCAACCTGTGCCTGGCCGAGGAAGCGCTGGGCTCGATCGACGCGGCGATCTCGACCTGCCGGCGGGTGGCCTCGATGAAGCCCGACGCCGCCCTGGCCGAGAAGGTGAAGCTGCGCCTCAAGATCCTCGGCGACAAGCAGCAGCAACCCTAGTACCCCGTCATGGGCGGGACGTGGAGCAGACGGCGCGGGTCCACCCCCGCGGCGGTGCGGCGGATCGCCCTCGGCGCGTGGCGCGAGAACGCGCCGGCCAGCCTGGTCGCCTCGTTCGAGGCCGGGCCGGGCCGGGGCTGATCGCCCGGCGCCGACCTTGGCCCCGCCCCGCGCTCAGCTGCGCGCGAGCATCTCCTTCGCCTTGCGCCTGACGAACGCGTAGTTGCCGCCCAGCGCGTTGAAGTTGGCCGCCCTGGCCAGTGCCTGCTTGGCTCCGGCCCGGTCGCCCTTGGCGTCGAGCGCCAGCCCCAGGTGATAGAGGACGCGCGGATCCTGCTGGTTGGCCTTGCGCAGCTCGGCCACCGCCACCCCGTACTTCTTCTCGACGAGCGCGATCCGACCGGCGATCTCGTGGGTCTGCCACACCTCGAACGGGACCTTGCGCGCCGCCACCTTGGCCGCGTATTCGCGCGCCTTGTGCTTCGCGCCGGGCAGGTCGCCGCGGGCCAGCGCCACGCGGGCGTCGTTGAAGAGCGCGTTGCGGCGGACCTGCTCCTTCACGTCGGCGGGCGCGCTGGATCTCTCCGAGGTCTCCAGCTGGGCCTTGAACTGGGCGGCGGCCAGATCCGCCTGCCCGACCTCGATGAGGATGTTGCCCATGAGGTTGTGGTCGCCGGACGCGGCGCCGAGGTCGTTGCCCTTCACCGCGACGGCCAGCATCTTCTCCACCTCGGCCATGGCCTTGTTGGTGGCCCCCTCGTGCAGGTACGAGGTCGCCGTCCAGAACATCGCCTGCCGCCGCTCGCCGTCGTTGCGGGCGACGCCGGCCAGCCTGGCGAACGACTTGCGCGCGTCGCCGCCGCGCCCGAGGAACATGAGGTCGTTGCCGATGCCCACGTAGGAGGCGACGAAGTTGCGGTCGATCTTCAGCGCCTTCTCGTAGCTGGCGATCGATTCGTCGAAGCGGCCCATCTTCATGAGGAGCTCGGCGTACGAGTCGTAAGGGTTGGGGTCGTCCGGAAGCAGCTGGATGTACTTCTTGAACGTCTCCTCGGCCTTGCCGTAGTTCTCGAGGAAGCGGTAGGCGTACCCGAGCTGGTTGTAGGGCTGGGAGAAGCTCGGGTCGATGCGGATCGCCTTCTCGAACGACCGGGACGCCGAGGCCCAGTCCTGGAGCCCGAAGTAGTAGATGCCGAGCTGGTTGTGGCCGCGCTCGTCGGCGGGGTGGAGCCGGACCAGCTCGAGGTAGAGCTGCTTCTGGCGGGCCGGGTTCCCGCGCGCGCCGGCGTCGGCGCCCAGGATGAGGAGGCGCTCGCCCTTCGACACCTTGTCGGCCAGCGCGACCGCGCGGCCCAGCTCGGCGAAGAACTCCACCCCGGTCGCGGCGGTGTTGGCCATCCCCAGGTGAGCCAGGGCGAAGTCCGGATCGGCCGCCAGCGCCTTGCCGTAGTGCTCGTGCGCGTCGGTCGCGCGCAGCTTCTCGAACAGGTCGCGCCCCTCGAGGTACTGCTGCCTGGCCTCGGGAGACGACGTGGTGATCGGGATCTTGCCGCCGGATGTCTTCACCCCGACGGCCCTGGCTCCCGCGTTCGTACCGCAAAGGGCGATGGCGCAGAGCGCCGTGATGCTGCTGAGTCGGCCCATCATCGGTTCCCCTCCTTGACGAAAATCAGCCTACGGCTGGTCCACCGCCGAGGCCCGAGCTTCCCGCCGATCAGCGACTGTCAGACCGCGCGCTCGGCGCCGCACTAACGATCGACGGCGAGCCGCGCCTGGCGATCTCGCAGCGCGCGCCCGATCCCATCGCGCCGGGCCGGCGCCATCGCGCGGTCGGCCGCCAGCGCGCGCAGTCCGTGGGTGACCGCGGCGCGCGCGTCTTCCGCCCTGCCCGCCTGCTCGTACGCCTCCGACAGGCTGTCCCACGCGTTGGCCGAGGCGGGGAACTTGCGGGTCACGTACTCGAAGAGCCCGATCGCGAGCGGCTGCTTGCCGGCGGAGGACAGGCGGTAGCCGGCGCTGTTGAGCGCCGCTTCGCGGGCCAGGTTGGCCGACGGCCAGCGCCGGGTGGTGTGGTCGACCAGCCGCTCCCCCGCCGGCCAGCCGTGCGCCTCGATCTCCGCCACCAGGTCGGCCGGCGTGGCCGGGATGCCGACGAAGTCGGCCCGGACGGTCCCCCTGGCCCGCGCGACCGGAAACGCGGTCGGATAGAACTGGGTGAAGGTGTTGCCGACCGCGCCGTGCTTGTCGTGGCAGTCGCGGCAGGCGTTCGCGCTCGGCAGCGGGCTGGCCGGCCCGGTCGGCCCGCTGGCGTCGATCGGAAACGCGAAGAAGCCGGAGCCGCCCTCGAAGCGCTTCGAGTCCAGGACGTGCACCTCGATCGCGGCCAGCTCGGCCTGGAAGTGCCCGCCGTCGACGATGGATCCGGTCCCCTCGGCGGCGCGGACCTCGAGCACGAACACGGTCCCGTCCGGCCAGGTGCCGCTCTTCATG
This sequence comes from Kofleriaceae bacterium, assembly GCA_035489015.1. Taxonomy (GTDB): domain Bacteria; phylum Myxococcota_A; class Polyangia; order Haliangiales; family Haliangiaceae; genus DATFRY01. The sequence continues at coordinate 28,160 of DATHKR010000005.1, read as the reverse complement.
AAGGCGGCGTGGGCGGCGCGCGGCACGCACGCCGGCCGCCCCGGTCCTCCGCGCCGGCTCGTTCTACGGGACCACCGGACAGAGCTGGCACACGTCGCTGGTCGATCTGTCGCTGCTCCAGCACGACGCGGCCCGCCAGGTGCCGACGCACAGCCACGAGCACATGTTCCTGTCGCTCCTCATCGAGGGTGGCTATCGCGAGTGGGTCGGCGGCCGGCGCATCGATTACGGCCCGCTGACCGCCGTCTTCCACCCGGAGCGGCTCGAGCACCACGACGAGATCCTCGCGCCCGGCACCATGTTCTTCGTCATCGAGATCAACCCGGTGCTCCTGGCCGCGCGCGAGCGCCGGCACCGGGCGCTCGCCTCGATCTGCGACCTCAGCGGGGGACCGGTGGTGTGGGCGATGCTGCGCCTGCTCGACGAGCTGCGCATGGGCCGGCGCGACGACCTCGAGCTCGAGGAGCCGGCGGTGGAGATCGTCGACGTCCTGCTGGGCGCGCCGGCGCCGGCCGGCGCCCGACCTCGCTGGCTCGGCCGGGTCGAGGAGCGCCTGTCCGACGACTTCCGCGCCGCCGTGGCGCTGTCGGAGCTGGCCGGTCTGGCCGGCGTCCACCCGGTCCACCTCTCGCGCGTGTTCCGCCGCCACATCGGCTGCACCATGCGCACCTTCGTCCACCGGCTGCGCGTCCTGCACGCGTGCCGCTCGATCGCGGGCGGCCGCTCGCCGCTGGCCGCCGTCGCCGCCGACAGCGGCTTCTGCGACCAGAGCCACATGACGCACGTCTTCCGCCTGATCACCGGGGTCACTCCGACGAGGTACCGGCGGATCGTGCGCCAGTAGCCGACCGCGATCAGCCCGCTGCCACCGCCGTCGCCGCCACCGGACGGAACGGATCGGCGATGCCGAACATGCGGGTCACCTGCGCGGCGAGGGTCTCGTACTCGGTCACCGCGATGCGAGTCCAGCGCGGGTCGAGCGAGAGCGCGGCCGCGCTGCGGTCGAGCGCGTCCTTCTGGGCCGGCGTCATCGGACCGCGCCGCTGGGCGGCGATGCCGTCGATGATGCGGACCAGGTGGAGCTCGGCGTGCTCCGGTCCGACCGGCACCTCGGCGTCGTGGTGCAGGGACGCCGCCGCGCACAGATACTCGGGCAGCCCGTCGGTCGTGGTCACGCTCCGGCCCAGCTCGATGTGGACGCGGTCGATGATCTCGCCGGCGGCGTCGAGCACGTCGCGCTCGAGCGCGCCCTCGATGACCAGGTCGGCCAGGGCGCGCAGCGCCATCGGCTGGCCGACGTCGTGGAGGAGCCCCGACAGGAACGCGTGATCCGAGCGGCCGACCCGGGCCACCTGGGACAGCCACGAAGCCGCGAACGCCGCCGACATCGAGGTGTGGAACAGCTCGTTCCACTTGTGGGGCATGAGCGAGAAGGCGGAGCGCGAGCTCGGCTCGAACAGCGAGTGCCCGGCCACGCCGATCGCGATCTGGGCGACGTCGCGCATGCCGATCCGGAGGATCGCGCCGCGGATGTCGTTCACCTCGGGGCCACCGCCGAAGAAGGCCGAGTTGGCGACGTTGAGCAGCTTGGTCACCACCGCGGCGTCCTGCTGCAGCTCGTGAACCACCCGGTTGTAGTCCGGATCGACTTCCTTGAAGACCTGGAGGATCCGCGCGGCGGTGCCGGGGAACGCGCCCAGGCGCGGCGGGTGGGACGCGACGTGCGCGCGGAGGGCGGCGACCGCGGCGTCGATCCGCTCGGCCGGCAGGATGAGCGAGAAGACCGCGGCCGGCTCCGCGCCGGGCTCGACATGAGCGCCGGCCGGCTCCGATGGACTGGCCGGCGCGGGCCCCGCCTTCACCGTCTTCACTGCCACCCGCGCGGGGGGCACCAGCGCGGGCGGCCTCATCCTGCGAAACAGCCTGCGCAGCCAGTCGACCATGGAGGGCACATCGGCCGCTCGGCGATCCTCTGAAGGGGTCGCCGCGGTTCAGCGCGGCGCGGCCGGCAGCTCGAACAGCAGCACCTCGCCGCGGTCCGCCGAGCTGATCGAGATCTCCGCCTCGGCCTCGACGGCCACGCCGTCGCCGGCGACCAGCCGCTCGCCGCCCAGCTCGGCCGAACCGCTCGCCACGTGCAGCCAGCCCCTTCGACCGTCCGGGAACGCGTGACCGACGCGCTGGCCGCGCTCCAGGATCGCCGCGAACATGCGCGCGTCCTGCTGGATCGTCACCGATCCGTCGGCCCCGTCGGGCGAGGCGACCAGTCGCAGCCGCCCGCGCTTCTCGTCCTCGCCGAAGTGCTTCTGCTCGTAGCCGGGCGCCAGGCCCGGCCGGCGCGGCACCACCCAGATCTGGAGAAAGTGGACCGGGGCCACCTCCGACGGGTTGTACTCGCTGTGCGTCACGCCGGTCCCGGCGCTCATCCGCTGCACGTCGCCCGGCTCGATGATCGATCCGTTGCCGATGTTGTCGCGGTGCTCGAGCGCGCCCTCGAGCACGTAGGAGATGATCTCCATGTCGCGGTGCTGGTGCGGCGGGAAGCCGGCGCCGGCCGCGACCCGATCGTCGTTGAGCACGCGGAGCGGACCGAAGCCCATGAACCGCCGGTCGTGGTAGTCGGCAAACGAGAAGGTGTGGTGGGTGTCGAGCCAGCCGTGGTTGGCGTGGCCGCGTTCATCTGCTCTGCGAATCGTCAACATGCCTTGCTGTTCCCTCTGGATGAACCTCTCAAGCCACCTTCTCGACAGCCTGCGCCAGCACCGCCTGGACGTCGAGCGTGATCTCGATCTGGTCGCCGACCAGGAGGCCGCCGGTCTCGAGCACCTGGTTCCAGCCGAGGCCGAAGTCCTTGCGCAGCACCGAGGTGCGCGCCTGGAACGCGATGCGCTGGTTGCCCCACGGGTCGGCGCCGGTGCCGAGGAGCTCGGTGTCGAGCTCGACCCGCCGGGTGGTGCCGTGGATGGTGAGGTCGCCGATGACCGCGTAGCGGTCGTCGGATCGCTTCTCGACGCTCGCGCTCTCGAACGTGAGCTCCGGGTACGTCTTCACGTCGAAGAAGTCGGCCGAGCGCAGGTGCTCGTCGCGCTTCGCCTCGCGCGTGTCGATGCTGGCCGCGTCGATGCGGACCGACACCTTCGAGGCCGATGGATCCTTCTCGTCGAGCTCGATCGAGCCGTCCCAGCTGTCGAAGGAGCCGCGCACCTTGCTGAACACCATGTGGCGGACGGTGAAGTGGATGCCCGAGTGGGATGGGTCGATCTTCCAGGTTCGAGTCGTCATGTTCTGCTTTCCTCCTGCCCGACACTCTGCGATTGTTCTGCCAGAGCGACTAGATGTCCTTTCTGGCCATGACTGTTCTTACATTGGAACAATCAAGGAGAACCGCTTGGATCTGAACGAGATCCTGGTCTTCACCCGGGTGGTCCAGGCCGGCAGCTTCACCGCCGCCGCCCGCGCCCTCGGCATGCCGAAGTCCAGCGTCAGCCGGAAGGTGACCGCCCTGGAGGACCGGGTCGGCGCTCGCCTCCTGCAGCGAACCACCCGCAAGCTCGGCCTGACCGACGCCGGACGGATGTACTTCGAGCGCGCCGCTCGCATCGTCGCCGAGGTCGAGGAGGCGGATCAGGCGGTCGGCCAGCTGCAGGCGGCTCCGCGCGGCCGGCTGCGGGTCACCGCGCCGCTCTCGTTCGGCATGCTGGGCCCGATCGTGGCCGGATTCCTCCGCCGCCACCCCGAGGTCCAGGTCGATCTGGTCTGCACCGACCGGCGCGTCGATCTGGTCGACGAGGGCTTCGACGTGGCGGTCCGGGCCGGCCCGCTCGACGACTCGACGCTGGTGGCGCGCTCGCTCGGCGTCATCCGCCGGGTCCTCATCGCCGCGCCGACCTACCTGCGGCGGCGGGCCGCGCCGCGCGCGCCAGCCGACCTGACCGCCCACGCCTGCATCAGCTTCGGCGCGGGACCGGCCCCGGGCGTCTGGGTGCTCCGCGCCGGCGAGCGCACCGCGGAGGTGCGGGTGTCACCGCGCTACTCGGTCAACGACCTCGACCTCATGGTCGAGGCGGCCCGGGCCGGGATCGGGATCGCCCTCATCCCCGAGTTCGCGTGCACCGCCGACCTCGGCGCCGGGCGCCTGCGCCGGGTGCTGGCCGAGTGGTGCTCGACCGAGACCCCGGTCCACGCGGTCTATCCGACCGCGCGCCACCTCTCGCCCAAGGTGGTGGCGTTCGTGGACGCCCTGCGCGAGCGGTTCGCGCAGGCGGTCAAGCCACCGTGAGGAGCTAATCGTGGTCGAGGAGGCGGAGGACCGTGACCGGCGCGCGGGCGCGGAAGGCCTGCTCGACGATCGCGCCGATCTCCGGCCAGGGCGCGCGGCGGTCGAGGCGCACGCCGATCCACCCGCTGACCCCCACGTAGGGCGGGACGAAGTAGACCTCGGAGTTCGACTCGACCAGCATCGCCTGCGCCCCGGCCGGCGCGGCGCACCAGAGGGCGAGGCGGCCGTCGCCGTGGTGGTTGTCGACGAACGACACGAACGAGCGAGTGCGGCGGATGAAGAAGCTCGGAGAGCCGTGGCTGGCCCGCTCGCTGGTCTCCGGCAGGGCGAGGCAGAGCTTGCGGACGCGCTCGAGGGCGACGGCGGCGCGGGTCGGCATCGGGGCATCTTACGCCGGGGCCCGGTCGCGGACGGAAGCCTGCGCGAGACGGCGGCGAACGGCGCGCCGCGGCGCCGGTAGAATCGACCGATGCGAATCGGGCTGATCGGGGTCGGGCGCATGGGCCAGGTGCACGCCGGGACCCTGGCCCGGCTGGGCGCGGTCGACGCGCTCGTCATCGCCGACGCGGATCCGGACCGCGCGCGCGCGGTGGCGGCGAGCGTGGGCGCGGCGAGCGTCGGCGCGGCGAGCGTCGGCGCGGTGGCCATCAGCGCGGCGGGGTCGATCGCCGAGCTCCTGGCCGCCGGCGTGGACGCGGTCGTGATCGCGACGCCGACCGCCAGCCACGCCGCGCTCATCGGCGCCGCGGCGGCCGCCGGCCTGCCGGTCTTCTGCGAGAAGCCGGTCGCGCCGGACGTGGCCGGCACGCGCGAGGTGCTGGCCCGGGTCGCCGCCGCCGGCGTGCCGCTCCAGGTCGGGTTCCAGCGCCGCTTCGATCCCGGGTTCGCGGCCGCGCGCGAGGCGGTGAGATCGGGCCGGCTGGGCTGGATTCACACCCTGCGCGCGTGCACGTCCGATCCGGCCCCGCCCCACGCCTCGTACCTGCCGACCTCGGGCGGGATCTTCCGCGACTGCAGCGTGCACGACTTCGACGCCCTCCGCTGGGTGACGGGGCGCGAGGTGGTCCGCGTCCACGCGACCGGCGCCAACCGCGGCGCGTCGTTCTTCGCCGACGCCGGCGATGTCGACACCGGCGCAGCGCTGGTCGAGCTCGACGACGGGGCCCTCGCCGTGTGCACCGCCACCCGCTACAACGGCGCCGGCTACGACGTGCGGCTCGAGGTGTGCGGCTCGGCCGGCACGGTGGTGGCCGGGCTCGACGATCGCGCGCCGTTGCCCCCGGCGCTGCCCGACGGACGGGCGCGCGGCGAGCCGTACGCGGGGTTCGCCGACCGGTTCCGCGACGCCTACGCGGCGGAGCTGGCCGCGTTCGTGCGGGTCGCGGCGGGAGAGCTGGCCAGCCCGTGCACCGGTGAGGAGGCGCTGGCCGCGCTGCTGGTCGCCGAGGCCGCCGATCGATCGCGACGCGAGGGGCGCACGGTCGAGATCGCCGAGGTCGCCGAGCTCAGGGAGGCCGCGACGAGCTGAGTCGCCGCCCGACCGGTCTCGATGAGCAGGGGCGGCGCCGCCCCGCGTGCTACGATCCCATCGCATGCGGCTGGGGACGCTGCTCCTTCGCGACGCGATCATCAGCCTCAACCAGCTCGAGGAGGCGCTGCGCGCCCAGGTGCTGTACGGCGACCGGCTCGGCACCAACCTGGTCGAGCTCGGCTCTCTCGACCTCGACACCCTCGGGCTCTACCTGTCCAAGGTGCACGGCGTCCCGGTGGCCACGGTGGCGCACATGGAGGCCGCGGATCCGGCCCTCACCGCGCGGCTCGGCGCCGAGGCGGCCGCGCGCGCGTGCGCCTTTCCGCTCGGAGAGGATCCCGCCCGACCCGGCGCGATCGCGGTCGCCATGGCCGACCCGCGCGATCCCGACCGCGTCGCCGACCTCACCCGCCGCACCGGCTGCTCGATCACCCCGTGGGTGGCCGCCGAGCTGCGGATCAGCGCCTACCTCGAGCAGCGGCTCGGGATCCCGCGCCGGCCGCGCCTCGCGCGCCAGACCGATCGTGGGATCGCGCCGTCCGCCGCGGCCGCGCGGGTGACCACGATCGAGGCGGTCGGCTCGATCGCCACCGCTCACCACCGCGATCCGGTCGCCGATCAGCTGATCGGGGTGGCGCGCGGCCGGGCCGGCGCCGCGGCGCTCTTCCTGGTCCGCGGGCGCACCGCGATCGGCTGGCGCGGCCTCGGCACGGATGGCCGTGCGCTGGCCGGCGCCGCGATCGAGGGCCTCACCCTCTCGCTCGCCGATCCGTCGGTGCTGAAGGTCGCGTTCGACACCCAGCGCCCCCACCGCGGTCCGGGCGCGACCGGCCCCCGATCGGCCGAGCGCCAGATCTGGCTCGCGCTCGGGGTCGCCGACCCGCCGACCGACATGCTGGTCGTGCCGATCGTGGTCGCGCGCCGGGTGGTGAACCTCTTCTACGCCCACGGCCCGTCGGGCGGCGCCATCGCCGAGCGACACGCGCGTGAGCTCATCGAGGTCGCGCAGGCGGCGGCGAGCGCGTACGTCCGGCTCATCCGCACGGCGCGCGCCGACCGGCCGGCCTGACCCGATCGATCGCGGAGCGAGGCAGGCGATCCGCGCGGGCGGTGCCCGACCGGGGACCGCTCAGGCGTTCCGCTCGAACAGGAGCAGGTGCTCCCGCTTGGGCAGATCGGCGAACGCCTCCGACTCGACGCGGCCCAGCGCGGTCCGCTCCTGCCTGGCCCACGCGAGCGGCGCGAGGCGGGCTGCGTCCGGATCGCCGGTGCGCGCCTCGGTGATGAGCTGGTCGGCGCGAACCGCCTCGCCGCCGGCCAGCGAGTCGCCGACCACCAGCACGGCGCGTCCGCCCGGGACCAGGGCGCGAGCGATCTGGCCCAGCGCCGCGCTCATCGCCTCGCGGGTCCCGGCCAGGGCCTGAGCGCGCCGGGTGCCGCCGCCGGCGAAGCTCGCTCGTGCGCCGATCTCGCCGCGCGAGAAGTCGCGGTCGTCGAGGCCGAGGAACACCATGCGCATGCGGTGCTGGTCGGCGTAGTCGTAGGTGCCGGCGTAGGGCGGCGAGGTGACCACCAGATCGAAGCTGGCCGGCGGCGCGTGGCCGCCGAGCCGGCGCGCGTCGGTGCAGACCACGCGGGGGAGCGGCCCGGCGCCGCTGGCCAGCGCGTCCAGCCCCTCGAACAGGACTCCCAGCCGCGCGCCGAACAGCCGCGCCGCGGCGCCGCGCGCGATCTGGCGGCTGACCCGGCTGGGGTCGGTGTCCGACGAGCGCTGCGAGACCTTGTACAGCACCGACGAGAGGACCACGCGGAGCACCTCGCCGGCGTCACTGTCGCGCTGGCCGGCCTCATCGACCAGCTCGGCGAGGGTCTCCAGCTCGCGCCGGACGTGCGGGGCGAACCACTCGCCGAGGATGCGGTTGCGCTCGAACGGGTCGCTGCCGGCGCGGCGGAGCGGCGCGCGCTCGTGTCCGGCCCGACGGGCCGCCTTCACCTCGTCGAGCGCGCCGGCCGCGATCTCGCGCCCGAGCGACAAGGCCAGCTTCCGGCGGTCGAACGGCGCGGTCCACGTCTTGGCGCGAGCGATCGCCACCGCCAGCGGATTGAGATCGCCGCCGAGCGAGCTGGCCCCGGCGCGCCTGGCCTCGACCAGCGTCGTGCCGGAGCCGCAGAACGGGTCGAGGATCGCGGGCGACTGCCCCGGCCGAGCCCCCGCCAGCGCGATCAGGTGACGAGCGGTGGCCGGGTGCATCCGAGCCGGATAGGTGTGAAACGGATGAGTCAAGCTCTCCGCGACTTCCTGCTCCCCCTGCGCCGCGGCCAGCGCCTCCGCCAGCGCCTCCGCCAGCGCCGGCTCCCCGCCCCGCTCGATGAGCCCACCCGAGCTGGCCTGGGTCAGCGCCCGCCGCTGCCGCCCCGCCCGACCCGCCTCGCGAGCCTCGACCTCGCCGCCAGCACCGCCGCGAAGACCGGATCGCGCCCCGCCCCCGCCGCCAGGACCGCCGCGATCGCGAGCGCCGAGATCGCGCCCGGCCCCGCCCGGTCGCGAACCGCCGCGAGAAGCGAAGTCCCGCCCGCCACCGACGGGACCGCCGCGATCGCGAGGACCGAGATCGCGCCCGGGACGCCCCCCCGGTCGCTGACCGCCGCGAGGAGCGAAGTCCCGCCGGCCACCATCAGGACCGCCGCGATCGCGAGGACCAGCATCGCGCCCGGCAATCCCCGGTCGCTGACCGCCGCGAGGAGCGAAGTCCCGCCGGCCACCGTCGGGACCGCCGCGATCGCGAGCGCCGAGATCGCGCCCGGGACTCTCCGGTCGCTGACCGCCGCGAGGAGCGAAGTCCCGCCGGCCACCGTCAGGACGGCGGCCACCGGCTCCGGGGCCGCGAGGCCCTGCGCCGCCTCCGCCCTGGCGATCGCCGCCGGCACGCGGCCCACGTGGGTCGACCCCGCGCCGCCCGGTCTCGCCACCGCGATCGCCGGTTTGAACATCGCGGTCGCCGCGATCGACCCCCGAGCGGGGGACGAAGCCGCGGCGCGCGGCGCCGGGTGCGCCGCCGCGGGCACCGAGCTCGCGCTCGCCGCTGCTGGCCCTGGCGCCGCGGGCACCGAAGTCGCGCTCGCCGCGACGGGCTCCGGGGCCGCGCGGACCGAGCTCGCGCTCGCCGCTGCTGGCGCCGTGGGCACCGAAGTCGCGCTTGCCGCTGCTGGCGCTGGTGCCGCGGGCACCGAAGTCGCGCTCGCCGCTGCCGGCGCTGGCGCCGCGGGCATCGAAGTCGCGCTCGCCGCGACGAGCTCCGGGGCCACGCGCACCGAGCTCGTGCTCCCCGCCGCTGGCGCTGGTGCCGCGCGGACCGAGCTCGCCCTCGCCGCTGCTCGCCCTGGCACCGCGGGCACCGAAGTCGCGCTCGCCGCGACGAGCTCCGGGGCCGCGCGGACCGAGCTGACCCTCGCCGCTGCTGGCCCTGGCGCCGCGGGCACCGCGATCGCGCTCGCCGCGACGGGCTCCGGGGCCGCGCGGACCGAGCTCGCCCTGGCCGCTGCTGGCGCTGGCGCCGCGGGCACCGGGGTCGCGCTCGCCGCCGGTTGAACCACCGCCGCGCTCGCCGGAACCGCCTCGCTCACGGCCCGGGTCGCCATCGCCAGGGCCGACCACGCGCGGCCCCTGTGGGTCCGCATCGCGCTTCTCGCGATCGCGATTCCGGTCGCCGAACATGACGGCGCGCCGCTCTGCCCGACTGGGGGGCTTGCGCGCCCCGATGAAGCGCTTGCTGCCGGCTGCCACACCGCGCGCGCCCGGAGCGCGCGGCTCGCCGCCACGCGCATCCTCGGCGGCACCGGCCGAGCCCGACCCACCCGGGTCCACAACGCCCTGCTGGCGATCGCCGAACATCAGCGCGCGCCGCTGCGCCCGGTTGAGGCCCGGCGGGCCTCCGACGTCGCGCTTGTCGCTGGCTGCCGCCCCGCCGCGCGCGCCCCGAGCGCGCGGCTCACCGCCGCGCTCGTCATCGCCACCACCGGCCGCGCCCGACCCACGTGGGTCCACATCGCGCTTGTCGCGATCGCCATCGCGATCGCCGAACATCTGCGCCCGCCGCTCCGCCCGGTTGGGGCCCGAGTGTCGCGCCGCTGAGTCGCGCCTGCCGCCAGCCGGCCCGCCGCCGCGCGCGCCCGTACCGCGCCGCTCGCCGCCGCGCGCATCACCGCGACCACCGGCCGCGCCCGGCCCACGTGGATTCACATCGCGCTTGTCGCGATCCCGATCCCCATCGCGACCGCCGAACATCCCATCGCGCCGCGCCGCCCGGTTGGGCCCCGAGGGTCGCGGCGCGGAGTCGCGCCTGCCGCCAGTCGACCCGCCGCCGCGCGCGCCCGTACCGCGCCGCTCGCCGCCGCGCGCATCATCACGACCACCGGCCGCGCCCGGCCCACGTGGATTCACATCGCGCTTCTCGCGATCGCGATCGCGACCGCCGAGCATCCCGTCGCGCCGCTCTCCCCGGCCGGGCGCCGGGCGTCGGGTCCCGGCCGGCTTGCCGCCGGCTCCTGGGCCGCGGCCGCCGCCTGTTCCGCCGGCGGCCTGGCGCGGTCCGCCGTCGCGGCTGGCTGGCTTGCCGCGCGGGGGCGCGGGGCGTGGTGGTCGGGGTCGGCTGGACACGGGGTGCGCACCTTACTATGAGTAGTCATGCCCATGCCGCTCGAGATCGTCGGACTCGGCAAGGATCGAGTCCGCTTCGTCTGGGAGGAGGGCGCCGAGCAGGAGATCAGCGCTCGCGACCTTCGCCTGCGCTGCGCCTGCGCCATGTGTCGCTCGGAGGTCACCGGCGAGCGCATCCTCGACGACGCCAGCGTGCCCCAGGCCATCACGGTGACGACCATGAGCCTGGTCGGCAACTACGGCCTCAACATCCACTTCTCCGACGGCCACACCACCGGCATCTATCGCTTCCTCGACCTGCGCGGCGTGCCGGACAGCGCCGCGCCGTGAGCGTCGCCGACGAGCTGGCCGCGGCGTTCGACGAGCGCCGCAGCGCGCGCGCGTTCCGCCCGGAGCCGATCCCGGAGCCGGAGCTTCGACGCCTGTTCGCGATGGCCCAGCGCGCTCCGTCGTGGTGCAACATCCAGCCCTGGCGGGTCTGGGTCACCTCGCCGCCCGCGACCGCCGCGCTGTCCGCCGCCCTGCTCGCCGCGGCTCGCGCCGCGCTGCCGGCGCCCGAGGTGCCGTTCCCCGGGACGTACCCGGAGCCGTACCTCACTCACCGCCGGGCCTGCGGGCACGCCCTCTACGCCGCGATGGGGATCGCGCGCGACGACAAGGAGAGCCGCTACGGGGCGTGGCTGCGCAACTACGAGCTGTTCGACGCGCCGCACGTGGCGGTGGTCGCGCGCGATCGAGCCCTCGATCAGTACGGCACCCTCGACGTCGGCGTGTGGCTCGGCTTCCTGCTCAGCGCCGCCGCCGCGCTCGGCATCGATACCTGCCCGATGGCGTCGCTCGCCGCCTACCCGGCCGCGCTCCGCCGCGAGCTCGGCATCCCGGCGGACCAGGTCGTCCTCTTCGGTGTGGCGCTCGGCCGCGCCGACCGCGACGCCCCGGCCAACGCCTGCCGCACCGCCCGCGATCCGGTCGACGCCAACGTCACCTTCGTCGATCGGCTGGGTCTCGCCGCGCCCGCGCCGCTCGAGCCTCTCCCGCGATGAGCTCCCAGGACCTCAGCTTCTGCCTGGTCGCCCTGTCGGCGGTGTTCTTCGTGGTCGATCCGCTCCTGGTCGTGCCGATCTTCCTCTCCATCACCGCCGGCGACTCGGTCGCCAAGCGGCGCGAGACCGCCGCGCGCGCGTCCCTCATGGCCTTCGCCACGCTCGCGCTGTTCGCCCTGGCCGGCGGCTTCATCTTCGCCGCGTTCGGCATCAGCCTGGGCGCCTTCAAGATCGCCGGCGGGCTGCTCCTGTTCCTCACCAGCATCGACATGATGCGCGCGCAGCCGGCCCGCACCCGCTCCACCGAGGAGGAGCAGGCCGAGAGCGCCGCCAAGGAGGACGTCGCCATCATCCCGGTGGCGATCCCGATGCTGGCCGGGCCCGGCTCGATCGCGACCGTCATGGTGCTGATGAGCCGCGCCGCCTGGCAGCCGGTCCGCACAGTCGCGGTGTTCATCGCCATCCTGATCACCTGCGCGGTCGCCTGGCTGCTGATGCGCTCGGCGATCCTGGCCGAGCGGTTCCTCACCCGCACCAGCATGAACGTGGCCGAGCGCGTGATGGGCCTCCTGCTCGCCGCGATCGCCGTCGAGTTCGTGGTCGGCGGCATCCGCGACCTCTTCCCCTCCCTCGCCCGGTGATTCGCATGGACGGTCGCCACCGCCCCGGCCCCGCCAGCCTGCACAGCGCGGCGCAGCTCAGCCTCGAGCAGCTGGTCGACCTCTTCGCCGCCAGCTTCGAGGGCTACCTGGTGCCGATCTCGCAGCCGCTCGAGGCGCTCGCGGTTCGCATCCGCTGCGAGCAGATCGATCTCCACCTGAGCCGCATCATCGTGGTCGACGGCGAACCGGCCGGGCTGTGCTTCCTGGCCATGCGCGGCCGGCGCGCCCGGGTCGCCGCCATGGGCGTCGCCGCCCGCCACCGCGGGCTCGGCCTCGGGCGCGCGCTGCTCGACGGAGGCGCCGACGCCGCCCGCGCCGCCGGCGCCCACCGACTGCTCCTCGAGGTCTTCGGCGCCAATCGCGCGGCGGTCGCGCTGTACGAGTCGGCCGGCTTCGTCACCCGTCGCCGCCTGTTCGGCTACCGGCGCCCCGCGCTCGAGGCCCGCGCGGCCGCCGATCACCGCCTGGCCGATTTCGAGGAGCTGGCCAGCGCCCTGGCCGCCGAGCCGGAGCGGCCCTGGCCGTGGCAGCTCTCGCCTCACACCGTGGTCGCCGCGGGCGCACCCCTCGAGGTCCACGCCCTCGGGGTCGACGCGTTTGCCTGCATCAACCCGTCGCCGCTGCGCATCGCGGTCCGCCCCCTCTACGTGCGCCCGGGCGCGCGCCGCCAGGGCCTGGCCCGCCGCCTCCTGGCCGCCATCCAGGCCATCCACCCCCAGGCCGAGTGGGAGATCCCGCCGGTGGTGCCCGAGGACTTCAGCCCCGAGGCGATCGCCGCGCTCGGCTTCGAGCGCATCGACCTCCACCAGCTGGAGATGGACCGCTCGCTGACCGACGGCGGGTAGCACCCCGCGTGGGCCACCGAGCCAGCCGCCCGATCGGCCACAGGCCAGACGTCAGACGTCAAGGGATGGCCCGACCCGGCCGATCCAGCCATGGATGGCGATCCTGGCCGGTCTGCGTGAACGCCGCGAGCTCGGCCAGGTCTCGGAGGATCTGCGGCGCGCGCGCGCGCGCGGCCTGGTCCTGGCCGACGCGACCGCGTCCTTCATCGCATGCGTCAAGGCGCTCGCGCTCGACGTGGACGAGATCGGCGCCCCGGAGCTGAAGCGCTCGCTCGACGACACCCTGGCCGCCGTCCGCGCCGAGGCGCCGCCGGCCGAGCTGGCCGACTCCGTGGCCCGGCGCAGCCTCGAGACCCTCGAGTTCGCCGGCCGCGAGCGCCGGTACCTCGAGCACCGCGACGCCGAGCTCTACCGGATCATCCACCTCCTCCGCGACGGCCTGTCCTCGCTGACCGACGTCGACGACGTATTCAACGCGCGGCTGCTCGACCGCAGCGCGCGCCTCGAGCAGGTCATCCAGCTGGAGGATCTGGTCCGCGTGCGCCGGGCCATCTCCCACGAGGTGACCGAGCTGCGCCGCCAGGTGGCCGACAAGCAGGCCCAGGACGTGGCCCGCAACGTCGAGCTCAACCGCGAGGTCGACACCCTCCGGCGCGACGTCGAGAGCGCCCGGGTCGCCGCCGCCACCGATCCACTGACCGGCGCCGCCAACCGCGCCGCGTTCGACGCCGAGCTGGCCCGCCTCATCGAGCTGTCGGCGGCCGGCGGCCAGGGCTTCGCGCTGCTCATGGCCGACCTCGATCATTTCAAGGCGATCAACGACACTCACGGCCATCCGGTCGGCGACCGCGTCCTGGTCGGCTTCGTCGGCTTCTGCCGCTCGAAGGTGCGGCGCGGCGACATGGTGGCCCGCTGGGGCGGCGAGGAGATCGCGATCCTCCTGCCCTCGGCCGCGCTCCGCATCGCCCACCGCAAGGCCCACTCGATGCTGAAGGAGCTGGCCCGCCACGACTGGGCCATCGACGGCGAGAGCTCCCTTCGCTTCACCGCCAGCATCGGGGTCGCCGCGTGGGTGGCGGGAGACACGGCGGCCACCCTCGTGGCCCGCGCCGACGAGGCGCTCTACGCCGCCAAGAAGGGTGGCCGAAACCGAAGCGTGCGCGGCGGCTGACCCGCCGCGCACGTCGTCACCGGGCCGTCACTGCGGCGGGGTCGCGAAGCCGCGCGCGGCCGGGAACGGATCGGCGGTCTCGCGCTGGTACAGCTCGTTGTGGTCCGGGGCGGCCTGGATCAGCACGCCGAGCGCGCGCAGCCCCTCGACGTCGTTGTAGCGGAGCTCGGCGATCGCGGTCGGGACGGTCTGGCTGGCGCGCACGAAGCTGGTGAAGTCGACCGCCGAGTAGCGCTCCTCGCCCCACTCGGTGCCCAGGCCCGCGCGCCCCTTCTTCTCGGCCGGGCGGCTCGCCTCGCCGCCGCGGTCGTCGCCGTCGAACCGGCGGGTCGGCTCCTTCGACGGAGCCGCCTCCGACTTGGCCACGTCACCAGTGCCGCCGATCCTGCTGCCCGGATCGGCCGGCGGCGAGGACGGGCGCGGCGCCGCCGCACCAGCGCTCGACCCGACGCTGTCGCGCGCCTCCTCGTCGGACCCGTGCCAGCTGGTCGGCGGCGACGGCGACGGCTCCGGCGCGATCATCTGCGGCTCCACCTTCTCCTCGAAGATGGCCACGCCGATGACGCCGACGTTGCGGCCCTTGCCCTTGCGCTCGGCGTACGACGCGTCGACCGACGAGAAGCGGAACGCCGCCACCTGGGTGGCTGACATCCGGAACCCGTCGACCACCAGGTCGCCGCCGGGCGGGACCACGTAGCCGCGCTTGGTGGCGAAGTCGGCGGTCTCGCCGTCGATGACGTCGAGCCCGTCCACCGAGACGAGCGCCTCGACCCGGCGCTGGGTCGGGTTGACCACGCGGATCGAGTAGCGGTCGCCGGCCTGGCCGAGCACGTAGAAGCGGCCGCCGCTCTCGTGAGTCTCGAGCGTGCGGCCGTCGGAGCCGATCAGCTCGACGTCGTAAGGCGACCGGGCCAGCGGCTGGCTGACGGTGACCAGCGCCCCCTCGTCCGACGGGGAGCGAACCGCGTAGGCAGAGCTGCATGCGGCCGCGCCGAGGGCGGCCAGCCGAAGTCCGAAGGTCTTGAGATCCAGCGACATGGGCAATTTGAACGCATGCCTCGGCGCTTCGATCTGCGCCGCGCACGACCGGCGTCGCCGTCACGTCCCGCGTGTATAGTGCGCGCCATGAAGGCTGCCAGGAAAGCGGGCAAGGCCCCGGCGCGGTCGGCCCGCACGACGCGCAAGTCCTCGGGGGGCAAGTCGAATCAGTCCAGCCGGACCGCCCAGACCAAGGCCGCGACCAAGTCGGCGTCACCCCGGCCGGCGGCCCGCCCCGCGGCCCGAGGAAGCAAGCCCGGCGCCGCGCGCGCCACCCGCCGGGCCCAGGTCATGGCGGTCGACCCGGCCCTGTTCGAGCCGCTGTCCGAGGGAGAGCGGGCCGACGCGCTCCGCATCCTGACCGAGGATCGCCGCCTGGCCAACATGGCCAAGGTGGCCCGCTACCGGGTCGTGGCCGCCGAGCCGCTCGTGTTGAAGCCGCCCCACCCGCTGTTCGGCCTGCGCCTGGCCCGGGTGGTGGCGTTCGACTACTCCTCCGACCGCACGGTCGACTCGCTCATCGACCTCGACCACAGCGCGGTGGCCCACCTCCAGATCAGCCAGTCGCAGCCGGCGCTGGCCCGCGAGGAGGAGACCATCGCGGTGCAGACCGCGCTGCGCGACGAGCGGGTCAAGCGCGAGCTCGGCCTCGGCGATCAGCCGCAGGCCGCGATGCACTACTGGAGCCGGCGCGACGCCGACCTGGCCTACTCGCGGCGCAGCGCCGCGGTCCTGTTCGGCCAGCCGGGCGAGCGCCCGTCGCTGGTCGCGGTGGTGGACCTGGTCGATCGCCAGGTCACCGACGTGGTCCCCGCGGATCAATGGTGAGAGCGATGAACAACGCCATCGAGCAGTCGGACTGGAAGGTCCACTGGAAGGTCACCGAGTCGGCTGGCCTCATGATCTACCTGGCCAGCTACGCGGGCCGGCGGGTCCTGTGGGAGGGCTCGCTGCCGTACGTCACGATCGACCACGAGCGCCAGGTCCTGTCGGTCGAGGAGGAGTCGGGCGGCGAGGCGCACGGCCCGTTCTGGACCCCGCTCGGGGTCCGCAACCTGGTCGGCGGCATCCGCAAGAGCGACTTCAAGGGCGGCTTCGAGCTGTCCGCCGACTTCGCCAGCGGGCCGTTTCGCTTCACCCAGATGTGGCGGTTCCACGAGGACGGGCGCATGGCGCCGTGGCTCACCATCCACGGCGGTGGCGGCCTCCACGACGCCCAC
The DNA here is from genome assembly GCA_035489015.1 of Kofleriaceae bacterium. Classification (GTDB taxonomy): domain Bacteria; phylum Myxococcota_A; class Polyangia; order Haliangiales; family Haliangiaceae; genus DATFRY01. The sequence continues at coordinate 11,714 of DATHKR010000005.1, read as the reverse complement.
ACCTACCACCCGCACTGGCGGTTCGACTTCGACATCGACGGCGCCATGGACGACGCGCTCGAGCACTTCGAGCACGGGCACTGGACCCGGGTCGACAAGGAGGGCTGGCTGGCCGCCGGCGAGGCGGCCGAGGACGGCAGCGTGTGGCGCCAGGTCGACAACGCGTCCGGCGGGCAGATCGCCATCCGCCCCCACCACTGGGAGGACGCCGAGCTGTTCGCGATCCGCTACCACGACGGCGAGTGGCCGCCTTACACGCCGCGCAGCGCGGCCGGGGCCCAGCCGTTCCCGGCCGCCTACGTCGGTGACGAGCCGATCGATGGCCAGGACGTGACCCTCTGGTACGTGGCCCACGTCCACTACGACGCGGCGTTTCCGTTCACGGCCGGGCCGTGGATCCGCTGCACGTTCTGATCGAGCTGTAGCGAAGGCGCCGGGTCAGGGCAGCGCGCTGCCCTCGTGGCACTTCTTGTACTTCTTGCCGGAGCCGCACGGACACGGGTCGTTGCGGCCGACCTTGGCCGTCTCGCGCACGATCGGGCCGACTCGCTCACCGGGGCGGCGGCCGTCGACCGCGGCGTCGAACGCCTCGACGATGGTCTGGGTGGGCGGGAAGATGATCTCGGCGCACTCGGCGGTCATCGCCTCGGTGCGCACGTCCTCGGCCAGGAGCTCGCTCAGCTTGGCGCACAGGTGCGGCTGGCGCCCGGCCAGCCCGGGCGGGATTCGCTCGTGGATCGGCCGGTCGGCCAGCCCGTCGACCGCCGCCCGCTCCTCCTCGAGCACCTTGCCGGCCTGCTCGATGTTGCTGCCGGTCAGGCGCGGGGCCCGCTCGGTGTGGCGGTCGAAGATCGCCCACACCAGCGTGCTGTAGAAGACCGCCGCCTCGCCCACCGCGTCGCCGTGCTTGTCCTTGAGCCCGCCCGCCCGGCGCAGCAGGGCCGGCTGCTCCTTGCCGAGCCGGCGCGCCATGCGGTTCATGGTCCGCTTGTCGCCGGTCTCGTCGATCTCGGTCAGCGCCGCGATGGTCGCCTCGACCGACTCGAGCGACACCGCGGCGCGCGAGCTGGTGACCGAGGCGGGCGGCGGCGGCGGTGCAGCGGCAGTGACTTCGGCGTCGGCGGCGGGGGTGCCATCGGGCTCGATCATGCGCCTCCTACCCAACCACCCAACCCCAGCGCGGTCAAGGGACCGGCCGGTTCGAACCCGCCTCCGAATCCACGGTTTCGCCTGCTTGCGCGGCACATGGAGTCGCTCGCCCCGGCCCGAGCCGTGCCAAGATAGGCTTCCTTCAGCATGCTAGTGTCCGCCGCATGACCTCGCGTGGTGAGACGACTCCGGGAGGCGCCGGCGCCCGCCAACCTGAACGCGCGGGCAGTCGGGCCGCCTTTCTGATCGACGGACTGCGCACCCCGTTCGGCCGCCACGGCGGTGCGCTGGCCTCGGTGCGGGCCGACGACCTGCTCGGCCACGTCATCGCCGCGCTGCTCCAGCGCACCGGCGTCCCCGGCGAGCGGATCGACGACGTCATCGCCGGCTGCGCCAACCAGGCCGGCGAGGACAACCGCAACGTGGCGCGCATGGGCCTCCTGCTGGGCGGGCTGCCGGTCTCGGTCCCGGGGATCACGGTCAATCGCCTGTGCGGATCCGGGATGCAGGCGTTCGCCGACGCCGCGCGCCTCATCCAGTCGGGCGAGGCCGATCTGGTCATCGCCGGCGGGGTCGAGCAGATGACCCGCGCGCCGTGGGTCACGCCCAAGCCGGAGGGCGGGTTCGCGCGCGGCAACCAGACCATGTACGACACCACGCTCGGCTGGCGCATGGTCAACCCGCGCATGGAGGCGACCCACGGGACGCTCGCGCTCGGGGTCACCGCCGAGAAGGTGGCCGAGCGGTGCGGCGTCACCCGCGCCGAGCAGGACGCGCTGGCCCTGCGCTCGCAGCGGCGCGCCGGGGCGGCCCTCGAGTCCGGCCGCCTGGCCCAGGAGATCGCGCCGATCCAGGTCGGCACCGACCGCAAGTCGGGCGCGCCGATCCTGGTCGACCGCGACGAGCACCCCCGCCCCGACACCACCGCCGAGAAGCTGGCCGCGCTGTCGCCCGCGTTCCAGAAGGGCGGCACCGTCACCGCCGGCAACTCGTCCGGCCTGAACGACGGCGCCTGCGCGATGCTGATCGCGAGCGAGAGCGCCGCCAGCGAGCTCGGGCTGCGCCCGCTGGCCCGCTACGTCGGCTCGGCCGCGGCCGGGGTCGAGGTGTCGTACATGGGGCTCGGCCCGATCCCCGCCTCGCGCAAGGCGCTGGAGCGGGCCGGCCTCGCCGCCAGGGACATCGCGCTCAGCGAGGTCAACGAGGCGTTCGCGGCCCAGGCGGTGCCCTGCATCCGCGAGCTCGGGCTCGACCCGGACACGGTCAACGTCAACGGCGGCGCGATCGCGATCGGGCACCCGCTCGGCGCGTCGGGCGCGCGGCTGATCCTGACCCTGGCGCGCGAGCTGGCGGCGCGCGGCGAGCGCTACGGCCTGGCCACGATGTGCATCGGCGTCGGGCAGGGAATCGCGGCGATCCTCGAGCGAGTGTAGGGGGCGGGGCGGGCGCGCGACCCCGGAAGGTCTGGTGACGGTGGACGAAATCGCGACAGCGGACGCGCTGATCGGGCGGGTCATGGCGGGCAAGTTCTGCCTGCGCCGCTGCGTCGGCACCGGCGCGTCGGGCACCGTCTATCAGGCGGACCAGCTCGCGCTCGGCCGCACCGTCGCGATCAAGATCCTGCGCCCGGAGCTGACCCGCGACCCGCGCTTCGTCGACCGCTTCCACGACGAGGCGCTGGCCGCGTCGCGCCTCAACCACCCCAACACGGTCTCGGTCATCGACTACGGCCAGACCGACGACGGCCTGCTCTACCTGGTCATGGAGTTCCTGCGCGGGCCGACCCTCAACCAGGTGCTGCACAGCGAGACGCTGCGCCCGTCGCGGGTGGCGGACCTGGTCGGGCAGATCCTGGCCGGCCTGGAGGAGGCGCACGAGGCCGGCGTCATCCACGCCGACCTCAAGGCCGACAACGTGGTGGTCGAGCGGCGGCGTGGCGACTGGGACCTGGTCAAGGTGGTGGACTTCGGCATCGCCCGCCTGATCGGGCGGGAGACTCGCTCGACCGAGCGGACCATCTGCGGCACGCCCGAGTACATGGCGCCCGAGGTGATCCAGGGCGAGGAGCCGACCTTCGCCAGCGACCTCTACTCGGTCGGCGTGGTGCTGTACGAGCTCCTGACCGGATCGACCCCGTTCGCAGGAGGCAGCTCGATGGACGTCCTCCGCCGCCACCTGACCGAGGCGCCGATCCCGCCCAGCCTGCGCCGCCCCGACCTGACCATCGATCCGATCCTGGAGGAGTCGGCGCTGCGCGCGCTGTCCAAGCACCCCGGGCGGCGGTTCGCCAGCGCGACCGAGTTTCGCGTCGCGCTCATGAAGGTGGTCGGCCACCGCAGCGACCCGGGCGCGGCGGTCGGGCCGTGCCCCGCGTGCGGCGCCTCTAGCCCGCTGTCGTTCAAGTTCTGCCCCGACTGCGGACACCCGCGCCACCAGATCAGCCCCGAGCTCATCATGCTCGACGAGATCAGCATCGGCCACGCCGAGACCGCGTTCGGGGTGCCGACCCCGCCGCCCGACGTGGTGACCGGCGCGGCCGTGCACGCGTCGCGGACCAGCGTGGCCGAGGGGACCCGGCCGGTTCCGGCCACGCTGCGACCGGGGCTCGAGTCGCGCACCGGCTTTCTGCCGGACGACGAGAGCGTGCAGGTGGTGTCGCGCACCGAGAACGACCTCGGCAGCGCGAGCCTGTGGTTGCCGCTGGTCGGGCGCGACCAGGAGCTGGCCCGGCTGGTCGACTTCCTCGGCGGCAGCGGGGGCGACAACGCGCTCCAGCTGGTCGGTCCGCGCGGGGCGGGCCGCAGCCGGCTCATCGAGGAGGCGCTCGCCCGCCTGGCCCCCCACGGCCTGCGCGTGGCGATCGCGCGTCCGGATCCGACCGGCCTGTTCCGCCCGTTCTACCCGCTGCGCGGCGCGGTGCGCGACGTGCTCGGGCTGGAGCCGACCGGCCGCAACGAGCGGCTGACCGGGTCGCTGGAGCAGATCGGGCTGTCGGCGCGCGACGTGCCGGCGGTGACCGAGCTGCTCGGCATCGAGGGCCCGCTCTGGCAGCTGGAGCCGTCGGTGCGGCGGCGCGAGATCCTGGCGTCGCTCAACCGCCTGTTCACCGGCGCGGCCGAGCGCGCCCCGCTGGCGGTGGTGCTGGAGGACGTCGACCTCTACGATCACCCCAGCCAGGAGGCGATCCGGCGGGTGATCGAGTGGGCGCGCGGGCACGGCTCGCTGCGCATCATGATCAGCAACGAGCCGGCGCTGGCCGACATGTGGCCGCCGTCGCTCGGCCGGATCGAGCTGGGCCCGCTCGACTCGCCCGCGCTCGAGCAGCTGGTGGTGAGCCTCCGCGAGCACGCGCGCGAGCTGGGCGACGACCAGCCGGGCGCGGAGCAGCTCGCCCTCGCCTGCGGCGGCATGCCCGGCCACATCAACCAGCTCCTGCGCTACGTGGTCGAGGGCGGGTCACCGGGCAGCGCCCCGGCCGGGCTGGCCGACCTGCTCACTTCGCGGATCGATCACCTGCCGCAGGCGGCCAAGGTGGTGTGCCAGGCGATCGCGGTGATCGGTGTCCAGGCGCCGCTGCGCGTGCTGCGGGCGATCGTCCACGAGCCGGAGGAGGCCCAGCTGCGCCAGGCGCTGTCGGTGCTGGTGGCGCGCGGCATCCTGCGCGACGGTGGCAGCCCCGACGAGGTTGGCTTCGCCTCGGCGCTCCTGCGCGACGTGGTGTACGACGCGACCCCGGCGCTGGTGCGACGCGACCTGCACGAGCTGGCCGCCGGCGTGCTCGAGCAGATCGGCGCGGACGCCGCGGTGCTCGGTCACCATCACGACATGTGCGGCGCGATCGGGCGCGCGGCCCAGCTCCTGTCACTCGCCGGGGACGACGCGGTCCACGAGCTCGACGACGGGGGCGCCCGCCGCCTGTACCAGCGGGCCCTGCGGGCGGCCCGCCAGCTCATGCTCAGCGACGACGAGCCGTCCCTGCAGGCCCAGTTCGTCGGCATCGCGGTCAAGCTGGCCGAGCAGCTGCGGGTCGGCGGCGAGCTCGGCCTGGCCCGCGGCCTCATCGACGAGGTCCGCGCCCACTGCCGCGACTCGCGCGCGCTGCAGGCCCAGGTGCTGCGCGCGGCCGCCCACCTGGCCAGCTCCGAGGGCGATCACGCCGGCGCGGCCGGCGCGCTGCGCGAGGGGATCGGGCTGGCCATCGTGAACGGCCAGCGCGACCTCATCTGCGACCTCTACCTCGACATGGCGACCACCCACCTGCGCGAGTCGCTGGCCGCCGAGGCGGTGACCGAGCTCGAGGAGGGCGTCGACCTGGTCACCGGCGGCGAGGGCGGGCGAGCCCACGACGGGCCGGGCGCGCTCTGGCGAATGCTCTACCGGCTGGCCCAGCTCCACGCGCTCGAGGGCCGGCGCGACCGCGCGGTCGAGGTCGGCAACCACGCGCTCCGCCACGCCCAGCGCGTCGGCGCGAGGGTCGGGACCGCGCGCATCCAGTCGATGCTGGCCGGCCTGCTCGAGCAACTCGGCGACCGCCGTCGAGCCCACGAGCTCCGCGACCAGGCGATCGCCGAGATGAGGCGCCTGGGCGACCGCCGCGGCACCGCCGAGCTCCTCCTCGACGGCGCCCGACCGACCGAAAGCTTCTCGCCGATCACCTCCTCGAGCCTGCGCGAGGCCAAGGAGCTGGCCCAGGAGATCGGCTGGGTCGAGGGCGAGCGACGAGCCCGCCAGGTCGTCGTACCCGGCGAGACCGGCGAGCTCTGATCGCAAGCTACATCGTCAGGCGGCGCGCGCCGGCCGAGGGCACCGCGCGAAAGTAGCTCGGCCGGGCGTGGCCGGCGGCGGCGAACGCGGCGTGGATGGCCTCCTCGATCGCGGGGGCGGCCGGCTCCGTGACCAGGGCGATGAGCGAGCCGCCGAAGCCGCCGCCCATCATGCGCGCGCCGAGGGCGCCGGCGGCGAGCGCGCTTTCCACGCCGAGGTCGAGCTCGGCGCAGCTCACCTCGAAGTCGTCGCGCAGGGAGGCGTGGGACGCGGTGAGGAGCGGGCCGAGGCGGGCGGGCTGGCCTGCGGCGAGGAGGTCGACCGCGCGCATCACGCGGGCGTTCTCGCTGACCACGTGGCGGACGCGGCGGACCAGGACCGGCTCGTCGGCCAGGCGGGCGAGCGCCTGGTCGAGCGCGTCGAGCGCGATGTCGCGCAGGGCCGGCACGCCGAGGCTCGCGGCGGCCCGGTCGCAGGCGGCGCGGCGATCGGCGTAGGCGCCGTCGCCGAGCTGGTGGCGAGTGCGGGTGTCGACCACGAGGAGCCCCAGTCCGGCCGCGGCCAGGTCGAACGGGATCGGGCGGACCGAGAGGGCCCGGACATCGAGGAAGAGCGCGTGGCCGGCGCGCCCGGCGGTGGACGCGAGCTGGTCCATGATCCCGCACGGGACCCCGACGAACTGGTTCTCGCCCTGCTGGGCCAGGCGGGCCAGATCGAGCTCGCCCAGCGCGACGCCGTGGAGGTCGGCCAGGGCGCGGCCGGTGGCGCACTCGAGGGCCGCGCTCGACGCCAGGCCGGCCCCGGCCGGCAGCGAGCTGGCGATCGCGAGATCGGCGCCGCCGACCGCGTGGCCGGCGCGGCGCAGGGCCCAGACCACGCCGGCCGGGTAGGACGCCCAGCCGGGCGCGCCGGAGCGGCCGCGGCCATCCAGCTCGGCGACGTCCGCGAGCTCGACCGTCTCGCCGCGCTCGAGCGAGCGCATGCGCAGCACCCGGTCGGGCCGCCGCGCCGCGGCGATCACCACCTGGCGATCGATCGCCATCGGCAGGGCGAGGCCGTCGCTGTAGTCGGTGTGCTCGCCGATGACGTTGACCCGGCCCGGCGCGGCCCAGCAGCCGGCGGGGTCGTGGCCGGTCAGCTCGCGGAAGCCGGCGCTGGCGCGTCTGGCCAGCGCGGCGGCGGTCTCGCAGGCGCCGCTATCCGGATCGGGATCCATCGGCGGTCCCGGTCATGAAGGCCCAGGCGTCGGCGATCATCTCGTTCAGCGACGCGCGCTCGGGCGTCCAGCCCAGCTCCTGCCGGGCCCGCCCGCTGGAGGCGACCAGGCGGGCCGGATCGCCGGCCCGGCGCGGGTGCGGGTTGGCCGCGATCTCGCGCCCGGTCACCTCGCGGGCGGCGGCGAGCACCTCGCGCACCGAGAAGCCGGCCCCGTTGCCCAGGTTGTAGACCCGGTGCTGCCCGGGTCGAGCGGCGGCCAGCGCGAGGAGGTGGGCGCGGGCGAGGTCGGCCACGTGGATGTAGTCGCGGATGGCGGTGCCGTCCGGGGTCGGATAGTCGGTGCCGTACAGCTCGACCGCGTCGGCCCGGCCGGCGGCGACCGCGAGCACGCGCGGGATGAGGTGGGTCTCGACCCGATGGCGCTCGCCGCGGCCGCCGTACGCGCCGGCCACGTTGAAGTAGCGCAGGCTGATCGCGGCGAGGCCGTGGGCCGGCGCGGCGAAGCCGAGCAGCTGATCGACCGCCAGCTTGGACGCGCCGTACGCGCTGGTCGGTCGGGTCGGCGCGTCCTCGCCGATCGGCACCCGCTCCGGCTCGCCGTAGACCGCGGCGGTCGACGAGAAGACGATGCGCGGCGCGCTGGACCCGCCGAGCAGCTCGACCAGGTTCACCGCCGCCTCCACGTTGCAATGGAAGTACATGCCGGGGTGCTCGATCGACTCGGGCACGAGCGAGCGCCCGGCCAGGTGCACCACCGCGTCCCAGTCGCCGGCCAGTCGCTCGAGCACCTGGCGCCGGTCGACCAGATCGACCTCGACGAAGCGGGCCCCGTCCGGCACCGCGTCGCGGTGACCGGTGGACAGATCGTCGGCGACCGCGACCTCGTGGCCCGCCTCGAGGAGCTGGCTGGCGACCACGCTGCCGATGTACCCGGCGCCGCCGGTCACGAGCAGGCGCATGGGCGAGAGTATAGCCGCGAGGGGACGAAGCGCTGGCCGGGCCGGGTTTCTATATCGCTCGCGATGGTGTGCTTGCTTTCGTCATGGACCTCCGACCCATGCCGGGCCAGGACCCGAGCCGCCGCTCGCGGTCATCCACTGTTTCTTGCCCACCTACACTGGTTTACCGGATAGTCGCGGCGAAGTTCTCCCCGCCCCGCCGGAGCTCCGGGGCCGATCGTGGCAGCGATCGCACGTATCGCTGCGCACGACGTGCAAGCAGCTCACGCGAAAGGCAGGCACTCGATGAAGAGACATCGCACCTGGTATGGCGCCGGAGCATGCGCCGGCCTGGCCGCGCTGCTCGCCGCGGCCAGCGGGACGGCCCAGGCGCAGACGGCGCCTCCGCAACCCGCACCGGCACCGGCTCCCGCGCCGGCCCCGACCGCGCAGCCGGCGCCCGCGCCCACGCAGCCGGCGCCCGCGCAGCCGGCGCCCGCGCCCGCGCAGCCGGCGCCCGCGCCGACCGCGCAGCCGCAGCCGACCACGCCGGCCGACACCGGGGCGCCGACCCCGGAAGAGGTCGCCGACGCCGAGGCGGCCGCCGCCCAGGCCGAGGCCGACGGCGAGGTCATCGTGGTGACCGGCTCGCGCATCCGCACCGATCCCCTCGACAAGCAGGCCCCGGTGCTGCAACTCAGCCGCGAGGAGCTCGAGCGCACCGGCCTCACCTCGGTCGGCGACATCCTGCAGCAGCTGCCGTCGTCGGGCGGCGCGATCAACGGCAAGTTCAACTCGAGCGGTAACTTCGGATTCCCGCCGGACGGCGGCGGCATCGGCGCCGGCGCGATCGAGGCCGACCTCCGCTACCTCGGGTCCAAGCGCGTGCTGGTCCTGGTCGACGGGGTTCGCTGGGTCAACGGCTCGTCGGCCAGCGGCGTGTCGGCCGCGACCGACCTCAACACCATCCCGCTCTCGATCATCGAGCGGGTCGAGGTGCTCGAGGATGGCGCCTCGCCGATCTACGGCTCCGACGCCATCTCCGGGGTCATCAACATCATCACGCGCAAGGAGTTCGAGGGCGCGTCGGCGACCGCGTACACCGGCGTCTACAACGAGGGCGACGGCTTCACCCAGAAGTACGACCTGTCGTGGGGCAACACGACCGAGAAGATGTCGGTGGTGATGGGCGCCTCGTTCCTCGATCAGCACGACATCAAGTCGGCCGACCGCGAGATCTCCAACTCGCCGCTCCCCGGCCTCGACAACTGCGAGGCCGGCTGCTCGTCGGCCACGCCGCAGGGTCGGATCTCGTTCGCCGACCCGGTCACCGGGGATCCGGTGGACGTCACCCTCAACAATGGCGTCGGCGGCCTCCCCGACCCGAACACCGACTACCACGTGTTCGAGAACCCCGACCGCTTCAACTTCTCGCCGTACAACCTGATGCTGACCCCGTCGCGCCGGCTGGGCGCGTTCAGCTCGGTCACCTACAAGGTGCTGCCGCGGTTCCAGTTCCACGGAAAGGCCGCCTTCACCCACCGCGAGTCGGTGAACCAGGCCGCGCCCGAGCCGCTGTTCGTCGGACCGGAGGGCGGCAACGGCAACCGGGTGGATCGCATCCCGATCGACGTGTCGAACCCCTACAACCCGTTCGGCTTCACCTTCGACCCGATGAACGACCCCACCTACGTGGTCACGCGCCGGCCGGTCGAGGCCGGACCGCGCAAGTTCGAGCAGACCGTCAACACCTTCTACATGTCCGGCGGTCTGAACGGCGACTTCAACGCCGGCAAGCAGCGCTTCTTCTGGGACACGACGGTGGCCTACGGCGTCAACCGCGCCGATCAGCTGCGCAACAACTCGTTCAACTCGGCCAAGCTGGAGCAGGCGCTGGGGCCGGCCTACCAGGACGACGAGAACGTCTGGCGCTGCGGCACCGCCGCCAGCCCCGGCGACCCGGAGTGCGTGCCGTTCAACATCTTCGGCGGCCAGGGCGCCAACGGCGACGGCACCATCACCCAGGAGATGCTCGACTACGTCACGTTCGTCGAGCACGACGTGTCGGAGCAGACCCTGGTCGACGTGGTGGCCAACATCGCCGGCGAGATCGTCAAGCTCCCGGCCGGGGCGCTGTCGATCGCGGCCGGCCTCGAGCACCGCCGGCTGTCCGGCTTCTACGAGCCCGACGCGGTCGTGGCCGCCGGCGACGGCGCCGACGTGCCGTCCAAGCCGACCTCGGGCGACTACTGGGTCAACGAGGCGTACGCCGAGCTGCGCGTGCCGGTGCTCGCCGGCCTGCCCGGCGCCGAGCTCGTCGACCTCAGCGCCGCCGGCCGCGTGTCCGACTACTCGATCCTGGAGCCGGAGGTGACCGGCAAGCTCGGTGCGCGCTGGAAGCCGATGAAGGACCTCATGCTGCGCGGAAGCTACGCGCGCGGCTTCCGCGCCCCCGGCATCGGCGAGCTGTTCGGCAGCGAGTCGCGCTACGACGCGATGCTCAATGACCCGTGCAGCAACTTCAACGAACAGGGAGTGTCCCAGGCCATCCGCGACCGCTGTATCGCGCTCGGCGTGCCGGGCGACGGCAGCTACGAGCAGCTCAACCCGCAGATCTCGGTCGCCACCGGCGGCAACATCGAGCTGGAGCCGGAGACCTCGGACAGCGTCACCATCAGCCTGGCCTACAGCCCGGAGTGGCTGCAGGGCCAGTCGTGGGTCGACAGGCTCGACCTCGAGCTCGCCTACTACGACATCCACGTGGACGGCGCGATCGCGCCGCTCGACGCGCAGCTCCAGCTCGACCGCTGCGTCGGGGGCGACGAAACGCTGTGCGAGGGGATCACGCGGACCTCGCAGGGCTCGATCAACGGGTTCGCCAACAAGCTGCAGAACCTGGGCGGCTTCGAGACTCGTGGCGTGGACATCAACCTGACCTACGCGATGCCGGCCAGCGCGGCCGGCCGCTTCCGCGTCACCTCGCTGTCGAACCTGCTCATCGACTTCTGGGAGAAGATCCCGACCTCCGGCGGGTTCGACACCATCGAGCGCGAGGGTCGGGTGGGCGGCGAGCCGGAGCGCGCCTTCCCGCGCTTCAAGTCGTCGCTGGTGCTCGACTGGTTCTACCAGACCATCGGGGCCACGTTCACCACGCGCTACATCCACAAGGTGGTCGAGCAGTGCCCTGACCTCCTGGCCTTCCCGGGCACGTGCTCGGACCCCAACCCGCGAAACGACGCGTTCTCCAAGAACGAGCTGCCCGCGCAGGTCTACAACGACGTGCAGCTGACCTGGATCCCGCCCGGCTTCGAGAACAACCTCAACATCACGGCCGGGGTGATCAACGTGTTCGCCAACGATCCGCCGCCCTGCTACACGTGCGTCCTCAACGGCTTCAACCCGACCACGTACGACGTGCCGGGGATCTTCGGCTACCTCAGCGCCACGTACCGCATGTACTGATCGACCGAGCTCGGCGTCCGGTCCGCTCTCGGGCGGACCGGAGCCAGCGGCTCCGCGTGGTGCCGGCCTGAGGGCGGGCCGATCTCAGTGCCCGCGGAAGGCCTCCTCGAGCCACCACGACGGGCGGACCGAGGCGACCTTGGCGTCGATGACCAGCGGGCGGTCGCGCGGGCCGAGCAGCCA
>DATHKR010000004.1:0-8926 GCA_035489015.1 Kofleriaceae bacterium | reverse complement strand
GATCGTCGCGAGCCGCGTTTATCACGGGTAGCGGTCGGCGGGCCGGGCGCGGCGCGATTTCGCTTGCGCGGGCGGCCGCGGCTGCGTAGAAGGCGGCGGCACCCCCCATCCCCGAGGAACCGCCCTTGTCACTCCTGCGTCCCGCTGTCCGCTCGCTCGCGATCCTGTCCCTGTGCTCCCTGTTCGTCGCCTGCGCCGCCGGAGCGGCCGATCCCGGTGACGGCGACGACGATGAGGCGCCCGGCCCCGGCACCTCGACCGCGGGGCTGGACAGCAAGGCCGGCCCGGAGCTGCGGGTGCGCGCCGGCGAGATGACGCTCTGGGTCGATCGCATCGCGGTCGCCTCGCGCGACGCGGGCGGCGAGCCGGTCGCGGTCATCGAGGGCCGCGCCAGCCGCAACCTGGTCGCGGTGTCGAGCTGGGTGCCGGACGACGCGTTCGGGCAGGCCTCGCTCCTGACCCAGCGCACCTTCCAGATCGAGCTGCGCGGCGGCCACGAGGTGAACACGCTGCTGTCGGGCCTGCCGATCTTCGTCTCGCTCGACAGCACCACCGGCTCGATCACCCACTACGAGGGCAAGATCGTGCTGGCCCCGCGCTTCGCCTCCTTCGAGGGGGCGCCGGAGCTGTTCATCGACGCGGCGGTCGCGCCGGTCTGGGCCGGGTCGGCCGAGGATCCGCTCCGCTATCACGGCCGGGTGTCGACCACCACGCCGGCCGATTCGCTCTCGGTCGCGGCGGCCGCGGCGGACGCGGCGCCGACGGTGACCCGGACCGGCGATCTCGAGTGGAACCTGGCCTGGAGCTACGCGCCGCTCGAGCGCGCCGCCATCCCGGCAACCCACCCGGTCACCTTCACCGCCTCGCTCGACGGCCGCACCGTGACCAAGCAGGCCTCGGTCGAGCTGCAGGTGGTCGAGATCGGGCTCACCACGGCCGACCCGCGCGAGGCGTGGCCGTCCACCTGCGATCGCGCGGTCCTCGACTGTGTCCGGGCGGCGGTCGGCGCCGAGGACCTGTCCGCGTGCGGCTCGTACCGTCAGGTGTCGGCCTGCCGGTTCGCCGACCCGTGCGAGATCGACCCGCAGCCGCTCGCGCTGGCGCCGATCGACGTCTCGTCGGCCGACGACGCGGCGGCCGCCTACACCGACGGCTGCGGCACCGGCGGCGACTGGTGCAGCCTGACCGCGGTGCGCGGCTTCTCGCTGCCGGAGTGCCCGCTGGAGCCGCCGACCCTCGAGGCGATCTTCGAGCTGGTCCGCGAGCTCGATCAGGATCACTCGACCCTGGAGTTCTCGTTCGGCGACCTGCGCGACCGGGCTGGCGCCGCCGCGACGCCGTTCTTCAGCACCACCTACTCCGACGGTGGCCCCGGCCTGCTCGGCGCGATCGACGCGATCGCCGGGGACGCCGGCGGCGAGATCCAGGCCTGGTCGGTGTCGCAGCAGGTGCCCTGCCACAACTGCACCGACTTCCAGGACACCATCATCCTCTACTACCCGGCCACCGGGATCGTCTTCGTGGTCGACGGCGGCCACGGCTTCGACTCGTAGTACCTCACCGGCCCCGCGGCTCAGGACGGCGCGGTATCCGGCTCCGGTCCGAGGATGGATCGGTGCAGCGCGATGGCGTCGACGAACGAGCGCTGCCAGTCCGGATCGGTCAGCATCTGCAGCTTGCGGTCGAGGCCGCCGCGGGCCCGGGCCAGGAGCTCGGCCGCGGCCGGGTCGCCGAGCCGCTCGAGCACCAGGTGGTGGGCGTACAGGACCTCCTCCTCGGAGCCCTCCAGGTAGCGCTGCTCCTCGAGCAGCTCCACCGCGCGCGCGGTCGACGCCACGGCCTGATCGAGCCGCCCCAGCCGGAGCAGCGCCTCGCCCCGGCGCGACAGGGCGAGGATCTCCGGGCCGATCAGCGTGGCGGCGCGCGCCGCCTCGAGCCCGCGCTCGGCCGCCTCGACCGCGCGCTCGGCGTCGGCGGGCTGGCCGCGGCGCAGGAGCACCCCGCTCAGCGCCACCTCGCCGTTGGCCTCGACGTAGCGGGCTCCCATCTCGCGCGCGATCGAGATCGCCTCGCCGAGGAGCAGGAGCGCGCGGTCGAACCGGCCCAGCGCCGACTCGTTGGCCCCGGCGTACACCATGCAGTCGGCCCGGCTCCAGCGCGATCCGGTCTGATGGTGGATGGCCAGGGCGCGGTCGAAGCGGTCGCGCGCCTCGCCGAACTGGCCGACCTCGGTCAGGATGATCCCACACACCGACAGGTTGTCGCCGGCGCGCGCGCGATCGCCGTAGAAGTCGCACAGCTCCATCGAGCGCCGCGCCGACCCCATCGCGGCCTCGAAGTCGCCGAGGCAGAGGTGGATGACCGCGACGTGGTTGCGCACCACCCGCTCGAGCCAGGGGTCCGCGCTCTCGTCCAGCCGCTCGAGGATCGGCTCGTAGGTGGACCAGGCCGCCTCGTAGCGCGAGCAGGTCAGGTGATTGCGGCCGATCCCGATGCGGGCCTGCATCTCCTCGTGGGCCGCGCCGATCCGGCGGAAGATGGCGAGCGCCTCCTCGACCACCGCCAGCCCGCGCTCGAACTGGCCGGTTCGCTCGTGCGCCTCGCCCAGGACGCGCAGCGCCTCGCCCCGGATGCGCTCGTCGCCGGCCGCCTCGGCGGCGCGCTCGGCGGCGCGTGCCGCGGTCACCGCGCCGGCGTAGTCACCCAGGCGGAGCAGCCGGGTGGCGCGCCGGTTGCCCACCTCGGCCTCGAGCAGCGGATCGCAGTCGGCCAGCCGCTCCAGCTCCGACAGGTCGGCCAGCTGGGCGTCGTGCTCGCCCAGCTCGCGGTAGGCCTGCTCGCGCCCGAGCAGGGCGGCCACTCGTCGCCCGCGCGCCGCCTTCGGGTCGTCGACCGGGCCGGCCCGGTCGAGCTCGAGCACCCGGTTGAACGCGGTGCGCGCCTCGGCCGCGTCGTAGGCGGCCAGCGCGACCTGCCCGGCGCGCAGCCACATCGCCGCGGCCAGCTCGCGCTCGCCGCCCAGCTCGAGGTGGCGGGCGACCTGGAGCGGCGGCTCCTCGCGTCCGGCCTCGAGCCGCTCGGCCAGGAGCCGGCCGAGCCGCGCGTGGGTGTGGCGGCGCGCCGCGCCGGCCAGCGACTCGTAGACCACCTCCTGCAGCAGGTCGTTGCGGAACGCCAGCTCCCCCTCGTCGACCTCGGCCGCCTCGCCGCGGATCGGCGCGACCAGCTCCTCGGCGATCAGCTCCTGCAGGTGCTGGTGCACCTCCGGGCCGAGCAGCTCCTCGAGGATGCGGCGGCGGAACACCGGGCCGATCACGGCGGCGTGCTGCAGCGCCGCCTTGCTGGCCACCGGCAGCCGGTCGACCCGCGCCATCAGCACGTCGCGCAGGCCGGACGGGACCTGGGCGCGGCCGAGCTCGCGCACCGCGCTGGCCAGCTCCTCGATGAAGAGCGGATTGCCGCCGGCGCGGCGGGTCACCGCCGCCACCGCCTCGGGGGTGGCCAGCTCGGCCAGGCGGTCGATGACCAGCTCGGTCCGCTCGTCGGCGCCGAGCTCGCCGAGGTCGATCACCTCGGTGGCGTCAGGGTCGGGCAACGGCAGCTGCTCGCGCTCGCGCGAGGTCATCACCACCAGCTCGGGGATGCCGGGATCGAGCCGGCCGGCCCCGCGCAGGACGTCGAGCGAGGGCAGGTCGGCCAGGTGCATGTCCTCCAGCACCACCAGCAGCGCCCCGCCCAGCGACACCCGCACGCTGCGCAGCGCGCCGGCCACGCGATCGCGCAGGTCGGCGGAGGCGTGGCCGGTGGTGCCGATCGCGCCGTCGCGCAGCTCGAGGGCCAGCTCGACCGCGGCCAGGCACTCGTCGAGCTCGGTGCGCTCCATACCCGCGCGGTCGAGGACGTGGCGGAGGCGGTGGATGGTGCCGCCGCGCCCGGCCTTGCCGCGCCGGATCGGCAGCTTGAGCCCGCTCTGCAGGAAGTCGCCGATCAGCCAGAACGGCGCGTCGCGCGCCGCCGGTGAGGCCGCCACCGCGACCAGCGCGGGCGGGTGGGCGCGCGCCTCGACCCGGGCGACGAACTCGGCGACCAGCCGGCTCTTGCCGGCGCCGGCGCCGCCGACCACCGCGATCACCACGCGTCGCTTCTCCGACAGCGCGCGCTCGAGCGCGGCGCCGAGCCGCTCCAGCTCGGCCGCGCGCCCGACGAAGCGCCCGCGCCGGTCGCGCAGCGCGCGGGTCTGGTCGGCGTAGTCGCGGGCGCCGACCAGCTCGAGCACGCGCAGGCGGCGGCTGCGCAGGCGGCGGGCCGGCAGCTCGCGGAACGCGAACTGGGCCGAGGCGACCCGCCCGGTCCCGCCGGTCAGGAGCGGGCGGCTCGGCTCGGCCCCGCGGGCCAGCAATCTGGCCTCCTCGATCGCGTCGCCGCGCACGCGCATGGAGCCGGCGCTCTTCTGCGCGGCGATGCCGGCGCGGGTGGCGATGCGGATCGACGGGCTGGCAGCCAGGTCGGCCTGGGCGGTCTCGCGGGCCAGCTCGACCGCGTCGAGCGAGTACTGCATCGCGCCGGCGATGTCGTCCTCGCCGGCCACCTCCAGCCCGAACACGGCGACCAGGCCGTCGGGCGCGTGGCTGTGGAGCAGGGCGCCGTGCTTGTAGGCCAGCTCGGCCAGCATGCGGACCAGCTCGCGCTGGGTCTCGGGCTGGCCGCCGTCCACCACCACCGCGGTGGCGACCACGCGCCGGTTCTCGACCAGGGCCGGGCTCGGGATGGGCCCGGCCGGATCCGACGGCTCGATCTCGGCGGCGCCGACCATCTCGTCGCCCGACTCGGCCATGTCCGGGATGAAGGTCGACGTGGCGGCCGGCGAGGTGCGCGTGCCGCCCGGGACGGTGCCGGCGCCGGTGCCGACGCTGGTCCCGACGGTGCTCCCGACGCTGGTGCCGACCCCGGTCCCCGCGCCGGCCCCGACCGACGAGCCGGCGCCCGGCCCGACCAGGGTGCCACCGCGGGTCTTGATCCCGGACGGCTCGTCGTAGGCCCACCCGTCGGGGCCGCCGCGGGTGATCGCGCTGGCCGCCGAGCCGCCGCGCCCGCGCCCGAACGTCTCCTCGCCGGTGGCGGCGGCCGACTCGCCGGCGTAGACGTGGGCCAGCCACTCGGCGATGGCGCGCGAGCTGGGCAGGTGGGTGAGCTCGCGCGCGGTGCGGGCCAGGACCAGGCCCAGCTCGCCGGCGTCGCCGCGCAGGGGCGGGGGCAGGGCCAGCGCGCGCGCGATCGCCAGCGACACCGGCTCCGGCACCTCCGGGTTGAGCCGCGAGACCGGCGGCGCGTCGGCCCGGCGCACCGCCCGCAGCACCTGGGCCAGGTCGGTGCCCTCGAACAGGGGCAGGCCGGTCAGCAGCTCCCAGGCCAGGATGCCCAGCGCGAACACGTCGGTGGCCGAGGTCGGGGCCTCGCCGCGGGTCTGCTCCGGCGCCATGTAGCGCGGCTTGCCGCGCAGTCGCTTCTCGCGCGGCGGGTTGGCGAAGCGCGCGCGGGCGACGCCGAAGTCGAGGATCTTGACGAAGCCCTCGTACGACAGCATCACGTTCTGCGGCGACACGTCGCAGTGGACGATGCCGAGCGGCCGCCCCTCGCCGTCGGTCTTGTGATGGGCGTAGTCGAGCCCGGCGGCCAGGTCGGCCAGGATGTAGCAGGCGACCGAGGTCGGCAGGCTGATCCCGGCGTCGGTGGCGGAGGCCAGCGCGGCCCGGAGGTCGACCCCCTCGATGAGCTCCATCGCCATGTAGAGGTCGCCGTCGGCCTTGCCGAAGTCGAACACCTGGACGATGTTGCGGTGGTTGAGGGTGACCGCGATGCGCGCCTCGTCGACGAACGAGCGGATGAAGCGGGGCTCGCGCGCGAAGTGGGGCGAGATGCGCTTCAGGGCCAGGATCTTCTCGAACCCGGCGATGCCGACGGTCTTGGCCCGGTAGATCTCGGCCATGCCGCCCTGAGCGATCTGCTCCAGGACGTGGTACTTGCCGAGCCGCCGGGGGAGCATCGTCACGCTTGGCTCCAGTATAAATAGGGATGTGTCGCCGGCGCGCGAGTTCGGGCAGCTGGAAGGGCTCCTCGGCTACCAGTTCACCCACGAGGAGCTACTCGAGCGCGCCCTGACCCACCGCTCGTTCGCCAACGAGAGCCGATCGGGCGGGGGCAACAACGAGAAGCTGGAGTTCCTGGGTGACGCGGTGCTCGATCTGGTGGTCGGCCACCTGCTCATGGACCAGCACCCGTCGCTCAGCGAGGGAGAGCTCTCGGTCACCCGCGCGCAGGTGGTGAGCGAGGCCGGGCTGTCCGAGGTGGCCGGCGAGATGGGGCTCGGCGCGTTCCTGCGCCTGGGCCGCGGCGAGGAGCGGAGCGGCGGGCGGGAGAAGCCGTCGCTGCTGGCCGACGCGCTGGAGGCGGTGGTGGCGGCGGTCTACGTCGACGGAGGCTTCGATGCGGCGCGCGCGCTGGTCGAGCGCCTGCTGTCGCGGCGGCTGGCCGAGATCGACTCGAGCGGGTTCTCCGACTTCAAGACGCGGCTCCAGGAGAGCGCGCAGGCCAAGCTCAAGGCCACCCCCGAGTACCGCGTGGTCGGCGAGTCGGGACCGGACCACGACAAGACCTTCGAGGTCGCGGTGTTCCTCAACGAGCGCGAGTGGGCCCGCGCCGCCGGCAAGTCGAAGAAGGAGGCCGAGATGCGCGCGGCGGCGATGGCCGCGTTCCTGCTCGACGGCGCCGACCTCGACGGCCAGCCGACCTAGTGCTGCGAGCGGAGCACCAGTCTCAGCGGGGGATCTGGGCCGGCCAGCAGTGCTCTTCGGCCAGGCGCCGGGCCGCGCCCGGCGAGCGCCGGCAGCGCGCCTCGCGCTCGACCCGCGCGTCGCGCACCTCGCGCCAGCGCTCGAGGTAGGCGTCGACCAGGCCCGGCTCGGCGGCGTAGCGGCGCAGTGAGTCGGGGTTGGCGCCGCGCAGCGCGAGCGCGCCGTTGTAGCCGCCGAACCCCTGGGTCGGGACCAGCACGCCGCCATCCTGGTTGCCGCGCACCGGCGCGCTGTCCAGCCGGAAGTACTCGGCCGGCTCGCCCAGCTGGTCGTCGATCCGGCGCAGGGTGGGGACGCCGACCGAGAGATCGCCGAGCAGGTAGTGGATCGCCTCGGTCGACGCCTTGAGCCCGGCCTCGGCCATCGTGTGACCGAGCCCGAGCGACTTGGGCGCCCCCACCGTCATCTGCGGCAGCCGGCCGGTGAAGCCCTGCATCTCGGCGGCCGCCTCGCGCGCGGCGTGGGTCGCGGCCAGGTCGGTGCGCGAGTTGGTGCGGGTGCCGGTCGCGTGCGCGATCACGTGCTGGAAGTCGGCCAGGCCGTAGCCGTGCGCCTCCTGGGCAACCCGGTAGGCCACGATGCTGGCGTTCTCGCCGCCGAAGCCGACCCCCGCGAAGTGCCCCTTGCCGCCGGTCTCGCCGCTGTGGCCGAAGCCGACCACCAGCGAGGTGACGTCGAGGAAGTGGCGCATGGCGAAGTCGAGGGTGGTGACCAGCACGCCGGAGCCGCCGTGGCCGACCACGGTGCCCTGGGCGTCGATGTCGAACGGGGCCAGGCAGTCCGACACGTGGCGCTGCTCGCCGGGCGCCCGTCCCGCGTTCATCTGATCGAGCTTGTCCTGGCTCATCACCGCGTCCAGGCCGAACCCCTCCAGGATGCGCGCGTCGAGCCCGAGCGCGGCGTCGGCGCCGGTCCAGAGCAGCATGCGGGCCGGGGCGTGGCCCGGGTAGTCCATGAACATCGACGCGGCCGCGTCGCACAGGGTGATGAGCGCGCTCGCGCACGCGCCGCCGCCGATGAGCGGAGCCTGCGGCACGCGGCGCATCGGCGAGTCGGGGCCGCGCAGCTCGGCCAGGAGGTCGGGGTTGCGGCGCACCCGGCTCAGGTTGAACGCCGGCGACAGCAACGTCGACAGCAGCGCCGGCCCGTGCGACGCCAGCGACGAGGCCAGGCGGAAGGCGAGCTTGTCGTTGCGCTTGTCGGCCACCGTCTCGCGCTTGGGCTGCATGCCCAGCAGCATGTGCGCGTAGCTGTCGAGCCCGCTGAACGCGCACGCCGCGGCCACCCGCAGATCTTGTGGCTCGGGCAGGAGCTGGGACAGCGGCACCGGCAGCGCGGCGAGGGCGCCCAGCCCGGCGTAGAGGAACATCTGCGACTGCAGGCCGGGCCCGAGCCGCGGATCGTCGTCGAACAGGCCGAACAGATCGGACAGCGGCGACTGGCGGATCTCGGCGAAGGTCAGGCCGGCGAGCCGGCGCAGGCCGCCGTCCTCGAGATCGTGGGGCAGGGGCGCGCCGATCCCGGCGGGGATGTGAGGCGCCAGGCGCGCGGGCGGGAGGTGGCGGATGCCGCTCTCCGCGCGCAGCCGCTCGCCCCAGGTCGCGTCGATCTCGTCGACGGTGATCGCCTGGCCGGCTCGATCGCCGCGCGCGTGCACGAAGCGCGGCGCGGCCGCGGTGCTTCGCTCCATGTCGACCGCGACCAGGTCGGCGTCGACCGCGGCGAACGCGATCGCGTCGGGGCTGCGGGCGACCACCGCGCGTTGGGTCTCGGTGCTGCCCACCGCCGAAATCGTGCAGGGGGTGCCAATCGTGCAGAGGACTCGGTTTGCTGGGACTCGCATGGGGGGGCCGCCGATAGCGGACCCTACTCCAAGCCAGCCACCAGGTCGACCGTCCGCGGGGCGCGGCGAAGGGGCGCGGTTCCGCGGTTCAGCGCGGCAGGCGGCGCCAGTAGAGGAGCTCGTCGACGTCCGCGAGGACCAGGCCGGGCAGGCGGCCGACCTGGGCGTAGCCGTGGCGGGCGTAGAAGCGCTGGGCGCCGGCGTTGAAGTCGCTGACCAGGAGGAACGCGTG
>DATHKR010000003.1:0-7500 GCA_035489015.1 Kofleriaceae bacterium | reverse complement strand
CGACTGGATGATGCTCGAGGTCATCCCGGTCATCCCGCCCGATCTGCGCCCGCTGGTCCCGCTCGATGGCGGTCGGTTCGCCACCAGCGATCTCAACGATCTCTATCGCCGGGTCATCAACCGCAACAACCGGCTCAAGCGCCTCCAGGAGCTGAACGCCCCGGAGATCATCATCCGCAACGAGAAGCGGATGCTGCAGGAGGCGGTCGACGCGCTGTTCGACAACGGCCGGCGCGGCAAGACCATCACCGGTCCCAACAAGCGGCCGTTGAAGTCGCTGTCCGACATGCTGAAGGGCAAGCAGGGCCGGTTCCGCCAGAACCTGCTCGGCAAGCGGGTCGACTACTCGGGCCGCTCGGTCATCGTGATCGGGCCCGAGCTGCGCCTGCACCAGTGCGGCCTGCCCAAGAAGATGGCGCTCGAGCTGTTCACGCCCTTCATCTACAACAAGCTGGAGGAGCGCGGCCTCGTCACCACCATCAAGAGCGCCAAGAAGCTGGTCGAGAAGGAGCGTCCCGAGGTGTGGGACATCCTCGAGGAAGTGATCAAGGAGCACCCGGTGCTCCTCAACCGCGCGCCGACCCTCCACCGGCTCGGGATCCAGGCGTTCGAGCCGGTCCTGACCGAGGGCAAGGCGATCCAGCTCCACCCGCTGGTCTGCGCGGCCTTCAACGCGGACTTCGACGGCGACCAGATGGCGGTCCACGTGCCGCTCAGCATCGAGGCCCAGATGGAGGCCCGGGTGCTGATGATGAGCACCAACAACATCCTGTCGCCCGCCAACGGCAAGCCGATCATCGTCCCGACCCAGGACATCGTGCTCGGCCTGTATCACCTGACCCGCGAGCGCCCGTACGCGCGCGGCCACTACCGCGAGACCCAGCCCGGCAAGGAGGGGATCGAGGGGGTGTACGCGTCGCGCGACGAGGTCCGCATGGCCTACGACCACGGCCAGGTCGACCTGCAGGCGCCGGTGCAGGTGCGCATCGAGAAGAACGCCAAGCCGGTCCGCACCACCGTCGGTCGCACGCTGCTCTACGAGATCTGCCCCAAGGAGATCCCGTTCGAGCGAGTGAACCGGGTCATGGGCAAGAAGCAGCTCGCCGACCTCATCGACGACGTCTACCGGATGTCGGGCCAGAAGGCGACGGTGCTGCTGGCCGATGCGCTGCGGACCATGGGCTACACGTACGCGACGATGGCCGGGATCTCGATCTGCATCGACGACATGAAGATCCCGGACGCGAAGCACGTGCTCATCGACGAGGCCAAGCGCGAGGTGGCCGAGATCGAGGAGCAGTACACCGAGGGCCTCATCACCGACGGCGAGCGCTACAACAAGGTCGTCGATATCTGGGCTCAGGTGGCCGAGGCGATCGCCAAGGAGATGATGAACGACATCTCCACCGAGGAGTACACGGACCCCGAGACCAAGGAGACGATGCGGGCTCCTTCGTTCAACTCGATCTTCATCATGGCCGACTCGGGCGCTCGCGGTTCGGCCCAGCAGATGCGGCAGCTGGCCGGTATGCGCGGCCTCATGGCCAAGCCGTCGGGCGAGATCATCGAGACGCCGATCACGACCAACTTCCGCGAAGGTCTGTCGGTGCTGCAGTACTTCATCTCGACCCACGGCGCGCGCAAGGGTCTGGCCGACACCGCGCTCAAGACCGCCAACTCCGGGTACCTGACCCGGCGGCTGGTCGACGTGGGCCAGGACAGCATCATCGGTGAGTACGACTGCGGCTCGCTCGAGGGGATCGAGAGCCAGGCGCTGGTCGAGGGTGGCGAGATCATCGAGCGGCTGTCCGACCGCATCCTGGGCCGCGTGGCCCTCGAGGACGTGGTCGATCCGTACACCGGCGAGATCCTGGTCCCGTCCAACGGCGAGATCACCGAGGAGATGTCCCAGGTCATCGAGGACTCGGGCATCGACCGGGTGAAGATCCGCTCGGTCCTGACCTGCCAGTGCCGCCGCGGCATCTGCACGCTGTGCTACGGGCGCGACCTGGCCCGCGGCTACATGGTGAACATCGGCGAGGCGGTGGGCGTCATCGCCGCGCAGTCGATCGGTGAGCCGGGCACCCAGCTCACCATGCGTACCTTCCACATCGGCGGCGTCGGGCAGATCCGGCACGAGCAGACGACGCTGGAGGCGCGCAACGACGGCACCATCAAGCTGGACAACGTCCATACGGTCCGCAAGCGCGACCACTTCGTGGTCATGAACCGGCAGAGCGAGCTCGTGATCATCGACGACATCGGTCGCGAGCGCGAGCGCTACGGGCTGCAGTACGGAGCCCGGCTGCTGGTCGACAACGGCCAGCAGGTCAAGGCCGGCCAGCTGCTGTCCGAGTGGGACCCGTTCTCGATGCCGATCGTGACCGAGGTGTCGGGTGTCGTGAAGTACGGCGACATCATCGAGGCCGTCACCATGCAGGAGCAGCTCGACGAGGTCACCGGCCTGTCGCGCAAGGTGATCATCGAGTCGAAGGACCCGGAGGCGCGGCCGCGCATCACGCTCAAGGACGACGCCGGCAAGACCGTGCCGCTGCCGGGCTCCGACAACGAGGCCCGCTACTACATGCCGGTCGGCGCCAACCTGTACGTGAACGACGGCGACCCGATCGAGGCCGGCGACGTCATCGCCAAGATCCCGCGCGAGACCACGAAGACCAAGGACATCACCGGCGGTCTGCCGCGAGTGGCCGAGCTCTTCGAGGCCAGAAAGCCGAAGGATCACGCGGTCATCTCGGAGATCGACGGTGTCGTCTCGTTCGGCAAGGACACCAAGGGCAAGCGCAAGGTGGTGATCACGCCGGACGTCGGCGAGCCGCGCGAGTACCTCATCGCCAAGGGCAAGCACCTGTCGGTGCGCGAGAGCGACCGGGTGCGCGCGGGCGAGCCGCTCATGGACGGCGCGGCCAACCCGCACGACATCCTCCGGGTCCTGGGCGAAAAGGCGCTGGCCAACTACCTGGTCGACGAGATCCAGGAGGTCTACCGGCTCCAGGGCGTGCGCATCAACGACAAGCACATCGAGGTGATCGTCCGGCAGATGCTGCGCCGGGTGACGGTCAAGGACGTGGGCGACACCAACTTCCTGGTCGACGAGCAGGTCGAGAAGCACCTGTTCGAGGAAGAGAACGAGCGCGTGATCGCCAACGGCGGCCAGCCGGCCAAGGGCGAGCCGCTCCTGCTCGGCATCACCAAGGCGTCGCTCTCCACCGAGTCCTTCATCTCGGCGTCGTCCTTCCAGGAGACGACCAAGGTGCTGACCGAGGCGTCGATCTGCGGACGGGTCGACTACCTGCGCGGCCTCAAGGAGAACGTCATCATGGGCCGGCTCATCCCGGCCGGGACCGGGCTCGGCGCCTACAAGCGCCTGTCGGTCGACGTGCTCGGCCAGGGGTCGAATGCGCTCGGCGAGTCGGCGGTCGAGCCGGCTGCGGCCGCCGCCGATGCAGCGGCGCCGTCGTCGGAGGAGAGCGCGACGCTCCCGGCGCTGTAGCAGGAGGAAGGCACGTGGCGGGTCTCGCCGCGGGCCAGCGAATCGAATCAGGCGCCGCCCTCGGAGGCGGCGCTTGTTTTTTCGGCGCTCGACGGCAAATGAGCCGACGCCTTGGGACGCCCGGGCTTGCCCTGGGCGGTCGCTTCTGACAGACTGCCGCCGCAATGCCGCAAAGCCGCGCCGAGGGCTTGCCGGTCACGCTGCCCTTCGAGAAGTTCTGGGCCTGGCTACAGGGCCACTCGAACTGCATCGTGCGCGCGGGTACGCCGGACATGCTTCTGTTCGACCACGACGACTATCACTGGCATCTGGCCTCGGACCCGGAGGAGAGCGCGCTCCTGGTCCAGCTGGTGCGCGGCAAGGACCTGGTCGGCGAAATGGTCCTCATGTCGAGTGAAATCACGTACGTGCAATGCGAGTCGGCCGAGGCGGAGGAGTTCGTCTTCGAGTGCGTCGTCGAGACCGAGGCGACTCGTGAGGTGGCGTACCACTTCGTCTTGACCCACGCCTACGAGGACGAGCAGCCCCAGCAGGGCCGTCGCTGGACTCACTGAGAGTTACGGCGCGGGTTCGTCTTGACACGTTCGTGCGGATCCGTAAGATGCCGCGATTCCGCACGATTCCCTTTTTGCCTCCTGAACCGCACGGTAGAGATGCCAACAATCAATCAGCTGGTCCGTAATGGACGCAAGAAGGTCAAGCGCAAGACCACCGCGC
The DNA here is from genome assembly GCA_035489015.1 of Kofleriaceae bacterium. Taxonomy (GTDB): domain Bacteria; phylum Myxococcota_A; class Polyangia; order Haliangiales; family Haliangiaceae; genus DATFRY01. The sequence goes on along the minus strand of DATHKR010000003.1, from coordinate 3,272 downwards.
CGGCCCTTCGGTCCTGCCCGCAGAAGCGGGGAGTCTGCGTCCGCGTCTATACCTCGACGCCGAAGAAGCCGAACTCGGCCCTGCGCAAGGTTGCCCGCGTGCGCCTCACCAACGGCATGGAGGTCACCTCCTATATCCCGGGTGAGGGTCACAATCTTCAGGAGCACTCGGTGGTTCTGATCCGCGGCGGCCGCGTGAAGGACCTGCCCGGCGTCCGCTATCACATCATCCGGGGCACCCTCGACACCACCGGCGTTGCCAACCGCAAGCAGTCGCGCTCGAAGTACGGCGCCAAGCGGCCGAAGTAAAGGAAGACACGATGCCGCGCAAGGGCGAAGTCCCGAAGAGGAAAGTCCTCCCGGATCCGAAGTACACCGACGCGCCGCCGGACATCCGCCGGCGCCTCACCAAGTTCATCAACGTCGTCATGGTGGACGGCAAGAAGTCCACCGCCGAGCAGATCGTCTACGGCAGCCTCGAGCTGGTGGCCGAGCGAGCCAAGGACGATCCCCTCAAGGTCTGGGACCGCGCCCTCGGCAACGTGAAGCCGAAGGTCGAGGTGAAGTCCCGCCGCGTCGGTGGCTCGACCTATCAGGTGCCGGTCGACGTCCGCCACGATCGCTCGCAGGCGCTCGGCATGCGCTGGCTCATCAGCTACGCGCGCGACCGCAGCGAGAAGACGATGGTCGAGAAGCTGGCCAACGAGATCCTCGACGCCTCGCAGAACCGCGGCAACGCGGTCAAGAAGCGCGAGGACGTGCACAAGATGGCCGACGCCAACAAGGCGTTCGCCCACTACCGCTGGTAGCGGCGGGCGGCCGACAGCAAATCTGATCCGAGGAGGCGAGGAAGAAGCAACACCAGGGCTCGACAGGCGGCGCGACGGAGCGATTCGTGCGCCGAACCAGCGGGACCGAATGACGACCAGCGAGATCGCGCGCGCCTCCGGGCAGTGCCGAGCTTCGCCGGTCGTCCGCTTCGCCTCGCCGGGCGCCGCCGCCCTGGACATCTTCCTCGATGAGGCATGGCGCGTCTGGCTCCGATCGAGCGCACCCGGAACCTCGGGGTGATGGCGCACATCGACGCCGGCAAGACGACCACGACCGAGCGGATCCTCTACTACACCGGTGCGACCAGCCGGATGGGCGAGGTCCACCACGGCTCTACGGTCACCGACTGGATGACCCAGGAGCAGGAGCGCGGCATCAGCATCACGGCCGCGTCCACCACGTTCCGCTGGCGCGACTACCAGTGCAACCTGGTCGACACCCCGGGGCACGTGGACTTCACCGTCGAGGTCGAGCGCTGCATGCGCGTGCTCGACGGTGCCGTGGTGGTGTTCTGCGCCGTGCGCGGGGTCGAGCCGCAGAGCGAGACGGTGTGGCGCCAGGCCGACCGCTACGCGGTGCCGCGCATCGCCTTCATCAACAAGTGCGATCGAGTCGGTGCCGATCCGGGGGCGGTGACCTCGGAGATGCGAACCCGGCTGAACGCGAACCCGATCGTGTTGCAGATCCCGCACGCGCTCGAGGACGAGTTCAACGGGCTGGTCGATCTGGTCCAGGGGCGCTCGCGCGAGTGGGACGACTCCAGCCTGGGCGCGAGCTTCCACGACGGTGAGGTGCCGGACCACCTGCGCGAGGAGGCGGCCGCCGCCCGTGGGCTCATGGTCGAGGCGATCGCCGAGGTGGACGACGAGCTCATGGCCAAGTTCCTGGCCGACGCGGCGATCTCCGCGGCCGACATCCAGGCGGCGCTGCGCCGGGCCACGCTCGCGCTCAAGGCGGTCCCGGTCCTGCTCGGGTCCGCCCTGACCAACAAGGGTATCCAGTTCCTGCTCGACGCGATCGTGGACCTCCTGCCGTCGCCGGCCGACCGCGGGGCGACCAGCGGCATCCACCCCGACACCGGTCAGCGCGAGGAGCGCAAGGTGTCCGACGACGAGCCGACCGCGGCGGTCGCCTTCAAGATCATGAACGACCCGCAGGTCGGTCCGGTCACCTACCTGCGCGTGTACTCGGGGCGGGTGCAGTCGGGCGACCAGCTGCTCAACGCGACGCGCGGCAAGCTCGAGCGGGTGGGGCGGCTGGTCCGCATGCACGCCAACCGGCGCAGCGAGGTCAAGGAGGTGGCGGCGGGCGACATCGGCGCCGCCATCGGGCTGCGCGCGGTCGCCACCGGCGACACCCTGTGCGATCCGGTCGCGCCGATCGTGCTCGACACCCTTCGCTTCCCGGAGCCGGTCATCGGCGTCGCGATCGAGCCGAGCACCCTCGAGCAGCACGACCACCTGGAGCGGGCGCTCCAGGCGCTCGCGGTCGAGGACCCGAGCTTCCGGGTCACCACCGACGCCGAGTCGCAGCAGACCATCATCTCCGGGATGGGTGAGCTTCACCTGGAGGTCCTGCTCGACCGCCTTGCCCGCGAGTTCCACGTCGAGGCGCGGGTCGGGCGGCCACAGGTCGCCTACCGCGAGACCATCACCGCGCGCGCGGTGGTCGATCGTCGGGTGGTGCGCGAGGTCGGTGGGCGCGGGCAGCACGGCCACGTGCGGCTCTCCGTCGAGCCGCTGCCGCGCGGCTCCGGCCTCACCGTCGAGAACCGGGCCCCTGGCCACGAGATCCCCAAGGAATTCGCCGCCGCCGTGCGCACGGGGGTGACCGAGGCGGCCGAGCGCGGCGTCCTGGGCGGGTTTCCGATGGTCGACGTCGCGGTCCTGGTCCTGGGCGGCAGCCACCACCAGGTCGATTCGTCCGATTCCGCCTTCAAGACCGCGGCGTTGCAGGCGTTTCGCGAGGCGGCGCAGGCCGCCCATCCGGTCCTGCTCGAGCCGGTGATGAGCATCGAGGTCGTCTGCCCGGTCGCCGACGTCGGCGAGGTCATCGGTGATCTTGGTGCAAGACGCGGAAAGATCACTGGCATCGAGTCAAGGACTGGTGTACAGGTCGTCGCCGGCCTGGTGCCGCTGGCGTCGATGTTCGGCTACGCCACCGACCTTCGGTCGCGTACGCAAGGGCGCGCCACCTTCACCATGCAGTTTCAGAGTTACGCCGAGATGCCAGCCAGCCTGAGCGAAGAGCTCGTCGCGAAAGTGACGGGGCAATAGCCCCGACGGAGTCTCCGGAGGAATCGATGGCCAAGGAAAAGTTCGTCAGGAACAAGCCCCACGTCAACATCGGCACGATCGGTCACGTGGACCACGGCAAGACGACGTTGACGGCCGCCATCACCAAGGTGCAGGCGACCAAGGGACTGGCGAAGTTCACCGCGTT
>DATHKR010000002.1:0-10904 GCA_035489015.1 Kofleriaceae bacterium | reverse complement strand
TCCGGATCGCGAACAGCGTGAGCCCGTGATCGAGCGCGCACGGCCAGCGTAGAAAATTTCGTCGCGGGTGGGCGGAAAAGCCGGGGGCGGCGTGTGTCTTCCGGATAGAGGGAGCGCCCCGCCCATGCAAATACTCGATCCGGCTTCGCTCGATCGTCCTCGCTCGCCCTGGCTCCGTCGTCCGCGTCGCCTCCCCCTGGCGGCGCACCGTGTGGCGCCGCGCCCGCCGTTGCTCTGGCTCGCCCTCCCCACCTTCCTGGTCGGGCTGGGCTGCGGCGACGGGGGGCGCGGCGCGGGCGGGGGAGTGGCGCAGGTTGCGCTGGCGCGAGAGTGCTCCAGCCCTCGCGACCCGGAGCTGGTCCTGGCCATCCTGACCCAGACCGTCACCGACGAGCAGCTGGAGGAGCTGCACTGCGTCGGGTCGGAGGAGTGCCCGTGTGGCACCTACTGCGACGATGGGTTCTGCACCGCCGACTGTCTCGCCACCGATGATCCCGATTACGGATGCTCGGGCAGCGACGAGTGCGATCTTTGGGGGCGGTGCGACACGCCTGGCGCGCCGCCGGCGCCCGAGCGCGTGGTCATCGCCGTGACGCCTCTTTCCGCCGACGTCGCGCCGGCCGACAAGGACGACCCGTATGTCCCGGTCGAGCTCGTGGTCACCGCGACCGCGCTCGGCGAGCCGGCTGTGCCGCCGCGGGTGCGGGTGCGCGGGAATCACACGGTGCGCTTCACCTGCCCCGGCGGTGGCGAGACCTGCGACGACGCGTCCGAGGAGGTCGTGCGCGAGCTGGAGGTGCAGTGCGAGGAGGACAAGCCGTTTGCCGACGAGTGCATGCTCGAGCTGACCAGGTGGGGACCTCGCGGCGGCGGCGGCTTCGCGGCGATCCAGTCCATTCGCGCTCGCCCGCGCATCGGCGCCGAGGAGACCGCCTGGCAGGTCCTGTTCGACGGCGACGACATCGTCGGCGGTCAGTCGGTCAGCCTGGTGCTGCGCCCGCCGACGATCCAGCCGTTCGAGGGCAGCTACCGGGGCCGGATGGTGATCAGTCGGCGCGGCCCACCGGCCGGGGCACCGGAGCCGCCGGAGGTCGAGCCGTCGGTGGCGGCCGCGCCGGCCGACCTGGCCGTGCGCGTCACCGCGATCGCCGAGGACGACCACGTGCTGCTGGTCGATCCGAGCCGGCTGGTCACGCCGTCGGGCAAGGTCCGCCTCGGACCGGCCGGCACGTCGGGCCGGCTGGCGTGGCTGACCGGCGACGGCGGGGCGCTGATCGGCACCATGACCAGCCAGGTGCGCGAGCACGATCCGTCCACCGGTCACCTGCGGCTCCGCTTCGCCCTCGCCCTGCCACTCCGCGACGGCGACGCCGCTCGCTCGCTCGATGTGCTGGTCGACCTCGACCGCACCGGTGCGGTCACCGCGCCGGTCTGCGCCAGCGGAAGCAAGTGCACCGCCGGATCCACCTGCGACGCGGTGCTGCAGCGGTGTCTGCCCGGCCCCGCCTTTGTCACCACGACCCAGCCGGCCGGCAATGGCCTGGCGTCGGAGGCGCTGTGGAGCTGGACCGACGCGGTGGTGCCCCACCTGGCCGCCTGGGGGATCAGCCCGTCGCTGCCGGTCGGCGACGACGTGATCGAGCGCCTGCAGTGCCACGACGGGCCTGCGTCGATCAACGACGCCGTGCTCGGCAAGGCGATCATGACCCTGACCGGCGACGTTCGCTGCGCGCAGGCGTCGGAGCCGTTTCCGTACGGGCTGCGCCTCCTCAACGGGGTCGACCGGAACGGCGGCTCGTCGTCGAGCGAGGACGTGGGCACGCTGCTCGGCCAGTGCCTGGCCGATCTCGCCGCCGTGCCGCCAGCCACCCCACCGGCCCAGTTCTCTCCGCCGGTGACGAGCTGCATCAGCCTGATGCGCGTGCTGCCGGCGCTCGGGATCGCCGTCGGGCGGCCCGATTTCCAGACCGCCGGCTCGCGCGCCGCGCGCCTGGTGCAGCACCTGATCCGCGGCTGGATCACCGTGTCCGCGTTCGCCGCCCAGCAGGGGCTCGAGGCGGTCGATCTCGGCGAGTCGGATCCGTCGGCGCCGCAGACCGACCTGCTCGCGCTGCTCGACCAGCTGGACGGCGTCTGGAGCGTGGTCACCGACGGCAGCGTCGCGAACGCGCTGACCAGCTTGCCGCCCCGCTGGCTGGCAGAGCCCGACTACCGGGGCAGCAACCGGCCGAGGGCCTACTGGGCCGGACACGGCAGCACCGACGTGGCCAGTGGACGGACGCTGACCCCTCCGTCAGATGCCGGGTGGCCGGGTGCCGACCTCGCCACCATCGATCCCGACGAGCTCGATCTGGCGGGCGACCTGACCGTCGCGATGGAGCTGGACATGGACCTGGCCGACGCGTTCCGCGGGCGCCGGCGGCTGGTCCAGAGCCCCTGGTTCGAGGCCACCATCGTGCAGGCCAAGCGGACCCACTACGAGCTCGACTACCGGCGCAGCGCGACCGGGATCCAGGCGTCGAGCGGGAACACCTGGTCCAGCTGCAACCTGGCCTGCGTCGGTGACCAGCTGTGCTGGTCGTGGAGCTTCAATCAGTCCGCGGCGGCCGGCCAGCGCTGCCAGCTCCACCACGGCGCGTCCGATCACCTGTACGCCCCGGGCTGGAAGTCGAACGTGCTCGCCACCGCGTCGCGTCCGTACCTCGACATCAGCGACGCCAGCTACGTCGCGCAGACTCAGTACGTCAGCCCGTCGCCGCTCGAGGTCGGCACCCAGCCCACCTGGCAGGCCTGCCACGACCGCTGCTATCTCAACGACCAGTGCGTGGCGTTCACCTTCAAGAGCGCCGGGACCAGCTGCGTCCTCCACTCGACGACCACGCTGGCCGCCCCCACCCCCTGCCCCGACTGCTCGAGCGCGGAGATGCCGCGCTACACCCTCGAGATCGGCCACGGCCGGCGCGACTGGGAGAAGCTCCGCATCTCCATCCCGCTCCAGCGCAGCGCGCTCAGGACCGGCCCGCTGAAGCTGGTGGTGGTGCGCAGCGCCGACGGTCGGTTCTACCGGGTCTACCTCGCGGGCGCGCAGATCGCCCAGGCCAGCTTTCCGGCCCCGGCGATGCCGGGGCGCGGCTCGGGCGCCTCGCCCTTCCGCGTCGGTCGGCGCGATCAGATCAACGAGGCGTCGACCCTGGACGACACTCTCTACGACCTCGGCTTCGAGAACGTGGGCCACGTCGCCCTGTGGGACAGCGCCCTCGATCGCGGCGAGATCACCGCGATGCAGACCCGCCCGGGCAACTGGGCGTGGCGGGGCCCGGTCCCCATCCCGACCGGCACGGCCGCGCGCAATCACGACCAGCGCCGCCCGCTCGCGGTCACCCTGGTCGAGACCCTGACCCGACAGGTCGAGCTGCTCGAGGCCTACCTGCGCTCGCAGCAGGGGCCGGTGTACGGCGAGTGCGTGGCCGGCCAGTCGACCGCGCTGCGCGATCAGGTCCAGGCGCGCACCAGCCAGACCCTGCGCGGCGCCGTCCACGTCGAGGACCTCGCCGCGCGCATGCACGACCGCGCCCGCCAGCTCACCTGCGACCGCGACGACGACTGCCCGGCCGACAGCCAGTGCGGCGAGCACGCGCGCATCTACCTCGAGGCGGCCGACGCTGCCCGGACCGGCCTCATGCAGCTCATCACCTCGCCCTGGGAGACGCCGACTCCGAACAGCGGCGTCGGTGTGCCGATCGTCGAGTTCGGCGACCCGAACGCCAACGGCGGCCTGGGCGCGAACGGCAGCAGCGTGCCCGGCGCGGTCGGCACCGCCGTCTTCTCGTTCGACGTGGCCACGCCCGGCACCTACGCGCTGTGGGGCATGGTCCAGGCCGGCCCCTACCAGCGCGGCTTCTGGATCCGGGTCGACGGCGGCGCCTGGCAATCGTGGGACATCCCGGGCGAGGCGCAGTGGCGGTGGAATCGCGTCGCCGCGACGTTCGCGCTGACCGCCGGCCACCACACCATCACCGTGGGCGTGCGCGACGACGGCACCTTGCTCGACCGGCTGGTCGTCACCCAGGAGGCCGATCGCCCGCCGGAGGCGCTCGGCGGGGTCTGCGTGGCCGACGGCGAGCCGCTGCTCGCCCCGATCACCAGCCCCGACGATGAGGCCGGCGAGTCGCTGTTCACCGGCGCGCTGGCCGGGCTCGACGCCGCGATGCAGCGAGTCGCCTCGAGCGCGGCGAGCACGGGCGAGTGCCGCAACCCGCTCGGAATCGAGGAGGTCGACCTGCCGCTCTACTTCATGGACGTGGCCGGCGGACCGGTCCAGCGCCACTTCGGCGCCTCGATCTACCTGCACGGCCTCGCCGCCGGCGCGGTCGACACCAGCCGCGGCGCCCTCGAGGACGTGCGCATCGCGTGGAACCAGAAGCGGCTGGAGAAGTACCAGACCGAGACGATCGGCCTGGACAACCAGCGCCGGCTCGAGGCGATCGCGTCGCAGTACAGCGACGGGCTGGAGGATCTGTGCGGCGCGTCGTCGGCGACGGCGGGCGGGCTGCTCATGGAGTTCGACGACGGGCGCGACCCGGCCACCTGCTTCGTGAAGGTCGAGGACCCGGCCTGCCTGCCCAACTTCGGCCGGCCGATCGCCGAGGCCGATCCGACCTGCTACCAGGGCAGCGCGGGGCAGGCGCTCATCGGTATGAAGCAGGCGAACTTCGCCGTCGAGGGCGCGCGGCTCCAGTGGGACGCGAAGCAGCGCGAGTACGAGGCCAGGGCGTCGATGTGCGCCCACCTGCAGGGGACCGCGGAGATCCTCCAAGCTCACGCCGATCACATGGAGGCGCTGCGCCACAAGAAGGGCCTGTTCGACATGGTGGCCGGCCTGGCCGGGCTGGCCGCGGCGGTGCCGAGCGGCTACGCCGCGGCTGCGCTCGCGGACGATCTGTTCAGCGGCGGCTGGCCTTCCGGCGAGGAGGCGGGCGGCCTGGGTCAGCTGCTCGGCATCGCCAGCGGCGCCACCAGCCTGCTCGGCGGCCTGCTGGGCGGCTCCGAGATCGCCGACGAGCAGGCCAGGTTCCAGGAGCAGATGGCGCTCCGCGACAACGAGACCGCCATCCTGGAGTGCTTCGGCGCGGCCGACCGGATCCGCGACGAGATCAACCTCGCGGCCAGCTCGATCAGCCAGGCGGTCTCGGAGTTCGAGCAGGCGACCATCACCTTCGCCAGCCGGCGAGTCCGGATCCAGCAGCTGGTCGACGAGGGGCTGGCCGACGTGGCGCGCGAGCGCGACCGGACCCTCGCCCTGCCCTATCACCACTACTGGCTCGACGAGCGGATCGAGCGCTACCAGCGCAAGCAGGCCTGGGCCCAGCGCCTGGTCTACTTGCTCCTGCGCGCGGTCGAGCACGACGCCCAGCAGAGCCTGCCGTTCCGGGCCGACGTGCTGGCCGCGCGCAACCCCGACCAGCTCGAGGTGGTGCTCGAGGACATCTTCCAGGTCCTGGCCGAGTACGAGGTCGGGCCGCGCGGCGGCGATCCGCAGGCGCGCGTGCTCGAGGTGACCCTGCGCCAGATCATGGGCCTGCCCAGCGGCGATGCGGAGAGCGTCGGCCGGCACCTGCTCTCGCCCGACTCGTACGTGTACACCTCCTCGGGCGAGCTGATCGGGCGCGGGGTGCGCTTCCAGATCACCCCGACCAGCGGGTTCCTGGCCGGCAACCAGATCGTCGACGACTGCGCCGAGAAGTTCAGCACCTTCACCGGCTCGGTCCAGATCACCGGCGGCAGCAGCCTGACCCGGGTCCCGTTCGTGCTGATGCAGGCCAACACCTTCGCCAGCCAGGAGTGCGTGCCGGCCAGTCACGCGGGCGAGGTGTCGCTGCTCTACGCCAGCCACCGCCCGTCGGAGAACCTGTTCGACGAGACCGGCGACGGGATCACCGATCTGGGCGAGGTGTCGCGCCGGACGATCGCCACGGTGTCGAACTTCCCCAACCTCCGGCCCCAGGACCTGGTCGGCGGCGACACCCAGGCGGTCAACACCAGCTTCGCCGGGCGCGGCGTGTACGGCGACTACGTGCTGGTGATCCGCGAGAACGTGGCCGACCAGCTCGACCTGGCCAGCGTCACCGATGTGCTCATCCGCATCGACTACACCGGCGTCGAGAACGGCCTCACCAGCGATTGAGACGCAACGCCGGCGCCGCGTGGCGCCCGGCCAACGAGCAGACACGAAGGAGGGAGCGATGCGCGCTACCAGCGGGAGAGTTCTGTCCGCGATCATGGTGACGATGGGATGGGGGGCCGCGGCGCGAGCCGCCGGTGAGCCGCCACCCGGCGCTGTCAGCGCGCAGACGGTGCGACTGCCCTCCGCGCCGGGCTCGGTGCGCGGGCTGGCGCCGGATCCGGAGGTGAGCCCGTTCAGCGGCCAGGCCGGCTACGCCGTGCCGCTCGAGCTACCCAGGACGGCGCGCGGCTTCGCCCCGGCGGTGGCGCTCGGCTACCACGGCGAGCTCGGCAACGGCCCGCTCGGGATCGGCTGGAGCGTCGGCGTGCCGGTGATCCGGCGCAGCACCCACCAGGGCGTCCCCACCTACGGCGCGACCGACGAGCTCGTCCTGTCGGGCGTGGGCGGCGGCGGGCGGCTGGTCGCGATCAGCGCGACCGAGTATCGCGTCGAGGGCGCCGGCAACACGGTGCGAGTGATCGTGTCGGGCGCCGGCTTCAAGGTCTGGGGGCCCGACGGCACCCGCTACGACCTCGGCCTCGCCGCCGCCGCGCGCCACGTGTCCGGCACGCGCGTGGCCGCCTGGTACGTGCAGGCGATGGTGGACGTCGCCGGACAGGCGGTGGCCTACACGTACGTGAAGAACCAGGGCCAGATCTATCTCGACCGGGTGAGCTGGGGCCCCGGCGGCGTGTTCGCGGCGGTCTTCGAGCTGGTCGCGCGGCCCGACGTGGTGACCAGCTGGGCGCTCGGCTTCTCGGTCAAGACCGCGCGGCGCGTGGCCGCGGTGCGGATCGAGTCGTTCGGCCAGGTGCAGCGCCGCTACGAGCTCACCTACGATCAGGGCTTCGCGCTCTCGCGGCTCGAGCAGGTGCGCTGCGTCGGGCGCGGCGGGGCCGACGCGCTGCCGCCGGTCACGTTCGGTTACGCCGCGCGGAGCGTGGCGGCGGCCCTGCCGCTCGCGGTCGGGACCTGGCGGCTGGGCGCGACCACCGTGCTGGTCGACGTCGACGGCGACGGCGCGTCCGACCTGGTCGACCTCGCCGCCGGCGGCCACGCCTACCGGCAGAACCGTGGCGGAGGCTTCGGGCCGGCAGTGGCGCTGACCGGCGCGTCGAACATCTCGCTGGCGGTGGCGCGGCTCGCCGACGTGGAGGGGCGCGCGCGGCCCAACCTCATCGCCCAGAGCGGCGGCTTCTGGCAGCCGTACCGGATCCAGGGCACCAGCTGGGTCGGCCTCGGCGCGTGGCAGGGCACCCAGAACCTGCCGCTCTGGGGCGCGAACATGGCGATGGCCGACGTCAACGGCGACGGACGGATCGACGTGGTCGAGTGGAACGCGGTCGGGCTCCAGCTCCGGCTGGGCACCGCCGATGGCGTGGCGGCGGCGGTCGCGCGCCCGCCCGTGGCCGACGTGCTGCTGCCCGACGCGGCCACCCGCTGGCTCGACGTCAACGGCGACGGCCTGGTCGACGTGGTGCAGGAGGGCGCCGCGGCGCTCGCGGTGTACCTCGGCCACGGCGACGGCACGTTCGAGCCCGGCCAGTCGGTGGCCTACCCGGGCGGCGTGCCCGGGCCGACCGACGATCTCCGCTTCGCCGATCTCGACCGCGACGGCCTGCTCGACGCCGTCCGCATCTCGCTGGCGCAGGTGCGCTGGTACCCGGGCCGCGCCAACGGCACGTTCACGCCGACGCCGGTGTCGCTGGCGCGGCCGGCCGGCGCCGACAGCGACTCGCTGGTCAGCGTGGAGGACGCCAACGGCAACGGCTCCGAGGACGTGGTCTGGTCGTCGCCGGCCGGGATGTGGGCGCTCGACCTGGCCGGGGCGACCAGCGCCGGGATGCTGGTCTCGGTCGACAACGGGATGGGCAAGACCCTGGCGATCACCTATCAGGCCACGACCGCGCTGGCCGGCGCCGACGCCGACGCCGGCAGCCCGTGGACCTGGCACCTGCCGATCGCCATCCCGGTGGTGGTCGAGACCACCACGGTGACCGGACCCGGCGACGTCCCGCGCGTGGTCGGCCACGCGGTGCGCAACGGCTTCTGGGACACGAGCGAGCACACGTTCGGCGGGTTCCTCGACGCGGCGACCATCACGCACGGCGGCGCCGACGGCGACCTGGTCGAGGAGACGCGCTTCCACAGCGGCTCGGGCGTGCAGCGCGTGCTGCGCGGCAAGCCGGTCCAGGTCACGCGGTCGCTGGTCGTGGCGGGCGTGCGCACGGTCGTGGCGCAGACGGTCAACACCTGGCGCGCCATGCGCCTGCTCTCGCTCCCCGACGTCCCGCTCCTCCGCGTGGCGGTGCTCGATCAGACCCGGGCCGAGCATCCCGAGGGTCGGCCGGCCGGCAGCCCGCTGGTCACCCGCACCACCACCACCTACGACGCCGAGGGGCGCCCCGCCGTCGAGACCCAGGACGGCCGGCTCGATCTCACCGGCGACGAGAAGCGGACCGAGCGGACCTGGGCCAGCGACGCGACCACCTGGGTGCGCGACCGGCCGACCGAGGAGAAGATCCTCGGCGGCGACGGCGCGCTGGTGTCGTGGACGCGCACCTACTACGGCGATGACGACGAGCTGCTCGCGCTCGGCCAGGTCGGCAAGGGCTGGGTGCGGCGCGTGGACGGCTGGCTGGCCGGCGATAGCCGCTGGGTGACCCGCGCCGCCACCTCCTACGACCCGCTCGGCAACCCGGTCCACATCGAGGAGAAGGGCCTGGTCCGCGACCTCACCTACGACGACCTCGGGCTGTTCGCCACCGACGAGGCCATCGCGCTGGGCGCCGCCGGTCAGCTGAGCTGGCACGCCGAGTACGATCCGGTGCTGGGCGTGCCGGTCGCGATCACCGGCCCCGACGGCGTGGAGCAGCGACAGTCGTACGACGGGCTGGGTCGGCCGATCGCGGTCGCCATCGGCGCGGCGCCACCCCACATCGAGTACGTCTACGCGTGGGAGTCGGACCGGCCGCGCACCGAGACCTTTCGCTTCGACGGGCCGGTGGGCGAGGTCACCGCGCGGCCGGCGACCTGGACCCCGGCGTCGCGCTGGCGCCACGAGATCGCGGTGCAGAACGGCGCCAGCCAGCCGCTCTACCGCCTGACCCGGCTGGCCACCGACAGCTGGCTGATCGCCGACTGGCGCGAGTACGACGCGCGCGGCAACGTCGCCTTCCACGGCGAGCCGGCCGCGTGGTCGGGGAGCTGGTCGATCGCGGCCCGCCCGGCCGTCATGGTCGGGCAGACCCTTCGCTTCGATCCGGCCGGCCGGGTCGTCGATCAGACGCTGCCTGGCGGCGAGCACCGGACCACCGCGCACGCCGCGTTCACCAGCACGACCACCACCGACGGTCTGGCCAGCGTGACGATCGACCGCGACGGCCAGGACCGCCCGTTCGAGACCCGCCGCGAGAGCGAGCGCGCCCGCACCCGCTACGACGCGGCCGGCCGCGTGGTCGACCACGACCTGTTCGCCGGCGCTCCGGCGGTGGTCAGCGCGACCCACTCGTACCGCTACGACACGCTCGGCCGCACCGTCCGGGTCGAGAGCAGCGATCACGGCGCGCGCCTCATGGCCTACGACGACGGCGACCACATGACCCGTCTCGACAACGCGGCCGGCCAGTGGGTCACCCTGGCCTACGAGCCGGCCGGACGCCTGACCCGCCGCACGCTGTCCGACGGGTCGCAGTTCACCTATCACTACGACCTGCCCCGCCCGGGCTCGACCGCCACCTACACCGGCGGCCGCCTGTCCTGGGTGGAGGAGCCGACCGGCGCGGTCGAGCTCGGTTACGACGCGCTCGGCAACCTGGCCGATCGCTCGCACGAGATCTCCGGCCGGACCGCGCGCCGCAGCGCGATCTACGCCGCCTCCGGGCAGCCGCTCCAGGTGCAGCTCGACGACGCGGTCACGCTCGATCTCGCCTACGACGCGGCCGGCCGCCTGACCGCCGTCGGTGACGTGTGGCAGGCCACGACCCTCGACGCCGCCGGGCGCGTGCTCGACGAGCGCTACGGCAACGGCGTCCAGCAGACCACCGGGCGCGACGACCTCGGCCAGCCGGTCCGCATCGACGTGACCGGCCCCGGCGGCGCCGCGCTCTTCGGCCTCGACGTCACCCGCCTGCCGTGGGGCGGCATCGCCAGCCTCACCGACGACGACGGGCGCGGCCTCGACCACTCGGCCTCGTTCGCCTACGACGGGCGCGGCCGGCTGACCGCCGCCACCCTCGGCGCCGGCGCGGCCGCCTACCAGCTCGGCTTCGCCTACGACGACCTGCAGAACATGACGTCGCGGACGGTGAGCGGGCCGGCCGCGCTCGGCTCGTTCAGCGGCACCTACCACCACGGCGGCGGCGGACATGGGCCGCGCCAGCTCACCTCGATCGACGGCGGCCCGGCCCACGTCTTCGACTACGACGCGGCCGGACGCCAGATCCAGCAGGACGACCTCGCGCTCGGCTTCAACGCGCTCGATCAGCTGCTCTCGGTCGACGGCCTGCCCGGCGGCGGCTCGGTCACCCACACCTACGGCTTCGACGGCCGGCGGATCGCGACGTCGGGCGCGGACGGCGTGCGCCGCGTGTTCGGCGACGGCATCGTCGAGGTGAACGACACCCGCGAGTACGACGTCGTGATCGGCGAGCGCGTGGTCGCCCGCATCACGGTGCCGGTC
>DATHKR010000001.1:0-19168 GCA_035489015.1 Kofleriaceae bacterium | reverse complement strand
GCGACCATGTCCCGCGGCCGCCTGGCCTCCGCCGCCTGGAACATTGCCGCAATCAATCGCGCAACACGATGGGCCGGGGGCCGACATCCCGCATGCATGTCGTTCCGATCTTCTTCGCGGCGCCCTGGTCGTCCATCACGGCGGCGGCCACAGCGGTCCGCGCAGCTCACTCTCGAGCAGGCTCGCAGGCCGACCGGGCGTGGCGGGTGGCGGCCCGGCGCGGGGCGGCCTCGTCGGCCGGGCTCGGTGGTGCACGGGCGACGCGAGCGGTTCGCGTCGCGGTTTCCTCAGCACGTCACGCTTCGCGTGGTGGGCGGGGTCGCGTCACTTCGCCGACATCGGTCGATGCGGGTGGTTCGGCGGGCGATTTTCGATGGCGGGCATCGGGCTGACTTTCGCGTCGTCGAGTTCAGCGTGCAGTCCAATCACGTTCACCTCATCGTGGAGGCTGGCGGTGCGGACGGCTTGACCCGCGGGATGATCGGCCTGGAGGTTCGCCTGGCGCGTCGCTTGAACCGGGTGTTCGGTCGGCGCGGTCGACTGTTCGCCGAGCGCTATCACTCTCGGTCTCTGCGGACGCCGACCGAGGTCCGCTTCGCCCTCCGCTACGTGCTCCTCAATCATCACCACCACGCCGGCGCGTCGGGCGCGGCGCTGGACCCTTGCTCGAGCGCTCTCTGGTTCGATGGGTGGAAGACTCGCGTGCAACCTCGGGAGGCGTGGCAACGCGAGCTCCTCGGCGTCCCTCGACCGCACGCGGCCGCCACGGTCTGGCTGCTCACGATCGGCTGGAAGCGCCGCGGCCTCCTCGGCCGCGACGAGGTGCCGGGACCGGGATAGGCCGCGGGTCGACCGCGGCGCGGGGCCTCTGGCTCGCCCTCGGTCCTGGTGCTCATCGCGCGACCTTCAGACCGTCGCGGACCCTGGCCGTGCCTTGCTTCGCGCGAGTCGCGATCGGCCGTGCGCGCCTCCGTTCGCGGGAACATTGCCACAATCAATCCTGTCCTTCCGGTCCGCAGCGCTGCTGCCCGACGGGCTCGACCGTCCCTGGGAGTCCAGGGCAGCGGCAGCGCCTGCCTTGCTCCGGTCCCGGGGTGGTCCTAGAATCGCGCGTCCTCGCGGACGCTTGCCGATGGACCAGGGCTCAGACTCCAGGAGGATCGTCGTCGCCGCCTTGGGCGCCGCGCTGGTGGCGTTTGCGATCTTCTGGGTGCGCGGCGTCGCGTATCTGTACGGGCGCCATCCTCACGAGGACGCTTACATCCTCTTCCGCTACGTCGACAATCTGGTGACCGGTCAGGGCATTGCCTTCAACCCGGGCGGGCCGCCCACCGAGGGCGCGACCGACTTTCTTTGGATGATCGCGCTGTCTTTGTGGGTCCGGCTCGGCGTCGACGTCGCCCTCGCCGCGGTGTGGCTGAACGCTCTGGGCTGTGGGCTGATGGCCTATGTGTTTGCTCGGGTGTGGCTGTTCACGTCGCGGCCTGGCGTTGTGTCGTACGCGGCTCCGCTGGTGTTTGCGGCCTGTCTGCCGTGGCTGCCCGGTGCCCAGGCCTCGTACGACGGCTTCAGTCTGCAGCTCTACGGCGGCCTCATCGCGGCGCTGTTCTGGCTCTGGCTGCAGGGGACCCCGCGGTCACTTGCGATGTTGCCGTACCTCGCGCTGGTGATCGCGCTGTTCCGGCCCGACGGTGTTCTGGTCGGGGCTGGGTTCTACCTGGTCGCCGCGGGCGCCCGCCTTCGTGATCGGGCTGCGCTGCGCCCGCTCCTGATCCATGGTGGCGTGGCGGCGCTCGTTGGCGGGCTCTACTTCGCCTGGCGGTGGTGGTACTTCGGCGAGATGCTGCCCCTGCCTCTTTACGTCAAGTCGCAGGGCGGCGGTCTCATCGGCCTGTCTGCCAACCTCCGCTGGATGAAGGAGAGTGTCGGCCCGGAGCCGCTGCTCGGCTGCATTGCTCTCTTCGCCGCGTTGCTGGTCGCCTCGCGGCGGCTGGCCGCGCTGCGCGGCACGCTCGCGCTGGTGCCGGCTGGCCTTCTCTTCGCCGCGCTGTCATTCGCTCAGCAGGCGCAGAACATCGAGTGGCGCTTCCAGGCGCCCATCTATGTCCTGGTCCTGCTGGTCATGCTGCGGCTGGGCGCTGGTGTGGTCGAGCTCGCCGACGTGGGGCCGCGGTGGCGGCCGCGCGCGCAGCCGGACTCGACGTCCCTGCGGACGGGCATCGCGCGCGCGCTGGTCACCATCGCCGTGGTCGCCGCCTGCCTGCTCGCGCTTCGTCCGGCCCTGGCGGCGGGCAAGAAGCTGTTCGCCCGGGATTACATGGACACGTTCGCGGTCCATGCCGGCCCCACCCTCGACGACGCGGTCGTGGTGCTGACCGAGGCGGGTCGGCTTCCCTACTGGACGTCCGCGACCGTCTTCGACATGGTCGGCCTGAACCTGGCCCCGACCGCCAGGAAGCCACCGTCGCTGGACTACATCGACGGGCTGAAGGCGGACGTGGTCATGTTCCACGCCGCCGGCACCCTCGATTTCCCCCGCCTCATGGTCCACGGGCCGGAGCATGTCTCGGTCAGCCAGCGCGATCCGCGCAACAACGAGATCGTGCGGATCGATCCCCGCTCCCTGCCGGCCGCGCTGAAGGCGGTCTTTCGCCCGATGAGCAGGAACCTGCCGGTAGCCTACGGGGACGAGACCCCGCGGGTGAAGACCGCGTCGGTCATTCTCGGCGCGTACCTGGCTGCTCACGCCGACGAGTTCGACGTGTACGCGCTGCCGTACGGCAGCACTCACGACCACATCATCGGCGTCCGGATCGGCCGCCCGGTCGTCGCCGACTTCGAGGCGTTGGTCCCTCACGCGCTCGAGCTTCGCTACGAGTCCTACGCCGGGGCACGAGGTTGGTCGCCCGGCGCTGCCTGCGCCCTGTCCGAGCGGATCGCCGGGCTCACGGGCAAGCGTTCGCGCTCCTGCGGCTGGTGACGCGGTCTGGCGATGCCGAGGTATACCGGGGCATGATCGATCGCGCGAAGCTCGCCGCCGTTCCCGATCCGTCTCCGGTCCGGACCGCCGCCGTCGAGCGGGGGATCGCCGACTCGGTCGAGTACCTCGGCTCGGACGCGGCCCAGCGCAGCATCGAGCTCGATCCGTACTGGCCCAAGTGGCACTCGCCCTGGTGGCACATGCTGGTCCTGCACGAGCTGGGCGAGGCGCGGCGGATCCCGGCGCGGGCGGCCGCGGCGATGGCGGCGGGCATCGACCGCCTGCTCCACATCTTCCCGATCCACCCGGGCGACGCGCCGGGCGCGGACCTGCATCGCGACGTCGCCTGTCACTGCGCGCTCGGCTCGATGGTGCCGGTGCTGGCGGGGTGCGGGATCGACGTCGATCGCGCGCTGCCGTGGGTCAAGCCCTGGTTCGTGCGCTACCAGATGGCGGATGGCGGGCTCAGCTGCGATGACACCGCGTACCTGGCGGTCGGCGAGTGCCCGAGCTCGATGGTCGGCACCGTCGCACCGCTCGAGGCGATGCTGCTCGGCGATCCCTGGACCGGCGAGCAGCGCACGTTCGTCGATCGCGCGGCGCAGCTCCTGATCGATCGCGCGCTGATCCACGGATCCGGGACCGCGCACAACGCCGAGGAGCGCGCCACCGCGTCGTCGTGGCGCGCGCTCGCCTTCCCGCGCTTCTACTTCTACGACATGCTGCGCGGGCTGGCGGTCCTCGTGCGCTGGGCCGAGCTGACCGCGCAGCCGCTGCCCGGTGCCGCCGTCGCGGTCGTGGTCGACTCCCTGGTCGAACGCTGGCCCGACGGGGTCGTGCGCGTCGAGCGTCAGGCGCACGCCGGCCGCACCACGATCCTCCCGACGCAGGATGGCTCGCCCAGCCCGCGCGCGCCGACGTCGACCTTCCCGCTGCTCGACGCGGTGAGCGTCGTCGGTGAGCCGTCCGAGGCGCTGACCCGCCAGTGGTCCTCGGTCCGCGCCGGCCTGCTCCGGCTCGCCGGGTGATCGCGCTCCCATCCTCCTCAGGGCTCGAGGTCGACGGCTGCCTGGAAGCTGCCGTCCATGCGGAACGGCACGGAGGTGTGCTCGTGGACGATCCGCCAGTCGCCGCCGTCGCGCTGCAGACACAGGGTCGCGCGCATCCACCAGGCCGCGTGGCCGCCGGCCCTGGGGGTCGCGCTCACCCGGAAGAAACCGGTGCAGAAGGCGAGGTCGCCGCCGACGGCGATGTCGAGGTCGCGCGACTCGCGCTCGACCGGCCCCTCCCACGAGTCGAGCCACGCGCCCAGCTCTCCCGCGTCGATCCGATGAGAGAGCGGCGGTGCGAGGTCGAAGATGAGCGCGTCCTTGGCGTACGGCGCGGTGATGGCGGCGAGGTCCTTCCGGTGAAGGCCCCGATCGATACTCTCGATCAGCGCGCGGATCGCGGCCTCATCCACCGACGGATCTCTCTGGCTTGCGGTCGTCATGATCGTGTCTCCTCGTCTGTGGGTCGGGTGAAAGGCAGCTCCAGGTAGCGGCGCAGATGGTCGAGGCTGCCGACGGCGACGGCCGGACCCTGCCTGGCCTTGGCCGGGATGAAGGCGCCCTGGATGACGGTCTGGGTGTGAAGCGCGAGGCTCTCGGCGGTCCAGGTCTGGTAGACCTCCTGCACCATCGTGCCGACCAGGCAGGTGAACTCCGGCAGCTCGCCCCGCAGGATCGACTTGCGAAGGTCCACGTAGCCGAGGAGCCGATCGAGCGGGTCGGGCAGGGCGCGATGAGGCGCGGAGGCGAACACGGCATCCAGGTCGAGCCATCAGGCCGTGCCCGGCGCGGCTCGGTCGCGCGCGCCGCATAGCACCTCCGCCAGCAGGTCGGCGAGACCTCGCCCGGCCGCGCCGTCCGGGTCCAGGTCCGGGTTGTAGATGGCGATCTCGAGCCCGACCGCTCTGTCGCTGTCGAGCGCGATCGCGAGGGTGGCTCTCAGCTCGTCCCACGAGAACCCGCCCGGCATGCGGTAGTCGACCGCGGGCATGATGTCGTCGGCGAGGACATCCGCATCGACGTGGATGAAGAAGCCGCTCAGCCCGGCGCGAGTCAGGTGATCGACCGCGAGCCTCGCCGCCGCCTCGACCCCGAGGCGGCGCACCGCCGGCAGATCGTAGGCGCGAAGCTCGGGAGGCAGCGGCTGACTGCCATACTCGGCCTGCTCGTCGGCATCCCTGAAGCCGAACGCCACCACGTCGTCGGCGCGGACCAGCGGACCGCGACCCTCGATGTCGGTGAGCGGGCGTGGTCCGCGGCCGGTGGCAAACGCCAGCTCCATCGAGGCCGCCTCGCCGTTGGGGTTGACCTCGGGCTGGTAGAAGTCCGCGTGGCCATCGATGAAGAGGAGACCGTGGCGCCCGCGTCGCTTGAGCGCCAGGAGCGGCCCGAGGACGATGGAGCAATCGCCGCCGAGGACGACCGGAAACTCGCCGCGATCGATCACGCTCTGGACTCGATCGGCCAGTCGCGGCGTCCACGCGGCGATCGCATCCGAGTTCAGGGTCAGAGTCTCCGGATGCCGTTCGGGGCTGTAGGGCGGCGTGTCGACCCGCCCGGCGCTGCGGGCTTGAATGCGTCCGGCGAGGCCGTGCCGGAGCAGTGACCCGGGCAGCTTCTCGACGCCGGTCGGCCTGAGGCCCAGAACCGACGGTGCTTCCACGATGGCAAAGCGGCGGGACATGTCCCGTCAAGAGTGCAATCGACGTGCCCGACGCGGCGCTCCTGCCCGGGCGGCCGAGGAAGCCGCGTTCGTAGGTGTACGCTCGCCCGATGCGCCGCGCCTGGCCGCCACTCCTCTTCCTCTCCCTCGTGGCCGCGTGCAGCGCGTCGCCGGCGCCGAGTGGCGCCCCGGGCCCGGTCTACGACGTCATCGTCCGCGGCGGCACGGTGTACGACGGGCGCGGCGGGCCGCCCTTCGCCGGCGACGTCGCGATCCGCGGCGACCGGATCGCCGCGGTCGGCGCGCTCGGCGCGGCCAGCGCGCGCCATGTGATCGACGCGCGTGGCCTCGCGGTAGCGCCCGGCTTCATCAACACGCTCAGCCACTCGGAGGAGAGCCTCATCCAGGACGGTCGCGCGCTGAGCGACATCCGCCAGGGCGTGACCCTCGAGATCTTCGGCGAGTCGTCGATGGGGCCGCTCAACGACGAGATGCGCGCCCGCTGGAAGGCGGTGCAGACCACCGTCATCTACGACTACGACTGGACCACCCTCGACCAGTACCTGCGCTACATCGAGCAGCGCGGTCTCGCGGTCAACGTCGCCTCGCTGATCGGCGCCGGCACCGTGCGCGAGC
Organism: Kofleriaceae bacterium; assembly: GCA_035489015.1. GTDB lineage: Bacteria > Myxococcota_A > Polyangia > Haliangiales > Haliangiaceae > DATFRY01. Next base: position 12,840 of record DATHKR010000001.1, on the reverse strand, counting down.
GCGTGCTCGGCATGGCGGCGCGCCCGGCGAAGCCGGCCGAGCTCGCCGAGATGGAGCAGCTGGTCGCCCAGGCGATGGACGAGGGCGCGCTCGGCCTCACCTCCGCGCTCATCTATCCGCCCGACGTCTACTCCACCACCGACGAGCTGGTCGCGCTGGCCCGGGTCACCGCCGGCCGGGGCGGCGTCTTCACAGCGCACATCCGCAGCGAGGGCAACAAGATCGAGGTGGCGCTCGACGAGGTGCTCCGCATCGCGCGCGAGGCGCGGATCCCGGTCGAGGTCTATCACCTCAAGCTGGCGGGCAAGGGCAACTGGCCCAAGCGCGACGCGGTGGTGAGCTGGTTCGAGCGTGCCCGGGCCGGCGGCGCGGCGATCGGCGCCAACATGTACACCTACACCGCCGGGGCGACCGGCCTCGACGCGGCGATGCCGCCCTGGGTCCAGGAGGGCGGCATCCACGCCTGGATCCGGCGCCTGCGCGACCCGGCCATCCGCGCGCGCGTGCGCCGCGAGATGGAGACCCCGACCAGCGAGTGGGAGAACTTCTTCGACTACGCCGGCCCCGACGGGATCCGCTTCCTCGAGTTCAAGCAGCCGGCCCTGCGCCGCTACATCGGCAAGACCCTGGCCGAGGTGGCGGCCGAGCGCCACGTCGCGCCGGCCGACGCGGCCATGGACCTCGTCGTCGAGGACGGCACCCGGGTCGGCACCGCCTACGTCCTCATGTCCGAGGAGAACGTGGGCCGGCAGATCGCGCAGCCGTGGGTGAGCTTCGGCTCCGACGCCGCGGCGATGGCCCCGGTCGCGCCGTTCACCGACGCCTCCCCGCACCCGCGCGCCTACGGCAACTTCGCCCGCCTGCTCGCCCGCTACGTCCGCGACCAGCACGTCCTCTCGCTGCCCGAGGCGATCCGCCGGCTCACCTCGCTGCCGGCCGAGACCTACCACCTCGACCGGCGCGGCCATCTCGCCCCCGGCGACCACGCCGACGTCGTCGTGTTCGACCCGGCCCGGGTCCAGGACCACGCCACCTTCGCGAAGCCGCACCAGCTCGCGACCGGCGTGCTCCACGTCCTCACCAACGGAGTCCCGGTGCTGCGCGACGGCGAGCCGACCGGCGCGACCCCCGGCCGCATCGTCCGCCGGCGCGGGACTCCTGGATCGTCGATCTAGACTGGCCGCGATCCTGGCCGCGATCTACTCGAAGCCCCACACCCGGCGACCGTCGCGCAGGTAGAGCCGGCCGTCGGCGACGGCGATCGAGGCGCCGCGCAGGAGGCGGTCGCGCGGCCTCGGGGGATCGCACTCGCACGGGGCGGGGAGGGGCAGTCGCCACAGCTCCACGCCGGGCCGCGCGAGCTCGACGCAGACCAGCTCGGTCGAGCTCGACCACAGGAGCAGCTCGTCGTCGATCGCGATCACCCGGGGCGCCCGCCGGGCCGGGCGCTGGTCGCCGGGATCGAGCGGGAGCCGCGAGCGCGACTGGATGTGGCCGCGCGGATCGATCTGGACGAGCTCGGCCGCGCCGGACCGGTCGAGCGCGACCAGGCAGCAGGCGTGCGGCGCGCACTCGATCGAGATCACCTCGCCGGTGCGAACGCGCCAGCGCTCGTCGCCGCCGGCGAGATCGTGGGCGACCAGCTCTTCGGCCAGCGCCTCGCCGTGCTCGGCGTCCCAGCCCCGCTCGAGCTCGTCGAAGTCCGGCTGCTCGGCGCCGCTGTCGACCGCGCGATCGAGGACGTCGCTGTCGCGGCGGAGGAGCGCCTCGCGCCGCGCGGCCCGGTCGATGAACAGAACCTGGTCACCGACGGTTCCGGCCGCGCTGCGCATCACCGGCCGCCTGTCCTGCACCACCGCGCCGGGGGGATCCGGCTCGAGCGCGTGCTCGGGGCCGAGCCGCCAGACTTCCTGCCCGCGGGCGAGCTCGCGCGCGACCACCTCGGCGCCGGCGCGGCGCACGTGGCCCGGCGGATCGGTCTCGCCGATCGCGAGGCCACCGGCGCACGCCAGCAGCCACTCGTCTCGCTCCCACAGCGGCTCGCCGGTGGCCAGATCGCGGCACATGAGGTGATTGCTGCGGCTGCGATAGACCCACGAGACCAGGTACGCGCCGCCCGCCGCGACCGGCCGGCCGAGGAAGAGCTTCACCCCGCTGTCGGCGCCGTAGAGGTCGAGCGCGACCATGCGCCCGTCCTCGCCGAGCTCGTCCTCGCGCGCGATCCGGCCGTCCGGGTCGAGCACGTGAACCGTGAGCGCCGCGTCCCACTGATAGACGGCGACCAGGATGCGCCCGTCCGGCAGGACCGCGGGCGGGGCCACCTGTCCCTCGCTCGAGCCCGGCCGCAGGACCGGCACCTCCAGCCGGAACCGCTCCGCCCCGGAGCGAGCGTCGAGCGCGACCAGCGCCGGCCGCTTCTCGAGCAGCTCGCGGTCGTCACCCCAGCCGCACGCCACCAGGATCGCGTCGGACGCCGCGATCGGCACCTCGTGGAACCCCCACCACGCCCCCGGCACCTCGCACGCGAACGCCAGCCGCGGCAACCGGCGCGGGATGAAGCGGGTCGTGCCGCTGGTCATGGGCGTCGCCCGGCGACCTTGCGACCGTGTCCGGGGAGCGGATCGCCGCCGAGGGCGCGCGGCAGCTCGGCGATCAGGTGATCGCGGAGCAGCGCCACGCGGGCCGGCATGTGCCTCAGCGGCGGCGAGACCACGTAGATGGCGCCGCCCGGGACGGAGTAGGCGGGCAGGAGTCGCACGAGCGCGCCGCGCGCGGCCAGCGGGTCGGCGAGGTTCTCCGGCACCATGCCGATGCCGATCCCGGCCAGGACCAGGCGAGCGACGAAGCCGATGTCGTCGGTGGTGACCGGGCCGGAGACGCGCACCGTCTCGGGGCCGCGCGGCCCGGTCAACCGCCACGGCAAGAGGCCGGTGGAGCCGCGGAAGAGCACGCAGTCGTGCTGGGACAGCTCGGCGAGGCGCCTCGGGGCCCCGCGCCGCGCGACGTAGGCGGGGGACGTGTACAGGCCCAGCTCGCTCCGCGCGACCTTGCGCGCGACCAGGGTCGAGTCCTCCAGCAACCCGGCGCGAATGGCGAGGTCGAAGCCCTCCTCGACCAGCTTCACCCGCCGCCCGGTCATGGTCATGTCGACGTGGATGCGCGGGTAGCGCCGGGTGAAGGCGGCGATCACCTCGCCGATCGGGCCCTCGCCGAAATCGAGCGCGGTGATCCGGACCGTGCCGCGCGGCTCGCGCTCGCGATCGGAGACCTCGGTGGCCGCCTCGTCGAGGCCGACCAGCGACTCGCGCGCCTGCTGGTAGTAGCGCCGGCCAGCCTCGGTGAGGTTGAGCCGGCGCGTGGTCCGCTGCAGCAACCTGGCCCCGAGCACCTCCTCCAGAGCGGCCACCCCGCGGCTCACCGACGACTTGGGCAGGCGCAGACCGGCGGCGGCGGCGGTGAAGCTGCCGGCCTCGACCACCTTCACGAACATCGCCACCTTGTTCAGATCGATTGGTGCTGTGGCGGCAACAGGCATGTTCAATGTTCCAGTCTAATCCGGGCGCGGGCGAGCCGCTACCTTGCCGCCATTCTCGAAAGGAAGCAGCAACCGTGAAAAAGCCATCCAGCAAGCTCGCCCTCTCCGCCCGCCTGGTGCTCGGCCTCGTGTTCTTCGTGTTCGGGCTGAACGCCTTGTTCCCCTTCATCCCCATGCCGCCCATGGCGCCGGCCGGCGGTGCCTTCCTGGGCGCCCTGGCGGCGACCGGCTACATGGTCCCGCTCCTGGCCATCACCGAGGCGGTGGCCGGGGCCCTGCTCCTGGCCGGGCTGTTCGTGCCGCTGGCGCTGGTGCTGCTGGCGCCGGTCCTCGTCAACATCGCCGCCTTCCACCTGTTCCTGTCGCCCGGCAACGTCGCGGTGGTCGTCCTCGCGCTGGCGGCGGAGCTGTACCTGGCCTGGACTCACCGGGCGGCGTTCGCGCCGCTGGTCGCCTCGCGGGCGAGTCGCTCGCCGCGGCCTCAGAGCGACGCGGCCCGGCAACTCGCACATTGATGTTGATGGCGCCGATCCGTGCGTCTACGTTCACCCCTGGAGGGGGTTGGCGATGCGGGTGCGCGGGCGAGGTGGCAAGGGGCCAGGGGATCCCGGGAGAGTGGTCGTCGTCGCCCGCTGGGCGCTGGTGGCCGCGGCGGCGGCGCTGGCGATCTTCTCGCTCGCGCGGGCCGGGCGAGCCGTCGAGAGGCCCGCGGTCGCCGGGCAATACGTCTGCCCGATGCATCCCGAGGTGACCAGCGCCGGGCCCGGCCAGTGCCCGGTCTGCCAGATGCAGCTCCAGCCGCGCCTCGAGCCGGGCGCCGCGGCGTCGTCAGCTGCGCCCGTCGCCGCCATCACCCCGCCGCGCGCGGCGCCGGTTCGGCGGAGGCGGCTCGCGCGCCAGGTCCGCGCGCCGGCAACCATCGCCGTGCCCGACGGCCAGCTGGTCTCGGTCTCCACTCGCGCCGAGGGATGGATCGCCACCCTGCCGGTGGCGGAGGTCGGCCGGCGGGTGGTGCGCGGACAGGTGCTCGCCACCCTCGACAGCCCGGAGCTGTTCCGCCAGCAGCAGAAGTTCCTCAACGCGGTCCGCTGGAGCCGCGCCGGAGCCCCCAACATCCAGCCCAGCCACGATGGAGACTCGACCGGTGACCTGGTCGCCGAGGCCCGGCTCCAGCTCCAGCTGGCCGGTCTCGCCGACGCGGACATCACCGCGATCGCCGCGGAGGGCCGTCCTCGCCGCACGCTGTCGCTGCGGGCGCCGATCGCCGGCGTGGTGATCCGCGAGCAGGCCGCGAGGGGCGGCTTCGCGGCGGTCGGCCAGGAGCTGTTCGCGATCGCCGACCTCGGGGTGGTGTGGGCCGTGGCGGAGGTCGCCGAGGGAGACGTCGCTCGCCTGCGGGTCGGGCAGCGCGCCACCGTCGAGCCGCCGGCCGGCCCGCCGGTCGAAGGCGAGGTCACCTTCATCCGTCCCACCGTCGAGGAGGGCGCTCGCACCGTCGGTGTCCGGATCGAGGTGCCGAACCGCGACGGTGCCCTCCGCCCCGGCATGGCCGTCACCTTCCACCTCGACGGTGCGCCGGCCGACGTCGCGGTGGTGCCCGCCACCAGCGTGGTCGACACCGGCCGCCGCGCGATCGTCTTCGTCGTCCGCGACGGTCGCGACGAGCCGCGCCCGGTCGTGCTCGGCGCGCGCATCGATCAGGACATCGAGGTCGTGAGCGGCCTCGCCGGCGGCGAGCTGGTCGTCACCGAGGGCGCCTTTGCGCTCGAGGCGGAGAGCCGCCTGCGCGCGGCCCGTCCGGCTCCGTGATCGGCGCGATCCTCGACTGGTCGGCGCGCCACCGCGGCGTGGTGCTGTTCGCCACCGCGCTGGCCGCGCTGGCCGCCGCGCTCAGCGTCGATCGACTGGCGATCGACGCCACGCCCGATCACGCCGATCGCCAGGTGATCGTCGTCGCCGAGTGGCCCGGCCGCAGCGCCAACCTGATCGAGGCCAGGGTCACCAGCGTGCTGGGCGCGGGCCTGGTCGGGCTGCCCTCGGTCGCTGCGGTGAGGGGCACCTCGATGGCGGGGATGTCGTTCATCCACATCGTCCTCGAGGAGGGCGCCGAGGTCGGCGAGACCCGCGCCCGCGTCGCCGAGCAGCTGGCCGCGCTGAGGGCGCGGCTGCCCGACGACGCGACCCCGACCCTCGGGCCGGACGCCAGCGCGGTCGGCTGGGTCTACCAGTACACGCTGGTCGATCGCGCCGGCCGGCTCGACCAGCTGCGCGCCTTCCAGGACCTGACCCTGCGGCCGGCGCTGGGATCGCTGCCGGGGGTGGCCGAGGTCGCCGCGGTCGGCGGCCACGTCCGCGAGCTCCAGGTGACCGTCGACCCCCAGCGCCTGGCCCCGCTCGGGATCCGGCTGTCCGAGGTGATCGACGCCCTGCGCGCGGCCAACATGGAGGCGGGCGGGCAGAGCCTGGAGCTGGACGGGCGCGAGGTGGTGGTGCGCGGCCGGGGCGCGGTCACCCGGCTCGCCGATCTCGAGACCGCCGTGGTGCGCGGCGGGCCGCCGACCATCCTGATCCGCGACCTGGCCACCGTCGGGCTCGGTCCGGCGCCGCGGCGGGGCGCCGCCGACTGGAACGGGGAGGGCGAGGCGGTCGGCGGCATCGTGGTCATGCGGCAGGGCGAGAACGCCCTGCGCGTGATCGAGGCGGTGGAGGCCAGGCTGGACGCGCTGCGCCCGGCCTTTCCCGCCGGCGTCGAGCTTCACGTGGCCTACGACCGCTCCGGCCTCATCCACCGGGCGCTCGCGACGCTGCGCGCGGCGCTGATCGAGGAGGGGCTGGCGGTCTCGCTGTGCATCTTCCTCTTGCTGCTTCACCTGCGCAGCGCGCTCTTGCCCGCGCTCTCGCTGCCGCTGGTGGTCCTGCTCGGCGTCCTGCCCATGGTCCTCTTCGGCGTCCCCGCCACGATCATGAGCCTGGGCGGCATCGCCATCGCGCTGGGCGCGACCATCGACGCCGAGATCGTCATGATCGAGGCCTGTCACCGGCGGCTGGAGAGCGCCACCTCGGCCGCCGACCGGCGCCCGCTGCTGGCGGCGGCCGCGCGCCAGGTGACCCCGGCGATCTTCTTCTCGCTGCTGGTGGTGGCGGTGGCGTTCCTGCCCGCCTTTGCCCTGACCGGCCAGGCGGCGCGCCTGTTCCGCCCGCTCGCCTTCACCAAGACCGCCGTGATGGTGCTGTCGGCGATCCTGTCCATCACCTTCGCCCCGGCGATGCGCGACTTCCTCCTGCGCGGCCCGATCCGCGCGGAGACCAGCCATCCGCTGTGGCGCCTCTGCCGCCGCGTCTACCAGCCGTTCGTGCTGGCCGCGCTGCGCAACCCGCGCTCCACCCTCCTCATCGGCGTGCTCGCGATCGCCTCCGCGGTGCCGGTGGCCATGCGCCTCGGCCACGAGTTCATGCCGCCCCTCGACGAGGGCGACCTCCTCTACATGCCCACCACGGCGACCAGCATCTCGCTGGAGGAGGCCAAGCGGCAGCTCCAGCGACAGGACGCGGTGCTGCGCTCGTTTCCCGAGGTCGCCTCGGTGTCCGGCAAGGTCGGTCGGGCCAGCTCGGCCACCGACCCCGCGCCGATCACGATGATCGAGACCACCGTGAGGCTGCGCCCGCGCGACGAATGGCGCCCCGAGCTAGAGAGCCGGGACGACCTCGTGCGCGCGCTCGACGCCCGCATGCAGTTCCCCGGCTGGTCGAACGCGTGGACCATGCCGATCCAGGCGCGCGTGGACATGCTGAGCAGCGGCGTGCGCACCCCGGTGGGCCTGAAGATCTTCGGCCCGGATCGGGCGGCGATCGACCGCGCGGGTCTCGCCCTCGAGCGGGTGCTTGCGTCGGTGCCCGGGACCCGCCACGCCTTCTTCGAGCGCGGCGCCGGCGGCCTGTACGCGGACATCACGCCGGACCGCGAGGCGCTCGCCCGCGCCGGCGTCCGGGTCTCGGATCTCCTCGACCTGGTCGAGGGGGCGACCGGCGGGCGCCAGGTCGGCCACGCGATCGAGGGCCGCGCGCGGCTCCCCATCCGGGTCCGGTTCCCGCCCGACACCGTCGGTGACCTGGACAGCCTGCGCGCCCTGCCGGTGCCGGTGGCGACCGCGGACGCGCCCGCGCCGCAGCCGGCCCGCGCTGCGGCGGCCGCGAGCGGCGACACCGAGATGGGGATGGGCGGCGCGCGGCGCGCGGTCGCGGCGCTGCCCTCGTCCACCGCGGGCGCGCATCGCCTCGCCCAGGTGCCGCTGTCCCGGCTCGCGCGCGTCGAGCTGGTCGAGGACGCGGCCATGATCCGCAGCGAGGGCGGCCTTCCGGTCGGCTACCTGCACGTGGACCTCGATCGGGCCGGGCAGGATCTGGCCGGCTACCTGGCCGGCGCGCGCGCCGCCGTGGACCGGGCGCGGGCAACCGGGGAGGTCGTGCTCGGCGCCGGCGTCCACCTGGCCTGGACCGGTCAGTACGAGCAGATGCTGGAGACCGAGGCCCGGCTGAAGGTGATCATCCCGCTGACTCTCCTGGCGATCTTCCTCCTGCTCTATCTCCACTTCCGCAGCGCCGCGGAGACCGCCATGGTCCTCCTCTCGGTGCCCTTCGCCCTGGTCGGCAGCTTCTGGCTGCTCGACCTGCTCGGCTACCACCTGTCCACCGCCGTCTGGATCGGCCTCATCGCGGTGGTCGGGCTGGCCGCCCAGACCGGCGTGGTGATGGTGGTCTACATCGACGAGGCGTACCTGCGCCGCAAGCGCGCCGGCCTCATCCGGTCCCTCGACGACATCGTGGCCGCCCACCTCGAGGGCACCGTGCAGCGCCTGCGGCCCAAGCTGATGACCGTGAGCGCGATGCTGGCCGGCCTCTTGCCGCTCCTCTGGGCCACGTCGTCCGGCGCCGACGTGATGAAGCGGATCGCCGCGCCGATGGTCGGCGGCCTCATCAGCTCCACCTTCCTGACCCTCGAGATCATCCCGGTCGTCTACACCTACTGGCGCGCGGAGCAGCTGCTCTGGGAGCGGGCCGCCGGCGGGCCGTCGTTCGTTCCACTGTCGCGTACGGCGCGGCGCACCGGCTGGGCGGCGCTGGCGACCCTGGTGATCGCGGTGCTACCGGTCTATCTGTCCATCCCTGGCCCGGTGACCATCGCCGCGCTGACCGCGACGATGGTCCTCACCATCGGGTTCGCCCTCCGCTATCGCCGCCTCCGGATCGCCTGAGGCGCACCCGGGTCGGCGCCCGGCGTCAGTACGGTGCGCTCTCGACCGGCCCGTTCCCCGTCGGTGTGTAGGCGGCATTGGTGGTGAGGAGCAGCTTGTCCAGCTGGGTGCCGTCCTCGCGCATCCAGATGCTGACCCGGTGCAGCCCGGTGCTCGGCACGTTCAGCGTCGCCACCGGTCCGTCCATGGTCGCCTTGACCCAGGCGAAGGTGGCGGTGGTCGCGCTGATCCGGTCGGCGGTGGTGCTGGCCGTCCCGTCCAGCCCGGCGTGGAGGCTGTCGTCGGTCCCGGTCGGGCCTCGCATTCTCACCCAGACGTAGTGGGTGCCGGTCGCGGTGAAGTTGACCCAGAAGTCCAGGCGCGGGCTGGTGGTGACGTAGCCGGTGTCCGCCGCGGCGCCCGCGTTGGGCAGCGAATCCATCGCCCCCACCCCGGACTGGCCGGTCACCGCCACCCGGTTCCAGCTCCGCCCGCCCTGGTCGATGCGCGCGTGGAACCGCTCCGCCTCGATCGCGACGAGCCGGTTCGACACCGCCTCCTGCTGGTAGGGACGCTGCAGCGACAGGAGCTGCCCCACCGACGGCACGCCGTTGGTCTTCACGATGAAGAGCCAGTAGTACCCGGGCGGGGCGAGGTTCGAGCTGGCCGGCAGGGTGACGTTGAGCCCGCCGGCGACGACCGCGAACGGCAGCCGGTTGATGCGCTGGCCCTGGTCGAACGAGTGGGTGGTCGCCACCAGGCGGATGACGTGCACCTTGCCGATCGAGGCGCCGTCCGGCGTCGCCACGAACACGGTCTGTCCGTGGCCTCCGCTGGCCGGGGCGCCGGTGATGGTCGGGCGCGCTCCCTTGAACAGGTAGGGCGGCGAGTAGTACTCCATGTTGAAGTTGTTCGGGCCGCCGTTGGCGCCGGCCGGGTGACCTCCGCCCAGGCTGGCCACGCGCCCGTCGGGCAGCAGCACCGACTCCGAGTGATAGAGCCGCGACACCGCGGCCGCCGCGCCCATCTCCCACTTGTTGGTCAGGGGATCCCAGATCTCCGAGGCGAAGATCGCGCCGGCGTTGTCGCTGAACGCGGGCGTCTTGGATCCGCCGGTCACCAGCACGTTGCCGTCGGCCAGGATCACCGAGTTGTGCTGGCGGCGCGGGTACGCCATCGGCGCCCCGAGCGACCACGCCGGGGTCGGCGCCGCGAGATCGATCAACCCGACCGTGTTGGTGATGTACCCGCCCCCGATCAGCGCCAGCTTGGCGCCGTCGTACATGATCGCCGAGCCGTAGTTGCGCTCGAACGGGCTGGTGATGGACGCGGACCACGAGCCGGTCCCGGTCGTGTTCAGGAACTGAGCGTCCTGGTTCGGCCCGGGATTGAAGACCCGGCCGTCCGGCGCGAGCACCATCATCGGATAGAGAGGCACGCTCCGGGTGGCGGTGGTGAGGCTGCGCCAGGTCTCGGTCTTGGCCTCGAACACCTGGGGCAGCGTGTTGTTGACGCCCGGCGTGATGCTGCCCGCGATCACCAGCGTGTCCCCGTTGGCGAGGGCCGTGTTGGTCGGGTACCAGCGCCCGGCGTTCATCGGCGGAAGGCTGGTGAAGGCGTTCGTGGCGTGGTCGTAGGCGAAGGCGGTGGCCAGCCCGAACCCGTCCGCGCCGTCGTGACCGCCGAAGATCATGGCGCGCCCCTGCGCGTCCAGCGAGTGAGCGCCGCAGAACAGCTCGAGCACCGGGTGCGGCGTGAGCGAGACGGTGCCGTCGGGGTTGAGCAGGCGCGGGTTGATGTCGGTGCCGGCGCTGGCCCGGTCCCAGAAGAGGATCTTCTGGTTGGGGAGCATGATGGAGTGGATCGGGATCACGGGCAGGCTCTTCAGCGGCGCCCACTGGCCGACCACCGCCGGGTCGGCGGCGTAAGTGATGGAGACGTTGGTCAGGTCGTGGCTCGCCGACTGTCCCCCGGTCCGGGCCGCGAAGTAGGCGCGGCTCTCGAACGGGACCAGCCCGACCACCGCGAGGTTCGACACCACCGCCACCTCGGCCCCGCCCGCGGGGGTCAAGAAGACGCTCACGTTGGAGAACCCGCCGCCGGGCCGGGCGACGATGCGGGCGTGGATCCACTGGCCGCCGGCCAGCGCGACCGATCCGGCGCTGAACTGTCCCTTGAGGGCGCCATCGAGGTGGACCGAGACGTCGTTGGCGCCGAGGTCGCCCGGGTTCTGGTACACGTCGAACCCGATCCCGAGGGCGCCGGGGGCGTTGGCCTCCTCGATGCCCTGGCAGGTTCCACCGCTGACGTCGCTGCGGGCGGTGTTGAGCAGGATGAAGCCCAGGCCATCCGCCTTGCTGGTCGGCGAGGCCGGGGTGATCCGGAAGTCGAACTGCGCCGTGATGGTGGTGTACGCGCCGGGGTCGCTGTACTGGAACGCGACGCTGTTCACGCCGGAGACGTCGCCGGCCCTGACCAGGCGCATGAACTTGCCGGTCCCGGTCGGTCCCCCGTCCAGGATCACCGGCCCGGGGACCGCCGAGCAGACCGAGGCCACGTACGCCGTGCCTCCGCCGTTGAAGCTCTGGGTGGTGGCGGCCATCCCCGCCCCCGATCCGCCGACGAGGGCCAGGATCCAGACGAGTGACCTCGACAGGGCGGACGCGGATCGATGCATGGGGGGCCTCCGAGCGTGCTGCACCAACGTCGTGCGGTTGGGCGAGCGCCGCGGCGAGGGGGCCGTCTACTGCCGATCATCCGCTGGCCGAAACTGCCAATCACCATCCCCTACCCGCCGTTTCGACATCGCAACGAGCCCGGAGGATACGGGGGAAGAGATCGCGAACTCCAGGACGTTCTCGTCTTCCGGAGGCAGGTGATCGCATAGGCAGTGGGACCGGCGGTGCATGGGGTGCCACGCAGCAGCGGCTTCCGGTTGGTCGTGACCTGGGTCGCGATCGATCGCAGAGCTGCGCACTTCCAGCGCGCGCGGCGATGGCGCGGCGGATGCAGCGGCCGGCCGATGAACCGGCCCACGCCGCTCGAAAGGGACGTCCAACCATGATTCGAGTCTCGTCCGCGATCGCACTCGTGCCGCTCCTCGTCGCCTGTCAGTCGGGAACGCCGCGCACCTCGAAGGGCCAGCTGGCCGCGACGGTGCCGACGGTGCCGGAGGTCGCTCGCAGCACGACCATGACGATCTTCGCCAACGAGAATCACGCCAACAAGGACCAGTGCTTCCACACCATCCTCAACCGGTACGTGATGAACCACGCGGGGGTCTGCGCCAATCACTACGGTCACGGCGGACGCTGGCGCATGGACTGGCGGGCCCAGTGCGAGCGGCAGGTGACCGCGGCGTGCGAGGAGTCGTACCCGGTGCTCACCGGGAAGACGCGCACCGAGGTGAAGACCTGGAAGGGCGTCAACGAGCACTCGCACAACCCGCTCGACTGGGCCAGCTGCGGGCGCTGGACCTGGGATTCGAGCTGGGAGGGCGCGAACTACGGCGACTGCCAGAGCAAGGGGGACGTGATCCTCAACTCGGGCACCGGGCAGGAGCACGCGACGGCGGCCGTCGGGGTGGGCTACTCGGCCAAGCACGCCGAGGATCAGATCGTGGTCTCGCCGGGCATCTTCATCACCGCCGAGGGACCCGGGGCCGGCGCCGGCCTCGAGTTCAGCTACCGCGATCAGTCGTGGGGCAACGGCTACGAGGTCCAGTGCGAGTACAAGTGCGACTGGGCGGCGGCGAGCCAGGAGGTCGTGCTGATGGAGAAGTGCTGGAACGTAGGGCTCGAGGACAGCGACGAGTCATCGACCATGCAGACCTCCGCCACCGGCCTCACCTACGACGACACATGGCACGAGCTGCGCCGCTCGGCGTGCACCGAGGACGAGGGCGATGCCGGCAGCGACGACGGCGGCGACGATGGCAGCACCGACCAGGACGCCGGCAGCGGCGATGGCGGCGGGGCTGACGACGGCGTCCTCGACGCGGGCGCCGGCGACGATCGAGACGGAGGCTTCGAGGATCCGGATCCGCAGGACGCCGGCGGGACCGATCGCGACGGC